>JAKSDI010000189.1 GCA_022360175.1 Chitinophagales bacterium
CGAAAGATCAAATATGAGTGGCTTAAACCTAGAAACTATCAATCTTGGAAAACATTAACCAAAGCTGTCAAAAATATTCTAGCCTCTTTTGGCTCAGATTACAATATAAATTTTAGTGATCCATTTTATTCAATTTAATTTGATCTCTTACTTACTATATCATTTGATATCAAGAGCTTAATATTTCCTTCAATTAAAGCATCGAATATAGGCCTATATCTTGATTTTCTCCCAATGCTCACAAGTAGGCTATTAGTGTCTAATACCACTCTCATGACTATGGTTTATTGACCTTCTTCTGGAGTAGTGTCTTCATCACTCAGCCACTTGTCCATCGTTTCATTAGTCCAGTCTCGTTCTGCCCACAATTTATCCATTTCATCAGAAGCCCTATCTGCAAAATACTTTGCTAGTAATCGCTTGATTGCTATCAAATCTTCTTCACTTACATTCTGGCTATAAAGCCGTAATAGTTCAATTTGTAGGTTGCTTAATGGCTTATCTAAAACAGTCATTTTCTTTTCGCTTTTTATTACACAGCAACTTTATCAAGTTGATTTTATTCATTTTCAAAAACGAATATTCTCTTTACCATATATAGTAAACATATCACCTCGACTAGTAGTTCCTATGACCTATTAACAAGTTAGCCCTTTTAACTACATTATGCAAATTAAGCCTCTCCCTTCATTTCATTAACATTATTGGGCTATAGACCTATTGCTTCATTAGTATCATTTCAAAAAAGGGATACCAATCCGTGCCATTTCTGGAAAATTCACCCACTTCTTTCCAAATCCCTTCTTTAGAAAAGTCCTCCTTAAAGCGAATAATGCTACCACTGCTTTCATTTCCAAAAGACCACTGCAATCGCTTATCTCCCAGGCTCATCATTACGGTCTCCATACGGCCATTTTTCTCGGAGAAGCTAATCATGGTTACAGCTTTCAGTTCTGTATTATAAGAGATGATCCCAAATGCATCGTGAATGACTCTATCCGTGATGTTGCCACTGCTGTCAATCGCATACCCCAGTCCTTCTACCTGAAGAAGTTGCTTTCCCACTTTTGGATGGATATTTTCAGACTGCACAAAACGTTTTTTCACTCTATCTTGACCTATTATCCAGCCTTCTCCTTTCCAATCTCCTTCCATGAAGCTTAAATCTTCCACTGATTTGACGGTATCAAGAAGGGAGGTACTTTGAGAAAAACAAGTATAAATAGATGTAAACAATAAAGGAATGAGGACTAAGAACTTCATGTTATTTTTTCCCACAAAGAAGTTGTTTTTAACGCTATTTGTATTGTAAGAAAGCGTTCTTTTAGTCAATCACAAGTTCAATTTGCTGTTGATAGGCTTCGAATACACTGTGTGGCACTTTCATTATTTTTTTAAAATGATTAATAAAATGGGCCTGATCGTAAAAGTTATAATCGTAAATCAGTTCTTTAATATCTCTTCCTTCATATAGTCGTTCCGTCCATAGTCGGCGCTGTCGACTGGTATTGGCATATTGTCGCATAGTAAGGCCTACATCTGCCTTGAATTTTTTCTGGATCACCCTTACGGAAAAAGGCACTTCTTCTACGATTGTGGCAATAGATACTCCTTTATCCAAAGCCAAACAGATGTATTTAATCATATCATTTTGCACAATGGTACATGTATTGATCAGTTGAAGAAATGTGTTTTCCAGTTCTTGTATTAAATCATCATCTATCTGTTTTAATACGCTTGCCATCTCATTAAAATAGCTTTCTATCAGAGGAAGTGCAGCAGCCGTAGTATTCAGCATTTCTTTTCTTTCAAATAGTGCCGGCCTAAAATTCAGCCATGGCAACAAACGAATGCCCAGATATATAGAATTGGGAAAAATGCTTTGCTCAAATTGATGCGTATGCTGCCCAAGCATTCGAACGCCCTGAAAATAAGGTTGGCTTATTAAAACAATAGATACACTATTGTCTGGCAATGTTATATGCTGAATAGGAGATGAAGATTGCGTCTCCTCATCAATTTTAAATGACCAATAATTGAGTACTATATCCCTGAGTTTTTCAGAAGGAGGATACTCTCGGTAAACCATACTTTGAATTTGCTTTTCTTTATTCTACCCTTTTAACAAACCTTGCACCATAAGCGTTTTTTCTGCTTCCGCCAGACCAGCCTCCATACGGCCGGAAAGAAATGGGACTGTAGGGATTAAAATCGTGATAATACCTGCCGAAGGTATAAAATCCGCCACCTCTAAATCCAAAACCGCCTGTTTCCTCAATGCCTTTGGGCCAATCTTCATTAGTAGCAAAACCATAATCGGATAGGTAGCCATCGCCATGAGTTCCTTCAAACTTTCTGCCTTTTTCATCACCAACCGTAATGACTCTTTCCCATAAGCTGCCTGCCATATCCATCACCCAATAATAGGAACCCGCAAATACTTCTTTAGTCTCATCCGTCAGCCTGGATTCCTCCCAGTTATTAAGCATGATAAGTTCTCCATTTTTTGAAATCGACCTTTGTATGCCTAATTTGGAATTGCTCCCCCAGGGAAAATCCCAACCATCTTCCGGCCTTTCTGTTCCTCTGGATGCTTTGGTAAACTCAAATTCTGTCATAGGGCTCAGTCCTGCCCAATCGGCATAAGCCATCGCATCATCCCAACTCATGAAGTTGCAAGTCGCATTGGGATAGCCTGCACTATACACACCATTTTTGATTTCTATTGAGCCTCTTTCTCTATAATAGTTTTTCCCTCCAAAATTGGCTCTATTATGACTTTGTTGTTCACTTAAGGAGTTTAAAAAATCAACATACTGACCTTGAGTGGGCTCATATTTCATGATATAAAACTCCTCTACTCCCTTAGGAAATACTGCCGGTATTATACCTTTTTGATCGCCCTCATACCCTCTCGGTGCCTGATAATACAAACTCCCTTCTTCAGGGGCTATTTTCACCTCCTGTGTTTCCGCACGTAATTCATACAGGCCATCATAATCACCGTTCGCATCGGATCGGTAAAAACTGCCACGCTTTAAGGCTGAAGTATCTCTATCACCAAGAAAAAAGCCCCCTTCTGGTATCCGCACCATTTCAATGGCATAGGCTTTAAATAGGGCATTCCTCGTATTTCTATTTCTCGCACTTTCAGTATCCAGGACAATCTTTACGCTTAGATTAATGTTTCCTCTAAAAGTGGATTGGGGATATATAAAAATACCTGTTCCATCTGCTGGTACTGTATAACCGATATTGACTTCCTGTTCTGGATCAAGCGTACTTATAAGGTGGCCCTCCGCATTAACTTTAGCATGCATATACCCATTTTCGCCACGTAATAATTTAAAAAACAACCAGACAGCATCGTTATTTCGCTCGTTGTTCCAGCCATTTTCCCAGCTTACATTTAAGACTGCATAGGATTCGTTTTCGTCTATATATATTATGGGTTCACTAATTGACAGGCCCGACGCATAAACACATACAACAAGAGTTTGAAAGAACAGGATGAGTATAGTTTTCATTGTATCTTTTTTAGTCCTATTAAGATACAGACTATAGATAATGAATCCATAAACGGAGAAAGCCGAAATGCATTTTAGCAAGATTTCACCCCATACCTTTTACTCAAGCAGCATCTCAATTATCAAACCTTGGACTATTATTTCTCTGTCCATGATATAAAATCCAAAAAAATATCCGACCATAAATCTTTATCACCTTTAACAAAGCTATGATCACAACTGACACAAGCCTTAAAGGTGAGATTTTTTTTCTGCAGTCGTATAAACTCCAATGGTATAAGATAAGTACTTTCAACAGCAACACTTTCATCCTCGGTTGCTACCTGTACATAAAGAGGGATATCAATTTTCACCAAATCGTTTATTGGTGGTTCTGCATAGCTCCACCAACGTTTATTGGTGTATTCTGTTATTTCATTTGTATTCGCTGGAACCGTATTTAAAGAATCAGCAGCAATTGTTTCGAATAAGGAAATGACATCCTCTATATTTTTCTGTGTAGTGCTATCAGACTGTAGGTCTTGCAAGTTTGCTTTGCGCTCGAAAAGTATGAAATCATAAAAATCTGGCAGTGCATTCCCTGCCCAAAAACCCAGATGGCTAATTCGGGTATTTACAGTCCCTAATCGTGCCGCCACCGGAGCTCCTTCAGAATGGCCATAAACGATCGTTTTATCCAATTCAAACAACTGCTCCGAAATATAATTGATGACGGTATCCGCCTGAAAGACCCTATAATCTAATGAGTTTAAACTATTATACTTTGTCAAGTTGTACTGCCCTATATTTTTAATAGCAGCAACTCCCGGAACTGCAATAAAAGCGAATGCGTATTCATCGCCTAGCAATTCGTAATCAGAAGGAAAATACTGAATATAAGAATACCCTTCCTTTATTTTCCTGATTTCAAAAAATGGATCAGGAGTAGGCGTAGTCCCCTGGAGATATAAAACCAATTTCGTTGGCTGGACATTCTTTGTTTTGTGGAGATAAAAAAGAATGGTGTCCTTCTCTGTAGGAATACGATACTCTTCAAATTGAAATTTATTGAGTACTTTTTGTTTTAATTCTATATCAGTTATTTGTGCATAAGCAGGAATTGATAATGCAGTAAACAAAAGGAATATCAATTGCTTCATGTTGGAATAAATTATTACAAGGGAGATTGATCATTAATTCCGCGCAATTTACACTATTTCCATTTTGCTCTCTTACTTACAGCAAAGCCACATCCGTTTTAATCTCCAAAAGCCCGGGACCATCCTGTTCCATCAGTTGTTGCATGGCACCAAAGAGTTCTTCCTTTTTTGTTACCTGGATACCAAAAGCACCGCAGCTTCTTGCGTAAGCAGCAAAATCAGGATTTACCAAAGAGGTAGCCCATACATCGAATTCTCCAGCCCTTTGCTCTTTGGATATTTTCCCTAATTCATTATTATTTAAAATGATCGTTTTGATCGGCATTTCATACTTAACAGCAGTTGTCAATTCTGCCAGATATTGGCAAAATCCGCCATCACCGGCAACAGCAATGATAGGCCTTTCATTTCCAACTGCTGCCCAGGCTCCCATTGCTGCGGGGAAAGCAAAGCCAATAGAGCCTAAGTACCCAGACATTAAAAAACTATGCTTTTTCGACTCAAAATAACGCCCAAAAGAATAAGCATTATTTCCTACATCTACACACATGACAGCATTTTCCGGAGCTAGTTGATTTAAAGCATCAAATACCGCAATTGAGCTGACTCCTTTCCCCCTGTCTTCTCCAAGTCGTTTGTTTTTTTCTGCTTTCCAGATTGCCCAGCGACTGGCAATTTCCTCTCTACGATCTACTTTATTATCATAGCTGCTTATCCTTTGATTCAACAATTCCACCGTCACTGAAATTTCACCCCACACAGGCACCTCCACCTGATGGAATTTGCTCAATGCCAAAGGATCAAAATCAATTTGAATGGTAGGAATCTTGGGTGTTATGCCTGTATGTTTCGAAAAGGAAGCTCCAATGACAAGCATTAAGTCTGATTCATTCATAAACCAGGAAGCAACTGGTGTACCACTCCTTCCCAACACCCCACATCCCAATGGATGATCATCTGCAATCTGCCCCTTCCCTTTAAAAGTGGTCAATACAGGAGCCTGCATTTTTTCTGCAAAAGCAATGACCTGATCCATATGAAAACGTGCGCCATGGCCTACTATGATAACAGGCTTTTTAGCTTCATTGAGTAAATGAATGGCTTTATCCAAAGACTCCTGAGGAGGAGTAATCGTCATCGGTGTAATACGTCCTTTTGGTGTCTTAGCGCGAGCTCTGGGATTAGCCACCAAGGTTTGTACATCATCGGGGAAAGTCAAATGCGAAACATCTCTTTTCAAAATGGCGTGTTTGATAGCAAGCAGCATTAACTCAGAATGGCGACTACCAGGTTCAACTCGATGATTAAATTCTGCAACGGTATTAAAAGCCTTTACCAAATCTAGCTCCTGAAAATTGCCCGTTCCAACTACTTGAGTATCTACCTGGCCTGTTAGTGCTAAGATAGGAGCCCTGTCTACTTTAGCATCCCATAAACCAGTAAATAGATTAGTTGCTCCTGGGCCTGCAATAGCAAAACAAGCGGCCGGTTTTCCTGTTAGTTTTCCATAAGCAGAAGCAGCAAAAGAAGCAGCTCCTTCATGACGTATTCCGATAAATTTTAAATTTCCTTTTTCTTCCTGCCTGCGCAGCGCATCTGCCAGGCCGAGATTGGAATGCCCCACCATGCCAAATACCCGATTGATGCCCCAATTGACCATTGTTTCGGCCATCAGATCAGTAATGGTAGCCTCATGAGGCGCCTCTTCTTCCAATCCAACAAAGACTTCATTACCTTCAATTTTCACAGGATAAGCCTCTACTCCATCATCATAACCGGGTGCTTTACCTGTGCAAGGATGAAAATCCCAACCGTGCCAGGGGCATCTCAAAAAGCCATTTTCAATAGACCCTTCTCCAAGAGGGCCTCCCTGATGGGGGCATTTATTGTCTAACGCACAAATTTCACCTTCAAAATGGGTTAAGCAAATGCCTTTATGGCCTGCGGTAACCGTCATCACACGCCCTTCCTTTAATTCATCTTTATCAGATAGTACCTTATGCCAAATCTTATTTTTTTCCATGGTAGCATTTTATCTCTTCTGGAATTGAGGTTTTCTGACTGAAGATACAGAAGTTGCTTAACAATAACGAATGCTCTGTTCAGTGGTAAATGATATATCCAGAGCTATGAGCTTATTGAAATCCAACAAATAAGTAAGTGCCAAGACAAATTAAATCACATATTATCTTGAGGCAATTTTCGTCCTATACAGCGTTAAATCCCGATAGCTATCGCATACGCGTCAACCTAAGGGATTGAAGATAAAATGTAAATGATTAATTCGCTTCCGTTTTTCATAAGTATGATA
>JAKSDI010000247.1 GCA_022360175.1 Chitinophagales bacterium
ACCAATCCAGGTAGTCCGATTGGTGAAGACGAAATAAGGTTTGTTAGTAATATAAATTGGTGATTTTTAAAATCATCTAAACCACTGAACCATTCTCAGTCATAATGATTGAGAATGGTTTTTTTATACGAATGCTGTTAAAATTTTTCTATCAAAAAATACGTACCAGACTCAAAATGATAGCTTATTTTGCGCGCTCAACGAGGAACGAATTATTCAAATATGTTTTTTTCCAATAAAAAGTGTATTTCCACACAGTGAAATATGCCTATTATATTTTTTAGGATATTAGAAGATGGCCAAACACTCTTTTATCCTGTGTGAATTAAAGAAAAGGTGAAACTATTACAGCATATTATCTTACTATACCTAGTGATAGGAGGAACGCTTCATCTGCAAGGACAAGATTATATTGCGGATGTTCAATATTTTGGTGTAGAGGATGGTTTATCACATCGCGATGTAGGACCTATTTTACAAGATAGCCGTGGTTTCATTTGGATAGGTACAAAACTGGGATTAAATCGCTTTGATGGCAATACTTTCCAGATTTTCACAAAAGAAAAACAGGGATTAATCGATAATGGCGTCTTCAATATTTTAGAAGACAATGAAGGTTGGCTGTGGATTTTTCCTCGTTCCAGTATGATTGCTAGTCAAATTTCCTTTGTTAATATTTATACAAATGAAGTAAAAAGCCTGCAAGAACGCTTTGGAGATAATTGTCCTTTTGTCAAAAAGGCAATTGATAGAGCTGTAATGGGGCCTGACAAAAAAATATACTTAAGTCAGGAAAATAAACTCTATCAAGTCGATCAGGGTAAGATCAAAGAATTAGCTGTTAAGAGTGCTCAGCGGATAGCTATAAAATCGATTACTCCTGACTATAGGCTTTTAGCCCTTAATTTTTTTGAGGATAATAAAATAGAATTACTAGAGCTGGATTCTTTAGGAAATCGCATTTGGTCACATACTATGCCATCCCGTGGAACTTACATTGAAGTTACCAATTTCTTTGAGGATGCCTTATCCAATAAATGGCTCTTTCTTAAAGGTGACTCCTTCATTATACCGGCAGGAAAAAATACTCCACAGCCTTATACTATACCCATTATTCACAGGAATCCAACTGGATCAGCCGAGCTTCAAGATCACTTTTTCCTTCAGGATGGGACTCCTCCCTATTGGTATAAGGATGATAAACAATTATTCCTTTTTTCTCTAGATGGAGAGATCATTTTCGATTTTGGAAAATTATATCCCGATATTCTAAAAGATAATATTTCAAGAATATATTTTGACAATCAAAATCATGCCTGGTTTTCAACCCAGTTTGGTTTGTACAAGGTTCAATTAACTCATAACTCTTTTACTAATTATCTCAACCAAAATCACAAAGACTATCATGTACATACGGCTTTTAGTACAAGAGGAATAGCAGTTCTAAATGAACACTTGTTGGTAAATAGCACCCTCCATCAGCGATATATAATCGACCTGGAGAAAAATACTACCAAAGGCTTACATACTACAGGCTGGATTGGTAAACGTATTTTCCGTCCTATATGCCTGGATTCCAGGGGAGGTTATTATATGGGTGGAAATTATCACCTGGTTCATTGCAAAAATGAAGAAATCCAAAAGATTCACTACTGGAAAAATGACTTGGTATCCGAAATGACCTGGTCTATACATCAGGACAATAAGCAAAATGTATGGCTAGGTTTGCTGGATAAAGGATTGGGTATATTACAGAATGACAGCTTATCGTTTTTTAATGACTACAATGACTATGAAGCCTTATCCTTTAGTTCTGTTTATGGTTTTTTGCCATGGGATGATGATCATATTTTAATTTCAAGTACTTCTGGCATATATGTGCTTCACACTCAAAAAGGGATTATCCAGCGATTTTCTACGGAAGGAGATGCACAACATTACATTCCTTACGACTTAATCCATCATATCCATAAAGATAAGTATAGGCCTAATACTATTTGGGTGGCTACAGGTGGTGGTGGCCTGTTAAAATTAAACCTGGAAATTAGTGCTAATACAATCGAGCAGGATGAACTAAGTTTCAAGATTAATAGATACGAGCAATTTTCTATTTCAGAAGGACTCTCACATAACACACTATACGCGATATATGAGGATACACATGACAACCTCTGGATGTCTAGTGATTACGGCATCATCCGACTCAATAAATCCACACATATTACTCAAACTTATACCGTAGCGGATGGCCTTCCTTTTAATGAATTCAATCGGATCGCCCATTTCCAGGATCAGGATGGAAGGATCTTTTTTGGTTCTATGAATGGAGTCACATCATTTTATCCCAATGACTTGCTCAATATCCAGACTGATTATGATGTTCCTTTTGTGATTTCCCGGTTTCAGCAATATGATGGTACTGAAGATGAATTGGTAGATCGCACTACAGAGCTCCTCCAAGACAATAAGATCGTGCTCCAAACCCAAGATCAGTTCTTTATCCTGGACTTTGCCCTCCTGGAATACAAAAATGCAGACCTTATTAAATATAGCTATAAAATAGATGGACAAGGTGAATCCTGGATTTATTTAGAAGAAAACAGGCTTCGTATCAGTGGCTTACCCTATGGTACTCACTATCTACACATCAGAGCACAGGGTGCCTCCGGGCAATTTGCGAAAAATCAACTCAATATACCTATCCATGTTTTAAGGCCATTTTATTATAAAACTTGGTTCATTGCCCTAATTAGTTTTTTAGGTGCAAGTATAACGCTCTTAATCTTCAAGAGCCGCATACAAATATTGAGAAAAAGGCAAATTGAACTGGAAGAGAAAGTAGCCGAAAGAACCGAAAAAATCAACGCAGACAAAAAAATCATAGAAAAGCAAGCTGAAGAATTACGAAGCCTGGATAACCTTAAATCGCATTTCTTTGCAAACATCTCTCATGAACTCCGTACTCCACTCACACTCATGCTTGCTCCTATCACTGATATTATCAATCGAAATACACTTAGCCAACACGACCATTATAACCTTATTCTGGCTCAACGCAATGGCAAACAACTCCAAAAAATGATCAATGAGATTCTTGATCTAACCAAGTTGGAGGCTGGAAAAATGAAGCTGAATACAATTCACATTGATTGGTATTCTTTCCTCAAAACACTCACTGCAAACTTCGAATCTATTGCCAAACAAAAAGAAATCAAGTTTACGATAAACTATGATTGTGATCTATCGCTAAAATTAGAGATGGATGCAGCCAAAATGGAAATGATCCTCGCCAATATCTTATCCAATGCCTTTAAGTATACCCAAAGAGCTGGAAAAATCACATTGAGTACGGTGAGTTCCAACGCCAAAATAATAATTGAAATCAGGGATAATGGCCGGGGTATACACGAAGAAGATTTACCCCATATTTTTGATCGTTTTTTCCAATCCAAAAACCAAAATAGATTAGCCGAAGGAGGTACAGGTATTGGACTAGCTATTGCAAAGGAATTTGCACAATTGATGGAAGGAGATATCCAGGTAAGCAGCACAATTGGAACAGGTACAAGCTTTATTATTTCAATCCCCTTAAAGGAAACATCCAATTGTATTGATACGATACAAGAAACGCCATTGGTTACCTTCCAGCAATATACTATAACTGATTCCAGCCTGAGAGCAAATCGCCTATCTGAAAAAAACGATCAATTGGCTACCATACTATTGGTTGAAGACAACCCTGATCTGCAGTTTTATATTAAAAATCTCCTGGCTCCTGCCTACAATATCATTACTGCCTTTAATGGACAGGAAGCTTTAGATTTGTTAGCCCCCCATACTTCTGACCATCCTGTATGCCATTTGATTCTTTCCGATATTATGATGCCGGTGATGGATGGCTATCAATTACTCAACATAATCAAATCAAAATATTCGCAAATCCCTGTCATTATGCTTACTGCCAAAGGAAGCCTTGATGACAAATTAAAGGCCTTGCGCATTGGCGTAGACGACTATCTCACTAAACCCTTCTCTCAAATAGAATTAAAAGTAAGGATAGAAAATCTCATCAAGAATGCTACCGTCCGCCAATTGGCTCGAGAAGAAGAAACGAATACAAAGACGGATAATGCTCTTCAGACGATGCCCGCTCCTTTACCAGAAGATGAAGCTATACAAAATTGGCTAAAGGATTTAGAGGAGAAAGCAATAGAAAATTGCTCGGATTTCAGTTATACAACTGAACGCCTGGCAAACGATCTCAATATTAGCAAGCGCCAATTATTGCGACGGATGAAAATTTCGGTGGGCTTAACACCAGGACAGTATCTTAAAAATGTCCGTTTATTAAAAGCTCGTGAGTTGCTGCTTAATGGTAAAATTTCCTCTGTAAAAGCAACCGCTTTATCCGTTGGTTATAAGGATGTATCCTATTTTTCAAGAGAATTCAATAAAGAATTTGGAAAATCTCCTTCTGATTTTTTAAACGCATAAGATTAGCCCCTTCCAAATCACAAGTTGAACCACTTGTTTTTCAACAATTTATACCTAATGTCACTTTTCTCCTATATGGTTGTCCCAAATTTCTGGTACGCTCTTTCTCATCTTTGTCAATAGAAAAAATATTTACTGTTTGCCTTCTATTAAGGCATAATACAGTAATTATAACTAGCCCAAATCATCCCCATAGAACCCCCAAATCTTCTCATCCTCGAATTTCGAGGAAAGCACATTTTTGGATAACACTCCTAAAATCTATTTCATTATGGCAACTACCTACTCGCCGATAGCTATCATTGGTATGGGGTGTCGCTTCCCTGGCGGAGCCCACTCCCCTGTTGAATTCTGGAATCTTCTTGTTAATGGAACCGATGCGATAGTAGATGTCCCTAAAAATCGTTGGGACATGCGTAAATATTATGATGAAAACACCGACATACCAGGAAAGCTACATGCTAAACAGGCAGGCTTCCTTCAAACCGATATAAAGCAATTTGATCCTCTATTTTTTGGTATTTCTCCAAGAGAAGCCGAAGTAATAGATCCTCAGCAAAGATTGTTGCTGGAGGTTTGTTATGAAGCAATTGAAGATGCAGGCATTAAACTAGAGCGCCTTCGTGGATCACGCACAGGTGTTTTTGTGGGAGGTTTCACTCTTGACAATATGCTATTGCAATTGACTCCCTACAATCGGGACATGATCAATACACATACTCCTACCAGCTCAACTATGGTCATCCTCTCCAATCGCATTTCGTATGCCTTTGACCTTCGTGGGCCAAGCGTGAGTATGGATACTGCCTGTTCTTCTTCTTTGGTAGCTGTACACTATGCCTGCCAGAGCATCTGGAATGGAGAATGTGATCAGGCACTAACCGGAGGTGTCAATTTAATGTTACGCCCCGAGTATCCAATAGCCATGAGTAAGGGCAGGTTCCTTGCGAAACACAGCAGGTCCAAGGCTTTTGATGCTGATGCAGGAGGTTATGTAAGAGGGGAAGGCGCAGGTGCCGTGTTACTGAAGCCTTTAGAACAGGCACTTAAAGATAATGATCCTATTTATGCGGTAGTCAGAGCGAGTGGAGTCAACCAGGATGGACAGACTAACGGCATCACGGTCCCCAATCAGCAAGCACAGGAAACACTCATACGAGAAGTGCTTCATAAAGCTCATTTAGCTCCTGATGATATTCATTATGTAGAGGCACACGGTACAGGTACCCAAGCAGGAGACCCCAGAGAAATAGAGGCACTAAATGCGGTGCTATGCGAAAAAACAACATCGGACAAAGCTTTTGTTGGCTCCGTCAAAACAAATATAGGACACCTGGAAGCTGCGGCAGGTATTGCCGGTTTTATGAAAGCCGCTTTGGTGATGCATCACAATCAGGCACCTCAAAATCTGCACTTCAACACCCCAAATCCTACAATTAACTTTGATGCATTAAGCCTGAAAGTACCTACACAACTAGAGCCCCTACCTGAAGATGACATCAGTTC
Organism: Chitinophagales bacterium; assembly: GCA_022360175.1. Taxonomy (GTDB): domain Bacteria; phylum Bacteroidota; class Bacteroidia; order Chitinophagales; family Saprospiraceae; genus JAKSDI01. The sequence continues at coordinate 6,001 of JAKSDI010000247.1, forward strand.
AGCTTCTATCAATTCTTTTGGTTATGGAGGTACAAACGCCCATATCATTTTACAGCAATGGGAAAATGATAAATCACCAGCCACCAATCCAGCAGATACAACTAGCAAATATGCATTACTTCCTATTACAGCACGTTCAGAAGAAGCACTAAGAAGCCTTGCCAACCAATATGCACAATTATTAAAAGAGCAAGCGCTAAATTTTGCTGATCTGCAGCACACCCTGGTTCACCGTAGGAGCCACCATCAGTTCCGTTTCGCAGTAGCGGGAAATAATACGGAAGATATTGTAAACAGCTTACAAGCCTTCGGAGATGATCTGTTCCTCTCAGCAGGTGCATCCTATGAGAAAGATCATTCGATTACAAAAAAGAAGCTTGCATTTGTTTATACAGGTATGGGGCCTCAATGGTGGGCTATGGGTAAGCAGTTATACGAATCCCAGCCTATTTTTAAAGCCAAATTGCAGGAAATTGATCAGTTATTCTATGAGATTGCTCAATTCTCATTGCTAGACATCTTACTGGCTAGCGAAGAGGAGTCAAAAATTACAGAAACACGCTATGCTCAACCCACCAATCTTGCGATACAAATAGCACTCACTACTCTTTGGGACAGCTGGGGTATCATGCCCGATGCCGTTGTTGGCCATAGTGTGGGAGAAGTAGCAAGTGCTTATGTAAGTGGCGCATTAAGCCTCGAAGATGCGTTGAAGGTGAGTTATTATCGTAGCCAATTACAACAGGAATGTGCTGGTACAGGTAAAATGCTTGCAGTAGGCTTGTCTGAACAAGATGCCAAAGAGCTGATTCAGCAATATGAAGATATTTCTATTGCTGCTATTAATAGTTTTTCCTCGCTAACACTAGCAGGAGATGAAGAAGGCCTGACAAAAATTGCATCCATACTGGAGGAGCAAGGCGTTTTTAATAAAATGCTGGATGTCGAAGTGCCTTACCACAGCCCTAAAATGGAATTGATTAAAACAGCTCTTTTGGACAAGCTGTCTTCTTTAAGCCCGCAAGCTACTACCATTCCTGTATATTCTACTGTAACAGGTGAAAGCATCAAGGGAGATGCTATTGATGCACAATATTGGTGGAAAAATGTACGCCGACCCGTCCGTTTTGCTTCCACCATTACGCAATTACTGGACGATGGTTACACGGTATTTTTAGAAGTGGGCCCACATCCGGTACTACGAAACAATATCAAAGAGTGCATACAAAAGTCAGGCAAAAAAGCATTTCAACTAGCTTCTATACGCAGGAAAGAAAATGAGCAGCTAAAAATGCTGGAATCATTGGGAAGTTTATTTACACTGGGCTTCCAACCTAAATGGGAAGCACTAAGCCTGCCTGGCCAATTTGTAAAACTTCCACTCTATCCCTGGCAAAAATCCAGCTATTGGCATGAGTCTGCTATCTCTATGGAAGATAGAACAGGACTTAAGGGCCATGTTTATTTCAATATGAATGCACGGCAAATCAACCCTGCTTTTGAGGTAGAGTTTAACCAATATTACTTTCCATTCCTCAACGATCATCAGGTAAACGATACGATTGTATTTCCTGGTGCGTCTTATGTTGAAGCAGGTATTGCTCTACACCACAAAATTTTCGGTACCAAAGCTTGTACACTACAAAAGATCGACTTCAAACAGATGTTGATCAAACAAGCTGATGCAGTTCAGGTACTACGCTTTCAGTTTATCCCTGAGTTACAACAATATACAGTCCACAGCAAAATTAAAACAGCAGGCAGCGACTGGCAACAACATGCAGTGGGCCGCTTGTTGGAAGAACCTTTACAAAAAACAATTTCACAAGCAGGCCTAGAAGCCATTAAACAAATATGCCCTGAGGAAATAGATACCATGCAGCTCTACCAAACCCTTGAAAAGGGTGGCCTGAGTTATGGACCCTACTTCCAGGGAATGAAACAATTATTTAAAGGGGATAAGAAGGTGCTCACCCGTATAGAAGGGCATTCAAACCTCAGCGACAATCAGGATCAATACTTTCTCCATCCTACCATCCTGGATGCAGCATTCCAGTCAATAGTTGCAATCATAGAACATCAGGGAGAAGCAACACCTTATGTTCCTGTATCCATAGAAGAAGTGAATTTTTACCGTTCTCCGGGCAATCAAGGTTGGAGTTATGCTCAAATTACAGAAACCCATGCCTCCTCTATCAAAAGTGATCTTCAAATTATTGATGACTTTGGTAATGTTTTAGTTGAATTAAAAGGACTGAGCTGCCAGGCTATTGCCAAAGATCAAAAGCCTACTCAGGAAAACTGGTTTTACGAATGGGACTGGGAAACTTTTACTATCGAGGAAGAGCCTACTCTTACCCCAACAGGAGGTTGGATCATTCTTGACGGACACAAAGGATGGCATCAATATCTGAGAGCAGAGCTATCAAAAGCCGAACTGCCTGCTATATTGGTCAGGAAAGGAAATACTTTTGAGCAAATTCAGGAACATGAGTTTGCTATCAATCCCAATGAAATCGATCATTTCAAACAGTTATTCAACACCATTAATCTAGATGATTATACCAATATTTTATATACCTGGCCTCTCCACCCAAACACAACGGATCAGTTGTATGATGCTACACTAGAGCAAACTATTTCAATTAGCCATCTGGCACAGGCATTAGCACAGACAAGATCAGAAGAAACAACTCGTCTTACTATCCTGACGCAAGGTACCTATGCGCTTAATGATTCGGACCTCCTGGAAGAGCAAAGCCTTGCCAATGGGCCTATCACAGGCCTGGGAGCATTGATCAGCAATGAGCACCCGAATATCAGTTGCCAGATGATTGATTTACAAAGCACTGAAGAACAGGGCAGCATTAGCGAACTGGTTCAGATTCTGAAATCGCCTCCAACATACTTAGATATAGCCCTTAGAGGCGGGCGGTGTTTGTTCAAAACACTTCTCCCCAAAACACTTCAAAACCAACAAAGTCAAAGTTTCGAAACTAATACAGATGAAACAGCTGTAGCATTAGCTATTGGGCAAGCAGGACAGGTAGATAGTTTATACTTCCGGGAAATAAAACGGCGAGCTCCCAATCCTGACGAAATTGAAATTGAAGTAAGTGCAGCGGCACTTAATTTCAAAGATTTGCTGAAGGTAATGGGACAAATTTCACCAAAGGTCATTGAAGGCACCTATTTTGAAGCAGCCTTTGGTATGGAATGTGCTGGAATCGTAACAGCCGTAGGAAGTAATATCAAGGATTGGAAGGTAGGTGATGAAGTTGTGGCTGCTGCCCCCAAGGGCTGCTTTAGGTCGCACATCACGATTACCCCTACCTATGTAGTGCCTAAACCAAGTACGCTTTCTTTTGAAGAAGCATCCGTATTAATCCCTTATCTCACCACTTATCATGGCCTCATAGATATTGCACAAATTCAGGAAGGAGAAAGCATTCTCATTCACAATGCTACCGGAGGGGTTGGTATGGCTGCTATTCAAATTGCGAAATGGAAAGGCGCCCGGATTATTGCCACAGCAGGTACCCCTGAGAAGAAAGATTTATTGAAGTCAATTGGTATTGAATACATAGCCCATTCCAGAGACCTGGCTTTCGCCAAACAAGTAATGGAATGGACAGATGGTAAAGGAGTAGATATTGTCATCAATGCAATAGCAGGGGAATCCTTGTTCCAGAGTTTTAATGTGCTGGCACCTTTTGGGCGATTTATAGAAGTGGGCAAAAGGGATATAGCAGAGAATACGGGCTTACCTATGAACAATTTCAATAAGAGCCTCACTTTTGCCGCTATTGACATCGACCTCATGCTGAAGCTAAAACCTGCTAAAGCCCAGTCTTTATTGCGCGCTATTGGTGAAGCTTTTGAAGCCGGCCATTTCTATGCGATGCCCACCCAGGTTTATGAGGCCGCCCAGGTAGCGGATGCCTTCCTACTCATGCGCCAGAGTAAACACATTGGGAAAGTCATGCTCAAACTAAAAGGACAGCCAATTGAGGCTCGTAAAGATATCAGCCCTAAAGCATGGCTGGATAAAGCAGGAGCTTACCTCATTACGGGAGGGACCCGAGGATTCGGGTTGGAAATCGCCAAATACATGGCTTCTCATGGAGCAGCGCAATTGATCCTCGTAAGCCGTAGTGGATTAAAAACAGCTGCTGCCCAACAAACTGTTGCTGAAATAGAAGCAACAGGAACAAAAGTGATAGTGAGTGCAACGGATATCAGCCAACCCAATGCCGTACAATTGCTGAGCACACATCTGAAGGAAAACAGTATACCATTAAAAGGCATTGTTCACGGTGCAATGGTATTGGATGATGGCTTCCTGCTTGATATGACACCCGAACGCTACCAAAAGGTAATGCTTCCTAAAGCTAAAGGGGCTCTTAATCTATATCAGCATCTTGCAAGCGACAAGCTGGACTTCTTCCTCTGCTTTTCTTCTATTTCTTCCATCGTAGGAAATGTAGGCCAGGCCAATTATGTAGCAGCTAATTCATTTTTGGATCACTTTGTCCACTACCTGCGTGCAAAAGGAATACCTGGTATTGGTATCAATCTGGGAGTTTTGGGAGATACCGGAGTAGTAGCACGTGATTCGGATATAGAAAAAGTACTGGCTTCCTCAGGCATGTATGCTTTCAGTAATACAGAAGCACTTGAGGGCCTTCAGCAAATCATCCGGCATAAGCCCACACAAATCAGCTTTTTCAATCTGGATTGGGAGAGATGGATGCTCACCCAGCCTCATGCCCAAATACCTTCCAGGTTTTCCTCAATCATAAGCCAACAAGGCACTGGTACTAATATATCTCCACAACTGGAAACACTGATTATCGAATTAAGTGGCAAAGATGAAAGTGAGCAGTTAGAATATCTGGAAACAGAAGTAGCCAAAGGCATTGCCCAGGTTTTACGCATCCCCCTGAATCAAATCAGCAGAGAAAAAGGCATCAACCAGTTAGGGATAGACTCTCTGATGACGGTTGAATTGTCTAACCACCTTATGAAATCACTCGGGCTGGAAGTAAGCAATATGGAATTGATCAGCGGGCCTAGCATCAGGCAATTAGCAAAAATCCTATACAGTAAAATAGATTTTCCAGATGCCGATCTTTCTATCAATATAGACGAGTTGTCAGAAGAAGAACTGGATGCATTGATTTCGAAATTAAGCTAAGAGGGCGGTTTTGAGGTTTTGAGGTTTTGAGGTTTTGCAAAAAAATATATAGACATATGATGGCCAAAAATATCGACACTTTTTCATTCAAAATATTGAAGTAATACTCAGGGCAGATTCGCCTGAGCAACATCAAAAAAACCGCCCAATACGACCCCGTAACACCACAATACCGAAATGCCGTAACACCGAAAACCACATTTTACACTTAAAAAATAACATATCATGTCCAAAATAACAATAGAACAAAAAAGAGCACTGGCGAAAAAGTTATTACTGGAAAAAGCAAAGCAGGCAAAGGCAAATGCGCCTGCCACTAAAAGTGAAGTGCCTGCTGCTTACGAATCCTATACCTATGATATGTTTCTGCGCAGCATGGGCTCTAAGCCTGCCGAAATGAAACGCTTTTCTGAGTGGGTAGAAAATGCTAAAGCAGATGGGATGTATGCTTTTGAATCTGCTCGTACACACGAACAAAACACAGAGATTGAACTGTTTCGGGAAACCGGAGAAAAGCTCAAAATGCTCAACTTCTCCAGCTATAACTATCTAGGGCTTGGCTACCATCCTGAAGTAATTAGTGCTGCCAAAGTTGCACTGGATAAATACGGCCTGGGAGCAGCCAGCTCTCCTGTAATCAGTGGCACCTTTGCGATCCATAAACAACTGGAGCAGGAAATACTCAACTTTTTTGGCTTAGATGGCTATGGGGTTTCGCTTTTCTCCTCTGGTTATGGTGTTAACCTCGGCGTGATCCCTGCATTCATTAAACCTGGAGGACACGTTGTACTGGATCGATCTGCTCATATGTGTCTCCTGGAAGGTGCCGAACTAAGTAAAGGCAAAATTTCCTACTTCAAACACAATGACCCAGCCGACCTGGAAAAAGTATTGCAGGAAATTCATAATGGCCGAAGTCGTATTCTGGTATGCATGGAAGGGGTGTATAGTGCTGATGGAGATAAAGGAAAAGTGAAAGAAATCATTGAAGTAGCGAAAAAATACGACGCCTATGTCTTGGTAGATGAGGCCCATTCAATGCTGTTGGCAGGAGAAAATGGAAAGGGGGTTTGTGAAGAACAGGGTGTACTGGAGCTTGTCGACTTCATTGTGATGACCTTCTCTAAAGCCTTTGGCGGAGTTGGAGGAGCGGTTGTGGCTAAAAAAGAATTGACGCAGTATATCAACTGGTTTGCCAAATGTAGAATGTTTTCCTGTGCCCTAGATCCTGCTGTTACAGGTGGAATGGTAAAGGTAGTACAACTTGCCAAATCTAGCCTGGGACAAGAAAGGCGCCAGCAGATTAAAGAAAATGCAGCTTATCTACGTCAACTTCTGCAAGACAAAGTTGATATCGGCACTACCGATTCATGGGTCATCCCCGTCCTTTTTGGCGATGATAAAATGACCATGCGCCTGAATGACTTCTTACAACGCCATGGACTCGACACCAGCATTATGCAATTTCCAGCCGTACCAAAGAATGAAGCACGGATCAGGATGTTCATCACTTCTGAGCATACCAAAAAACAATTAGACAGAGCCGCAGCTATCATTTTGCAAGCTGCTGAAAAATTCGGCTTTCTAAAATCCAATCAATGATTTCATATCTAAAACCCTACAATCATGACTAAATCGTACAACACTTTCCCGCTTTACAAAGGACAGCTATTAATAGGTTCTGCTCTCGAGTATGCCCGAAATCCATTGAGCTTCTTTGAAGAAAAGAGAAAACAGTTTGGTGACAATTACTTCATTACTTTCCCAGGAAGAAAAGTGTTAGTGGTAGGCTCTCCTGATCTAATGCACCACATCTATTCCAATTCGAAAACATATACCAAGGATAAAATATTTGACCACCTAACCTTAGTAATTGGAAATGGCTTAATTACTAATGAAAGAGAGCAATGGAAACGTCAAAGAAAACTTGCTCAGCCTGCTTTTTACAAAAGTAATCTGATGAAACTATACCAACTCATGGTAGATGTATCACAAGATGTATTAAACAAATTGCTGGCTAAAAGCCAATCTTCAGAAGCAATAGAGATTTCTGGTGAGATGCAAATAGCAACATCCAGAATCGTAATGAAATGCCTTTTCTCAAAAGACTTTGATGACGGGCTTCGGGAAGTTCATGATAGCATCACATTCGGCCTTAACTACGTCAGCAAAATTTTCGTAGATCCTACAGCAATCCCGCTTTCTTATATTAATGGGAAAAGGCGGCAGTTCAAAAAAAGTAAAGCTTCACTTGACACAATGGTTTTGAACTTGATCAAGGAAAGAAAAAATAGCTCAGAAGATAAAGCAGATCTTTTACAAATGCTAATCGATGCCCGTTTTGAAGATACGGGGGAGCCTTTATCTGAAACAGCCTTGATGGATGAATTGCTCAACATCTTCTTTGCAGGCCATGAGACATCTGCCGTTTCATTATCCTGGACTTTATACCTGCTAGCTCAACACCCCGAAATATTGGAAAAATTAAGAGCAGAAATCAAACACGTAACCAATGGTGAATTACCTACATTCGAACAGAGCAAGCAATTAATCTATTGCAATCAAGTCGTTAAAGAAAGCCTGCGACTATACCCTCCTATCTGGGTAGTGCCTCGTTACACGCTGGAAGACGATGAATGGAACGGAATGTTTATTCCTAAAGGTACTTTTATCTTTAATTTGACATACATGTTGCATCACAAACCAGAAATTTATCCAGACCCAGCAGTATTTGATCCAGAACGTTTCCACCCCGATGTTATAAAAGAAAGACCACACAATCATTATTACCCATTCGGTGGGGCACCAAGAAAATGTATCGGCGATCATTTTGCAGCACTTGAATTGGTCCTTATGCTCAGCGGTTTGGTAACAAAATTTGACTTTGAATTAGTGGAGGGGCAAAAAATTCAACCTAATCCTATAACCACTCTAAAACCTATGTCTGGTATCCATATGAAATTGACTCCAAGGCGCTAAGCTATTCTATTCGATAAGCTTACTTATCCACCTTTACTAAACCTTCAAGGTTTAGTAAAGGCAAATCGAAGCTCCGTTTTTCATCCGTTACTCCCTAAAGTTTCTTTGAGCCAGTTACTTAAACACATACATAATGATACCAACAAAAAATAGTGCTAATTCAATAGACGGCATGGACCTCATCATAGACTGGAATATCCGCCATCAGATGGCATTTGTATTTGAAATAGACACCGATTTAGCCAATGAAATGATTCCTGCAGAAACCAGCTTGCAGACTTACGAAGCCAGGCCTGGTGTAGCCCTTATGTTTATGGGATATAATGACTACTACCCTGGAAATATTATCTATGGAGAACCACAGCCTGAGTTCATCGAAATCACCCGAATGTTTATGGTACAACCAGACCTGAGCATTGATATGCCCCTGCCCCGGTTTACCTTTTACATGCATCAAATAGCTTCTAATAATCCTACTTTCATAAAGCAGGAAATAGAAACGTTGCACCTCCCATCCTATTACGCTCCTACTATGGTGGCCAAAACCAATGAAGCAAAAACCGATTTATTCGTCAGCGATAAGGATGGAAAGATTCGTGAATTGTTAAACACTCACCCTAATCCTACCTACAGAAACGACTCCTTCTACGGGCAATATTTCACCCTGCAGGATGATCAGCTCTATTTCGGAATTTTCTACTGGTCAGGACATGTATGTATACACCAAAGAGAGGGTTATGGCGGAGGAGAATTTGACCATCCTTACTTATCTGGCCTTGATAAGACCTTTCCTCCTGAAGCCATCAAGAATGTATATATGCAATTGATCACTACCTATGATGCACCATTAGTACAACGCTTCTACCGGCCTAGGCTAATTGGAAAAATATAATCATTATGAAAAAGAAAATTGGAATTATAGGAGCAGGGCTAAGTGGTCTGGGTGCAGCCTGGGCTTTAAAAGAAGCTGATTTTGATGTCACTATCTTCGAAGCCAGTGATACAATAGGAGGACACTTCTATTCCATCAAACAGGAGGTGGAGGGAGAAGTACTCAATTTAGAAATTGGTTCTGGAGGTTTTTTTGACCCTTATTATAATCTGCTGGCCTTCTGTTATCAGTATGGCTTAAATATCAGGAGGAACACCACTTACCTTTATCACCCTCCATTTGATGAGCAGCTGAGGCCAGAATACATTCGCTTTTGCGATGAACTGAAACAGCTCTATCTACGGGGATCGCTAGAAGAAATAGCCTATGCTACTATCCTGGAATATTGCCAGGAACATGGATACAACGGTGCTTTCATCTACGACTTATTGCTTCCGATGCTCAACGACTACTACGAAGAAAGCACACCTGATGTATTGAATTTCTCCATGGCACTGCTGATCGAATCCTGGAATTTTCAGGTAGTCAGCCTGGATGGGCCTATCAATATGCTTATGGTAGCAGGTGGTACAGACAAACTCCTGGAGGTTTTCAATCAACTTCTAAAAGACAATATCCGCTTGTCTACCCCCATAGAAAAAATAGAACGGCAGGAAGAGCATGTACTAGTGAAAGATACCAGGGACAATGAATGGTATTTTGACGAGGTGATTTGCACTACAGCTTTTAATATTACTGCTCAAATATTGACAAACCCCACAAGCATTGAGCAAAATTTATTTAAAAAGTTTGAGCCTCGCAAAATTAGCGTATGCGTTCATACCGATCATAACATGGTCCCCTCAGATGAATTAGACGCGCACAGAAATGCAGTTTTTTTCCACCACAATACCGTCACATTGGATCTTGGTCAATATTGCCTGAATAAGCCTCGAAAGGTTTACCGTACTCATGTCAATAATCAATTAAACGGACATCTGGACCCTGATAAAATAATAATGCAACATGACTTCTACTGGGAACGCTTCACGCCCGATTCACTTACCTCTAAAACATATGTACACAACATTCAGGGTAAAGACAGAATTTGGTATGGCGGAATTTCTACCGTAATCCCATATGGTGAGTGTTGTTTCCTATCCGGCCTGGCTATTGCAAATGCGCTAGGCGCCAGATATCCTTTTGAGCATTTAAAACCAGCAAAAGCACTTTTTGATAAAGTACAAAAGCTGATGTTTAAAGGTGAAACCAATATGTATCTATTTGGAAATTATTGATACCCGGAGCTTTACCAATGCAGGAATCTAAAAAATAAATTATGACAAACGAAAAGCACATCTTTATAACTGGTACCTCTTCTGGATTGGGGTATGCGATCGCTCTTCAACTTGCACAAAACCAATACACTGTTTTTGCAGGAGTGAGAAATGAAGAGGATAAAAAACTTTTTAAACATCCAAATATTATCCCTGTCATTTGTGATGTTACACTGGCATCAGATTTAGAACGTTTGCTACCGCAACTCGAATCAGCAACAAATGGAAAGGGATTATTTGCGCTGATTAATAATGCTGGGATCAACTTCATTAGCCCTTTCGAAATGGCTACAGAAGACCAGGAACGCAACTTATTAGATGTTAACTTATTAGGGCCTATGCAGCTTACGAAAAGACTACTTCCACTCCTGCATCAGTATGTACACCGGAGTGGTAAGAAGGCCAAAATCATCAATATCAGTAGCAGCGGAGGCATAGTAGGACTACCTTGGCTATCAACCTATCATGCTTCAAAATTTGCCTTACTAGGTTGGAGTCAATCCCTTCGGTTCGAATTAGAAGATTTAAATATCGATGTTTGTTGCTTCCTTCCAGGGGGAATGAAAACAGAATTGTTTCGAAAGTCTGTAGAATCCCATTCTATTATTCCAGCTGATCATCCGTATAGTCATTATTACAAAGCGAACATGGATTTCATGGGGGAAGTCATGAAAAAATACGAAAAGAGTGCTGCAAAACCTGTTAAAGCAGCTCAAGCAATCACCAAGCTATTGAATAAAAAGAATATTCCCCTTAAAGTATTTTTTGGCAAAGATGCTTTTCTATTAAAATGGTTGGATAAGCTAGGTATAACACAGCTTGTCAAAAAGGAAACAGTAGTAAGCATCAACTCTATTAACTAACCCTTTTCATTAACACAATAACTATGAACACTCAGAATCTCATTCCTGAAGTAGTAGATGAAATGGAGTTAATCATAGATTGGGACATGAACCACCAGATGGGTTTTGTCTATGAAACTCCTACAGAAAATGTAGAAGCACTGCTTCCTGAAGGCATTTACGCTTTTGAAGCCAGGCCAGGCATATCTCTTATCTTCCTGGGCTATAACCACTATAACCCTGGCAATATCATTTATGGAGAACCACAGGATACTTTTTTCGAAATCACTCGATTTATCCTCGTTCAGCCCGATCTTTCCGTTGATATGCCAATGCCTCGTTTTGCGTTCTATGTATTACAAATTGGTTCCAACAATAAAGCTTTTATAGATCAGGAAATCGAAAAATTGCACTTGCCTTCTTACTACTCGCCTTCATTAGTTGTAGAAACTGATGAACCTAAATTAAATGCCTGGGCAAAGGATAACGATGGCGCCATTCAAAACTATCTAAACACACATCCCAAGCCCTATTTCCGGCCAGATTTTTTCTGGGGACAATACTTTGTAGTAGAAAATAACAAACTATACTTCGGTATCTGGAACTGGGAAGGCGTATTGTGCTTGCACCAGCGCAAAGGAGATGGCGGAGGTGGCCATTTGCATCCTTTCATGAAGGATTTACAACCCGAATATTTTGGTAACTCCTACATGCAATTGATTACAGACAAAAATCATAACCTCAGACAAAGATTCTACCAACCACGATTCCTTTACAACTTATAATCTCGACCAATGAGTACAACACAAAAAATAGCCATCATCGGCGGAGGCATCAGCGGAATGGGAGCTGCTTTTGCATTACACCAAAGCAATATAGACTTCACCTTATTTGAAGCTCAGGACAGACTTGGTGGCCATGCTTATACTTCCACCATAAATACTCCTGAAGGGCCCAGGCAAATTGAGTTGGGTGTACTAGGATTTTACCCTCCACAGTATCCCAATCTAATGGCAATGTTCGATTATCTGGATGATGCTCCCAAGAGTACACCTATCAGTATGCTATATTGGAATGACCATAGAGAATTTTGGAGTTCATTCCAAAAAGATACCGCTTTGTGGAAAAAGGTAGCTCCTGAAGTCTCTACCTTCTTTAAAGATATGAGGGCACTGAAAAATGCTGGGATGATGGAATCTACCTTTCAGACGCTTGGCAGTTTTCTGGAAGCTCGAAAATATTCCAAAGATTTCAGTGAAAAGGTATTATTTCCTCTGATGAATATGGGCTTAGATCAATGCAGTGATGTGCACCAATCCTCATTGTATGTTTGCCAGGAATTTATGCTAAGCGGAGGTTTTTCTTTTAACATCCCAACCGACTGGTACACCTGGGGCAGTAAAAGTAGCCAGTTTATGGAAAAACTGTCCAGGGGATTCGAGGATAAAATTCGGTTGAATACTCCTATACAGACTATTAAGCGTACAGATAAGGAAGTCATTATAATAGATCAAAATGGTGAAGAACATATTTTTGACCAGGTTATTCTCACAACAGATGCATTAACCAATCTGAAACTACTCGAGCAAGCTACACCTCTTGAAGTAAGCCTGTTTAAAAATTTTGAGCAGGAAAACTTCCAACTAATCCTGCATCAGGACGAATCCATTTTATGCCCCATCGATCTGGCAGGAGAAAGAACAGTGGTCGAATTTTATGAAGATATCCACACTTTCAATCTTGTGCAATATTTCAGTTTACAACACTGGAATATGCCACTTTTAGAAACGCTTGCTACCCAAAAGTCTTTAGCTAAAATTGATCCTGATAAAATATTAGAAATCGTTGATTTCACCTGGGAGTTATATACTCCTGAAAATCTGCTTCGCAAAGCACGTTTTTTTAATATCCAGGGTAAAAACAGGACCTGGTACTGTGGTTCGCCTATTATATTTGGTTTTCATGAAGACTGCCTGGCTTCGGGTTTTGTTATTGCTGAGCAATTGGGAGCTGATTACCCTTTTGCTGAGCAGATCGGTCCGCAAAAAATTGTTGATTTTAATAAAGCATTAATGCTAAGAGGTGACACCAGTCTTTCAAGAACTTAAGGCGCGTTGTGAAAATATTCCATGTTGAACACAATTTCGATGGGTATCCACGAATTACACTTATTCCACCAATTCTCCCATACATCAGCTTCAAGCTGACGTATGGGTTCTAAACACAATAGACCTGCTTTGAAAAAGCATATAGTATCTCGGAAACATTCCGCGACGAACACATGATAACAGCCTTTCAAGAACTTAAGGCACGTCGTGAAAATATTCTACGGCGAACATAATTTTCGGTGAGAATCCACGAATTACGCTTATTTCACAAATTATCCCATACATCAGCTTCAAGCTGGCGTATGGGTTCTAAAC
>JAKSDI010000248.1 GCA_022360175.1 Chitinophagales bacterium
GATTCTGATCATGGAGGTTTTTTTCTTAATCAAGGCGAGGGTTCCCGACCTTAGCCGTAGCTAAGGAAGGTGGTTCCTCAACATAGAGTAAGGAAAAAAGAACCCATCAGAATTATTAAAATAATATTGATCACTTACTTACTTCAAAACAAAGTAAGATTATAGCTTATCATGGCAAAAACACTATTATTCAATCGTTCTTCATTTGAAAATCAACTGGATATGAACGATTATATTCAGGCGGTATCTTTTGCCCATCAATTGCACGCAGAAGGGAATATAATCGAAACAAACCTTATACACGCAGATGCTCCTAATGGGGAATATCATATAAAAACAGGGGGCATTACGGGAGAAAAATCTTACTACGGCCTTAAAGCTAATGGTGGTTTTTTCAACAATAGAAATGCATATAATCTGCCCAATATTTTAGGCATCATCTATTTATCCGATGCCTCCAATGCTTATCCGCTGGCTATTTTTGAATCTTCACTTATCTCCAAAATGAGGACTGCTGCCGCGACTGCTGTTGCCGCAAAATATCTGCAACCTCAATCTCCTATTCATTTAGGCATCATTGGTTATGGCAATCAGGCAGAAGCACACATAGAGGCTTTGCGTTGTGTTTGTGATATTCAATCCATAAAAATAGGAGGTAGGAATCAACAGAAACTGCTAGAGTTTACTAAAGAAACAGGCGACAAACTAAACATTCCTGTCAATACAGATAGCATAGAAAACACTTGTAAAACTTCTAATATTATCATTAGCTGTACTCCCTCTACTGAGCCATTTATCAAACGCGAATGGATACAGCCAGGCACTTTTATTGGAGCAATTGGTGCTGACAGCCCTGGAAAAAACGAGTTAGACCCAACAATCATCCAATCTTCAAAAGTTGTTGGGGATATCAAAAGTCAAATTTTAAAAGTAGGTGAGTCGCAACACGCTATTAAAAACAACTTAATTACAGCTAATGATATTTATGGTGAGCTGGGAGAATTAATCACAGGCAAGATAAAAGGGCGCTCTAATAATGAAGAAATATTTGTCTACGACTCTACAGGAACGGCCATTCAAGACATTGCCTGTGCTGCTTTTATTTATGAAAAGCTGAAAGACACTCCTCATATAAGCGGGATTGATTTGTTTAGTTGAGTAAAGTAAGTTTGACACAAGGTTTCACTATGGCATAGCAGATTTGAGTGCATTTTAGGTATTTACAATTCAGTGTATATTGGAAAAAAAATATGATTCAAGTAGTAATCGTGGTTCAGTAACAAATCGAGAAACAAGTATTATTTTTTTGACAAAAAAGAAATTAATCAGAGAAAACACCAATGAAAATACTGAAGATGGAGATGAGATATTTAAAGAAACCTGGAGTGATATTGAAATAGAAAATCTAATCGAATTGTCTGAAATAAAAGACTTTGACGAATTAGATATATATAGGTAAGTGCATGGCCATAAATAATTACTTGATTTCGCCTACTCCGGAAACTCCTGAGGAATTTTCAACTTGGTGTGTACTTATAAAGTTTGGCATTAAACCATGCAACTACTTATAGTCGATACATTTGTGCATAAAAAAGTAAACATGAACTTTGAGTATCTATCAGATAACAAGGAACTAATCCCAGTTCTCGCTAATTGGTATTTCGAAGAATGGGGGAACAAAGAAAAAGGAAGAACTCTTGATACTGAAACCCAAAAACTCCAAAAATATTTAAATAAGGATCAAATACCTCTAATTTTATTAGCTATCGAAAATGATGAACTCTTAGGCGCAGCTCAATTGAAGTATCGCGAAATGAGTATATATCCTGATAAAGAACATTGGATTGGAGGAGTTTATACTTCAAAGAATCACCGAGGAAAAGGAATTGCCAAACAAATCATCTTGAAATTGATTGAAATAGCCGGCAATTTGAATATCAAGAAACTCTATCTTCAAACTGAAAACTTAAACGGAGGTTTGTACCGAAGATTGGGGTGGAAACCAATTGAACAAGTAAATTATCATAACATAGAGGTTTTAGTAATGGAAAGAGAAATTTAATCAAAAATGTAAATTCTACGTACAACGGTATGCATGATCGCATTGGTTGCCATCAATTAAGAAAACATGAAAGAACTGCAAGACTATAAAGAATTGATTAGCAAAGGGAGTGATCACTACCTATCCATCCTGAAAGAGAATGATTTGTATGACGAAGTGCTCCAAAGGATAAATAGAAAAAATAAAAGCGAACCAATATCACTTATCCGCAGGATATTTAAAGATCAGTCGAATTTTTCAGAGTATCTTTTTTCCGATTTGACTTATTCACTAAGTTATTTTTACGAGGGTTTTGAATTCAACTTAAAGCAAGTGATTGATTTGTCACTACAGGGTTTAAAATATGATTATCAGATCATTACACAATTTCATGATAGGCAGACAAAAGCAATAAAAAGTTCAACGACCTTATACTCTAATGGAAAGCAAGACGAAATTGATGCAGAATTATTTGCTTCCTTGGTAAATAGTTCAGACATGCAATGGAAAGTAGTTTTTAATCAGGAAGACGAGCATCTCGAATTCAATTGGGTTAATTACGATGAAGAAAATCTCATCAATTTTCTCAATTTTATAAATAACATTTGTGAGCGAAATAATAGTAAGCTCAAATGGTTACCAATCGCTTCTTCTTATGGTTCCAATTTCATTTTTACTACACAGAAACGTTACGATTCAATAATTGAACTCCATTTAATGCCGCCGGAAGGCTTTGAAATGGATGAAGTTGCAATCGTTCACTATCCAAGAGGTATTAGTGCTGCAAAGAAACCTAATGAGGAAATCCTACCAATTTCAAACATTAGTTGTGAAGTCCCAATGGAAAAGAAAGAAAAAA
>JAKSDI010000252.1 GCA_022360175.1 Chitinophagales bacterium
ACAGAAAAAAGCGGTATCTGGTAAATCAAGTATAGGAGCCGCTAGGCCTACGATATCGATCGTGTCTGATCCAATGCATCCATCAGCATTAGTAACTGTGATACTATATGAACCAGAAGAATTGACCAATACGGCTGGAGCCTGATTATTATTAACCGACCAATTATAACTACTGAATGGTTGACTTACACTCAAAAGCGTATTAGTCCCTTCACATAAAGTATCTGCGCCATTGATCATAGGAGCAGGATTGCTAAAAGCGCTTATCTGAATAGTATCTGCTGCGCTACATCCTATGACATCTGTTACCGTTACGGTATAGGTACCAGGGGCAAAAATATCTAATGTAGGATTGTCTGTACCATCATCCCATTGTATAAAATTAAAAAATGCGATTTCAAGCGTAGCTGTGTCATCCGGACATAAACCTGGAGGGCCTATAATATTAGGTTGGGGAAGTGGATTCATCGGTATGAAAAGGCTATCACTAGCGGTACAGCCTACATCATCTGTTATCGTGACATGATAAGTTCCTTCGGCATCTACTAGTGTTAAAGGGCCAAAAGTTCCATTACTCCATTCATAATTGTTGTAGCCCGGAGTAGCGGTGAGTGATACCGTATCATTTTGACACAAAGGCTCATTGAGCAACACGTTAATATCTACAGGCAAGGAATCATTTTGAATAATATTGATAGAATCGACTCCCACACAACCCTCGGTATTTGTTACGGTAAGGTAATAAGTGCCAGCCTGGTTGACGAGTATTGCAGGTATCTGATCCGTTGTTGACCATAAATAAGTGCTATGAGGGAATGCAGAATTTAATAGTGTAGAAGATCCATAACAGAGAATGGTATCTCCAGCAATCTGAGGTTGAGGGTTGGAGAATGCCTGGACATTAATTGAAGCTTCATCTGTACAACCATCACTAGTAGTAATGGTAACACTATATGCACCAGGAGTATCTATAGATATTGTTTGTGTCGTACTATCATTAGACCATAAATAAGCTGCATATCCCGGACCGGCATCCAGCAGGCCACCATCACCAGGACATAGGCCAACTGGTCCAGCTATAGTAACTGAAGGAGATGAGAAAAATGATACTGAATGGGTTGTTTGCCCTACACAGCCAAACTCGTTACTCACTTCGAGTGTGTATCCTCCAGCCGCAGTCACTTCCAGAAATTGCCCGCCAGGTATTCCGTTCCATGTATAACTTTGATAGCCATTACCTCCATCCAGTATGATAGTATCTCCAGGACATAACATATCAGGCCCCGTAATCATTGGAGATGGCAGAGGGGATAAATCTACAACGATGCTATCTACAATAGTACAACCGCCACTAGCACCAGTTACGGTCACATAGTAGGTGCCAGCAGTATCTACATTGATAGAATTAGTGGTTGAATCATTAGACCATAGATAAGATTCAAAACCATTACCAGCGTTAATCGTCAGATTACTACCCTCACAGATCGTTGTATCTTCGGGCAATAGGAAAGGAACCGTTTCTAGAATGTCTATAGTTATAGTATCTCCCTGAACACAATCTCCCGAACTCACATAAAGATAATAGGTAAGCTGATTTACTGTAGTTAAATCTGGAAGGCTTATACTAGGAGTTGCACTTGTAGAGTCATCCAGGTAGGCTACTTCGCCATTAGGGCCTGTCCAGGTGTAGGTTTCAAAACCAGTAGCGTAAGTCAACTCGCTACTTAGTTGATACGGAAATTCACCACTACAGAGTGTTGTATCATTTCCCAGGTTGACTGTCACTTGATCACAATTCGGATTTACAGCACAATCAAAAAAGTCTGCTGCTAAACCACCAAAGCTGATATTAAAACCTTCAGACAAGGAGCCTGTAGTCTGGTCGTAAAATTCGTTAATGTAAAGATAAAATCCTTGTCCAGGGTTGACATTAATAGGAGCGACGAAGCCATTGCCAAAAGGGTCTTCGCTGGTATCAGTTTCACCATTCCCTAGTCCTGTTTCAGGGCAGAAACCACAATCAAAAGTACCATTGGAAAATGCCCATGAATAAGAACATCGAAGTGGCTCTCCTAATGAATCGCAGGCTACATCTGCATCGTAGAGTGCAAAGTCATAATCTATTTCGCCAGATTCAAAAGGTGCGATTGTGAAGAGCAATTCGCTATTGACTGGCATATCATCTGTGAAACTGAAATACAACCATGTACTAGAAGCTTCACCTGTAAGATGACACCCAAGGCTATTGTCGGGATCATTGAAATCTAGTATATCTCCTGTATCGTCAATTACATCAACAGAGGTATCCCCACAAACTACAATAGCTCCATTGCAGTCTCCCTGGTTTGCTTGTGCATATAAGAGCACAGGGGTAATCAGAATAAGAAATACTAAATGGTTTTTGAGTAACATGCCCCTCATCGCAGATAGTTTTTATTTATACATAAGTTGGTCATAGGCAAAGCTATACCAGCACTGCATATTGTCTCAGTTATTATAGGTCATGTCACGGGATTATAATCATCCAGAATTAAGGGTGATATAGTTCACACTAAAACATTGTGTGAAGACGGTCAGGATTGCTGATTAAAACTGGGGGGGAGTTATGTCATTTTTTGATAGGGACAAAGATAAATTTTTATTATTTAAAACATAACAATACCCATCATTCTATTACATTATTGTAGAATGAACAACATTACAAATGTGTTTATTTCAATATTTGCAAGCTGAATAGAAACGTGCTTTCCTAACAATCTAAGAACTGATCAATATTGTTGTAATACTTATATGTCCCATCTAAATTAAGAGAGAATAGATCAGTATAATCAGCTCTAAATCAGTTCTATTGAAGAGATACCTATAAAAGTTATATTGCTGCCTGCATAAAGTGTTAAATTAATCCACGGCGTTTCATTTCCTGATGCACTAATGCATGTTCGCGAGTCATGTCACCAGTTACTGATGAATTTTCTTCTGCACGGCGAATAAGATATGGAACTACCTCTCTTACAGGGCCATATGGTACGTATTTGGCCACATTAAAGCCTGCATTGGCAAGGTTGAATGTAATATTATCACTCATGCCGTATAGCTGACAAAAATTAAGGTGTGGATGATTCTTTTGTATCTTTTTTCTCATGATCAATTCTGCCTGAAGCAAATTGCTGGCAGCATTGTGGGTCGCATTACAAGAAGCTATATGTTCATAGTTGTCGACACAGAATCGAATGGCAGTATTGTAAGCATCATCAGTAGCTTCTTTAGTAGGATGGATAGGGGAGTCATAGCCATATTGCTTTGCACGCTCTCTTTCCTTTTCCATATATGCGCCTCGTACTAGTTTAGCACCAAGCATATATCCTCCTTTTTGAGCTTGATTAAATGAATCAATCAAAAACTGTAGCCGATCTGCCCTATATAATTGGAAGGTATTAAATACAATTGCTTTTTCCTGGTTGTATCTCCGCATCATGACTGTTACAAGATGATCTATTGCATCCTGTATCCAACTTTCTTCCGCATCAAAAAACACACTGACACCTTTTTCACGGGCATTGTGGCATATGGCATCTAACCGCTTTAGTACATTTTTATATTCGGCACGTTGTTCGGAGCTTAAGGTATTGCCACTTTGTACTATTTCTAATAATTCAAATCGAGCCATACCCGTAATCTTCGTGCTCACAACAGGTACATGAGTTGTTTGGGATGCAAAATCAATAGCACGAATGGTTTCGTTCATCGTATGATTAAAGTCTTCCTCTGTTTCTTTCGCTTCTGCCCCGTAATCAAGGATGGTCAATGAATTTTGTGCAGCCAGGCGATCCACCGTTTTCTGTGTTTCCAGAAGGGTAGTCCCTCCACAAAATTGATCATAGATAGTGTTTTTAACCACACTTTCTATAAATGGGAGATGCATGCGAATGGCAGCCAATCCCAATTTTGACCCAATGCCTACTAACCAGTGTTTGTTCATTAAACCAAATAGCCAGGCGGCTTTTTTCAGCTCCTGATCTGATTTACTGGCAAAGGCAGTGGCAGTATCAGAAAAATCCACTATGTGCCCATCCTTGCCTTCCATTACATCTTCCACCAATTGGCGTATTTGAGAGTAGTCCTTTACGGGCTTTCCAAGCTTATCCATTCAGCATGTTATTTTATCTAGCGATAGAGATTAAAAAAACTTTATAGCGTCCCTTAAAAATATAATTTTTGCTGAAGACTAGTAGTTGAACTTGTATAAACTTTTCTGGTGAAACCGAGAGAAATGGCTTGTGATTGCTGACCTGCCTGCACGTAGCCGTTTCGGCGAAGGCAAGGCAAAGCTCATTTTGAGTTTCATACTTGGAAAGTACGAGACGAAAAATAGCTGAAGTTCAGCGAACACAATGCATCTCTCGTAGGTCAGTATGAATAAGTTTAAACCAGTTCGTTTACTAATCTATATTATTCCAAATTGACCAGGCTTTTTCAGCTTGTAAATGGAGCATTTCCAGTCCATTTTTAACAGCTGCGCCACCTAGCGTCCCTGCTTTCATAAATGCGGTTTCCGTGGGGTTGTAAACAAGGTCATATAATAAATGCCTGGTAGACAGGTGTTCATAAGGAAGTAGAGGCTTGCTTTTTTCATTTGGAGACATCCCTAGAGGAGTCGTATTAATAATTAGATGATATTTTTCCATCAAAGATTTGTCAATCATTTCATAGGAAATGTTATTTTCTGAATCTTTGCGGGAAACCATTTGATAGGGGATATTCATCTTATTTAATACATAAACAACGGCTTTCGCTGCCCCTCCTGTACCTAAAATAAAAGCTTCAACTGAGTGTGCTGCTTTATTATTTTCTTCAAGGAAACGCCTTAATGAGTATTCAAAACCATAAACATCTGTATTATAACCTGTCAATTGCCCATTTTCTATTTTAATAGTGTTTACTGCTCCCACCATGCGTGCTCCTTCATCCATATGATCTAAATACGGAATCACAGCTTGCTTGTAGGGTATGGTAACATTCAACCCTTTAAGGTTGCTGAAATCTTTTGTCAATTGCTGGAATAGGCTAATGTCTTCTAGTGGAAATAGCTCGTAATGAGAATTGCGAATATCTTCCTTCTCAAATTTATGACTAAAATATTTCTTAGAAAAAGAATGAGAAAGAGGATAGCCAATTAATCCAAAGAGCCGATCTACTTGACGAATATTATCCATTCTAATCATCTTTAGCACCACCCAGATACTCCAATACAAATACTATGCCTAAGCCACCAAGCATTGCAATCAGAGCGGCAACAAGATAGGAAGGGCCTACTTCCAGTTCGTACTGTCCTGGCAATAGATTAACCTCTTTAATGATTTTATCTACTTGCATGCCTTTTTGAATATCCACCAACTCACCTTCTTCTGTAAGTCCTAAAACTGCTTGCCTCCAAGGCCATATCTTATTCAGGGAACCCAGCATGAAACCAGTTAATACTGCCAAGGTCAGATTGTGATAATTTTTGAATGTCCAGGATAATACGCGAGAAAACGTGGCTAATCCGATCAGGCACCCAAGGCCAAATACTCCTACTGTGACCAAACTTTCAGGTGCCAGGGTTTTCAATGCAGACTTGACAGTTGGGATGATGATAGTGTACATACCCATCAGCAGAAGAATGAAACTCCCTGAGATGCCAGGCAGGATTAATGCAGAAATTGCGATGGCACCGGCAATAAATATCATTAACAGGCTAGTAGATCCTTCCGCAGGACTTGCTATAGTTATAACATAAGCGACAATTGTGCCTACGATTAATCCTACTATCTGAGGAATACGCCAGTGAGTCACTTGTCTGCCAATATAGATAGCAGAAGCAATAATCAAACCAAAGAAGAATGCCCACAATATTTCGGGATAAGTTTCAAGCAGATAGGTAATACCAAATACACCTGTTACAATTCCTAAGACCATACCTGCCAGAAGAAAAACCAGAAATGTACCATTTGCTTTTTCCCAGGCAGCAGCAATCCCTTCTTGTCGCCAACTCCGCCATACTTCTGGGCCAAGTACATTTTTAATAGATTCCAGCAATTGTTCATATATGCCAGTAATAAAGGCAATAGTACCACCCGAAACACCAGGGATGACTTCTGCCATACCCATAGCCATACCTTTTAAAATAAGGCTTATATTTTTACTCCATGATTTCATGGCGCAAAACTAATATTATCCACCTGATTTCTTGGTATTGGTATATCCTTTTTCTTTGAGTAGTTCAACTATTCGATCTCTATGATTACCCTGAATGATGATTTCACCATCTTTTACAGAGCCACCTACACCACATTTACTCTTAAGGTGTTTTCCTAGATCTTTAAGGTCTTCTTCTGGGCCTACGAAACCTGTTATTAGTGTTACCTCCTTACCTTTGCGTTGCTTGCGATCTATAAAAACACGTAGTTTTTGCTGATTTTCGGGCAGTGATTCTTCTGATTCCCCTTGCTGATAGTCATAGTCGTAATCAGGATTAGTAGAGTAAACAACTCCTATGCGATTTTTCTTATTCTTTTTCCCCATTGCTTGAATTCGGTTTATTCGTCTAACACAACACAATTATTAAAAGTTAAGTTTATAGTTGATTCCAGGTGCGGAAATGATAGGAGTACTAAAAGGAGTATAATAAAAATACCCCATATCCAGTCGATGGTGGTTGATCCTATAGCTTAATCCAAACCCTGGAAAAAATAAATTTTCGGTGCGTTTAACTACCAATAGATGATCAATCAAGATGTGTAACTTTTCATTGACAGGATATGCTCCACCTCCACTGATAATAAATGCTCTTCGATTGTCATTACCAAAAAAGTTGTTATTCAGATTAACGCCATATCCGAAATTAAAATTTACATATTTATCAGGCTTACCAAGAGTGGAAGCAATATATATATGTATGGCTCTTGGAAATTCGCTATTTGAATTGAAAGAATAAAGGAAGTTTACTCCAGCTGCCATATTGTAGTTGATTTCTGGTTTGTTACTGGCAATTTTCATCTTGGCGATAAGATAAAAAGGGAAAGCATATCCTATAGCAATGCTGTAATGATCTGTCGCTGCAAAATTTAATTGATTGATAAACAGCTGGGTAGATGTAAATTGCTTTCTTCCTTTGGGAAGGCTATAGGCCGAACTACTAAAGAAAACATCTTGATAAGAGGAGTAATATTCACTTCGCACATTGATAGGGAGCAAAGTGGGAAGAGGAGCATGGATAATGGCTTTGACCGAAGATATATCATAATATAAAAGATCGCCACTTTGCAACTTAAATGTTATTTCTGGTTCTAGATAATTGATAACTTTTCCTAAAAGACTATCTTGCTCTGTAGTTATCAGGCATTGAAGGCTTGTATCAGCAAGCGCTTCTTCTGGACTAAGTGAAACTTGGCTGGTACCAGAAAAGTATGCGAATAATAAAACGATGATGATTAGAACGCGCATCTTTAGTTTTTTCTTAGCCATAATGAACCTATGAAGAGGCATTATGATTGTTAAATAGTATCGATTATCAATCTCAATAATATGGAAAAAATATCGACCGGCGCAAATTCAAGAGAAGAAAAGGCAAACAGTGATAATGTTTGGGTGAATGTGATAACGAATCGCTCTTCTCGTTTATTCATTATTCTGGGAGGCTTTTTCATCGCTAATGCACTGGTAGCTGAGTTTATCGGAGTCAAGATTTTTGCCTTGGAAGATACCTTAGGATGGGAACCGTTCAATTTTAATCTTTTTGGACAGGAGGGGGCTTTACAGTTCTCTGCGGGAGTGCTTCTATGGCCCATCATATTTATTATGACTGATATTATTAATGAATATTATGGGCGGAAGGGAGTTCGGCTATTGTCCTTTTTAGCGGTTGGATTGATTTCTTATGCCTTTGTAATGATTTTTGCTGCTATATTTTTGGCTCCACCAGAGTGGTGGGTACAACAAAATGTCAGTAAAGGAGTACCAGATATGCAATCTGCCTTTTCTGTTGTCTTAGGGCAAGGCTTACTAATTATCGTTGGTTCCCTTGTCGCTTTTTTAGTAGCTCAGTTGGTAGATGTAATTTCATTTCATCGTATTAAACGAATTACAGGAGAGCGAATGATATGGTTGCGTGCTACCGGGAGTACCGTAATATCTCAGTTGATGGATAGTTTTGTTGTTTTAGCTATTGCATTTAAAATTGGACCGGAGCTGGTAGGTAATGTAGAGCCCTGGAGTTGGGCTCAGTTGTTTGCAGTAGGCACCGTGCAGTACATCTATAAGGTATTTATGGCTGTAGTCCTGACTCCTCTTTTATATCTGGGACATAATTTGATTGATAGTTATCTGGGAGAAGAGGTGGCTACTGCAATGAAATTAAAGGCTTCAGAAGTTAATTAATTCGAGTTGCGATATTCTTAACTTGAAACCGCAAAATGAAAAACGTTCGATGTGAAATGTAAAAGTGAGGGCAAAGTTTGGCAGTATTCTTTTACCTTTTTTATTGCTCTGCTCTACCCAGATGGGCCTTTGGCATTTTACATTCAGCATTTACATCTAGATATAAACCAACCTAATTATTTACAGTCAAAGTTGCCTATTCGGTTGAATATTCATTTTTCATCAACTCCATTATTTCAGTATGCACTTTGAATGTATTTCTAAAGTTATTTAGATCGCGTGCTGTGTTTTCCAAAATGATTAAATTCATATTGGTTTTAGGATAGAAATAAGATGCAGAAACAAAACCTGGTGCATAACCCAATGCTCCAATTTGTATGTTTTCTTCTCCTTTTTTAAACAGTAAGCCATAACCATATTCTACGGTATCAAAGATAGGATGTATTCTCGTTGCATACCTTGTTTTCATTAAGGCTAGTGTCTTATTTTTGACAAGTTTTTCTGTGTGCAATAGTTGATTCCATTTACTTAAATCCTGGGCATTGGATATAAATGAACCTGCTGCTACGTAATTGTATAAACTTTCTGTGCTAAACTCAAAAACGCCCTTTTCATTTTCTTCATAGCCTTTTACAAGGCGTTTATAACTGTTGTTTAAAGGATGGAAAGTGTTATCCAGGCCATATTGCTTAAAAAGTTCGCTTGATAAAGTTTTGAAGGATTTATCTGTTACTTTTTCAAGAATTTGTGCAAGCAACTCAAAGCCTAGCTGAGAGTATTGAAATTGGGAGCCTTGCTTAAACTCTAAGGGTTGATCTAAAGCTACAATTCCGTGGGTATGAGTGAGCAATTGGTGGACGGTCACTTCTTCTGACCAAGGTTGATCAATTTTGATTAGATATTGATTGATTTTATCATTCAGCTCAAGTGTTCCTTTTTCATATTCTCTTAATACCAAAACGGCAGTTATCTGCTTACTTATTGAGCCGATAACAAATTGGTCGTTAAAAACGATGGGTGTTTTTTGCACTATATCCGAATAACCTATTGATCTAGAGTAAACTACAGTTGAATCTTTTATTAATAGTGCAACTCCATTAAAATGATTGTTTTCTATAATGGAATCTATTGTTACCGTTAAATCTGTGTAGTTTCTATCTTTTTTTTGTCCGACAGCCTGGCTGGAAATTAAGAGAGTTGCTGTTAAAATCAGAATACTAATTTTCATTAAATGTTCTTTGTTTTAAAAGGGAACTGGTATTGAAGTTGTTTAAGAATGTCTGATGAGTCGATTGAGATCAGGTTTTTTCGCTGATTGATATTTTTTTTAAGCTTCGTAGTGGTGCTACGGGGCGATAAAAAAATGAAAAGGAGGGGAAAAAGATATTTTTAGCGGCCATTAAGATGTTTTTAA
>JAKSDI010000254.1 GCA_022360175.1 Chitinophagales bacterium
CTTAGCCGTAGCTAAGGAAGGTGGTTCCTCAACATAGAGTAAGGAAAAAAGAACCCATCAGAATTATTAAAATAATATTGATCACTTACTTAAGTACTAAGACATGATTATATAGAAATATAATTGAGTAATATTTTTGCATCAGGCAAGGCATTTTTTGCAGTCGGATGCGGGCAATCCGGCGAAAAAAATAACAAAGCATGATGTGAAAAGATACTTCAAGAATGTTCTAGAATAATTGTGTGTTAGGACTTAAATAAAAACTTATCCCATATACAAATCAAACAGCTCTTCCAGTACTTTTTGAGGATCATTGCAAAGGCCTGGGTGTACACGCGAACTCTGAATGATTGTACTGCGATATGCTGTCAGCCACCGGAAGCGGTAGGGGAGCTCCATTAGTCCAATGGGGCCTCCTGTTTTTCCACCGATACATACTTGTTCCCAGGCTTTTAGATAATGATGAACAAGGCCAATATCAATCCCTTTAGAAAACGATTCTATTCTATTTTTATCAAGGTGATATTTAATGCCCAGGTATTTTTTGCGCTTGGAAAATACGATGACCCCAACATTTATGAATTCCTCTTTTTCCACACTAGGGACAAGCCTGATTACGGCATATTCATATGTAACCTTATCTTGCATTGGCTGCCTCCTTTGCTAATGTTTCAATGTTAGATAATTTGGAACTCAAAAATTGGGCATAAGCGGCACGTTTTTCGGCGGTTTCCATTGTATCTGATGGTTCCTTAAGCCATTCTTCTGGAATCAAATCTATAATTTCTTTAATGATATTATCATTTATCGATTCCTTAATTTCTATACTAGCTTGTTCTATATCATTGGCCCGATCGAGTAAAACATGATCTTTAATACTTGGAAAAGTGCGGGGCAGATGATTTTGCCAATTGTTCCAGTTGTGGTGAAAATAGAGGCTGGCACCATGGTCAATTAACCATAGTTCCTGATTCCAGTTTAATAGATTGGTGTTTTTGGGAGTGCGGTCAATATTGGTGATCATACTATCTAGCAATACTACCTTTGAAGCAGTCAGAGAATCTGCTTCTGAAACCAGTGGATCATAGGTGATAGAACCCGATAAATACTGGAGGCCTAAGTTGAGGCCTATACTAAATTTTAATAAATCCTGAATCTCTTCATCAGGCTCCGTTTTACTGAAACGGTCATCAAGATTCATAAACACAAATTCAGGAACCTTTAGGCCCATAGCACGAGCAAGTTCACCTCCTATCAATTCTGCAATTAGTGCTTTTTTACCCTGGCCAGCACCTCTGAATTTTAAAACATAGAGTACCCCATCATCTCCTTTTACTATTGCAGGTAGAGAACCTCCTTCCCTCAAAGGGGTCAGATATTGGATAACATCTAAAGTCCTGATTTTGGTAGTATTCATATGGCCGAAGGTAATAAATTTATGATTGCTTAATGATTTTCCAGAAGCTGTTTGAATTTGGTTTTGAAATTTTGCCACAGCCTCTCAAACACCCTCTTATTAATGCTATTATTCAATTAAAAGTTCGTTACTTAATTAAAACGAGTTTTGCTCTATGTATTGAATAAGCCATCCCGCAGAAGCACATGGTAAAATATAGAGTGGAAAATGAAAATACCAAGACCTATCTGAACAGATCGATCCACTTAGATAAGAAGATGCTATTGAGCTTTATCCCCCCTTTACCTAGGCTCGCCTTTGACATTTTACATTGCGCATTTATCATTGCTCACTTTTGAAAACTATGTTTTTTATAGCATAATGAAATTCATAATCAGTTATGTAAATAATTGACATTGTAATATATGTAAAGTGCATATTTATATGTTGGAGAATTTATGATTAGATAGTGTTATTTAGTTGTTTTTTGATGTATATTTATAAAGCTAAATATGCATGCTATGAGTAAAAAACTAACCCTTACAATAGTAACACACCTATTGCTACCTCTTTCTCTATGTGCGCAATCAATATGGGATGGGGGAGCTGGTACTACCAATTGGCAGGACGCTAATAACTGGGATCCAGACGGGGTGCCTGCTGCTGGAGCATTAGTCCAAATTGGTACGGATGTAATGCTTACTGGAACGGTGCCCAACATTCCCGCTCAGGTCAGAATTACCAGTGGAGCCACTGTTACATTAGGACTGGATGTAACCATTGGGGATGGGACAACTACAGAGCATGGGCTCCGTATTAATGCCAATGGAACCTTGAATATTGCTTCAGGAAAAACCCTCACAATTAATGTCGCTACAAGCAATAATGGAGTACAAATGCCATATGCTTCTAATAATGCAAGATTGAATATCAAAGCAGGAGCTGATTTGGTCATACAGCAGGCTTTCCATGGCATCAATCTAGGTAGTAGCAGTGCTGACATCCTCAATGAAGGAGATGTTGATATTAGTAATGCTAATAGTGATGCGATCAGAATGACAGATGGTGATTTTACCAATGATGGAACGCTTACAATTACAGGGGCTGATAGTGATGGTATCGAAAACGATGGTAATTTTATCAATAATGGTACAATTGAGATTGAAGATGCTGATCGCTATGGCATATACAATAATGCAGGTGGTGTTTTTATGAATAAATCCACTCTGGAAATTACCAATCCAGGTGCTGTAACTAATGATGGTATTTATTCTATCAATACCTTTGAAAATACTTCGACTGGCACAATCACGATTAGCAAACCTTTTGATGATTGTATAGCTCAAATAGAATCCACTTTTACCAATAATGGTATTATCAACCTTACGGTAAAGAACTTCCCTAGTTCTACCAACAATGGTTTGGTTGTAGGTACTGCCAGTGATGCAGCTACTTTTATCAATTCAAGTAGTGGTACTATTAACATAGATGGAGGCTCCACTGCAATTGGTCGTGGAATGTACGTATATGAGATGGGGACGTTTAACAATTTTGGTCAAATGACTTTTACGAATGGTAGTAATTCCGCGCGTTTGTATTCTCGTGGTACCTCTGTTAATGAACTGGGCGGAACACTTGATATGACAAATGGACGAGTAAATGTAAACATGGGGACTTTTGATAATCATGGTTTGATTAAATCAATACGCGGCACACCTGGCGTTTTTAATGATGCGACTGCTACTAATAATGGTTTTTTCAACTATGCAGGAACTGGCAGTTTTGCAAATGGCTCCGGTACAACTACCGATAATGGTATAGACCTGAATGATGTTGCACAGACAACTATCGATGCGGGAGGCTCTTGTACGGTAGATATTGCAGAAGCCTCTTATGAATATTTTGATGGAGGAAATTCTGTAGGGAGCACAGATGCCAGTGGCAGCATCACTTTTTCTGGCGTACTTTCTTCAGATCCCGTAAGCTTGACCAATGGGCTTAGTGGAGTAACTATTACTATTGAAAATGTATGTGTGCTGGCCTTGTTGCCTATTGAGCTTATATATTTTGATGCAAAACTCAAAGGGGATATCGTCAATTTAGAATGGCAAACTGCTACAGAAGTCAATAACGATTATATAGCAGTAGAGCGTAGTAGTGATGGCTTGTCCTTTACTGAGATTGGAAGGCGGGAAGGAGCTATAAATTCTACACAAGCTATTACTTATCGACTAACAGATCGACAACCTCATAACGGTCATAATTTCTATCGACTACGGCAAGTTGATCTGGATGGAACCGTATATTACAGTGAGATAGTGAGTGTTTTTTATACTTCTAAAAATCTGCGGTTAATTGCAAATCCAAGTCTTCTTTCGCGAGATACTGAGCTCAAACTGGAACTCTCCAATTTTCCAGAAGAAGAAATGGTGATTGAATTGGTTGATATTCAGGGGCGCAGTATGAAAAAAATTTCCCTGACAGGAGGGCAACATCATGCAGTTGATATATCAGGTTTGAGTAGCGGATTGTACCTGCTTAAAGGAACAGGCAAATACGCCTACCTGACTACAAAAATTATGATTATTTAGTGCCTGAACTAGTTTGAACTTATAGAATATCCCCTCAGCCTTACGACCAACAGCTTCGGATGAAGTCGAATATTATAATATTTCTGTGACTTCATCCGAACTTGTTAACCATCGCCAGATAGCATCAAAACCTTTTTTGCTTAAGTAAAGAAAGGTGATTTTTCCGAAATCATTATTCCAATGATGATACCCAATAGTATTGGCTCACGACAAGGCCATGGTCGATATGATGCTTATACAATTCCAAGACTCTTGAAGTGGTTTCTTAAAATGGCCTCTGCATTTACATCTAGCCAGTTATCCAATAAGTTGGTATAAATGCGACGGAAATCTATTTCGTATATCAAGTCATTATTTTGCAACTGGCTTAAATTAGGGCCATTGTTATAAAAGCCAGGCTTTTTTAGCTGTCCGCCTATGAGGAAGACGTTATTTGCAGTGCCATGATCCGTTCCTCCACTGGCATTTTGTTTGACTCGGCGGCCAAACTCAGAGAAAGTCATTATAAGTACATCATTAAAGAGATGATTATGTTTTAGATCATCCGTAAAAGCTTGGATGGCTTCTGCATATTCTTTTAATAAACGCTGCTGTTTATTTTTTTGAAGAGCATGCGTATCAAAACCTCCCAGGCTAACATAATATACCTGTGTAGCAGTATCAGCTGTGATTAATTCTGCAATTTGTTTGAGGTCATTGGCAAATTTACTTTGAGGGTAGTTGATTGAAGACCGATATGTTTTAGAATGTTCGTAAAGGTATTGCGCTGATTGTTGAGTTTCGGCAAGTGTCTTATATAGATAAGCTACATTTTCTTCTTCGTGATGATGTTGTTTAGCAACAGCTTGCAGGAAAGGATTATTGGATGCATTACGAATGCGTTTGGCATCACTCATTGCAAAGCCACTTTTTTGCTGTCCTTTCATGGCTAGGCTAAGGCCATCATCCACTTCGAGCGCATGATAAGCTGGTTTGTCTAGGCATTCACTATCCAGATAGCGCCCCAGCCAGCCAGTACTCCAGTAATCATTGCTATTGGAAGCCGTATGCCATATATCCATAGATCTGAAATGCGATCGATCAGGATTTGGGTATCCCACATTATTAATGATACTCAATTCTCCATTATTATACAACTCACGAAGTGCTGACATAGAAGGATGTAATCCTAAATCCATATCTAGTTGGAGTACTTCCTTACTGGGAATGGAAAGAGTAGGGCGTTCTCGGTAATAGATATCGTTGCGATGAGGGATGACAGTATTTAAGCCATCATTTCCACCTGATAATTGTATGACCACTAATATTTTACCACTACGGTTTCCATAGGTAGGAAAACCCATATTTGCTTTTAGAAAAGCAGGCATCATCATCGATGCAGATACTACGGCACTTGATTTTAGAAAATCTCTTCTTTTCATTGTAGGTTTTACTTATTAGCACAATTGATATTCGGGCAAGCTTATTAGTCTTATGCAGAGTGTTTGAATAGATTCTTCTCTGTTCGTATGAGCTACAAACGGCATTAAGGTATTTTGACCTGTTTTATAAGAGTTGGGCAATAAATAATCTGATAGTATTGAATATAGCTCTTCCTCATTGATTCCTTCCGCAAGCCTGTAGATTGGTTGCCAATTGATGGTAGCATCTAGTTTTTTCAGCTTACGAAGACCACTTTGTTCTGGTTCGTCTTTAAAACGAAATCCAACTTCTGAAGCTTTATATACTACTGCGGCTAATTGCAGGCGGATCATCAGGGTGGAGTTATCTACCCAGGTTTTTCCTCCTGGCCAACCTGCAACATTGGGCGGTTTAAAAAGGATTTGTCCTAGTGCGCGTTGAAGGCCAATAAGGCTTCGGTCATCAATATCAGTAATGTTTAGGTGTCGGATCATTCCCGCCAGAAAAGCTGTAGGTGATTTAATTTTATTGCCCATGTTCGATGGGGCATAAAACCAGTCGCTATTAAATATTTCCCACATCAGGGAGTAAATGTTATAATTAGATTGATAAAAAAGATCAGCTAGTTTAGCCACTCGCATTTCATCAACTTGCTCATTTACAAAGTAGCGATATATTTTTTTTGTAATAAATAAGGCTGTTTGTTGCTTCTCAAGAATAATGTCTATGATCTCCTCTCCATTGAAATTACCAGTTTTCCCCATGAAGGTTTTTACACCATAGTCATGTTGTCGTGCTCTGAATACATACTCACCATTCTTATTGCTAGACCAACCTGTAAATGCGCGGGCAGCTTCTTTTATATCTTGTTCTGTATAATTGCCTCTTCCTAGGGTAAATAGCTCCATTAACTCCCTGGCAAAGTTTTCATTGGGTTGATCTTTTCGATTCTGCTGGTTATTTAAATAACGAATCATAGCAGGGTCTTTGGCAATAGCCAGTACCAAATCTCGAAAGCTGCCCAGTGCGTGCTGGCGTATACTATTTAATTGTTGTATCGCCAGTCTGGCAATTTTAGATTCACAAGCAAAATGACCGTGCCAAAATAGGCTCATACGTTCCAGTAGTGCATCATTTTGAGGATTGGCCATTCTTCTTAACCAGGCAGCATTTTGCTGTACAAGGAGCTTTTTTTCTTCTTGCTGTAGTTTGTTGCGATCTTCTTTTTGGAGTTTGTTTTTGTTGCTTAGTACTGCTGCCAGAGGAGAAGCAGGTACCTTGAGTAAAGACGATTTATTTGCTGTGTTGAATAAATGATGAAGGGCCTCTGTTTTAGTCCAGTGAGCCATTTTTAGCCATTCCTGTGGGCTTATGCCAAAACCTGCACGTTGATAAAGGTGGTGTACTTGCTGAGAGGCAGCAAGTGTTGTATTTATTGTCTGTGTAGTCATGCATTTATTGACTACACAGACAATATAAGGTTTAATCTCGCTTACCCTTTTTTTATCACCTTTACGAGATAGGATGTACGATTGCTATCTGTTAATCTGATAACATAACTCCCATTAGGCCTGTGTGATAAATCAAGAGTTATGATCGAATTATCAACTTGTTGCTGGCCACTATGTACGATTTTTCCCGAAAGGGTATAAACGGAATAATTAAATTTTCCCTGATGAGGTAAGGAGATTGTTAGTAAACCACTTGTAGGCATAGGGAAAGCTTTAAGCTTTTGATAATCGAGTGTTTCCTGCGAAGAAACGGGATTGTAATAGCAGCCTTTTATATCAAATTCCGCTGCTGATGCCCAGGGATTGCCATTGACCTCAGAAAGGGCTACCAATTTGACATATCGTCCGATTTTAGGATTGGGAAAGCTAACTTTATGAGGGGCAGCGGAACTCTCAAATACACTGACAGTATCAGGTCCCCCCCAGTCACTAATATCTTCTGTAAAATAAAGCTCGTAGTTTTTTATCCATCCGTTTTGCCCTTGTTGTCTAGGTAGATAGGTAAATTCATATATCTCATATACTGATCCCATATCGATCTGAATCTCATGTGGATAGGGATCATTACCAGAACTCCAGCGAGTATGCCAGATCGTTTCTGGATTATTGTCAAATGCCATAGTGGCGAGGCCTGGATAATTTACTTCTTCACTATTGACGTATATCAACTCCCATTCATCTTTAACCAGGAATGCTGGATTATTACAATCTTCTAAGGAGGGACAGGTCGTAGCAGTAACCATATTTTCGATGGTTTTAGAATAAGTATTACCATCTTTGGTTACTGTCAAAATAACATCGTAACTGCCTGCACTGCCCAAGACTACTTTGGGATTCCTGCTATTTGCGTCACTAATATATAGTGGAGTAGGTTGGATAGCCCATGACCAGCTGACTCCTGTATGATTGAGTATTGAATGATCATCAAATTGTATTGTGTCGAGCATACAGTTATAAAACGGGCGTCCTACCCAGGGCTGGATGATGGGCTGAAAATTAGTATCACTAAGTGAGTTTTCCCATATGCCACCACTACCAGCTACTCTAATCTTATTATCCTTAAAAAATGGCAAAGCATGATTGGGTGCCATGCCTGCAGGATAAGCTTCGCCGTGTATTGTCCAATCATTGTCACCTTCTTTTCGGGTATAACACTGGCCAGGTTGCCCATTTTTATTGCTTGTAAATAGATATAGGAGGTCATTACCATTTTCATCGGGCTGAATGGCGAGTGTTTTGGTAAATACGTTGAGTGTTCCTGTCCAGTCTGTCCATGTATTGCCGCCATCGGTTGATTTAAAAACTTTACCAATATCTGCCGACCAGGTACCATTTTGCAGACAGGCGTAGATGGTGTTTGCGTCATTAGGTGAAAGCACAAAATGCAATTTTCCACGCCAATAGCTGCTACCATTACTTCCATTTGTCAGGCTGGACTTTGCACTCCAGGTGTAGCCGCCATCATCACTTCGATACAAACCCTGATCAATTATATCTGCATAAAGGACATTCGGATCATGATGGGATATTTGTAGAAAACGGATTCTATCGCCAAAATCATGTAGCATTTCAAATGTGGTTCCCATATCACTACTCTTCCAGATGGCATTGCCTTCACCCAGATAAATAAGCTCATAATAATTAGGATGGAAAACCATATTACCTCTACGCCCACCGTATTCATCCATATTGGGGTATTTGCTGAAGATGAAGCGCCCTTGAGGTGAGGATGTTGCTGTCTCGGGAAGTATCCAGCCAGCCCCCAGGTCATTGAAGGCTACATGCTTACTCTTTCCTTGCATAACCCAGCCGGTAGGAGATTCAGCACCTCCCATGCGCAGTGCTTTAGGTTGATAAAAGTCAGCAATAGCTGTATTGCCATTGTGGTAACGCCCGCCAACAATCAAGTCTTCATTCCAGCCTTGATCAAAGCCCCACATATCAGAGCCTATGAGGTTATTATTCTTGGCAATAGCATTATTAGTGCTGATGAAATTATCGCTAGAAAACGTAAAACCTCCATCTGTAGCTACCCAGGCAGTACCATTATCTAATAATTTCATGCATTGCACATCGGGATGTATAGGAAAACTGCCCTGATAACCACCAATAGCGGAGAAAGTATTGCCGCCATTAGTAGATTTATAAAGTGTAGTTGTACCGGCATAGATAATATCAGGATCAATGGGCGATACTTCTAAAACTAAATCATAAAAACCTTGACCATTATTGAGAGGAAGTGCAGTAGTCTGTCCAGTAGCTAAAAGCTCCCAAGTGTTTTGTGTCATATCTCCTTTATACATAATAGGAGTATTGTCGGAAGAAAGCATAACAGCAAGCAATTGTGCCGGATCAGCAGGGCTTACAGCCAATAAACCACCAGAAACATCTTCGATTTGCTCTGGTGCATTAGGCGCTACACTAAAAGTATGGCCGCCATCTGTAGAAACGGCTATTTGAAAAAGGTCGTTGTCGCTTGAAATAGCATAAACGGCATCACTATTCCCTACTTGAGTATGTATATCATAAGTTTGTTGTGGCCATGTATTAGACCAGCTTTGCCCTGCATCCGTAGAAAGGAAAACGCCCGAATTGCCAGCAGCTAGGATTTTGTTGGGATTTTCTTCGTCGATTAAGAGTTTATTGGCACCAAATAGTTGATTTAAAGGAAGTAGAGGCGCCCAGCTTTGCCCACCATCAATTGTTTTATGTACCTGTGCGCCTGCGGAAAGATAGACGGTGTTTTCATCCGTAGGATGGATAGCAAGAGCAGTAACACCTCCGCCAAAATTGTATTCTAGGCCTAGTAAATTCCAGGTGCTACCATTATCTATAGACTTACTTACAAAGCCGGTTTCCGAACCACAATAGAGTATAGAGTTATTCGTATTGGCTATATCAAAACTATATATATTGAGTTGCCATGGACAAGCAGCTGGAGTCTCAGATGAACCGCTTTCATTCAACCAAAAAGTTTCTTTGGGACCAAGGAAAGACCAGGGAGTTGCATTATTTCTAGGATTCGCCTGGAGCGTTGTTTGTTGCTGGTGCAGATTTTGTAGATAGGTTTTTTGATCAGCTATCAATATGTTGCCATCCGACTTAACATAGGGTAATATATGTTGTCGCCAAATTTTATAATACCTGCGAATAGCCCTAAAGCTGCTGCTTTCCTGTTGTTCCCATTTTTGAAAAGCTTTTTCTATGGTGTTAAAGTTGATCTCTTCGTGGTAAAGCATTTTTGCCCAATCGGGATAGTCTTCCTGGTAGGCGGGTTTGTAATCTGGAATATTTCCTGGAATATAATCGTGTGTGGCATATTTATTTTGTTCTTGCCCTTGCGCTGCAAAACAAAATAGAAGGAGGAGTAAAGCTAAAGTGTACTTCATAACTGCGTTTTCAGTTCAAGATTTGAAGGTAAAAATTTTTATAGAATAACCTCTTTTCTAAAAAACTTAAAACTTACCAGAACCTTATTTATACTTTTTTGTATAAATTCCAGATATTTGCTTAAAATTAGTCTAAATAAGGTAAAATTGATTGTATGAGTGATTCGATGGTGACGCTCGAAGAGCATACCAGAAGCGACTATAAATACGGCTTCACCAGTAATATAGAAACTGAAACCATTCCCAAAGGACTTAATGAGGATGTGGTTCGTTTGATTTCTCAAAAGAAAGAAGAGCCGGAATGGTTGACAGAATGGCGCCTTAAGGCTTTCCGTCATTGGCAAACCCTGACAGAACCAACCTGGCCTAATGTAGAATATCCTCCTGTCGATTTTCAAGATATTATCTATTACGCAGCACCTAAGAAAAAGGAGCTACTCAATAGCCTGGATGAAGTAGATCCGGAATTATTACGCACTTTTGAAAAACTGGGTATTCCCCTGGAAGAGCAAAAGATGCTGGCTGGGGTAGCGGTGGATGCAGTAATTGATAGTGTATCTGTAAAGACTACCTATAAGGAGAAACTGGCTGAGCTGGGGATTATTTTCAGTTCCTTTAGCGAAGCAGTGAAAGAGCATCCTGAGCTGATTAAGAAATATATTGGTTCGGTAGTACCTTATACGGATAATTTTTATGCCGCACTAAATTCTGCTGTTTTTAGTGATGGTTCCTTTGTATATATTCCTAAGGGCGTAAAATGCCCGATGGAGTTATCTACTTACTTCCGTATCAACGAGCGCAATACTGGCCAGTTTGAACGTACTTTGATCATTGCAGAAGAAGGAAGCTCTGTGAGCTATCTGGAGGGGTGTACTGCACCTATGCGTGATGAAAATCAACTACATGCGGCAGTAGTAGAATTAATGACGATGGATAATGCTACCATTAAATATTCTACAGTACAAAACTGGTATCCTGGTGATAAGGATGGTAAAGGTGGTATCTATAATTTTGTAACCAAGCGCGGTTTATGTGAGGGCGTGAATTCTAAAATTACCTGGACACAGGTAGAAACGGGTTCTGCCATTACCTGGAAATATCCAAGTTGCGTATTGAAGGGAGATAATTCCATTGGTGAATTTTACTCTGTAGCAGTTACCAATAACTACCAACAAGCAGATACCGGTACTAAGATGATACACTTAGGGAAGAATACCCGTAGTACCATTATCTCCAAAGGGATTTCTGCTGGTTTCAGTGATAACTCTTACCGAGGCCTGGTAAAAGTGGGTAAGAAAGCTGAAAATGCACACAACTTCTCACAGTGTGATTCTCTTCTCATGGGAGATAAATGTGGAGCACACACTTTCCCATATCTGGAAGTAGAAAATAGCACTGCTAAAGTAGAACACGAAGCTACCACCTCCAAGATTGGTGAAGATCAACTGTTCTATTTAATGCAGCGTGGCCTTAGTGAAGAGGACGCGATTAATACTATCGTAAACGGTTATTGTAAAGAAGTATTCAACGAGCTGCCAATGGAGTTTGCTGTAGAAGCACAGAAGTTATTGGCAATTAGTCTGGAAGGAAGTGTTGGGTAAGGTGTAAAAGGTGTACGATGGGAGATGTACGGTGTATGATGTGCGGTGGAAGATAGGGAACATCAAACAATAAATCCCACACCTATTTTAAAATTCTTAAATCAAAATATTAAATGTTAAGCGTAAAAGACCTTCAGGTTCAAATTGAGGATAAAAGCATTTTGAAAGGAATTAATCTGGAAATCAAGCCAGGTGAAGTACATGCTATAATGGGGCCAAACGGTTCGGGTAAAAGTACCTTAGCGAACGTATTGGCCGGTCGTGAAGAATATGAAGTTACAGGAGGAAGTGTAGAATATCTAGGAGAAGATCTCCTGGAAATGGAAGTAGACGAACGCGCATTAGCGGGTATCTTTATGGCTTTTCAGTATCCTGTTGAAATTCCGGGAGTAAGTACATCTAACTTCCTGAAAAGCATCGTCAATGCATCTCGTAAGTCAAAAGGGCTGGAAGAGCTTAATGCATTACAAATGCTAAAGCTAATCCGCGAGAAGATCAAGATGGTGGATATGGACGAAAAGTTTCTAAAGCGTTCATTGAATGAAGGCTTTTCAGGAGGAGAGAAGAAACGTTCTGAAATGCTTCAAATGGCTTTGCTGGAACCACAATTGGCGGTTCTGGATGAAACCGATTCCGGACTGGATATTGATGCCCTTCGCATTGTAGCTGAAGCGGTTAATAAACTTCGTACACAAGACCGCTCGTTTATTGTGGTTACTCACTATCAGCGTCTGCTCAATTATATAGTACCTGATTTTGTGCACGTACTATACAATGGCCGGATAGTGAAATCGGGTGATAAGAGCCTGGCACTGGAATTGGAAGAAAAAGGATACGATTGGATTAAGCAGGAGGCAGACGCAGTATCCGCTCTTTAATAAACCCTTCTTTGATAAAGAAAATTTTTCAATGACAACTATTGTTCAAGATAGATACGCTGAAGTAAAAGACCGTTTCCAGCAACTTTTTGTGCAACAGGAAGAGCGCCTGAATGGACTAAAAGATCAACCATTGCACGATATTCGCCGTAAGGCTATGGATCGCCTTAAAGAACAGGCTTTTCCTACCCGTCGTGATGAAGAGTGGAAGTATACAAGCGTAAATCGAGTATTACAACCTAATTATCAAGAAGGTAATAAAGCTTCTTTGACAGCAGAAGATATTGCACCCTATCTGATTGATGGATTGGATGTGCATTTGTTGGTTTTCGTTAACGGGATTTTCGAACCAGGGCTTTCCAGTAATGGAAATACAGCTGCTGGCCTAACAATAATAGATTTAAATCAGGCCTTACAGGAGGATAAATTCAAAGAAGCTGCTCAGTTACAACTGGATAAGCTGATCCTGGAATCAGATGATCCTTTTCGTAGTTTGAATGGCGCCTTCATTCGCAATGGCTTGTTCTTCCACGTATCTGCTAATATGGTAATTGAGAAGCCTGTTTTTTGCCTGAACCTTGCAACACCAGGTAATGAAGCAGCACTTATCAATCATACTAAGCTTGTAACGGCTGAACGCAATAGCGAATTGACGATTATTGAAGCTTATTATGAGCTGCCAGGTAGTGAAGGTACTTATTTCGATAATGTAGCTGCTTATTTTCAGGTGGATGAAAATGCACATGTTCATCACTATCGTATACAACAGGAAGGCAAAAATGCATTCTTCATCTCCAATATAGATATCGAGCAGGATAGTGATAGTACCTACAGCTCTTATGTAGTTGATTTAGGAGCACGCCTGGTTCGTAATAATATGAACGCCCTGCACCTAAATAAGGGAATTACTACGAATTATTATGCCGCATACTTTGGAAAAGGAGAACAGCATATAGACAATCATACTTTCATTGATCATGCTGTACCGCACTGTCAGAGTAATGAGCTTTATAAGGGGATTCTTACTGATAAAGCAAGGGGGGTGTTTAACGGTAAAGTATTAGTGCGCCGTGATGCTCAAAAAACGAATGCTTTTCAGCAAAATAGTAGCCTGGTATTATCGGATAAAGCAGTAATGGATAGTAAACCTCAATTAGAGATTTATGCTGATGACGTGCGCTGTAGCCATGGTGCGACGATTGGTCAATTGGACGAGCCATCTGTTTTTTACCTGCGCTCAAGAGGTTTGTCTGATGCAGCGGCCAGGGTGATGTTGCAACAAGCTTTTATTGCAGAAGCGGTAGAAGAAATGAAGCACGAGGAGATGATCGCTTATGCAGAAGATCTTATTATCAAAAAATT
This sequence comes from Chitinophagales bacterium, assembly GCA_022360175.1. Classification (GTDB taxonomy): domain Bacteria; phylum Bacteroidota; class Bacteroidia; order Chitinophagales; family Saprospiraceae; genus JAKSDI01. The sequence continues at coordinate 14,130 of JAKSDI010000254.1, forward strand.
TGAGGAATAAGCAGTAATGATAAAGGTACCAATAGCTGTAGATATGGAAAAAGTAAGAGCTGATTTCCCATTACTTAATCGAGAGATGAATGGTAAGCCTATTGTTTTTCTGGATAGCGCAGCTTCTAGCCAGAAACCTCAGGCTGTAATAGATCAGTTAGATGCTTATTATAAGCAACAGAATGCCAATGTGCACCGCGGAGTTTATCAGCTGAGCCAGGAGGCAACTACTGCTTTTGAAAAGGGCCGGGAATTGGCAAAGAGCTTTATCAATGCAGGCAGTTTGAAGGAAGTGATCTTTGTAAGAGGTACTACAGAAGGTATTAATCTGGTAGCTTCTTCCTTTGGTCGTAAGTTTCTTCAAGCAGGAGATGAAGTGCTCATTTCTGCTATGGAGCACCATAGTAATATTGTCCCCTGGCAAATGATCTGTGAGGAGCGTGGCGCTAAACTGAAGGTAATTCCAATCAATGAAGCAGGAGAGTTGCTAATGGATGAGTTTGATCAACTCCTAACTGAAAAGGTTAAAATAGTAGCAGTGACTCATGTTTCTAATACTTTGGGAACCATCAATCCTGTAAAAGAAATCATAGATAAGGCTCATCAAAAGGGAGTCCCTGTACTGATAGATGGAGCACAGGCTATTCCTCATATGAAAGTGGATGTACAGGAGTTAGACGCGGATTTTTATACTTTTTCAGGGCATAAGATGTTTGGCCCAACAGGTATTGGTGTTTTGTATGGTAAGGAGGAATGGCTGGAGCAAATGCCTCCATATCACGGCGGTGGTGAGATGATCGAGACGGTTACTTTCGAGAAAACGACTTATAATGAATTGCCTCATAAGTTTGAAGCAGGTACTCCTGATATCTCTGGTGTAATTGCACTGGGTACTGCCATCCAATATATGCAAACTATTGGGCATGAAGCTATTCAGGAACACGAGCATGAGTTATTGCAATATGCTACCGAACAGCTAAAACAAATAGAAGGCATACGAATTATTGGTACTGCCGAACAAAAGGCGAGTGTTGTATCTTTTCTTGCAGAAGGTATTCACCCTTATGACTTGGGTACCATTTTAGATAAATTAGGCATTGCAGTACGAACAGGACATCATTGTACGCAACCTCTAATGGATTGGTACGGTATTCCAGGTACAGTAAGGGCTTCCCTGGCTTTTTATAATAATAAGGAAGATATAGATAAATTGATAGAAGGTGTGAAACGAGCTATCAAGATGTTGGGGTAAAGAGAAAGTATGTACGGTGTAGAGTGTATGATGTAGTATTTTGTGATTTGTGATTTGTGATTAGTGATTAGTGATTTGGAGAGAATATTTTGTCAAAAATCCTTGATTACAGTTGCTATATACTACACGAAGAAAAAGTATAAATGCAAATTCTAAAAAAGTCAGTACGCTTGCGCTTTGAACCTGAATTTGTACTTGAACTTGAACCATCACCACATCACCCTCTAACCACACCACGATATCACTACATCACTATATCACGATATCACCACATGATCAACCACATGACAATAAACGAAATACAAGACGAAATCATTGATGAGTTCAGTTTTTTTGGAGACTGGATGGAGAAGTACGAATATATTATTGATCTAGGAAAGCAGTTGCCCCTTATTGAAGAACAATATAAGGATGAGGAGCATCTAATTAAAGGCTGCCAAAGCCAGGTATGGCTGCAGGCAGATCAGAATGGTGATCAGGTTGTTTTTACTGCTGATAGCGATGCTGTTATCACAAAAGGAATAATAGCACTTCTAATTCGTGTACTTTCTGGTCATTCTGCGAATGCTATTGCAGATGCCGATTTGTATTTCATTAATAAAATAGGATTGAAAGAGCATCTGTCTCCAACTCGTTCGAACGGATTGCTGAGCATGGTTAAGCAGATGAAGATGTATGGATTGGCTCTACAAGCTAAATAGTAGAAAGATGATTATTATGGACAATGAACTTTTAAAAGCATCAATTATAGAGGCGGTCAAGACTGTATATGATCCGGAAATACCCGTAGATATATATGAATTAGGCTTGATCTATGAGGTGAATATAGCAGATGATGGTAAAGTAGAAGTAATTATGACGCTTACTACTCCAATGTGCCCGGTTGCGGATCAGTTGCCTATGGAGGTACAGGAGAAAGTAGCTTCTGTGGATGGAGTAACAGATGTGGAACTACAAGTCGTTTATGATCCTCCCTGGAATAAAGAAATGATGAGTGAAGAGGCTCGTTTTGCCCTTGACATGTTTTAACAATTTCCAAACTTTATCAATACAATATAACAAAAGCATTAGCCATGAAAATTTCAGCCCAAGATGAATATGGACTTCGGATTTTACTTCGGCTTGCCGAGGCAAATAGCGAAGAAGGGCTGAGTATTATACAGCTCAGTGAAGTAGAGGGCATGTCTACGTCCTATGTCGCCAAACTAACTCGTACTTTACGATTATCTGGTTTTATACAAAGTACCAGAGGCCAGAAAGGTGGATATGTCTTGTCAGTGCCTGCTGATCAGATTATAATCAGTGAAGTATTGCGATCTCTTGGCGGGGCACTTTATGATGATAGTTTTTGCAATAAACATTCTGCGGGCCTGCAGATTTGTACCAATTCTGTAGATTGCTCGGTACGCTCTCTATGGCGAATTACGCAATTGGCTTTGGATCATGTATTGAGCCAGGTAACGCTTAAAGACCTGTTGGCTTCGGAGTTAAATTCTAATAAAGCACTGGAGAAAATATTGGAGCAGCTTCATTTTGTTGAAGAAAAAGCTTGATTTTCTACAATTCCGGAGGTATCACATTTTTAAAATGCCCATTCATCTGTATCTTTTTCCGTAGATTTTCCATTTCACGCACTATGGGAATTAGATGTTGCAAGTGTCGAATCATAAATTCCTGTCGGGCAACTTCTTCTTTAATACATAATAATTGGTATTCCTGAGCAAGCGTAAAACCAATATGATGAGCTACCTCAAAAGTATTAAAAGAGGTGGGGTCTTTAGGTATTTCCTTTTTTATCTTCAGGAGTGCAAATAATTCTTTAATGCCTTCTAAAATACTATTTCTCAGTGAAGAATCTCCTTCCATAGTATAAGTTGTGAGGCTGACTTTTCCTGCCGCATATAATTTATCAGGTGCCTGCCGAAAAAAATCATTGATCTTAAACAAACCAATGCCCTCTGTCTTAATATCCATTTCTCCATTGTCATACCGCTTCTGGATTTCTACAAGCCTCATTTCTGTGCCAATATCCATCACTTTACCATCAATATGCGCAGAAATGCCAAAGGTGTGATTCTGAGCATCACATTCATTGATCATTTGCTTATATCGTGGTTCGAAGATGTGAAGGTTGAGCTTCTCTCCAGGAAAAGCTACCAATTGCAAAGGAAAAAGGGGCATTAATCGATCCATAGTATTTCATTCATGTGAAGTTTTAACACCAGGGATCATCAGTAGTTTAGAAATAAGAGAAGATTAAACTTGATTAGGCCAAAAAGATGAGAAAATTGCTTAACTTGAAGAGTTTTTAAATTCTCTCAAATCATATTGATTATGCCCAAAAACACCGCCATTTCACTTACATTATTGCTTCATCTTGCCGCCTTTATTTTAGTGATGTCTTCCTGTAAAAATGAAAGGCGTGCCCAGCAAATGCCAGAAAGTGTTACCGCATATGTTTATGCTTATACTTCTGGTACCATTTCCAGAGATGCAGATATCAAAGTAAGATTTGCCAGTGCTGCCGCTATGGAAGAAGAAATAGGAACTGAAGTTGATAAGAGTCTCATTCGTTTCTCACCAGATATTAAAGGAACGGCCTATTGGGAGGATGAACAAACGCTGCGTTTTGAACCTGAAGGTTTGCTGACATCTTCTCAAACCTATGTTGCTACGGTAAAGCTTTCTGAAGTATTTGATGGACTGCCAGCTGATGCCAAAGAATTTGAATTTGATTTCCGAACCAGAGATCAATACATGGAAGTCAATATTGATGGCATCTATGCTACTGATGTTAGCGCTTTGGAAAAACAAGTAGTGAAAGGAACGGTTTATACTGCTGACGTAGCCGATGCAGATAAGGTGAAAGAAGCCCTGGAAGCAAGCCAGGGACGCAAAGCATTGCCTGTTTCCTGGTCTCATACTGCTAATAATAGAGAACATAGTTTTACTATTGAAGAAGTAGAAAGAGGTGCCAAAGCTTCTATGGTAAAAGTAAGTTGGAGTGGTAGCTCACTGGGAGTAAAAATAAAAGATGCTAAAGAGGTAGAAGTCCCGGCATTGAGTGATTTTAAAGTACTGGATGCTTCTATTGTTCAGCTAAATGATCAATATATTAAACTACACTTTTCAGATCCATTAAATGAATCACAGAATTTTGCTGGCCTGGTATCTATTGTAGGTTATGGGGGAAATATGAATTTCCTGGCAGAAGGAAATGTGTTGCGTTTGTATCCTACTTCTCGACTGAGTGGTGATCATACGATAGAAATTAGCCCGGGCATACTCAATGCTGCAGGCAAGCGGATGGCAAATGCCAGTCGTTGGGAGGTCCATATTCAGGATGCTAAACCAGAAGTACGATTGGTAGGGCGAGGAGTTATTATGCCAGAATCAGATGGATTGATATTTCCATTTGATGCAATCAGCCTGAATGCTGTTGAGGTGGAGGTATTTAAAATATATCACAATAATATTTTGCAGTTTTTGCAAAATAACCGCTTGGATGGTAATTACGATCTAAGGCAGGTAGGTAGGGTCATCCTACAAACCAAAGTACCTTTGAGTAATCTTAATCCTGGAGCTTCTTCATCGGAATGGACTCGTTATGCATTGGATTTGAGTGATATGATAGCAGAAGATGATCAGGCTATTTATCAAATACGCATTGGTTTCCGCAAGGAGTATACTACCTATTTTTGTAGCCAGACGGGACAGGAGCAAGAGGATGCACTTCAAACTACCATAGACCACGACCTCTCAGAGGATGGAGAGATAAGCAGCTTTATGAATAATTGGTATGGCTTTGATGGTTATTATGCTGGTTATTCCTATCGCCACAGGCGAGACCCCTGTTTCCCCGCCTATTACAATTCTGATCGATTTGTATATAGAAATGTCGTTGCTTCAAATCTTGGGCTGATTGCCAAGGGAGGTAATACAAATAATTATTTCGTTACGATAACTGATCTGCGTACAAGCCAGCCTGTAGCTGGAGCTACTGTTGAGTTTTATGATTACCAACAACAACTCTTATATATAGGTACTGCAGATGATCAGGGAATGATAACTGCAGAACTGGTACGAAAGCCTTTTGTTGTTTTGGCTAAAAAAGATGAAGAGAGAGGTTATCTGCGCTTACAAGAAGGAGATGCCCTTTCTCTAAGCCGTTTTGATGTATCAGGTACGAGCGTTAAAAAGGGTTTAAAAGGCTTTTTGTATGGCGAACGAGGTGTTTGGAGGCCAGGAGATTCTGTATTTCTCAATTTTATTTTAGAGGATAAAGAAGCTCAATTACCACCTAACTATCCCATTACTTTTGAGCTAAAAGATCCTCGTGGACAACTGCATACCAAGCGTGTAGAATCCAGTAATGTCAATAATATATATCCTCTTCATTTTACTACTACGCCTGATTCTCCCACGGGTTCGTGGCTGGCTAGTGTAAAGGCGGGTGGGGCTACATTTACCAAGAGTATAAGAGTAGAAACGGTCAAGCCTAACAGGATAAAAATCAATCTTGATTTTGGTAAAGAATCATTGAGTGTTGATGACGAGCCTCTTCAGGCTACCTTGGAAGCCAAGTGGCTACATGGGGCACCTGCTTCTAATCTAAAAGCAAGAGTTGAAGCACAGCTCCGATCAGTGAATACTTCATTTGAAGGATATCGCAATTATGTTTTTGATGATCCGGGCCGCCGTATTGAATCAGAACCAATTACCGTTTTTGATGGGGAACTGAATGGAGAAGGTAAACAACAAATCTCCTTTTATCTAAGTAATAAACAACATATGCCTGGCAGGTTGTCGGCAGCCTTGAAGACCAGAGTGTTTGAGAAAGGAGGGGATTTTAGCACAGACAGTTATAGTATTCCGTATGATCCGTATAGCTCTTATGCAGGGGTATTAGTGCCTGTTGGCAAATACAATCAAAAGAGAATATCTGTAGACGAAGAAGCTAGTATGGGTTTTGTAGCACTGACCAATAATGGTAAACCAGTAGCCAATCGCAAACTAAGTGTTGGGCTTTACAGGCTGGAATGGCGATGGTGGTGGGACCGTGGTTCTGACGATGTCACCCGCTATAATAGTAGTAATCATCTAAATGCAGAAAAAACGCAGGAAATCGTAACTAATAGTAAAGGGCAGGCCAAATGGGATTTGAGTGTCAACCAATGGGGGCGTTATCTCATTCGGGTGTGTGATACGGAAAGTGGGCATTGTTCTGGTGATTATTTCTATGCAGGTTATCCCTGGTATGGCGATGAAGATAATGATGCCTATCGGGAAGGAGCAAGCATGTTAGCATTCTCTCCTGATAAGGAAAACTATAATGTAGGAGAAACGATTACGCTTCGTTTGCCGGAAGGCAAAAGTGGCAGAGCATTAATTACGGTGGAAAATGGGAAGAAAGTAATAGAATCATTCTGGGCAGAATCCAAGGAAGGTGAAAATACCTTCACCTTTGAAGCTACTCCCGAAATGGCACCTAATATTTATGCGCACGTTGCCGTTATTCAGCCTCATGCTCAGGTAGAAAATGATTTGCCGATTAGAATGTACGGTATAGCATCTGTGAGTGTAGAGGACCCTGCTACCCGGCTGCATCCTGTGATTAATATGCCAGATGAATTAAAACCGGAAAAAGAATTTACGGTAGAAGTATCTGAGCAGGATGGACAACCTATGGCGTATACCGTAGCCATTGTAGATGAAGGCTTATTGGGCCTGACCCGCTTTGAAACACCAGCTCCATGGGATCAATTCTATGCAAAAGAAGCATTGGGAGTACAAACCTGGGATGTTTATGATCAGGTGCTAGGAGCCTATGGTGGAGAATTGGAGCGCTTGTTGAGCATTGGTGGTGATGGGGCGATAAGACGCAAGAAACAGGAAGATAAGGCGAATCGCTTCAAGCCAGTAGTGATGCACCTTGGTCCCTTTGAATTAGGGAAAGATAAGAAAGCCAAACATACTATTGCGATGCCCAACTATGTAGGAGCAGTAAGAGCGATGGTGGTTGCCGCTGATCGCGGAGCCTACGGACATACAGATAAAACGGTACCAGTAAGACAACCATTAATGGTATTGGGTACCTTGCCCAGGGTGTTGAGCCCTGGTGAAGAATTGCAGCTTCCAGTGAATGTTTTTGCTATGGATAAGAAAGTAAAACAGGTTGCTGTAACAGTAGAAGAATCTTCCGGATTGGTTAAAGTAGTAAATGGCCGTCGGCCTAATATTAGTTTTAGTAAGCCTGGAGATCAGGTCGTAAACTTCCCAATTGAAGTATCAGATAGGGTAGGGGTTGCCAAATTTACGATCACTGCTACTGGCAATGGAGAAACAGCCAAGCAGGAAATCGAAATTCTGGTCCGAAATCCAAATCCTTATGTGGTAGATGTTGATGCTAAAGTACTAGAAGCGGGTAATGAGCATCAGTATGAGTTTGTACCTCCTGGTATGGCTGGTACAAATGAAGCCATCCTTGAGGTATCTAATATACCACCAATTAATTTGGGAGAGCGCCTGAAATACCTTATTCGTTATCCTTATGGTTGTATTGAGCAGACGCTTTCTGGTGGTTTCCCACAATTGTATGTTCGCCAGCTCCTGGAGTTGAGCGATGAGCAGGAACAGTCCGTGCCTAAAAATATTCAGGCTACTATAGATCGCTTGAAGCGTTTCCAAACCAGTAATGGTGGTTTTGCCTACTGGCCAGGTGGAAATACTCCTAATCATTGGGCCAGCTCTTATGCCGGGCACTTTTTATTGGAAGCGAAAGCATTGGGTTATAGTGTACCTCCTTCAATGATTGAAAAGTGGACGCAGTACCAAAAGAAAGTCGCAAAAATGTGGAGTGGAGGAGAGGAAGCATATGGTTTTCATTATTATGAGAATCATTCTCTGATGCAGGCTTATCGTTTATTTACCCTGGCATTGGCTCAGGAAGCGGACCTTTCTGCTATGAATAGATTAAGAGAATACGATGACTTAGGAAAACAGGGTAGATGGCGCCTGGCCGCTGCTTATGCACTCATTGGTAAAGCTGAAGTAGCTACGGCGCTTATTCAAAGCTCCGATCCTGATGTAGAATCCTATCGAGAGCTGGGCTATACTTATGGCTCTCGTTTACGAGATCGAGCAATGTTTTTGGAGACATTAGTCTTAATGAATGAAAAAGAACAAGCAGCCCCATTGATACAATATATTTCTGATGAAATGAGTAGCCAACGCTGGTTGAGCACACAGGAGACGGCATTTTCATTGCTAGCTATTGGCAAATATGTAGGAGAAGGCCATGATCAGTCAAAACTAGCGTTTAGCTATCAATCGGGCAGTGGCAAAATAGTCAATGCTGGTTCCGATAAGCCAAGTATGCAAGTGAATATCCCTGTATCAGCAGGCGTGCAACAATCAGTGAAATTGACTAATACCAGCAAGGGCGTATTATTTACTCGTGTGATTCGTACGGGGCAACCACTTTCTGGTGAAGAAACGCCTGCTTCCAATAATCTTCAAATCAGCATTAAGTATACAGATACAGAAGGTCACTCTATCAATCCATCAGCTATCCCTCAGGGCACAGATTTTATAGCTGAAGTGAGTGTTACTCATCCAGGGAATCGGCCTTTCCGTTACGAAGAATTGGCTTTAAGCCAAGTATTCCCTTCTGGTTGGGAAATCATCAATACACGTATGGATGACCTCAGTGGGATTGCTCAGAGTAGCCGCCCCGAATATCAGGACATCAGAGATGATAGGGTAAATACCTTTTTTGACTTAGGCGAAAAGAAAACAGAAGTATACAGGGTGCAATTAAATGCAGCTTATATGGGACATTTCTATCTGCCTGCTGTTTCCTGCGAAGCAATGTATGATAATAGCATCAATGCCAGAGAACCAGGCCAGTGGGTAGAAGTCATCGCACCAAGGAGTATATAACTTCAAAGGACAACTAATCCTAAAATGTTTTTAAACTTGCGTCTACCTGATAGCATTATTCAGGTAGACGCTTGTAATTTAAGGCCGAATGTGTGGAAACTCTATAGAGTGGTTTCCTGTTATATACTTGATCTGGAAATTTATAAGACATTAAGGAGCAGTAGAGTCCACTAATTCCACAGATGGCAGAATAATTTGTGAAATTCGAGCAATTTACTCGGTCTGGCCTCGTGAGAAAAGTTGTGGACGAACGAAAAATTGATAAGTCGAATCGAGGCTTAAAGGAAATCATTAATTCACAGGCACTTAATAGAGGTAAAGAGGTAGTGGAATTGAGGGGAATAAGAGAGTCCACAAATATCACAGATGGCACGAATGATTTGTGAAATTCGAGTAATTTACTCGGTCTGGCCTGGTGAGAAAAGTTGTGGACGGACAAAAAAATTAGTAAGCCGAATCGAGGCTTAAAGGAAATCATTAATTCACAGGCACTTAATAGA
>JAKSDI010000255.1 GCA_022360175.1 Chitinophagales bacterium
CAATCGCTTAGCCTCAATGGCACGCAAATTAGCATCTCGGATGGAAATCAGGTGGACCTCGCTCCTATCATCCCTCCCGGAGGTACCGATGATCAACAGCTTTCGCTTAATGGCACTACGCTAGCTATTGAAGATGGGAATAGTGTAAACTTGGCTAGCTTACAAGATGGGGTAAACGATGCAGACTCTGATCCTACCAACGAGTTCCAGGTACTCGACCTCAATGGCACTCAACTACACATTTCTGATGGAAATCAGGTAGACCTGGCCAGCATCCAGGATGGTGTAGATGACGCAGACGCAGACCCTACCAATGAAATCCAGACTATAAATCTTACAGGAAACACTTTGAACCTGAGTAATGGAGGAGGAAATGTAGATCTTAGTGGAATAGGAGGAAGTAGCCTTTGGTCACAAAACAATAATGAAGTCTATTATGATGCAGGATTTGTAGGCATAGGCACAGATAACCCTAGTAGCATTCTCGATGTAGGTGCTTTAAACGATGTGGAAGTACTCTTTAGAACCTTCTCTCAACTAGGTAAAGTAGGCTTAAAAATTCAGAACAACCTGGAGAATAATGGCTATGTAGAAACAGCCTATCAAGGGATCGCTGCTCCTGGTCAATTTACAGATGGAACACCCATTGGAGGAACAGGTTCTTTATTATTAGGTAATGCTGCAGGACGATTGGCAGTAGGGACCAAGGGAGACGCTCCTATACATTTGATGACTGGCCAGCAAACACATATGTATGTATCCAACAATGGTAAAATTGGTATAGGGACTACTACTCCATCTAATAAGTTGGTGGTAAGAGATACGGAATTTACCAAAGCAAGCATCGAAACTCCAGATGCAGGAGGCAATGCTGAATTGGCACTAATTGTAGACAATGGGGATGCCAATTTTGATTTGGAAATTGAACTCAACGGCCCTGATTATGGTGGCAACTACAATGACGGTACACCACTAGCAGGAACCGGTAGTGTATTAAGCGGTGCGGATGCCAGCCGTATGGTAATGGGTGCGATTGCTGGACCCCTCCATCTTTTTTCCGGTGGAAATACCAATATGTTCCTTAATAGTAATGGCAGAGTGGGTATTGGTACAACAGCCCCTCAAACCGAGATGCACTTATTTGGAGAAGATGCCCGCTTCACCATGCAAGCAGAAACAGAAGATGACCTTATCTCATTGGACCTAAGTACTTATCCTGATATGACTGGCACCAGGGATTTCAGATTATCACTTTATCCTGGTTCTAATACTTTTGATTTTGAAGATGGTACTTCCTCTGCAGATGCAGCAGTCATCAATACAGGTGCTGATGTAAGCAGGCTCGCACTAAATGCAGATAATGGCCCTGTACATCTGATGACAGGAGGTTATACTCGTCAGCATATTACATCACAAGGTAAAATAGGCTTCGGTATTATTGACCCTTTCTTTGATTTTCATTTCAAAGGGCCTTTTGGAGGTTCTCAGATGGCACTTGATGCTGATGAAGGAAGTAATTCCCGCCTTGTTCTCCGCCGTGATGTAAATCCATTTACAGGAACCGACAAGTATGTTGAGTTGAACTTAATACCATCTAACACTATTGGAGTATTCACAGATGGTACCTTCCTGGGTAATACCGCTTTACTAGAATCTGGTGCCGCTACTGATCGTATGGCTATCAATGCAAATGCAGGAGATATGCAGTTAATGACAGGGGGCAATACCCGATTATTTGTAAAAGAAAATGGGAATATTGGTATTGGCACCAATGACCCACAAGATGAGTTACACCTGGATGGAGACCTGCGATTAGATGGAGATACTCCTTCCATTCAGTTTCATAACAATACCAACTGGTCTGGTTATATGTATCATGACGCAACGGATTTGATACTTGGCAATATATCTAACAATAAGATTCTACTTCAAACTAATGCGACCAATACAGGAGCACTTGATAATACTGGCCTGGAACTAAATCGTGGAGACCACCGCCTGAAGATGGGTAATTTTGGTTCAGGAAACAGTCCTATGATCGAAGCGACTAATAATGGAGCAATAGATGTATTGGGTATAACAGCAAGTGGTGTTTCGATTTCAAAAACAGGAAACGTTACTTCTACTCCTTACGTATTGAGAGTAGTGGAGGAATCAACTCCATATGGCTTTAATATTTTCCATAGCGACAGTGAAAACCATTGGGAGCTTTACACATCAAGTACTGGAGATTTAAGACTGTATGGCAATAACTCTTTCCGTGGTGCTTTTGATGCCACAAGTGGAGCTTATACAGAAGTTTCTGACCGTAGATTCAAAACCAACATACGTCCACTGGCTAGTATCATGAATAATATAATGGCACTTCAACCTTATCGTTATCAGTATAAGGACAATAACCCTGAACAAAAAGAATCCTTAGGATTTGTTGCTCAGGAAGTACAACAATTGTTCCCTGAATTGGTACAGGAGCAAAAAGGAGAAAGAGAAAATGGTGTGCTTTCTCTTAACTACTCCGGATTCAGTGTACTAGCTATTCACGCTATTCAGAAGCAGCAGCAAACGATCGAACAGCAACAATCAGAAATAGAAAAACAGGCGGAAAAAATTGAAAGCCTGGAAGCAAGATTGGAGCGATTGGAGGCGCTGTTGAATAAATAAGGTAAAGTAAAAAAGCCCCATGGTGATTTTAAGAAATCACTATGGGGCTTTTTTATACTTTACTATATCAATCCTTCAAATACGGCAATACATTCACTACTTCCAGATAAGGAGAAGATTCCGCTATTTGCTGAAAGATAGGAATATGCCCTTGTCCATAAACGACCAGTATTCTGTCTTCAGGCGTAAAGCCAATTTTATGAAGGTTGCCCATAATATGGAGGTTACGCTTGTACCAGTTGGTCAACAAATCTGCCCCTGCGTAATTATCTCCTGCTACGATAGGGAAGAAAAAGCGAAAATAGAGCTCGTGATTAATTGCCAGAAACTCAGGCCTATTCATATTATAAAGCATGTCACTTACGGTACCTTCTTCTAGCCAGGTTCCCATTTGCTCGATAGCTTTATTACCGTACTCATTAAGCTCTCCTATAAGAGGTCCATATTCTTCTGGTTTAGCAATTACCGCCTTTTCAAAATCTGGTGGCATAAACTCCATACGGACATCAATAGGATAGATACTATCATGCCCTAACATTTTGGCCAGGCGAAAGCCTATTTGTTCTTCCTCGCTGCGGCGCAATTCCTTTTTTCCATTTACGTACAACTGATATTTCGCAATAGTAGCACTATCCATATAAGGAGCTTCAACAGCAATCATAGTAGGTTTGAAAGCTGCTAAACGATCCACTAATATTTCTATTTCTTTTTGCCTTTTATCCGTTAAAACATCATCCGATTCCAGATTAAATTCATCTGCACCAGGATTTGACATATGGTAACTACCAACAAATAGGATAGATGCTTTGGGACCTTCTTTGCTAAACTTTTTTACAACAGGATCTACTGATGGAGTAGCTGTAGCAGTGCTCAATTTAAAATTGAGTTGATGCTCTTCATAGCTACCATCTTTTTGCTTCATCGCCAGAAACTGTGTAATATTATTTCCTTCCCGAATAATGGTCAGTCCATCAAAATAAGCGGTATGTTGAGATAGTTTCACCAACGGAAAAGCTACATGCTCATCCTTTTCTTCCCAGCCTTTCATCCCTGGATTAAAATGCTTTACCCTATATATCAAGGAATGTGCTTCCTGTTCTATAGCACACAGCTCAGAAAATTGCACCTGATCATCCTTGATCATTCTAAAAGTAGCTAGCATAGCTCCTCCCATAGGAGGATTCCAGTTTTCTTCAAGCGTACTGCCCCAGCCTTCTCCCAGCCAGCGCCCAGCCAACCAATGCAAATCTTCGATTGAAACAGCTGGCCTATTTGCAGCATCATCCAATTGCAAGGTATGTTCGGTAAGTACAGACTGGCCATTGAGCACACCAGATGACAGAATTACCAGCATTACAAGTGGTAATGATATTTTTAAGTTTAGCATAATTCAGAGGTATTGGGTTACTCAGTTGCTTTTGTTCTTACAAATAAAGCTACAATAGCAGATGTAATTAGTCCCATTATCAAGCCACCTATTGCAGCCTGAACTATATAACTTTTCAAACTAAAATAAGCTGCTGCTGCTTGCTGATCCATCTTGCCATTTTCTACCGCATAACTAATTGCGTTTGGGAAATATTCTGGAGACAAAAAAGCATGCACTATATACTGAGAAAGTGGAGACAATAATGCTACAACTACGCTAATAATGGCTCCTGCTATGAAACCTTCCTTCCAGTTCATGACTCCTCCCAATTGACGACGCTTATCACGCAGAGCAAATACAAACACTGTTATAGCTATGATAGCAAAGAAATTGGTATAAACAGGATGCATCTCAATTTTTTCTCCATGCCATCCCATTAGTTTTTCAAATACCATCCACAAAAGGGCTACACCTGTGAAGATGAGCCCCCATTTAATTTCTAAAGCATACTTTTTCATGTTTATCTTGATAAGTTGGTTAACAATTAATTCGTTTCCCTATAAAGATAAACAAAAAAAAGCAAGATACAAACAATAAGTTTCTATTGAAACAATTTGTAAACTTACATATTTTTCAGCCTCCCTCCATCAACAGCTAAAGCTACTCCTGTAATATAGCTTGCTGCCGGGCTTGCCAGAAAAGCAATTGCAGCTCCAATTTCTTCTGGTTCTGCGAAACGCCCCAAAGGGATTTGTGCTTGCATACCACCAGTCACCTCTTCAACCGCTTTACCTGATTTAGCCGCTTTATTTTCGATGATATCTCTCAAACGGTCTGTATTAGTAGCACCAGGAAGTACATTATTCACGGTTATGCCATCCGCCCCTACTTCATTAGCTAATGTTTTCGCCCAATTGGCTACAGCCGCACGTACGGTATTCGAAACTCCTAATCCAGACAAAGGAGCCTTCACACTAGTAGAAATCACATTGATAATACGCCCATAACCTTCTTTACGCATACCTGGTATTACTGCTTTTGCTAATAAATGATTACAGATCAAATGTTTGCTATAAGCATCCAGAAATGCTTCTTCACTCGATTCCAGGATAGGCCCTGCGGGTGGGCCACCAGTATTATTTACAAGGATATGGATAGGTTTGGTAACAACCAGGCCACGTACTTTTCGTTTTAGATCAGCAGTATCAGAAAAATCAGCTGCCAGGAAGTCGTGGCGTTGTCCTTCCTCATGAGATAATTGATTGGTTAGATTTGCCATGATGCTGGCAGAGCGGGAAACAAGAGTTATGTTGGCACCGAGCTTTGCTAGCTCAATGGCTGCTGCGAGCCCGATTCCTTTACTACTACCGCACACCAGTGCATTTTTTCCTTTCAGGTTTAAGTTCATTTATTTCAGCTTCTTTTAAATTTCGATCAAATAATAATCTTATCATTATTTTTTTGATCGATCCTTATTTGGTTAAATTTATAGCGTACAGGACAATCTTGATTCTTAGTCCTTTAATTCTTTTATCTGAGTGAAGCTACAAAATACAGTTTCATCCAATAATGAAAAGCACTAAGGGCCTGCTGAGTTTAATTCAAAGCTAAATAAATATAAAAATTATGCCACTAGCCAAGCCATTTAATCTAAATCAATGGGTAGATGAACATCGCGATCTTCTGAAACCACCGGTAGGCAACCGACAAGTATACAAAGGCAATGAGGATTATATTGTCATGGTTGTTGGCGGCCCCAATGGCCGTAAAGATTATCACTGGGAAGAAGGAGAAGAGCTCTTTTATCAATTGGAAGGAGATATTACGGTTAAAATCATTAATGAAAATGGGGAGCCTGAAGACATTCATATACGGGAAGGTGAAATGTTTTTATTACCTCCTCGTATCCCTCATTCTCCTCAGCGCCCTGCCAATACAATTGGCTTAGTGATAGAGCGCTATCGCCGTGAGGGCGAAAACGATAAATTAATGTGGTTTTGTGAAAACTGCAATAACCAACTCCACGAAGAATCCTTTCCTTTAGAAGATATTGTAACTCAACTCAAGGCTGCTATTAATAATTTTATGGCTTCCGAAGAACTCCGTACCTGTAATAATTGTGGTACTGTAATGAAGAAAGCGTAACTTTGCGCCTGTATTTATACAGGTATGAAAAAAGTTTATTTCGCTTCTGATTTTCATTTAGGTATCGATGCTCGACTTAGTAGCCAGGCGCGCGAACGGCAGATTGTGCGCTGGCTAGAGCAAGTACAGAAAGATGCTCACTCCATCTATCTGGTAGGGGACGTATTTGACTTTTGGTTTGAATACAAAACAGTAGTACCTAAAGGTTATGTACGCTTGTTTGGTAAGTTGGTGGAGATCAGAGATAAGGGTATCCCCATTTATTTTTTCACAGGGAATCATGATATGTGGATGTTTCGCTACTTTGAAGAAGAATTTGATATCCCCATTTACAGAGCACCTATTGTACGTGAAATTATGGGCAAAACCTTCTTCATTGGCCATGGTGATGGACTAGGGCCTGGAGATTATGGATATAAATTTATTAAGCGTGTTTTTGCCAATCCTCTATGCCAGTGGTTATTCGAGCGTTTACATCCCAATTTTGGAATTGGCTTAGCCAACTTCTGGTCTGGCAAAAGCCGATCATCACAGGCCAATGATACCGCTCAATTTTTAGGCGAAGACAAAGAATGGCTAATTTCTTATGTTTACCGTAAGATAAAAGAAGTCAAAGCTGATTATTTTATCTTCGGACACCGTCATTTACCTATTGATTATACGATTAAGGGTACTCATAGCCGTTATATTAATCTAGGTGAATGGATGAATTTCAATTCTTATGCCGTTTTTGATGGACAAGATATACAAATAGCCTTTTTTGAAAATGAACAGGGAAAAGTATACGGAACGGAAACAGTGGAGGCAAAGCAGAAGTAAACGCTTCTTGCTATTATTACTATTATTGCCATTTGCCCATATTGCTTTCTCTTTCAATGCTCATCCTACTCAGGCACTACAAAATATCCTGGTATATACAGACTCCATCGTAGTTGATAGTTTTCAGCTAATTCATACTTTTCCCGAGCGAGGTGTCTATTTTACTGTTGATAAATTACAGCAGGTTTACCTTCTTACGGAAGACAATACTATTATAAAATATACCTCTGATAAAGCGGAGGCCTTTCGTTATAATAATAATACTCGTGGCCCTGTCGGATATATAGACGCCACCGACCCATTTAATGTATTGCTATTTTATCCTGACTTTCAATCGATAGCATCTCTGGATCGCACAATGAATGAACGAGCCTTCCTCCTGCTTTACAATAGCAATATCATCAATGCCAGTGCAATAGCTCTTGCCAGAGACAACAACATATGGGTATACGATCAAGCTACTTTCAATTTATCTAAAATCAATGCTGCGGGGGAAGTCTTACTGAGCAGTGACAACCTCAGTGCCCAATTGGACCAAGCTCCTATCATCACTCAAATGGTCGCCAGAAGTAATTATGTTTTTTTGCTAAGCAAAGAACAAGGCGTATTCATTTTCGATAATTTTGGACAATTTTATCAACTACTTCCTTTTGAAGGCTTTGATCAAATGCAGGTGATAGACCAAACAATCTTATTACATAAACAAGGCCAGTCTATTATCTACCATATGGAGCGATTGAAAGAAACCTCTGTACCACTTCCTCCTACAAGCATAGATGCCACAACCACTTACTGGCATAGTGGGAGGTTTTATTCCTTAATGAATAATGGGCAGTTGTTGATTTACTCAAGGTAATAATTCAAACTTATCAACATTGACCTTTGCATAAAAAGACCAGCAGAGCACTACACCCTCCTGGCCAATCAAAAAGGAAATATTATGGCTTGATTCTTAATTGTTCGTGGTGATTAAAAAAACCACCACGAACAATTATTCATTTCATTACTGTCGGTTGAAATAAAAATCTTTTGTATCTGTTGCAAATCGATCATTATCACAAAATAGCAGGTGGGTAAGTACCAGTTCATCCATATTCACATATTTGAGGCTTGCAACCGCTACTTTGCCTTCATCCATACGCATAATAATATGCTTACCATCCCTGGATATTGACCAACTCCCCTTGTCTTTAATACTGAATGTTTTATTTACCAGTTTTCTTACTAGTGTCCCGTCTTCTTTAAACTCATACTTTAAATAGGCATTTTCAATACTTTGCTGAGGTAGTGCCGTCTTAACTTCAATAGGGTAAAGCGTATTTTCCCAATTACCCGTCATCAAATCCAGCTTTTGCTTTTTTATATCCGTAGGAATAGCTTCAGTATGTTGTAACTGTAAATCCATTCCTTTTTCTAGAGCTTTAAGTCCCAAAGTGTGACAAGCAGCTTCGATAGAAAAAGTGAAAGCTTCACATTGATTAGACATCCACAGCTTAGGCATATTATTCCCGGAAGGTACAACTAGCCAGTTGAAGGTCTTAAACTTCATTTCACCAGAAGGTGAGAATTCAAACCAATCAACGGTACCTTCTTTATAAAAGTGAAGCGCATATTGAACTGAAGAATTATCATTAGTTTCCCAGATGCCTTTCGGCAAACCAGTTACTAGTTCACTTACAAGTTCAGAGTTGTTTTGAAAAGTACAAGTAGCAGTAGAAATAGCAGGAAGGCTAATAATGCCTAGCATCATTAGCATCAACCCACTGAAAAAGGTTTTCATTGTTTATTTTTTTTAGGACCAGCTCCATTCGGGAACTGGTTCTCAGTCAGGTGATTAAAAGTTTCTTTCAGTGATTTCTAAATACAATGACAAAGGTAATATCAAAAGGATGCTTGAAGCAAGTCTTAAAGACAATTATCCAGAAAAAATCGATAAATAGTTATTTTTGGTTCATAATCACTGATTTATGTTAATCAAGACCAGAGGTATTGTCTTTCGGGCAATGAAATATTCTGAAACGAGTATGATAACGGATATTTATACCGAAGAAAAAGGTATGCGTTCTTATTTGATCAGTGGCGTACGGAGCAAAAAAGCAAAAATAAAGGCTAGTTTATTACAGATTATGTCTCTCGTAGATATGGTTGCTTATGATCGGCATGAAAAAGGATTAAACAGGGTCAAAGAAATGAAAGCTGCTCATGTATACCAAAGCCTGCCCTTTAAAGTAGAAAAAAGTGCAGTAGGCCTATTTTTAGCCGAAATTGCCAGAAAAGCAATCCGGGAACCAGAAGAAAACAAACAGCTTTTTGAATTTCTGTATAATGTTTTTCTGTATCTGGATAGTACTTCTCAGCCAATAGGTAACATCCACCTTTGGTATTTACTTAAGTTGAGTACATTTCTTGGCTTCATGCCTGGAGGCGAGTGGAATGAACACACCCCATTTTTTGATCTTCAGGAAGGTATTTTTGTGGAAGAGCCTCCACTACATGCCCATTTCCTGAAGCAAGATGAAAGTCGACTGATACACGAATTGCTAGATCTTAAATTGGAGGAGGTACATACCTTTTCAATAAAAAGGGAAGAAAGGAAGGTTTTGCTTAATCACCTAATCAATTACTACCGCTTACACATTGAAAATTTACCAGAGATACATGCACATATTGTGCTACAGGAGGTTTTGGAGTGAGGTGGTGAGGTGGTGAGGTGGTGAGGTGGTGAGGTGGTTAAGATGTAATCTCACCATATCACTCCTCACCACATCACAATCTATTTATAGATTTGGGATAATTAATTCCTGGCCGGGATGAATTACATCTGGATTATCAAGGATTCCTTTATTAGCCTCAAAAATCTGCTTGTATTTCATAACATCACCATAGTAATGCTTTGCTATCTTTGAAAGGCTTTCTCCGCTTGCAACGGTATGCTTGTGATAGTAATCCGTATTCTCTACTTTGATATCTGCTTTCAGGTCAGAAGGAACATCGCCTCCAATTTCTTTTATTTTGTCCCACATTCTGTTCTTTTCATACTGGGTAGTAGTGGTGCCACCAATTTTTAGTACACCATCCTCTTCCTTTATATAGCCATCTTTCACATTTAAAGATTCGCCCAGGTTGAGCACTTCGCGGTACTTATTTTGTAAACTCATTGATTTAATTGGTTTGATTAAGAAATCTGTTATTATGACTTAAGAATTTGCCATAGGTAACACTTGTGCACGGAAATTAATAAATTTATTTTTGCGCCTTCCTAAGAATTGCTCAAAAAATAACTTAGGGATGCTATAATAATCGCATATCCCAAAGTGTTTGTAAAAAGAGCATCTGAACATTTAATCAGATTCATGAAACCATCTGTTTTTCTTTTATTCATTTTCTCAATAATTGCCTACCTGAAAGCGGGTGCACAAAACGCTATCAATAGCCAGTTCTTTACAGGCATACAACTAGTCAATGTAACGACAGGTAAGCAAGCTCGACAACCTGTGATTCAGGTGCATGAAGAAGAAGCAATTAACATTTCCCGTAAGGTAAGGCTTGGAGCCGATGTCAACTTAATGCGCAACACCATACCATATAGCCAATACAAGGGCAAAGTCCTTGAATTTATCCAGCTATTATTACCTCTGCACCTGGATTATAAAATCAGTGAAATTATCTTTTTGGAGTCCGGTGTATACTTAGGTGCGATAGCCCGTAGTAGCAATGTTTATATTACTGAGTTTGTACAAGTAAGGTATTTTGAAACGCTACAAGCCTTTTGGGATACCGGTTTGATGACTGGTGTAAGTTTTAACATTCAAAAGTTGGGAAAAGTGAACCTTCGATACAATCACGGACTATTGCCATCCGTTCCTATTAATGAAGATGAGATTGAAAAAAACAGAATGCTGGCAGTCGGATTAACGATCATTTTCTGATAGCAATCTGTATCAAGATATATGTAGCAAAGCAATTAGCGTAACTTTTATCATGGGATTCTAATTGTATTATTCAAGTGCCTTCGTGGGATCGAAGGCATTTTTTTTATATTCACCTATATTAAGAGCATGTTTGGGATTTATTAATCGGACTTATTTCGCCACTGATCGGCTTATATTTTGTTGGAAGAACGCTCATTTAGCCTAGGCTAAAATCGATGCAGCCCATCCGTCATGCGGTTCACTCGCTCAAAAGTCTTCAAGACTTTTGCTCTACGAGTTCGCTTGTTCAGGCCTCTTCTAATCCAAATTAGTGACAAAATCGTCTCAAAGAACAAATTCCTAAACACGCTCTAAAAACACTAGCACACTTACAAAACATGGATGAAGCCTACGAAAAAATCCTTACACTGGTTGAAAATAATAAACTACAGGAAGCGATAGATGCTTTACTGGATATCAGTCAGCAATATGCCTCTAAACAAGAATCTGCAGTCCGATTATTGCGTTCGTCTCTAAATGAACTGGAACAGGAATCTTTAATTTTTGGCAACTCATCTAGTATCCGGGATCGTAAAACCTCTATCAAATTACGCATACTCAACATAGCAACTGCTATAAAAGAAGAAGCCTCTACAGCTACTTCTAGCATTGATACATCAATATTAGTCGAGCTTTTCAAAAAAGAAGATATCATCATTGTACGCCAATCTCTTTTGGAACTTATCGACAAGGAGCACCCCAAAGTGAATGATTTACTTGTATTAGAGCAAGACTGGAAAAAATGGGAACATGATCAGCGCAACAACCTCGCTACAGCCGAAATACTAAGTGTTCGCTACAGCCAATTAACAGCAAGAACACTTGAATTAATCAATAACCTATAGCCGGGCCACAAGAAAGGGGGATACAATATCCTATTTTATGGGGATATAAGATGTTATGAAAAGATAGTATTTTGCATAAGCTCAAATTCCTCATTCTAAGCCATGACGAAAGCCCAATTAATCTATCTATGTGTTTTCTTTTTTCTGCCATCTTTTTCTTTTTCTCAAAACCCTGCTATTGATAGCCTGATTCAGGTGCTAGACACCATGCCTGCAAACAAGCAAAAAGTGCAGGTACTCATAAGTATATCAAGAGAACTGTATGCAGGAAAGGAAGCTAAAAGCTTTGTCCATAAAGCCATTAATCTAGCTACAGAAATTAGAGATGATGAAATGCTCTCCATCTCCTATAATCACCTGGCCTGGGTTTTCAGTGTTGAAAATAATGCTGATAGTTTTCAGGTCTATTCTGATAAGGCCGAAAAAAAACTCAAAGCAACCAAAAACTATAAAGGTTTAGCTAAACTGTATAATAGCCGAGCCATTGTTTTTTACAATTTCGGGCAAGCTGATATAGCTAATAAAAGTTTTGAAAAGGCCTGGGAATACGACCAAAAAGCTCAAGACCCAAGCAGTATGATTACCACATTAAACAATTGGGGTATTTTTTATTTCATGAGTGGAGACTATCAGGAATCTATAAAAAAACTGGATGAAGGGCTAAAGATTTATAAAGACTATGGTATGTCTCAATTATATGAGATTTCTAGGCTGGAAGCCAATAAAGGAAATAACCTTTGGGCATTGGGTCAATACAAAGCCGCATTAGAATATTATAAGAAAGCCTACTTAAAAAGGCGGCAAACGAATATTCCTGTTGGAATCGGAGCCTCTCAACAACAGTTTTTACAACTTTGGCTAGAACTAGTCGATTCCAATCAGGATACCCTTTTTTTTACGGAAACACTCCAGGAACTTGGTTATCAAAACACCACTGTCTTGCTGGATTCTCTGGAACAACTTGGGACACGCACTAATAATCCAGGGATCATAAAGATGCATCATGATATAAGTGTCAAAGTCTACGAAGCAGCAGGAAATTACAAACTGGCCCTAGATTATTTTCGGCAACAGGAGGCACTTAAAGATAGCCTTATGTTAAACGAACAAAACATTAAAGCAGTAGCTGATATAAAAATCAAGTATGATAATGAAGTGCTCCAAAATGAAGTGCTCCGTGCACAAATAGCCAGAACAAAATCTATCAATCAGCGCAACACCCTCATTTTCATATTGATTGCTATACTCTTATTATCGGGCATTAGCTTGTTATATGTGCGCCAGCGGCTGAAAGCTCAACGTATTAGTTTACAGTTTGAGACTCAAAAACTGGAAGATCTCAAGAAACAACAACAGATCATATCCATGAATTCTATGCTCGAAGGGCAGGAAAAAGAACGCACGCGTATCGCTAAAGATTTGCATGATGGCCTGGGCAATCTTTTGGCAATGACCCGATATCAAATAGCTAGTTTGTCTCTTGATTTAGGGCAGCAGTTTCATCGCATTCAGGGCAAGGCTGAAAGTATGATTGATGAAGCCTGCTCTGAAGTACGAAAAATAGCTCACGACATGATGCCTCGCGCACTCAATCAACTAGGGCTGGCAAAAGCACTACAGGATCTTTGTGAAAAGCAGGACACCCTCCACCAATATCAAGTCTTCTTTCAGTCTTTTGGGAAAGAAGTACGTTTAGCCGAAAGTATAGATATTATGCTATACCGTGTTGCTCAGGAGGTTTTCAACAATATCAACAAACATGCCGATGCCAATGAAGTCATCTTACAATTAACATATAATGAAGACTGGTTAAATCTAACCTTCGAAGATGATGGCAAAGGCTTTAATTCCGATGAGGCTATCCACAAAGGAGGGCTTGGGTTGCAGAATATACAGTCGAGGGTTACCTATCTTAAAGGGGAATGCCTTATTGACAGTCGCCTTGGTGAAGGTACCAGTATTAGTATCAATATCCCTATTGCTTCATAATAGCACTGATCTACATGAAAAAGATAAAAATATTACTTGCGGACGATCATCAAATATTACTAGATGGATTGACAGCCATGCTGAACACGGAGCCTGATTTTGAAATAGTAGCAACCGCAAAAAATGGCCAACAAGTAATACAAATACTCCGTGAGAAAGCCGTAGATGTACTCGTTTTGGATTTATCTATGCCAGAAATGGATGGAATGGAAACAACAAAAATTGTCAAAAAGCTTTTCCCCGATTTAACAATCATCATTCTCACTACTAATGACGAAGGAAGCATTATCACAGAGTTGCTTCGACAAGGAGCCATAGGTTATATGCTAAAAAATAGTAGCCAGGCACATTTAATAAAAGGAATCAGGATGGCTTATGAAGGTAAAACTGTACTCAACAGTGAAGTAACTGCGAAAATGGTGGAAAGTTTCAGACAACCTAAAACTCCTACTCTCCAAAAAGATACCCCCAGAATCACCCGCCGGGAAAAG
The DNA here is from genome assembly GCA_022360175.1 of Chitinophagales bacterium. Taxonomy (GTDB): domain Bacteria; phylum Bacteroidota; class Bacteroidia; order Chitinophagales; family Saprospiraceae; genus JAKSDI01. The sequence goes on from JAKSDI010000255.1 coordinate 14,291, forward strand.
GAAGTATTGCAATTGATTTCAGAAGAGTACACTGCCCAAGAAATAGCAAACAAACTATCTGTAAGCTTAAATACAATCATTACTCACCGCCGAAATTTATTTGTCAAACTCGATGTAAAAAACTCTGTAGGATTGGTAAAAAAAGCCATGCAAAGAGGTATCCTCTAAACAGATGATACTCCTCCCCCTTTCTTGTGATTTTCACAAATCGCAATTTGAGGTGAAGCATTAGCAGTGGAAACAGGCAAACTTTGCAATGTAAAAAAATTGTCCTTGAGACAAAATCATTGCAAACCCTTTAATTCCACTCTAATGAGAAAACAAATTGCAGCTTTATTCTTTATGTGCTATTCTTTAAGCTTTTATGCTCAAATAGGATTAGATGATCTTATTGATGCTATCAATGACGGTTCCAGTATTGCCATTGGCAGTAATGCCGGAGTAAATGATAATGGCAACAACAATAATACCTTGATAGGAATAAATGCCGCTTTCTCCAATAGCTCTGGTGAGTACAATATTGCCATTGGAAACGATGCTTTATCCACCAATACTACCGGTAACCAAAACATAGCAATTGGCTACCGTGCCTTATTTTCCAATAAAATAGGTAAGAGCAACACCTCTCTTGGATTTCAGGCCTTATATCATAATTACAAAGGAAATTATAATACAGCTTTAGGAAAAGGGGCATTGTATAATAATGTAAGTGGGCATACCAATACAGCAATAGGATTGAGTGCCTTACAGAACAACATTGACGGCTCGCTTAATACTGCTATTGGAGGCAATGCACTATTGAATGCCACTAGTGGAGAAAAAAATACTGCTATTGGAAATGCCACTTTATATAGCAATACAGTTGGTACGTATAACAGCGCCAGTGGTGTTCTTTCACTCTTTTATAATACCACAGGAAATTATAATACGGCGCAGGGCTATCAATCTTTATACCACAATACGACAGGCACTCTCAACTCTGCCCTTGGATATTCAGCCAATTCTACAGGAGTCAACTGGATGAATACAACAGGGCTTGGCCATAATGCAGATTGTACGGCCAACAACCAGGTTCGGATTGGCAATGCTGCTATTGTCTCCATCGGTGGCTTTGCTAACTGGAGTAATGTTTCAGATGAAAGATTCAAGATGAATGTGGAAGAAAAAGTAGTCGGTTTAGATTTCATTAAAGCCCTCCGTCCGGTGACCTATTCGCTCAATTTGAACGCTATTGATGATTGGTGGGCCACTAACTACAATGAAAGAGATACCTCTCTTAATCATACAGGATATGCAAAAGAAAAACAGATACAGACTGGCTTCATTGCTCAGGAAGTAGAAGCTGCTGCGCGCGCTGTAGGATATGATTTTTCTGGTATAGATACCCCAAAAAACGATACGGATTTTTATGGCCTGCGTTATGCTGAATTTGTTGTCCCACTGGTTAAAGCGGTCCAGGAACTAGCAGCACAAAATGAATACATGCAACAAGAAATACAGGCTTTGAAATCAGAAAATAAAATACTGCTCCGGCAAATTGGAAAAATGAAATGCCCTGAAAATCAGGCTTACTAATGATTTTTCAATTTGAAATCGCAGGATTATAGTGGTCCACCAATTACACAGATCGCACTAATGATCTCTCTGGAAGCGATGGAACTACTAATCGATATAGTCTACTATCTGCTTTCTAATTCTCTTTTATTTTCTAATCATTAAATTTTTTATTCAGATGAAACACATGTTGTTCTCCTTAGCTTTGCTTTGCCTATTGTTAAGCGCTTGTCAGAAAGAAAACCTGGCACCTGTAAATGCATCATCAAGCCCTCTGTTAGAAAGCTCGATAACAGAAAGAGCACCTCTTGAGTGTCATAATAATTTAGGTGAGAATAGTGTAAGAGTTTTTGAATACTGTACCGGAGATTTTGTTATGCAGGGCGAGTTGCGCCTGATCAATGCAGGACAGATGCATTACGTAGAAGGCTATGTAAAATGCCATAAGCTTGCTGACCCTAATGCAATGGTTAATGTAGCTGAATTATATGTAGAGCTAAATGGTAATTTATCTATTGGTTGTGGCATTCCTATCAGTGTAAACGTGCCTAGTGATTATAACACCAATCTTGTAGGAGGAGCCGTTCAAAGCTCCGAGAGCTGTGTAAACTGTAGTTCTCAACTACTCAGAATTACCTACTCTAAGGAAATAAGCCTTGTAGAGAATTTTGACGACTTCCTGGAGGGTAAATTTCATCTAAAAATAGATCACTGCGGTGATGTCTTCGAAGAAGAAATAATCATAACAATGATTGGTGATTAAATAATAAGCCGCTCACACCCCATACACCAGCTTCGAGCTGGCGTATGGGTTATAAGCACTAAACTAAAACTCCAGATCATGAAAACAATATTTCTATTCCTAATTGCTTTTTGTGTATTCAGCACTTCCTATGCTCAAAGATATTCTAAGCCCTTCATAGACTGTAATGCTGGTATAGGCTTATTTCCTACCTTCTTAAAATCCAATGCGACTGCCGAAAAATTGCCTATTCAACTGTCTGCTGATTATAGGCTCTCGAAAAATTTCAGCCTGGGGCTCTCCTTTGGACAATCTGTAACGACATCTAGTAAATATATCCGAGCTTATCAAAATCAAGTAGCCTGGAAAACAAACTTTAAAACGGCAGGGCTACGATTGGCCGCACATACTAATCCAGTAGGCAATTGGCATTTTTATGGCGGGACTTATCTAGGCTTAGGAATGCCAAAGATTCAAATCCTGGAAGGGGATGCTGAAAAAGTAAAGACGGCATTAGGGTTTAAAGAGTCGAATAATCAACTACATATCACTGGCTTTATTGGTAGTCGATGTAGCATCAAAAAACGACTGGGAGTTTATGGTGAAATAGGGTTTGGTATTTCACTGGTAAATATTGGATTGAGTTATAGGATTTAACAGGCTTCCCTAATACGGGTACAAAGACAAGCACGAGATTATATCACTAGTTCCTCCAGATATAAATTTTGTTTCGGATATGAACTAATAGTTACAAGAAACAGCTGTTCATTGTAACTATCTATAAAAAGTATCGAATCGGATAATTCTCTAAAATCTCCCTTATACTTATTACTCTCATTCTCAAAAAAATATACCAGAAAAATTATAGATCTTAGTCTACCCCACAAAATTCCCAAACATCATCCTTTATGCTACCAGGCTCTACACTCCTTCCTTGAAAAATACAGTGCCAGCAAGTATCTTGATACCAGGCATACTCTCCTGGATAATAAGTAATTGTATCATCATATTGCTCTACACAATGACAATCGTCCTCTTTCTTTTGAGCACAAGAAAATAAAAAGAGTGAAAAAGCTATCAATACAGATAGATGATAAATAAAGTATTTAGCTTTCATAATAATTAAATTTTACCAAAAGATAAACCAATTGAACCACCAATACGATAATGATTTGCTTTTGTAACAATTGTAGCCAGTTTCTAAACACTTGTCGCTTATTAAGCAATACACCGCTAACGCCTAAAATCTATATACTCTAATTCTCCTGTTTCCATAGAAAACATTGTCCTGAGTGTAGAGCAAAACTGTGTTTGTATAGTTGAACAATAATTTCCAACAGTTTTACCATTCTGTTGAGTGAAAGGACAAGGTCCGTGTCGGAAACGCATTTTCACATGATATAAATAAATCACAACACTATCTTGATGATTATATGTAATACATGTAGGCGCTCCAAGGGCACCTTCAAAGAAATTAGCATTGAGTTCATCTCTACACGCATATTCCGAATTGTTGAGATAATTTTCAAGAAATTCAAGAGTAAAAAACCTTGCAAACGTATTCAAAAGATGATTATTTGATCCTAAATTAGCTATTTGTCTATCCAATGTATATATCTGATATTCAGGATTGTTATTATCACTAATTGGATAAAATTTGTTCAAATAAGCCCATAAGATTTTTTGGCATGTGGTCAAATCTTCCGTATTGATAGTCCACCAAGGAGTTGATGGTGGTGGTGGAATATCATTCCTATCTATTCTTCCATCATAACTAATTGGCTCATCATCTACTACCTCTTTTGATAAAACGCTTGTCTTTCTTCCACATTGGAAAAACAACATGCCTATTAGAATTAATAATAACAACCTAACCACATGCCTTAGAATCATATCTTCGACCGAATAGTTTTACTAAAGGGAGTAGAGAAAGCATATGTATTGGTTAAAAAACAGGGTAGAATCAGAGAATATTAGAATTTGTGCATTAGTTATACAATGTTACATACATTGCAGGGAAAAATCAAGGGAGCACAGAAAATAAATATATATAACAATGCTTATAGAGCTAGTAGGGATAGTTCATTAAACTGTGTCTGATTATACGATTTCATTTTTTCATTAGCCAAAGAAACTGAGATTGTTGATCGAACTGCCCTCACACAAAGTAGGGTAGTTGGATTAAC
>JAKSDI010000084.1 GCA_022360175.1 Chitinophagales bacterium
CTATGTTGAGGAACCACCTTCCTTAGCTACGGCTAAGGTCGGGAACCCTCGCCTTGATTAAGAAAAAAACCTCCATGATCAGAATCACAAACTATATTTGATCACTTACTTACTATAAGCTGATAATGGTTTAGATTAATAGAGCAGCTTGAAGTACTTGTATAATTAGCTAAAATCTTTCAATGTCATTTAAAACTCATCGTATCCGCAAAGGCACGGTTTGTCCTAAAGATGGAGCGTTAATATAACCTATTGCTGCCAGTGTAGACCTTGTTACATCGCAAGCAATAAATAATCCACCAGTCAGGAAATAACCTCCTATTGCTAAGAGTGCTGCATCAGGTAATTCAACTGCAGTAATTAGTGCCATAGGAAGCAAACAGTTTCGAATACCACCCATAGCAACCTGGCATGGCCTGACAAGAGCGTCTACTAAATCGAAATTACTTACACCACGGTTAGCTCGAACGACAAACAGAATAAATTCTTCAATATTAATAAGCACCATGCCGTACAGAATAGTTACTAAATTAAGAGCAGGGCTTATTCCCATCGTAAGAAATAAAGCATCTATCCCAGCCTGTATAACAGACGTGCACCATATTAAAAGGGTCATATCAATATCTGGATCATTACGTACCCACATTGGGCAGCCAACAATCAGGCACGCAATATCTATGAACAGCATTATAACCCCAACAACAGGATGAATAACAAGACCAGTAGCTCGAAAAATTATTGAGGACAATGTCTGTAAAACACAAGACCCAACACTACCGAGCCATACGGCCACCCAGTTCTGCCAGGATTTGCCCTCCAAATTAGTAACATTAATCAAACTGTCTTTTGGGGAGGCAATTTTGTAAATGATTGTGTCGGGTATAGCCAGGAAAAGTAAAAAAAGATTCAAAAGATTAAATTCAGCTTCTTTAGGATCAATTTGTAAGACATTGTGCCACAAAGCTTCAAAAAAAGGAAGATCAATCTTTTTCTTCAAAAGAATTTTGATTTCACCAAAGCTTACTTTAAGTGTCTCAATGACCAAATGAGCAATCTCTTTGAGCACCGTTATGCCGACCTCTAAAAGGCATTTAATGACCTCTTCTAATATGTTCGTCAATGTGAGCGTTTCCGAAGAAAGTTTCTTAAAAAGTTCAGCATGGTTTTCCTTGAAATAATCTATTATAGGCTGGGCCAGTTCAGTTAGTTGTTTAATGAGTTCATTGGATTGCCTATTTGTAGATATTTCTGGAAGGGAGAAACCTTCCCTAAAATGAGCATCCTGTTGATTCGAAAAAGCCATGATGGCCCAATTGGCTCCTGGGTGTGTCTTTGTTCTAGCAGAAAATTTATTTACCATCTCTTGATGATGTTCCATTTTTCCGTGACGCAAAGCATTTTTTGCCAGATCATGATGATTCAGGTTTTTGATGATAGATGGAAGTCCATCATCACCAAGTTTTCTTACTTTTTCTTCCAGGTTTTCAAAGTAGGTATCTATTTCTTCACTAATGGTACCCAGTTTTTCTTCTATCCAATCAATTTGTGTATTGGCATCTTTGACAATTTTTGCGTGAACATTTTTAATATCTCCCCAATTAAAAAAGAATCCCAACCATTGAACAATAACATCCAAATCAATCCCTAATACTGCTTTGAGTCCAACTTTAATTATATCAAGGAGTGCCTCTAAAGTATTAACAAGAATAGCCCCAAGGCCTTCGAATACCACATAGAGCCCTTTAGCAACTGCTTTAACTGTAATAGAGATAAAATCCAGTGCTTCATGGACAATATGTTCTAAAAATGAGCCTATGTCCGACCAAATGTTCAAGCTTTCTATAGAATCGTTTTCCCATAAAGCTTCAACCTCAGAGTGTTCCATGAACTTCGCACCTGCTCGGTCCATCCTTATACCCCAGGATTTATGGCCAAATGCCCATTTCGGCAATTCCGGTATCAATGGGTCTGTGGGTAGGCCAAGATAAACGCCTTCGGCCATAGCAGCCTCTGAAATAAATATTTTCTGAGTGTTTAAGGCATATTGCTGTATACTTTCTCCAAATCTTTCCAGGTTCTTCGCCATAGCATCTGCTCTATTATCATACTTTGGATCAATCAGCTTTTGTTGGCGTTCACCTTCTCCAATTCTTAGGTTTTTCAAATCTTTTTTACTCTCTTTCTCTAGTTTCTTTCCCAGGTGTAACATTGGATTGACAATAAGAGCATCATTCATTTTGCCAGAACTAAAGCGCAATATTGGCATTGACAAGTGATTGAGATGCTTAACAATGGTAATATCTCCATTGCCATTTGTTTTGACTTTATACGATTTGTCTTGAACGCCAAAAAAGCAATCCCGATTAACCTGAACGTAACAAGACTCTCCAAGCTCCAGGGTAAACGGGTGATTGTGTAAGGGAGCCCCTTTATCATTCATGAAATGGATTCTTGTTGTACTGGTCATGACATGCCTAACAACCTTATCATCCGGGAGAATAACCTCTGTTCTTTTAAAAAGCTTAGTCCGATTATCCTGCCATAAACTAGCTAGGTGGTTGCTGTTTAAAACAAAACAGTGAAAATTAGTTTTAGATTCTGCTGACCTTAAGGAACACGCTATTTTTTGTACATCATTTGCAATAGAATGCCATTCTCTTTTCTGCTTATTGAGCACTAACATTTTGCCCCCTGCCAAGGCAAAAAGGGTTTCCTTGCCATGAACAAGTCTGACTATTATCTTGTCTATACTATTCGTGTTTGGGATTTTAGGCCCATATTTTCTTTCTTCTCTTGCTCGTTCTACAACATATATCTGATTCTTTTCAGCCAAATAATATTTATAATTTCTTGGATGCAGAGAGGAAGATCCATCTGCAATAGTGGTATAAGCTCGATTGTCTCCTATTGACTCTCCTCTCCCATCGATTCTCACATATTTATGCTTACCCTTTTCAAGCCAATTTACAACGGGAAATTCTTCCCCTTTAAATTCTGCCCAACCAGGAGTCAAGCTATGAGCATCTGATGAAAATTGAAGTTGGAGCGGGCGTTTTTCGTGATTTATTCCAACCCAATACAGCTCATTCTCCGATTTAACAATAAGTTCTGGAGGAGTGCTATCACTTCTTTGCCAGAATATTAACTCTCGTATTACAGTACCTGTTATACGTCCATAATTATTCCATTCAGTTTTTTCGAGATTAGCCACATCAAAATTTTCCGTAATATATAGTGTATTATTAGCACCTAATTTGTCACTTACAGCTACAGCTACGAATAACTGATTTCTGCTATTGAAAGCAGCAACGGCAGTAAATAAAGCACCATCACCAAATCCTGTTACAGCTTGGCGAATCCATCCTCTGTGAGGACCATGCGATGAAATAAAAAAGGATAATTCATAATCATCCCCGATAGAAAACAACAGTTCTTCTTCATTTTAGTCAAAACCGGCGCCATTTTTTCATTTAAGCTTACAGGGGTACCCGGTACATGAGTTTCCATCAAAGTCGTTTTCACTTGTGCGATTATTCCATTGGAATAGTAAGACTCTTGTTTTTTAGTAAGGCTATTAATAAATAAATGCTCTCCTTCTTTAATGGTAAGAGGAATGATAGCTGGTGGACTTTCATGATGTTGATCATACATGGGTATAGGTATTTTAAAGGCCAAATTGAAATAAGTCAATAGCCTTTCGATTAAAAAAGAATTACAATACCCTTTATGTATCGATCAAAAAAAGGTTAATGAAAAAGTGGCATTAATTTATTGAACCAGTACAAATCCTGCCCAGTAGAAGGGATCAGGATACTTTTCACGGATACTCGCCTGGGCTTTTCGGAAAGCCTCCGGGATACTCTTACTATCATTCAGCCAATTGTAATAAAAGGAGGTCATCAGTTCTTCTGTCTGAAAATCAGGCACTTGCCATAATGACATAATTATATACTTCACACCTGCGATTTTAAACGCTCGTTGAAGTCCATAAACACCTTCATTTCCTCTAATAGCTCCTAAACCAGTTTCGCAGGCTGAAAGCACAACAAGTCCAGTATTAGAAAGATCCAATTGGCTAATTTCATAGGCAGTTAGAATCCCATCTTCTACCCCATATTTATAAGGTTTTCCAGTATTCCAGGCATAATTTGCACCAGCCATGATTAGCCCTGAGCGAATCATCGGATTAGTCGATGATTTAAAGGCAAGTGCTCGGTTGGTTTCCTTAATTGGATCAGAAAAGAAAAAGCCATGAGTAGCTAAATGAATGATACCGGGAGCATCTACATTTTCACCAAGCATTTTGAATGAATCCTCAGTTGCTGCATCTCCCTTTACTGTAATAGCATTCACTCCGGCGTTTTCCAGAAGTATTTTGATACTTTCTATTTCTATTGCTGTCCATTGTAGGTAATCCCATTTATTGGTGGCTATGCTTATTCCATCAAGGCGATCAAAATTTACTGATTTAGAACGTTTCAATCCATTTTTAGAACTAACCGATAATTCTTTGTTCCTATTATTATCATCAATACTGAATAGGTTAGTACTATCTAATTCATATTTAATTCCTCCATACAACAAAGCATCACTTTCATTTTCTAAAAAAGCATCCGGTTCCTGTACTGCTAACTGGCGCGTACTTCCCAGGCAGACAAAACGGTATTGTTCACATAATCGACCCGCTTTTTCAGATTGGACAGCATCAAAATTAAGTCGATGTAATAAGCCATCCGGAGAATAATAAATAACTTCACAGTTTTCTAATTCCTTTTCTAAAGGTTCCCAGATTAAATGATATAAGGAATAATTATTAGACGAGAAGGCATAAATCTTCTTGACTAAATCTTCCGTATTTGTAGCCAGGGATTCCATTAATTGCAACAGCATACGCTCTTCTGTTAGTGGAATAAAAAGTGGGGCTGGCTCTCCAGGCTTAAGTATTAAAGCCGCATACATAACACAGGCAGCAGAATCCGTATCAAATGAATGATAGCGAACAAATTCCACAGCCGCTTCCTTATCTTTAAGTTGAGATTGAACATTTTTCCAGTCTGGTTGGCGGGAGGCAAATTCATAATCGGTAAGATTTCGCGCAAGCTCTTTCTCTAGTATATTAGCACGCTCTTTCAAGCATTTCATTTGTATACTATCTCTTTCTTCTATAGGCAGCGTCAATTCATTTCCCAATTGTTTATGTAAAGATCGAATCTGGTTAAATTGTGCATAAGTAGTTTCATCTGTACAAAGCAGTCGTCTAAGCTGTTGGATTGAATGAAGTAAAAAACCTTTGTAAAACAAGCAGTTATCATAACACGAAGCTGCCATACTGGCAACAGATGTTTCTTTCTGCTCATAGACAGCCTGCGTAAAAGCCACCACTTCTTCATGGCTGCTTAAAAATTGGGCGAGGTATAATTCCAATTCCTCTTCTGAGAGATAAAAATGTGCATTGCTTATTAGCTGCCGATTCAAATTTGCCAGTTCAATATAAAGAGTTGCGGCGCTACTATAATCCTCCTGATGGTAATATAAAAGGGCTAATTCATTCAGGCAGTTAGTATACTGGTTAACATGAGTACCAAAAGTATTTCTAACAATACCCAGAGCTTCTAGATAATAATGTTCGGATTTTGCATATCTATCTGTATCTGCATATAAACCTGCTAAAGATTGCAAGATGAGCGCATAGCGATAATGTTTTTTACCCAATACTTTTCCTCTAATATTCAATGCATCCAGAAATAGGGATTCTGCTTTTTCATAATCTCCGGTAGCCTGATAAAAAACAGCTAAAAGATTGAGTATATCAGCATAGGCATCATGAGATGTTCCTACGGTAGATTCCAGTATAGATAAAGATTTATGGTAAAGGGATTCTGCTTTTTCAAACTCCTTCATTGTCAGATATAAATCTGCTAAATTGCCCATGCTATAAGAATAATAGAAACTATTATCTCCTTCCAGGCTTGCCCATAAATTGATACATTCAAGATATAGTGCTTCTGATTTTTTATAATTTCCTAGTTGATTAAAAAAGCTGGCCCGATTACTTAAGCTCAGAGCGTACTGAGGACTTTTTTTACCAAACACTTTAGCTCTTAGTTTTAAATCTTCTTCATAGAGAGCATCTGCTCTGACAAAATCCGCTTTTATATAATAGAGGTTGGCTAAATTCCCCACACAACTAACATAGTTTCGCCCTCCAGTATCTTTAAGTTCATTTTCAAATATTGATTTTGCTTTCAGGTATATCAATTCTGCTTCATCATACCAACCAATTGTTCTATATAAAATACCTAAATTGATGAGTACTTTAGTATATCCGGCTTTGTCTTTTTCCAAAATTGGTAGCGCTTCCATAAAAGCTGCTTCTGCTGCATCATACTGGGCTGTTCTTGTATAATACAGGCCTAAATGGTTTAGTGTTTTAGCATATTCAGGGTGGTATATTCCCAAACGTTTTTCACGAGCATTTTTTATTTCCTGATAAATCTCTCCTGCTTTATTAAATGCTCCATTTACCATATATAATTCTCCCAAGTAATCCAGGTTGAGCAGGTATTCTGTTTGCTCCTCCTTTGCATGTATCCAATAAATACGTTTTGCTTCCAGCATATTAGATTCTGCCACATTCATATCTCCCTGTAAATACAAAAGCCGTCCAAAATTAGCCATCACTCGCGCATGAGCATAGGTTTCTTTCTCCGGCAAGCTGGCGAGTAATTGCTTTGCAGTCGTATTCACTTCTAAAGCCTGTTCCAATTTTCCATTTTCCATCCTATCCCGAACGAGCGATATTAAGCTATCAATTTGATGCTCTACTGGAGATTGGGAAAAAAGCATAATAGGAACCCAACTTATACATAGAAGGACAATGATTCTCATAGATTTGATGTTTGCCATTCTTATTCTATCAAAAGAAGTGCTCTTTGTGCTTGCCGAATATAGGGGTGCTCTTCCTCTGATATTACCTTATTCATCCATTGTATCGCTTGCTGTTTATCTTTCATTATTAAGCAGGTAAGGCCACGATGCCAGTCAAGATAATCACTCCAGGCAGGATGTGCAGATTCCAATTCATTAAAATAATACAATGCTTCCTGGCCTTGTCCCATTTCCAGCAAACAATACCCTTTCATCATTCGGAGCGTGTCATTATCTGGCAACTCACGCTCCAAAGTTTTTAAACGGATATAAGCAGTAGTAAAAGCTCTATTTTGAAGTAGCGAATCTGCATGTCTTAATGACCTACTCAACTTATAATCCTTTGGCAAATAATTGGTATACCAAATCTGATCCAACAGGCTTTTCCAATTTTCATCCACTTCTTGTTGTCCTCGAACTGATGGTGAAGGATAAGGAGGAGGAGTTAAGTCAGAACTAGTTTCCTGACTTGCTATAGGCCCATTGTCTGTTCTGACCTCCTGCTTGGGTAACACCTCTTCAACAGGCGTGTTTATTTTATCTATTGGCTCGCTTTCTGATGGAGCCGGTGAAGCTTCTTCTTTTATTTCACGATTTGGTACTAATACAGACTGAGTATCCTCTTGTGTATTATAGTAATACAGTCCTCCAGCCAAAACAAAGATCAAACCTCCTATCCACCTCCAAAGAAAAGGACGCGTCCGAGGAGGAGTTGGTTTATCTTCTAGTGTTCTTGTAACCTGTTCTCTTATCCCTTGCAATTCTACATCCTCTATAAGCTGTCGAAATGTATTTACCTCAATAGCTAATTCGGGATTTTTTGCCATTGCTCTCTCAAAAGCAACTTGCTCTTCTTCACTTAATTCTCCATTGATATATGCTTCTATTTCTGATTGTTTCATGGCTGTTTTTTCCTCTCTTAAAACACTTTGTAAATACCTGATGCTTTAGCTAAATTGGCTAATTGTTTCAAGCATTGACTACGCTTACTTTTCAATGAATTGATAGTAGAAAAAGGCACTAATTTTTTCTCCAACAACTCTTTATCTCGATAATGTTGATAATATTTCATTTCTATAAGCTGTCTACATGTATGCCCTAATTTGTGGAGTAATTGACCGACGATTACTTGTCGTTCTTTATCCTCATAATATTTTTCGGGATTTAGCTTACTATGTTCTGACAAATGCTCTATAGTTTCTGTGGGTGGTTTTTTAGAACGTATCTTATTTGCCAGTAACTTGCGCAATACCCCCATAGCATAAGCTGCAGGATGAAAGTCCTGAAACTCAAAAGTTTGTTTACGTATATTAGCGATCGTGATTACTAAAACATCATTTAACAACTCTTCTGCATCTTCCAGTGATAAGCCTACATCCAGGCAAGCTTTTCTAACATCAGGCTGTATTCGCTTGGCCAATTGTTGTATAGCAGATGGTGATGCTTTCCCCAGAGATATGTATAACTCCCGCTTATCATTTCGATTACTTTCCTCCTGGCTCGCTTTCAAAGGCATTTATGTTAAAAAATCAGAAAAGGTTAATGATACCTGGCAGATTATTATTTTCAAATATAGTATTTATAAATAGACACAACAAAAGTGAACGCATTAGCTTAAATAACCGTTGGACCAGTTAACACAACGATTGTATTATGGATTTAAAAGCACTCCACGCCGAGCTACAATTCCGAACCTCCAGAAGCTCAGGTAGTGGTGGTCAACATGTGAATAAAGTAGAAACAAGAATAGAGTTGTTATTCTCTGTTAGGGAAAGTCAGTTTTTATCCAATGATGAAAAAGAGCGCCTGCTCCAATTATTAGCCAACCGCATTAATAAGGAAGGGATATTGCTCATTGCCAGCGGTAATTATCGCTCACAGCTCAGAAACAAAAAAGCTGCCATTGAAAAGTTTGATGAACTGTTGGGAGAAGCATTAAAGCCTCCAAAAAAACGTAAACCCGTTAAAAAATTGACTGCCAATCCAGAAAAAAGACTAGAAGCTAAAAAACGGCATTCAGAAAAGAAAGCGCTAAGAGGGAAAGTGTTTCAGTAGGCAGGTAGCAGTATTTAGTGTTTAGAAGGCAGTATGCTGATAGCTTGAATTTTGGTGGCTTTTACTCTTAATAGAATACTCCAGGTGTACTCAAAATGTTCTTTAGCATTAGCTAGCAAGTTGAGCATTTTAAACCTTCGTAAACTATCCTAAACGCTTTCAATTTCAGCTTCTAATTTTACCCCCGCATCCCCCAAAAGCCTGAAATACATATGTGATGAATCGCTTATCTTCTAATCCCTCTAAACTTTTCTTCTCCCTTTGGATACATCACTTTTTAGCTACATAACTCTCTCTCTACATCAACTCTTCATCTACAATTTCCATACCCTCAACAATAAGACTTCAATCCCCAAAAACACCAGTGCTAAAATCAGGAACCAGCGCCATAGTGTAATCCCCTGGCTTCGCTCTTCTATCTGAGCGGTAAGAACTGCATTATCGGTCACCTCAATGATACTTGCCACAGGCCCTACATACGATTGAAGTTCTTCTGGTGTAAAGTATTCTAGTTGAGACTCCTTCCTGTCATAATTAAATGCATAAGTGCCCAGAGTGGTATCCTGCTGAAGGTAAAGGTCATAAAAACCAGCAGTTTCTGCTTGCCCATTTACTCCCAAATAAACTTTAGAACCAATAATCCTTTGTTCGGGAATAAATTCTTCTGTTTCACCCTTTAGTTTGTATACAATATCTGAGCTCACTACATTATGATCTGCCACAATTACTTCATCCTGGCCTATAGTATAAGCAATGGTTTGCCCTTTTCCTGAAGAGATTGCCATTTTATATAACATAGGAATAAAGATTTCTCCATTTCGAACCAGGCCATTGATTTCATCATCGAGTGGTGCTGCCGACAAATACAAATTCCCTTGTCCATCTTGATATTTTGCTATAAAAGCACTTCCATCACGGTAAGTCAGCAAGCGTTCTTCGCCACGATTAGCATAGCTACTTAAGCGGAAGTTTCCTTGTGTAGTGGGAAGTTTCAGATTGGAAGAACTATTCTCAAATACATCATTGAAGATGAATTCTTCTGTATTTACATATCCTACTTGTCGCTGCTGCTCTTCATATGCCTGTAGGTCATTGGCAGGAAATGATGATAAAAAGCCTCTATAAGCAAGCAGATCTGCTTCTCTTGATGGAAAAACCAATAAATTTCCTCCATTCTCTACATATTGCTCCAATTCAAAAGACAAACCTGAAGAAATGCTATTCAATTCATTTAGTACTATTAAATCGTAATTAGTCAATTGTGAATAATCAAGATTCTGTGCCAATAAATTATCTATAGTGAAATTAGCCATTCCATTAAAAGCAGCATCCAGATATCGATTAGAAGAAATTTGATTAATTGCTAATACCCTAATTGCCTGTTTTACATTAAAAGCAAAATAATAGTGATCATCAAACTGTACCGGGTAATCTGTAATAGCCAAATCTGCCTCATGCCATCCAGTACGCTGAATAGAAACATTGATCGTATCCAATACGGAAGCATCCGCAGGAATAGACAGTGTTCCTACTGGTTTATTTTGGCCTTCATATCGTATTGACAATCTAATATTCTCTGCTAACTCGTTTGTGTGATTACGAACCTTTACCACTAAAGGATTAGCAGTTTGAGCCATTGGTACAGGAGCAATAAACCAGGCTGAATCAATGCTTATATTTTTTTCCTGCACCGCCTGCAAAGGGATCAGATTGAGTGTCTTTGAAGTATCTGCGTATGATTCAATATCTGTAATATTGCGTTGAAAATCAGAAATGACGTAGGCAGTATGATTGGCAGTTGATGCGGTAGACAAAGCCTGCTCCTGTCGATTCAACACTCTGGATAAATTTCTTACAGCAGGGGTAGCTTTGATGTCATCTATCAGATTCAGGGCATCTTCCTGGCTCAACATACGTTGATGACGCCCTTCGAAATCATTGGTCAATACTTGAAATTCATCATTAGGAGCATAAGCGGAAATTACTTCTCTTGCACGCTGTTTAGCTTTTTCTACCAGTGGCACATCCTGGCTCATTGCCTGCATGCTAAATGAATTGTCAATAAAAACACTTACTGCTTTGGTTCCCTTTTCTACCTCTGTATTTTTTTGAGGAATAAATGGCTGTGCAAAAGCAAACACCAAACAAGCTATTGCCAGCATTCTCATTAATAAAACCAACAAATTACGCAGCTTCGAACGAGCACTCGTTTCCTCTTTTACTTCTTTCAGAAACTTAACATTGGTAAAATATACCTTCTTAAAGCGACGAAAGTAAAACAGGTGAATGATCACAGGAATGGCTAAGGCTGCCAAAGCAAATAAAAATACTGGAAAGAGAAACTGCATATGTTAATAGATATCGGGTTAGTCTATTGTAAACGCTACTTTTAGTAATAGGTTATAGGATTGACTGACAAATGTAAGAAATAATGTTCCTTCTTTGACAACTTTTCTCATTACCAGCTATCAAAGGGCTATAATGTTTTGTGGCATTTATGGTTCTACTGTTTTTTCCTGGCAATATTGAATCAATGCTCGATATATTTCACTTTGATTTAAAATACGAGTATTCCCTAGCAATACAACACACTCACGAGCCCGGGTTAAGGCAACATTTAATTTACGGTCTACCCCTTCTTCCGACAAAGAAGATAACGAACTTAGTTGGCTCAACGAATTAGTACATAGAGAGATCAATATCACATCTCTGGCACCTCCCTGATATCTTTCTACGGTATCAATTGTTAGAAGTTCTCGTGAAACCTTCTTCTCTTCCAGTTTAGATTGTATTTGAGCAATCTGAGCTCTGTAAGGCGTTATAATGCCTATACTTCTTCTTTTTAGCTTCTTATCATTATTCTCATAAAGTTGATGAAAGGCTCTTACTAATTCAACTACTTTTTCCGCCTCATATTTATTTGTTTTCTGTGTGACACTACTTTCATCAATAGCTGTTTCGATAAAAGCGATACGTTCTTGTATAATATCTCCTAAAGGAAGGTCAGGAGAATCCATTACCTTCATACCATATGCTTCCAATTGACGACGATGAACAGGAATTGAATCAGGTAGAATTTTTAATGTGCCATGATAAAAGTAACGATTAGGAAAATCCATAATAGATTGGTGCATCCGTCCCTGATGGCTCAATTGAGCATAAGCCCATGTCCAACCATTGATGATACAACGTTTGTACAAACGTTCAAACAGAGAGTTTCTTAAATTCACTAATCCCAATTCTCTTAAATCCGTATCATGTACCAGCGAGGACTCGCTATCCTGCACTACTACTGCCGGCAATTGCTTATGATCTCCTATTAGTATAAATCGCCTGAAGTTTGGTAAGAGGCCAACCAACATAGGTTCTAAAATTTGAGAGGCTTCGTCAATAATGACCCTATCAAATTGTTTAAGTTTCAACAATTCTCGTTTTCCTGAAATAGAGGCTACCGTCCCTACAAAGATCCGATGCTGATTAATTACAGCTCTAAGGCTTTTACGATCAATGATCCCCTCTGTTTTTGCACTTAATAACTGGCTCTTAAATCGATCTCCTGTCGAATACCGAGAACCAATACGAATATAATGCCGGCGGATGTCCTGTCGAATGTTATCTAATGCATCGCATATCTCATCTACTGCCCGATTAGTATAAGCAAGCAATAGCAGGTTTTCTTGTGTATTATCCAGGAGATAACTGACCAAATGCTTCAGCATCATACTTGTTTTTCCTGTTCCAGGTGGCCCCCATAGCAGGAAATAATCTTCAGCAGCAAGCGCTTTTCGAAATATATACTGCTGCTCTTCAGTCAACTCTTCTGGTGCTAATACTTCTTGTGGTTCACCTTCCCTTGGAGCACGCTCGCAAAGTAAAAGTTCTTGTTTCTCCTTGGAACTAGAAGCCAGGGTATAAAGCCCACGGTACATTCCATTAAAACTACTATCCAGCAAATCATGCTCCAGATTCCATAATGGATGCTGTTCAAAAACAGAACCATTAAACTGACGGCAACGGAGGCGTATCACTATTTGCTCTGCATTGATATCAATAATTGTACACTTAAAAATTTGATTGGAGAGGATTGACTGTTCATGCTCTTCATGGTATGGATACAATACAGCAATATCTCCAATTCTAAAATTAGCAAGTGGATTGGTAGGCCCTGTTTTATTAAAATAAACCAATGGCTCCTGTTCGCTAGCCTCGTTTTTTGCCAACTCTAAATGGCTTATAATCTCAAATCGTTCTTGTTTTTCTTCAAAAGAATCCAGCCATAAAGATGCCAATCCATTCAGACGATCTACCTCCTGGCTACCTGTTTTTGCCAATTTTTGCTCACGAGCTATAAAACCAGAATAAGCTATAAAATATTTTTGGACTAACAGGCGCATGCCCTGATACACTTTTTCAAAAGCTTCCAAATCTCTACGTAAAAAGCCCTTTAACCCAGGAAACAAAGAGGGTTTCAATTTACCAAAAAGCCTTGCTCCCTGCTCCTCCAGGCTTCCTTTTTCAGGATCTCCCAAATCACTTAACAAACGTTCAATAGCCAATAGTTGGTTGCGCAATTGTAGTGCTTCGTACTGCTGGGCACGGATTCTCGGAGCATAGCGCAACAGTTTATCATCCTGGCCTGAATAAAGTATATAATTTACAGGATTAGCTTTATCTCCAAAAGCAGAACGCACCATCAAATCGTAAAGCAAAGTCTGGGTGAAGTGATTAACACTCAAACCGTAGATATTGGGCATAAAAGGCTTACCACTTTTCAATTCTACAATTGCTGCTTTTTCTTCACTTTTATAAAGTACATCTAATCGTCCCTGTAAACCATAGCTTTCTGAATAAAAACTAGGCTCCAGATAGGAATGCTCCGGAGCAATACCTTCCTCAAGGAAACCAGTTTTCACCATCTTTTTCAGATTGAGAAAATGTTTTTGTGAGCGCTGCATAATCTCTTTGATTTCCTGATTATTAAACAGGCAAAAAGCAAGGGGGCTCAACTGAAAAGATTGGCGGAAAGTATCGCGAAAACTAAGTTCAGGATTTGTCATCAACTCATCGAGAAAAAAATTCGCAATGTTTCCAAGCATTAGATACCTGTTAGGTTCTAACGGTAAATACTTCTTTAGGAGGTATGGCCAGGGAGTCTCTCCTTCTGGCTTGAAGCATTCTGCTATGGCGGTAACATCTATTAGATAATCGGGCTCCAAAACAAAAGCAAGCGGATGAAAAACACCCGTATCATCTACCTCTGTGTCTATCAGATTTAGATTGGCAGGAAAACCGACAATTGCTCTTAATGCTTTTATGGTAGGTAAAAAACTATCATTCCTATCTGCTTCATTATATTGTATTCTAATGACGTCTCCAGGATTATCTTCCGTCCTGGCAATCAACTGTTCTTTTTCTATATCATCATCCAGTACAACTACCCTCACTTTCTTGTAAAAAGCTTTTACTGCGCGGGACCTCACCTTAACAGGCCACTCCATCTCAAGCATTTTTTGATCCACTTCAAGAGGGGGGACTTCCAAAAACGCTTCAATTGAAGCCAGTAAAACCTTGATACCCAGCGTATAAACCAGATTCACCTGATCCTCTTTTCCTTTCATAACATTTAAGGATCTTCGGCGAAATGCATGGATGTAGTATTGTAAGGTTTTAGAAATGGACTTTGTATGGCAGGCGTAAGCTATCCGGGCAAAGAGTGTAGAAAATTGCAGGCGTTCCTTTCGAGTGACTTCTACAAACAGCACGGTGAGTAATCGATATAAAGCTTCTACTTTTTCCTTATCTCCAAGCGCTTTATTTTCGGCAATTTTTTCTACCTCGCGGTAAAAGAGTTTTGCCAGAGCCTCTTTTTTCATTATTCTTCCAGTTTTTGACAACGCGCTTTCTAGTTCTAGTGAGTCGTTTTTATTCCATGGTGATCTTGAAGATCACCATGGAATAAAAACGACTCACGCAATATACGGATTTAGGATTAATACAGGAATATCTTTATCCTATCTATTGGAAATATATTCAAGAATTCTTGTATAGAGAAATAATGCCTTATGCTAAAAATGATTAACTTGGCTACAAAAGTGAAGATATAGCAGAATGAGTAAAACCTGCCAGGAGTCCACCTTCCAACAATTATTCATAGAACTTTCAGAGCGCCTGCGCAATTACCTCTATTATCATTGTGGCAATGGAGAAACAGCAGAAGATATAATGCAAGATGCTTTTATAAAGCTATGGGAACACTGCAAAAAAGTGCCTCCTGAAAAAGCCAAAGCATTTCTATACCGGGTAGGCCACAATCTCTTTCTCGATATTGTTAAGCATAAAAAAGTAGTGCAAAAATTTGAAGCGATCCGTACGGAACGACCAGGCCCTGATACGCCACAATTTCAGATAGAACAACAAGAATTTGAGGAGCGATTGTGGAAAGTAGTTAGTAATATGACCGAAAAAAACAGAGTCGTCTTTTTAATGAACAGGCTGGACGGGATGACCTATGCTCAAATTGCAGATACCTTGGATATAGGTGTAAAAGCTGTTGAAAAACGTATGCAAAAAGCGCTAGAAGCCATAAGAACACTTTATCCCAAGTTTTAGGGTAATGTTTAATTATGTCGTTATTAATAACAAAACCAAGCACCAAATCATAATAATGTGCTTATCAAGCAGCAATGAGATATGAGTGATCAGATGCCAAATAATCAATTTTTAAGCCGCTGGATGAATGGAGAGCTCGACCCCGAGGAGCAGCAGCAATGGGAAAACAGTGAAGGCTATCAGCAATGGCAAAAGATACAGGAAGCATTACAAAACAGGGCACTTCCTTCTTTGGATAAAGAATCTGTATATAGTGCTACCAAAACAGCTATTGACAATATCAAAAGTCCTTCTTCTTTTGTCAGGAAAAGGATTTATTGGACAAGTGGTATCGCTGCTGCCATTTTACTCGCATTAGCATTTTTCTTTTTTTCTCCCTCTTCACAAACCTGGTCAACCCCTGTAGTAGAACAGTTAAATATAGCATTGCCTGATGGTTCTGAAGCCATTCTTAATGCAGAAACCCAATTGAGTTATCACTCTTCTCTACTCAATAACAAGCGGGTACTGAAGCTAGATGGAGAAGCTTTTTTTGATGTAAAAACAGGTGATCCTTTTATCGTCAATACAGCTCATGGGACAGTAGAAGTATTGGGTACACGTTTTAATGTAAAAGGGAGGAAGGAAGCTTTTGAAGTTTACTGTATAGAAGGTAAAGTAGCAGTAAATTATCGGGGAAAAGAATATATACTTACAGCCGGGCAAGGTATTCATCCATTAGACCAGGACAAACCTTATCGTCATACAACCCAAACACCTTCATGGACGCAGGGTATAAGTTTATTTCAAAATACGCCACTTGATCAGGTATTTGATGAGGTAGAACGTCAGTTTGATGTAAACATTAAGCATCCCGATTTGTCTAATCGCCGATACAGTGGCCGTTTTTCTCATGATAATCTTGATTATACTCTTACAATTATTTGCGGTGCAATGAATTTGTCTTATAACTTTGAGGATGAAAAACATGTGATTATTGAAGATAAATAGAAGTTGCTTAAATTGCTTATGCTCAAAAATCAGCTATTAGCATTCGTCTTACTATTTTTCATCCACCCCTGCTTTTCTCAGCAAATTACACTGCCTGAGGCTATCAAGCTTTTAGAGAATCGCTTTCAAATCACTTGCTCATATGATGCACAATTACTAGACACAATACTCGTCTCTTCTCCTCCTTTTAATACTTCGCTAGAATCTACTCTCGACGAATTGCTACAGGCATATGAGTTGGAATATGAACGAATTGGCAATCAAGACCTTATCATCCGGCCATTTGAGCCCAAACTATTGGATATATGCGGCTATGTATTGGAGCAATTCTCTAATGCACCTCTACCCTATGCGCATGTCCAGATCAGGGGTACTTCCCAGGGAACCTATACAGATGAGAAAGGTTTTTTTGTATTAGAAGCTCCATTAAAAAAAAGGGCACAACTTCTAATTAGCTATCTGGGATATGAATCAGCGCAACTGAATGCATGGAAATTTACGGCCAACTCCTGCCCTACCCATACCTTAAAGGCGACTCAATCCACTCTTACTACTGTCACTGTTAAGGAGTTTACCACCGAAATGCTGGATGCCAACAATCCTAATGGTATACATTTTAAACCACAAAAAATACCGACCCTTCCAGGCTGGGGAGAACCCGATTTGCTTCGTAGCTTGCAACTCCTACCTGGCATTTCCAGCCCTGATGAGTCCGCTGCTAATCTCAATATACGTGGAGGCAGTTCCGATCAAAATCTGATTCTTTGGGACAATATCCCCATTTACCATACCGGCCATTTCTTTGGTGTATACTCCTCCGTAAACCCCTATGTTGCTCAAAGTATTGATGTTTACCGCAGTGGCTTCGGAGCAGAATATGGCAGCAGGGTTTCCAGTGTAATTGATATTAAAGGAAAACCTTCCTTCTCCCAAAAAGGAGAATACGGCTTGGGGTGGAATCTGATTAATGCACACGCTTACGCGGAAATACCTATTCGCAGAGAACATTCTGCTTTGCTTATTGCAGGGCGTCGATCTTATACTGATTTGATACAAAGCGCCACTTATCAAAATATCTTCCAGCAGGTCTTTTCAAAAGGCCGCTTATATGACAACCAGGGTTTGATAGCTGAAGCTGGAATTGATGCCCAATCTACCCCAAGTTTCTACTATGGAGATCTTAATCTCAAATGGGCTGCCAAGCCAAACGATCAATTGGATATGTCCATTAGCTACTATCGTGGGCGGGATGCATTTAACTATGATTTCAAGGTAAAAGATATCATCAAAACCAAAGATCACCTCAGATTAAAGAATGAAGGCTGGAGTGCGAATCTGTCTTATCGCTGGAATCAGTCTTCTCAGACACGTGCCAAATTGATTAGCAGCCATTTTGAGAACAATTATAATTTTGAATTACAGTTTAACATATCTCCTGATAAATCTTTTAGAAGCTTAGTTCGTAATACATTGCAGGATGCGAAACTGGCTATATACCACGATTGGCGTTTTCATCCACGTCATACTTTTAAATGGGGCGCAGAATTGAATGCACTGGAAGCGGGCTACAACTATAATGAAGTAAGGCAAGGGCAGGATATCACAATTGATGAAAATGCTTATACAGGAGCAGTGCCATTAATTTACATGAGTTACCAGCTCAAAATACCTGAAAAATTCACCCTGGAACTAGGATTCAGAGCAGAAGGATATGCTTCTGCCAATAGCAATACTACCCTACTGGAAACAGCGATTATTTTACCGCGCTATGCATTTCGTTTTCATCCATTTGACAAAAGCTTTTACTTTCAAAGTAGTGGAGGTATTTATCGACAATATATGTACCAACTGCCTGCTTTTTATAATGATCTCGGTGCAGGAGAACACATATGGGTGCTGGCAAATAACCAGTTTCCAGTCTTGAATGCAGCTCATCTATCTTTGGGCTTTGGTTATACTGAAGGGCATTTTTTAATGGAATTTGAGCCCTATGCTAAAGTGATTAATAATTTACCTTCCTGGAATGTAGAAGTGGAAGAAGGAATAGATAATCCTTTCCGCACCGATGGATTGCTCGTTGCTGTAGGGCTCGATGCTCTGATAAGACAACAGTGGAATCGCTACAACCTTTGGGCAGGATATACCTGGTCTATTGCAGCCAACCAATATAAGAGCTTGAATGACGGAGAAGCTTTCCCTACAGATTACGACCAGCGCCATAAACTTAATCTTACACACACTTATTCCTTAAAACATTGGGATTTCTCTGCTACTTTTAATATTTCCAGCGGACGCCCTTATACCGCTCCGGAAGCACTTGGTTTTCGGATAGATAAAGATACAGGCTTAAGAGATTATTACCTTGTATATCAATCACAGAATAATGCCCGTCTCCCTGTATATCATCGAATGGACATAGCAATAAACTATAAATTCGAAAGAGAGAAAATGTCTGGAAAATTGGGTTTCTCTGTCTTCAATCTGTACAACCGCACTAATTTAGAAGATATAGATTTTTTCTTATTACCTCAAGATGTTTCTACTTCCATCCCAGAAATGGCCCGGCTGGAACGACCGATGCTAAGCAGGACACCAAATGTTTTTGTGCAACTCAAATGGTGAGCAATTATTAAGTAAGTGCAAGTTCAAGTGTCAAGTTCAATTTCACTTGACTTATGCTTACACTTGAGCTTTTACAGCTTGTTTTTAATGTCCTCTAACTGTTGTTTTATCTTCTTTATCTCTTCATCAAGTGCAAATTTTTGATTGACATCATATGCCTTGATTTTCTCCTTTTCAAAATAATTAAGCTTCTTCTTTAGTAAGTCTGCCTGTTCTATCAATCCTTGTCTTTCCTGATCATCAAGGCCGGATGCGCCACTTCCACTTTCAGGTTCTAAGACTCCTTTTGCCAGGTCCTCTTCTTTCAAATCACCTGTAATAGAGTTCAAACCAAGGCGAATGCGGTTAAGTGTAATATTGGCAAAGCCAGGATCTACCAATCCATTTCTCATTTGTTTTCGGATACCATTATACTGGCTTTGTTGCATGATAATATCTGTTTCCCGCCTTGATTTTTTATCCAGAATGCGATCATACATTTCAAACACCTTCTCAAACTCATCTTCTTTTAACAAATCTTTTATACGTTCCTGCACATCCTCTAATGTGCGCATGGGGGTTTCTACTTTTTCTTCGTCTTTCTGATTGGGTTCCTCCCCTATGGTCTTATCATTATTACCTCTATCGAGCTCTCCATCAGTCTTAGGAAGGGAAGGTATTGGATCAAACACTTTATCAGCTACCTCTTTAAGGCGAAACATAAATTCTCCTCCCATATCTCCTACATTTTTCAATGCTCCAAAACGAGGTAATGCATCCGAATTATTTCCTACTGATACCAATACATGATTGCACAATTCGGATACTCTAAACCGCTCTTCTTCATTGTGATCCAGATGATATAAAACTGCTTTGGCAAATGGGCTATGTTCACCTGGCCTGCCGTCTGGTACAGGTTCGTTTCGCCCGGCAGTAAGTAACCAGCGGGAAGCCAATGTCTCCAAGCGGTCTTTTACTCTATTTGCATCCCTGTTATTTGTAAAAAAGCTACCAGAATGACAAGAGTCTGTCATCACAAAAGTGTGTCGGCTTTTAATAGCTTTAAGCCAACGGGAAATCATATCAAAAGAAATGTAGGAACCAATATTTCCATTTTCAGCATCGGAGGGTATCCAATATCCAACATCTATGGTGCTGTCATATTCTCCATGGCCTGCAAAGTATATTAAGAAAGTATCTTTACCATTCAATTTTTCAGAGAAATGCCTCAATGATTTGATGATATTTACTTGCGTAGCATCTCCATCATACAATTCTTTAAATCGATCTTCCTTTGAATTAAATTGGTATTTTTCGACAAGAATATCTCGTACTTTCT
Organism: Chitinophagales bacterium; assembly: GCA_022360175.1. Classification (GTDB taxonomy): domain Bacteria; phylum Bacteroidota; class Bacteroidia; order Chitinophagales; family Saprospiraceae; genus JAKSDI01. Next base: position 20,522 of record JAKSDI010000084.1, read on the forward strand.
TAGCATCCAATACCGCATTATTCAACTTGGGCAAGCTGTGATCATTGTACTTGTTAATACCTACTATGAAAAGATAATTTTCTCCCAATTGTAACTTAGGTTTCTTTTTAGGCAGGTCAAGGCCACGCATTGTTTCTCGATTCTCAGACATAATATAGATATAAGCATTTCTGTGAAGTCAAATATAGTGCAAAGCAGGAGTATAAGCAAACCTTAAAAGAGGGAGCTTAAGTTCAAAAAGTTAAATCAAATTTCACAAAAAAATACAATTGAATTTGCATAAAACTTTCTTTTGACCTAAAAATCTTCTATATTACAACAGTATTACAAACACCTAATTAGATACACCCTCATGGTCCTAGAAACAGTACTATCCAGCAATGAAGTACTTAGTACCTACCTAGTACTTCAACAAAAGACAGAGCCCTTCTATTCCCCCTTCGATACCCAACAAATAGACTTCAATAAACTTCTCATTATCAAGCCTTTTAAGCTTTACAAAGATAAAGCTGCCTTTTTCTAATATATACGGTGTTTTGCTATTAGAAGAACTGATTTGTTTATCAGCGTGCTTATGGAGCCTTAATATTAAGGGAAACACTTTCGCTGTAATGTGTACTTCAATTTCATAATGGAAACAGGAAGCAAACTCCCTTTGTATTAAGATAGCACTGCTAAATTTTCATTCTATAATTATGAGCACTCAAATACAATTTGTCCAAATTGCAGGTACCAGTTTGTATCAAATCCCTACAGAAGATACAGTAGGCTGGGCAGCATACATCCTTCCTCCGGCAGTTGGCCCTAATCCTGATCTCCCAGATACTATCACCCTGGCCGATTCCTTGAATACCTATAATGGGCATTACTTATTTGCTCATACAGTTCCACCAGCAGTAGCTTCTGATCCTGATGATTTAGCCCAGGATACTTATAATTATTTTAAGCAGAATGTAGGTTTTAGTGGCAACAGGGGTGTTGCCTGGCTTGAAAGTGTTGACCCCGTCAAATTTGGCACCTTTGCCAATTTTGGGCTTAGTTTTGTCAAAGGCTCTACCAATCTAGTAGTTAATCAAAAGCTTGATGCTTATCTAGGCCAAGATGTCAATTTTTTTATGGCTCAAGGCTTGAATGTATCTCTTGACGCTTCTCGCAATGCACTCTTATTTTCACTACGAAACCCCAGCACTGACTTCATCGGCATCCTAAAAGGGAGTAATAATATTGGCATTAACATAATAAGAGAAAACCAGGTACAACAGGCATGGTTACCATTTACAGGTTCCAATACGGGTTGTGTAACTTTCAATGTCAGCTTTGAACCCGAACGAGCTTTTGCTGGCGGAGGCCTACAAAATGGATTAATTTATACCGTTAATCTCGAAGATTCAGATAACCCGGGTACTCCTAAGCCAACACCAGCTTATTATGCTCTTTTTGATCAAACTGAATTATCGACTTTCAACGCAATAAGCGTGATCGATGTAAGTGACCCTACGAATACAAGAGTAAGTAAACAAACATTAGAGAAAGGCTATTATCGTACTGCATTTTCGATCCCCAACGCTACAAAATGGCCAAGTTCTTTTAGGACTCAAACTGGTTTGCCCGTTGACCTAATAGCTCAAGGGACTACTACCACAGATTTTTTGCCTCCTCAAAAAGCAGCCGTAGTTGCAATTGCTTCTTCTTCACCCGCTAATAGTGATGTCGGAACCGATGATATTTATTTTACCATTGGTGGGCAATTTGGTATCATCGTAGAAGGCAAAGAAGAAGGTAATACACAAGCTTTAATTACAGGAGTTTATGGTTCTGAAAGTATCAGTTTTACCACTTATAGCAGTGAAGAGAATGCGAAAAATGATTTATTGTATTTTTTACTCGCCCAGCCTGCCTATGCTCCTATTTTTCCTTTTGATACAGCTTCTCTAGATAATCCTGACAGTGGTGATGTACAGTCTCGCCTTACTGATGATTATACCGTACCCTGGGTAACGCTTTTCTCAGGAACCCAGCAAGTGGAATTTAATGCAGAACCCGAAGGTAGTGCCTTGTATGGACTCAAAGCGAGTAGTCCTACAGCTGTCGTAAACACCGCTGTTAGCACAGGTGAAGTATTATACTCGACTCCTCCCCGATTAGCACTAAATGCAAGTGGAGTGACTAGCAATACCTTTCCTATGGCTCCCTATGGCTTAATCAATTTAACAGGTACAGATATAGCTCCCATAGTCACTACTTTTGAAAGCCAGATTATTTCTCCTACCCGGAAAAACATTATTAATAATGCGGCAGCTGATGCCTGGAATGCAAGAAAACAAGTCTTGTTATCAGCCGACACCCTTGATGAAAGTAATATTGATTATGGCACAACACCTCAAGGCCTGATTGTAAAAAAAGAAACTGACAATGGCACTTACCTAGATGTTTTATTAGCTCAAAGCCCAGATCGCTCAGGAAATACTACCGTTTTTGAATTTAAGAAACCAACACTACAACTCCAGGCAGCTTTACAAAGCAATCAGTTGTTTTTAGTTGCTGTCAATGATCAGTACTTTAATACCCCCGATGGGAACACCTTTGCCAATACCCTTTATCTAACGGAATGGAAAATGTCTGCCCAAATTGGAAATGGGGTCACTCCTACTGACTATCGGAATGTTATGATAATGAAGTTCTGTGAAGGTAGTTTACAGGACAGGGTGACGAATCCTAATAGATGGACCAGTCCTGAACAATTTTCCCTGGCAGCTGGCACTACAGAAGGTAGCGAATCCGTAGCTTATACTGGCTTATCCCAATGGCTGCAACAATATATTGAAGATGGTATAGCTAAAGCCAATGATAGTTCATCTGCTGTATTTTATGAGAATTTCAAGAATATTGTCACCGATCCTGACTGGAATGGTGTAATCGTGTTTAAAGCAGATTTAAGCCCTGATGATATCCCTCCTCAGATACAAGGTTTAGCCGCCGGTATTGACTTATCTCAATTGGTAGCTCATCATTTTGGTTTTACAGTGAGCAGGGTTGACATTGATGCTTCAACTGGCGTTTTCAGTTTTGATGGCAATTCAAGCACTTTTGGACTAGTGGATTATGAAGACCCTGCATTTGCAAGCAATCAAGCAGCCGGAGTTCCAACCGATACCCCTATCAAATTCAGTACAACCGGAGCTTTTGATTTTACCGTTTTGCAACTCAAATCCCTATTTGAAAATGCTAAACTCATCAACTTCAAGAGCAATATTCAATTAACAGTAGAAGAGTTATTTGCTACTGAGGTATTGAAAACCTATGCTAAAAACCAACAGGTTCCGGCTAATGGTGTTGTATTGGATGGTAGTTATGTTGATCAGAATGGTACTACATCCTACGTTTTCCAACAAACCAATCAAACCGTCTTCCAACTGAATAGCAATACATTAAAAGCAGTAGCTTTCAACCGGGTGCAATTCAATACATTAGGTGATCGGAATAATGGCGCTGATTTAGCAAGCCGCTTTTTGATATGGGGCGCTTTTGACTTTGTAGAATTATTTGACAGTAATGATAGCTTATTAGATGTCCTTTCATTTGGAAGTGATAAAGACACACCTGTTAATGAATTGGGAGTAGGATTAGCCTTTTCCAATCTTTTATTAGACATGGTATTTCCACTGGCTACCCCCAATTCAAAATCATTTTTATTAAGCACTCAAAACATAGCCTTTGACTTAAATTCAAGTGAAATAAGAAGTGATAGTTTATTCAAAGGTTTTGGTTTACAACTCAAGAGTTTTGTCAGTGCACCTGATGAGAAAACACCTGCCAGTTTTGGGTTTCTACCAGTCTCCTCCAATTTGCAATTACAACAGATTAATAATCCCTGGTTTGGGATTGTATACGAAATAACATTGGGAGGGCCGGGTGCACTAGCTTCTGCCGCTGGCTTTTCTTCTAATTTACTATTAGCATGGGCGCCCGGCACTAGCGCCACTGAAACCAGCCAGTTTGCTGTTTTCGTTGGTATGAGCCTACCAGGAGCAGCACCAGGAGCCAAGCTTTTTAGCCTGCAAGGCATTTTCAAAGTTGGCATTGGTTCCATCACAATACAAAGACAAGCCATACAAAGCAATGGCGATACAGGATCTGCTGGTAAAGAATTTTACTGCTTACGACTCAATGATATAGCTCTTAAAATTTTCGGTGTAGTGAAGTTACCACCAGATGCTACGATACAGTTCTTCTTATTTGGAGATCCTTCAAATACCGGTAGTCTGGGGTGGTATGCAGCATATGTTGCCAATGACAATCCAGGCTGTGATCAGCAAAGTCTTGGTTTTCTGCCTGCTAGCGAGGTGAAATCATAAATCCAACTATTAAGCCTAATATCCAAAAGTGAATTAAGATGAGTAAAATACTCTATTGGAATATTGAAAATTTTAATATCAATAAAATCAACAATCCCTCCAATGACCGAGCAGAAGGACAAGGTGGGCTAACTGAGAATGCGGCTTCTGTATATAGGAGAAATTTGATATTAAATCATATTGGTTCCCTTGATGAGGAAATCAGTTCACTAGACCCCGATTATATAGTAGTAGTTGAAGTGGCTACAAGTGCAACGGGAGTTGGAGATTTAATTCCGAGTTCGGGAGGCCTGCAAGGATGCAGCTGGATGTTGGATTACCTCAGAAAGAACAAGCCCTATAGTGAACAGGATTGGCGACTGGTCCCTCCCTTAAAAGTAGGAACAGGAACAAGAACCGAATCTGTAGCCGTATTCTACAAAGGCTCCGATAAAGATGATGGCATTACCCGTTATTTTACAGGACCCAATCTCTTCAATGGTGGTGCCAATGGTATTTCAATTCTTCCCGGTACTGGCAATGCAGGCATATACCCCAAAGGTACTTTTTATGATATGTTGGTCCCCTGTGGGGAAACCGCCAGGAAAATTCCGGATAGTGCTCTTCACAATAAAGGAGTGGCTGAAAATAAAGTAGCTGCAAGAATACGGTTTCAGGATGCCGATGGTAAAGATGTAAACTTTGGAGGAGAACGCCAGCCTTATATGGCCACCTTTACAGAAACAAAAGAAGGTGAGGATGCTAAACATATTACCATCTTTGCTTGTCATGCTCCACAAGCTGAAAGCTTAGCTCCCACATTCATGAATAATCTGGCAAACTGTGAAGATGTTATTGCCGATAGTGCGGCAATGGAGGTGAAAGTAATATGTGGAAATTTCAACCAGAATTTACTCAATCAGGATGGTACACTTGATACCGACGTCTATAAACCACTAACAAAAATAGACTATCAATTATTATTAGCTCCACTTAACAGTTCTCCCCCTACAGATGAAGACGATTTAAAAGCCTATAAAGGTTATTTTGCAACCCAGATCATGTCTTCTCCAACTTCCATTTCTGATAGTGAAGCTTCTCTTTTCCTTTGGTCTGGTGAAAACCAATCTTCTTTTTATCCAGGCTATGGATACATAGGAGAAGGTAATACCCCAGATACCTATTCTGATCCTGAGTTATATTCAGTAGATAATATGCTGGTCAAATATGGTAGTGGTGATGCTGATTCAGCAAAAATCACAGTGGTCAACTCTGTAGTAGGTACTCCCATGGATGCTCGCACCTCCCCTCCTGGAAACCCTCCAATAGGCGTAGATACTTTCAGCCCCGATATGCTCAATCTGGTGTCTTTACCACCCTGGCCCGAATCACCATCTGCCAGTCTTTTTAGTATTAGTGATGCTCAAATTCTGGTGGGGTGGCGAAATTATAGCCACATACACGATACAAGTAGTCATTTTGCATTGTACGGAACTGTTTAACAACTTCAAAGCAGAAAAATCATGGCACAAAATCAAGCCCTCACGAATTTATATAATGCAATAAAAGACCAAGGGACTAATGCTTTTGTCTTGGATGCTTCTTTTTTGACAAGTGGATTAAATGATTCCAGTATCACGGTACCATCAGATTATGATGATAATGTGGTAAAAGCTTTCCAGCAAGACAAAATTGAAAGCTTTGAAGTCACCGTTTCCGATGATACCGCAAATTGGAATGGAGATGATCAATTTACCTTGAGTAAGATAAGCCTGCCTGTATTTAATAAAAATGTTAAGGAGGCAGGAAAATTGCTCTTTGCTATTGAAGATTCTACACTTATTGTCCAGATATATTCTCCTTTAAGTTCGTGGAATTGGTCAGATAGCTTTCCTTTCATGAAAGGCTTTCCTTTCAATAAAATCCCTCTAAAGAAAGCCACTTTTATTTTTACTACTCAGGATGGAAATTACCCCTGGGGAAGTACCGATAGCTCTGCAATGAAAGTAGAAGCAGGCCCTGTACAGAATATCTCTACAGACATCATTCCTCCTGCTATTACCAAACCTGTAGCTTCTTTATTTAGTAACATCAACTTCCCAACTGATTATATCGGTTTTTACGGAGTGCTCAATCTTAAAGATTATGATGGAGAAAAAGTACAATATCCTACCACCCAGGTTACTGCCTATTTTCCAATAGTCAATGAAGAGAAAGGTGTTTCTCTGTTTTATCTAAACGTAAGTGATCCGAAAATTACCTTAAGCATCCCTCCTCCTGCCAAAAAAGAGGATAACGGAGAGAAGCAGACAAATGATGGAGATGATGATAATACTGACCAATCTCCTGGATTGGAAGTACAGGCAGGAATATCAATTGGGGAAGGAGACGATGCGATTGCTTATGATTTATCTGCTGAAATACTGAAGGATGAAACTAATAGCTTCCGTTTCGGGCTGACTTATCAGGAAGACGCTAATATTCTCAGCCCGGGAGCAGTTCTCAAGTTATTTGATAATGAAGGAAGTTATTTTTCCGGTACGCCAGCCGTACTTCAGCAATACCTCACCGAAATAGGCCTCTTAGGCTTTAGTTTATCGGGGATTGTTGGAGAGCAATCTAATGTAGATACAGTAGCAGCATCTATAGGAAGTAAACCAGGTACAGAGTTTACTCCAATTACAGACCCTTCCAATTCGCTTGACTTCACATTTAAGGGTTTTAATTTAAACTGGACCTTGCTCAACCCACTTTGTGATGATGAAGACGTATCACAAAGCTTTGTATTTCATACCTCATTTGATCTTACCTTCAATCCAGACGATGGCTCTTCTAAATTAGAATTCACGATAGAGTTTAATTCTGATTTGCAGTTTTCTGCTAAAGCAGATGGTTCGCTTAGTATTCAAGACCTCATCAGCACCGTTAGTGGTGGTGGGATTAGTCTGCCTAGTTCTGTGCAGGCATCCATCAGTGATATTTCACTGGTAATGGATAACAAACAGGGTTCTTATGATTTTAATGCTGGTTTTGATGTCAGCCTCAACTTCCTGACACTCAATAATGAACCTGTATTACAAATCGACGGGGGGCAAGTAGAGATTTCTGCTATTACTCCTTCTTCAGACTCTAATAATGGTTCAGCTAATGGCCAGGAAGTAGGCCGCTTTGCAGCAGCCACACCACAAACCGCTTATAAAGCAAAAGTAAGTGGCTTATTAGGCGTAGGCCCATTTGCCGCAAATGCCTCAGTAGAATATGATGGCCAACAAAATCCAACTCGTTGGAATATAAGTGCATCTCTGGCTGAGGCATTAGAAATCAATAAATTGATCAATCTATTCTTTGATCCCGGGGGAAATTATCAATTACCTACTGAATTCTTCCCTGGTGATCCTAAGATCAAAACTTTCAGCATTGATGCTGTCATCCCAAGCGGTCAGAAAAAGGTAGTGACTGTCCAGGGTTTGGAAGTAATGGTACCTTCTGATGAGGATGATTTAGCGACTACCTATGATATCGAAACAACATTCGAGTGGAAGTTTACTTTAGGTTCAGCTGAAGTTGGCATTGATAATGCAACTATAAAAGTAGACTATGACAGTAGTCGGGATGAAGGACTACAATATACCGGAAGTGCGGTAGGTAGCTGGATATATACCGCCATTAATTTTGAATTATTACTAGGTTATGAGTTCAAAATTATTGACAACAAATCCAACCAGATTCTTTTTGCCGAATGGGAAGGCTTTAGAGCCGAATATAATATTACCAACGAACTACTCAGTTTTTCTCTCAAAGGATGGACATTGGGTAGCCTGATACAGGCATTGGTTCGTACGATAGGGAATCCATATTTCACCTTGAATGCTCCCTGGGATCTACTAGACAAGGTATCTTTAGATGGCTTGAGTGTGATCATTAATATGGCAAAAGATGTTGAAGACCGGGTATCGGCTAGTTATACACTATCCAGTCCTCTCAACCTGGGCTTTATGACTATCGAAAGCCTGATTTTCAGAAAAGCTCCAAAAGAGAATGGCAATGGCTCTCAAATCACACTAGCCATGAAAGCTACTATTGCACCAGGCCTGGAAAGTGTGTTAGAAGGAGCCAACAAAGACAAGTTTGAGAATCTTACCAATGAAAATAAAGGCCAGGATGTCAATGACATGCCCACTGTACCAGGACAGGGACAGGAGTACTTCAAACTATTCTTATTAGTACTGGGCCAAAAAATAGGTATTTCTGGAAGCGCTGATTTCAACAATACAAAAGAAGTTATATGTGCGCTCTCTAAAGTACCAAGTACAGACACAACAACCAATCCGGTTGATCCTGCAATGGGCTCCACTCCTGGCCAGCCCTATTATGAAGCTTCTAACAATTGGTTGATTGCAACCCATATGGGGATATTAAAAGTAGGACAAGCCTGGACAATTGATGCGATGCTGGTCTTCAATGATCCTAATCTGTACGGATTACGCCTCGCATTAGGTGGAGGGAAAGCAGGTGGCCTGGCCGGTTTATCTATTGATATTCTTTATAAAAAAATTACAGATGATGTAGGTGTCTTTCAGATTGAATTTACTTTCCCGGATGCCATCCGAAAGATCAATTTTGGTGCTGTAAATATTACCTTACCCGAAATTGGAATCAAAATATACACCAATGGAGATTTCTTCATTGATATTGGTTTCCCTTACAATCTGGACTTCAGCAGATCATTCTCTATTTCAGCCATCATCTATGGAGTACCTGTAATAGGCTCAGGTGGTTTTTATTTTGGAAAACTCAGCGGAGCAACTTCCACACAAGTTCCACAAACAACCAAAGGCACTTTCAAACCTGTGATAGAGTTTGGCTTAGGCCTTCAATTGGGCTTGGGGTATAATTTCCAGGCAGGACCATTAAGTGCAGGTTTTGCGCTTACTGTCTTTGGTATTATTGAAGGGGTCATTGCTACCTTCCATCCATATGATTCCAATAGCCAGGCACTCGCATTGGCAGAAGACAACAGTGTACAAAGTAGCAACTACTTCAAGATCACTGGTATGGTAGGCATCATTGGTTTGATGTATGGCAAATTGGATTTTGCAATCATCCAGGCTTCCTTAAATATTAAAATATCTATATCACTTCAAATAACCTACGAATCATATAAAGCGATTCCTCTCATTGCCACTGTCTCTGTAGATGTCAGCCTAAAGGTAAAAGTCCTTTTCGTTAAGATTAGCATATCCTTCCATATGAAAGTCTCAGCGAAGTTTGTCATCGGAACCGATGAATTGGATAAAGCTCCATGGTATGATGGCAATGATACGGAGGCCTTTATGCTCCGAAGCAGTGCCTTATTAAGCAAAGGCCCTGCCGCTATTCGTCTAGCTGCTCAACAAATCAATCCAAAACCTAAGCGATTAGTGCTGGATACGGATAAGCCGACACTTAATTTGGTTTTGGCACCTCAATTTACAGTGCTTGCACCAGAGAGTGCTACTGCTTATACTGATCAACAAGGCGCATTTGTTACACTAATGGCTATTGATGCCCCCGATGCTACACAAAACACAACAGATCCGGGAGATACATCCTTCGAACAATTATGTGCGACCTATTTCCCCTGGTTAATTGATGCATTGCAAAAAGAAAGCGGTGATGTGGTGACTCTAAAAGCCGCCATGGCAAGTACTGTTACTCAATCCCAACTTGAAGACTTTGTAGATCGTTTGGCAAACACCAATGATCCTGCCCTAACAATTGCTCAATTACTCAGCTTCCTGGATGATAGCTTTATTCTAGATATCAGTACTCATGAAAATGTAATGGGTACAGCAGCAGAAGCTCAATTAGAAAATGGGGCTACCCTTTTCCCATTCTTCGATGGCCTTTCTTTAACGGTGCCTGCTGCGAGTGGTACTGGTACCAGCACCATTGATCTTGAGGAATATGCTACCGCCAATACTACCTATCAACAGGAAGTGGCCAAAACACTAGCTGAAGTAGAAGCACAAATCGATTACGATGATGCTCCTCAGGAAAACCCTATGCCTGAAGAGGATAGTGTACAATCCATGTCCAGCCTGGTTTTTGTTGATACATTTATGATGATTGGCCGCCAGCTACTCCTAGCAGCACAAAATGCACTAGATGATTATTCCTATTCATTAACATCAACTGATACGATCAGTGGTATAGTCAGCTGGGCCAATGCACAGGGTAACCATTTGACAAATGAGGATATAGTCAATTCTAACTTGACACATCAACTCACAGCAGGCATCAGTCTTGACATCCGCGGCATACAGTATATTATCCAGGCTCAAGATACACTATCTGCTGTCGCAAATAAGTTCACTGATTCAAGTACCGATGATAGATGGACCGTACATGAAAAGCAAATTATTATTAGCAACTACATGGGGCGAGTGCTTAATGGAGGGGTTGAGATACAATTGAAAAATTCAGAAGACCAAACTATTCCTTACGTTACTATAGTAGGAGACTTCTTTGACAATATAGCCTCATCACTAGGGATCAGCATTGATAACCTGGCTAGTCAAACGGTATTATATACCACAGAAGGACTACTGAAATCATCGAGTATATTATCTATACCTGATTTCACATACGAAACAGCTCCAGCAGCAGCAGCAGGAGATCCTTCTTCCGATACACTACAAAGCATTGCCAGATTCTTTGGTTTATCCGTTACTGATTTAGCAGATGATAATGATGCAGTGGAAAATATCTATTCAGTAGCAGCAAATGATGGTGTTCTTGCTTTGGCGAATCTATCCGCACTATCTGTATCTGAGCTATGGGACGCTATACAGGCAACTGCTCAGGTAGCACAAACGGCAGGTATGGTATCACGCTTCCTGATGTTTGGTTTGAGGCTTCCTAATGCCAGTGGGCTTAGCTTATCTGATGGCTTCCTCTATTCCAAGGATCAATCTGCTTATGCATTTTATCAATTGACAGGGCAGCAATTCCCAACTCCTGCTACGGCTACCGATACTTTCCCTCTTACCATTTCAAGGGCAGATAGTGCTCATGGAGTAGACTTGAGTTTTATTACATTTAATTCTACAGAGGATAAAAGTGCTACAGCAGATTTGATTGATGCTTTCAATGATTTGACAATCGTATTAGATTGGGCGAAAGCTGGTAATTTTATTCCTACACCAAGTATAGAAATATTACCCTTATCGGATGTTATAGCTAAAACATTAAGCCTGAATTCATTTGCTCAATGGAACAGTTCAGATTTCAGTTCTCTTATCGCACTGACTAACCGGGATGGTACATTGACAGAAGATGGCTCTCAACCACAAGCAACATTATGGCCACTACCAAATAGCCTGACAGGAGATGTTGCTACACTACAAAGTAACATTAGTGCTTTATTCCCTTCCAGTGAATTGCAGGATGTATTGAATTTACTACCACAATATGTACCTCAGGTAGGTACAAGCTCTCCTGCGACCAATCGCACGCAGTTTACAAATATCGATCAATGGGCCTGGACAACCAGAGTAGATTTTGAAATCAAACGTTTGCCTCTTGTAAGCATGGATGAAAGTGCAAAAGAAGGAGACCAAACAACACCTCAAGGCCCAGCTTCAGCACCATCTATACCCAATGTATATGAAATGGTAGGGCCTTCTGACGAAGCTGGTTTATTACTGGATCAGTTGCTTACAGCAATGGATGCTTTAGGAGAGGATATTGCAAGCGCAGTCTTTTTATTATATCCTCAAGGACCAGACTCTCCTACTGGTTTGTCCACCTTAGGTGATAGTGAATTCTTAAGTTTTATCACACAAACAAATTTATCAACAGAAACAAATCCACTACGATCAGCTGCACTGGCACTGGCGACAGACGATGGCAGTGCACCTAGGGGTATTGCCAATTCGCCAGGAGAATTTGTCAAATTACTTTGGGAATTAAGCACTGTCAGAAGTGGTGGATATTTCCTTTATTATCAGGATGTTGAAAGTGGTGATGGTTTGCCTTCTTCCATCTTTGATTCCAGCGGGACTGCTACCTTAAGCATGGTTGTCACTTATGCTGCTTCAGGAAGTTTCTCATTTGGAAATACAGTACCAAACTTTGTCAATTCTTTTGTAACAACAGATGCCATTGACACCTCAAATGATGTAGTACAATTGCTATCGCAAAAGGCTTTAGCCAATAGTGCAGCAATAACATCAACAGATAGCCTCGCTTCTTTATCTGCAATTTATGGATCAGGTGTAGGACAGATTGCACTTAGTAATGCGGCTACATCTCTAGTACAAGCTAAAGAAATTCCTTTACAGGGGCTGGTACATCAATTGACGGAAAAAGAGGTGCAGGATACCAGCCAGACATTAAATAATTTGGCAGCTTATTATTCTGTAGGTGCAAAAACACCTATTACTGCCAATGACATTAGCAATTTCAATCCTGGTGTAAGTGTAGAGCTGGGAGCGGTCTACTATATTCCTCCCATCACTTATGTAATTGGAAATGCTACCGTAGGAAGTAACTTTGAATCCATTGCTAATTACTATAACATCAATATTGAAGCTCTGGCAGTTAATGCCATGAATGTAGAAGGTATTTTCACTGAAAAATCAACAGTCAGTATTAATTCTGAGCAGTTTGACTTACGTTCTACCCTCGGCCCTGGTAACATAGGCTTCCAATTGGATCGAGTAAATATGGGTGAACCTACCACTCTACCAAGCGATCCTACACAAGCGCAGAAAGACGAATACGCAGCGCAATACATGTACATGCTTTACAATACCCTCTCTGCTGGTATTGAAAGTAATGTATTCTTCAAATCCAGCGCTTTAGGACTTCCATTTGGACCACAGACTGAAGATGATAACAATAATACCCAAAATGCAGAACTGGCACTTGCTTCAAAAGCAAGCAGGCAAGCTAGCAAACGAGCATTTTTAGCTGCTGCTCAAGATGACGATTACACCTACAAGCAAGCGCTGGGTTTTGGTAGTAAATCCAAAGTTGATCCGGCCGCTAAAAAAGCTGCTGCTGCTGGTATTACCAGTACCAATCCATACATTGGTGTAGGAAGCACTACTCAGGTAGGCCTGCGCTGGCAAGATTTATTTGGTAACACGACTATCACCCCATTCGAAAAAGTACCGGCGGATTATACTGGTGCAATCAATGGTGAAGCTGCTACCATTAAGTACAACGATTTATTAATTGGTATTGGCGAATGGCCTAATACACAAACCAGTCATATTTACAGAAGTATTAGTGATGCCTCTAATCTCCCTATTAACTTTTTATTTGATACCACCGCTTATGATGGACTCGATAATGCGAAACAGCAGATAGAAAAAGATCTGGCAAAATATATACAAATCTTTTTCCAACTGAACCAGGATTACTCTGATTTGGAAACACCTATTCCAGGAGTAACAGGCAATGCAGTGACCATCAGTTTAAATAATGTATTGCTCAAAAACCCTATAGTTGACCTAACAGAAAGCCAGGCAGGGCAAATAAGTACCTACGTAGTAGACTGCATCAATTATCTAAACAGCCTACTTGCTGACACCACAGGTACACAGCCTACAGCCGATTTATTATTCCCTGTTTCCCTAAACAGCCTAGTTGATGGAAATATCATTGAGTTAGATTTATCTCTGACTATAAAACGAAAAGCAACATTAACTGAAGCCAATGTAGCTGGATTAGATAAAGGCCTCACGGCCACTTCCGCTATACTACCGCAGGCAGATCAGGGAGAAACAGCCGCTTACACCACCTATGCAACCGCTTTTGAAGCAATCTTCCAAGACGACCAGTGGTTTATGAAAGTAGGGGAAGGATTGCAAGAACAAAACGATGATCAAAGCCAGGTCAATCAACAACTTTGGACTGTTCGTTTTGGTAAAGTAGCAGGGGTAGGTGTCTTCTTTAAGATAGGTGACACGGCAAGTTATTATACACCAGAACCAGTAGCTACTGCACTGGAAAGCGATTCTGTGAGTATAGAAAACTATACAACAGGAGAAAATACCACTTCCGATTTTAGTGGAGTTGATCTCAACTTATGGTTCCAGACTGTACTTGATGCAGTAGATGAATTTTTATCAGCAGAAGACTCTACTTCTGTTTTTATTCTAGACAAGATATTAGGTACAGATGATCCGCTACAAGATGGTTATCTGGGTAAGGTTTTGAATTCAAAACGTTCTTTAGCAGATAATATTAGTAGTACCGTCAAGCCGATTTTAAGTACCAGTGCTTCAGATACCTCCTCCATTAGTACAGCAGCGGAGAAGATCAAGCAGCAATTACTCAATCAGATTGGTGCCGCTTATAAAGCTGGTGCAACCATTGTTTTTGATTTAGAAGATGTAAGTGGAGGATCTGAAAATGAAATGTCTCAACCACCTAATCTATACGGACAACCTGTTGGTAGCATTGACAATGAAGATGCTGCGAATCAGAACTTTTCATTAACAGCAGCAACGATCCCACTTGCGATCCAATCCGTTGACAATAATGGCAATACAGAGCAAATACAACCAAGGTTAGCCTTTGTATTCAACTCTAAAAATGTACTGCAAGAAGCTTATGTACCTTTAGAGATGGAATATAAAATCAGCCACCTCGAGTTTGATCGTCAGACTGTACCAGGAATAGAAGGTTATGTAGAGAGTCGTTGGTTAGCTTTTGTAAATGGGCCGTTTACCTATAAACTAGGAGATGGTGTATCTAACATACCTGTAGTCAATAGAGCATTGCCTACTCCTCCAAGTGTTCAGGAACAACTAGCCCAAAAAGCTATAGATGAACCTAGCACGGCTGAAGAACTCACGAAATGGGATTATAGCTTCAATTATACTTATGATCAAGGAGCAAGCGATGTGATTCAGTTGAGTATAGAATTGAATTTACCACCAAGTATAAGCCCAACCACATTATTGGCAGATGAACCTGACTTATTTACTGCATTGGCTCAATTTGTAACCAATTATCCAGCAGTAGAACAGGACTTGAAAACATACTTGCCAAAAATGAATGAAGAAGAGCCTGATTCGGCAAGTGTACAAGGAGCAGAAAAAGCAGTCAAAGCTTTCCAGGAGTACTTGAACGATGTAGCAGTAGCCTATGCAGCTCATATTGAACCATCAGCAGAACTAGCTACTACAAATACACCAGAAAAAGTAGAAATCACCTTTAGTATGTTTCTTGATAAACAATCTGAATCAGGAGATGAAAATACAGAAATTGCTCGAGTAGATATTTTCGATATCAATATCATAAAGAACGGGACTACGTATAGTGCAACTTATGATGCTCAGACAAATACTATTTCCGGTGATGATGGCAAGATTGTCTTGCCAGCTATGCTTATTGAAATTGAACCTAGCGTATACGAAGCAGAGGCTCTTTCTGATCCGCCTGAAAATGTGACGATTGCATACATTTATCAGAACATTAATAATTCTGATGAATATCTGACTTATGAAGACGCTTTGCAAATCCCTGATCGAATAGTATCTATGAATACATTAGACGTTTTAGCTTATCAGGATGCCTGGTCTTCTATTTATGTGCAACGAAACAAGATATTATTCCCGATTGAAGATAGAGATCATATATCTACAACGGAATACTTCCTGTTCCAAACACCTGTGGTGAAGTTTGCCAATGTGATCATTCCTCGCCTGGTGTTTACTGAGTTTAATCTTGGAAGTGCTAAGGAAGCAAATCTATCCACCGCTTTAAAAGCAAGCCTGGAAAACTTCTTTAAGGAATTATTTACAGAAGGAGATGGCACTACTTCTATTGAAGCAGCAATGACAAGTGGCTATGCATATACACTAAATGCCATATTAGAAAATGAGGTACGTACACTTATTCCAATAAGTATGCTACCACCAACCGAAGCAGAAGTTGATCCAAATAGTATTCCCGCTTTTGTAGATATCTTCAGTACGAGTATTACTGATTGGGTAAGTAACAATCAACCTACTCTGGATGGTAAACCAAGCATAAATATGGAGTTGAGGATATTCGGAGGTTTGACTAGTAAACAACCTTTGCTGGTAGTGAAAAACCTGATTTTCTCAGTATTGGAGAATAGCTAGTGTTTTGTTAATACTGAAATGATCGGTAGAGACTTCGGAGAAGTCGGAAGTTTATTGAAAAGGCTTATGATAGAAATTTCGACTTCGGATGAAGTCGCATATTCTGTTATTTGTGCGACTCCATCCGAAGTCGAGAGTTTTTTGCCTAGGCAAAAAAGATGCGATTTCTCCGAAATCTTTACTCTGGCAGAACCCATCATTCATTTGATGCTCAACAAGGCACTAGTGTTTTGTTGAGCATCAAATGATGATTATGCTTGGTCCACGTATTTCACAAATTCTCAAGATTTTTGTGCAATTCCAGCAATTCGTGAATAACATACGATCCGCAGTAGGCAGGTTTATTTTCCTATGGAATATGGAATTTAATTTTTATTCTCAGCCTTCCATATTTCAAGTGTTTTTAATGGTGTACCATTACTCCAGGCACCCATGTATTGCTGTTCGGGAGTATCCCCAATAGCAACTTCACAGTTTGCTCCATTTAAAGTACAATCCATTAAAGCATCCATGAGTTTCCAAAAACAATAATAATCAGCTGCATCTGTTTTAGCAATGCGAAGCGCCCTTTCTGCATTTACATTGCGTAAGCCCGTGTCAAACGTCATATCCAGCGAATAACATTCATTGTGTTCTGAAGTAAGTGCGGGGTTTCCAGTACTATCAGGAATAATACGAATAAGGTTTCGCTCAGGTGTATTAATTGCAGTCTCGTATACCTTTCTTCCCAACTTTTCTCCTACCACATAATCATTAATGCTAACTACTATTAAAAGCTTCAGCGATTCAGGTAGATTTTCATAAGAATCTAATAAACCTCCCTTAAATGGCCCTGTCCCTGGAGCACAAAGCAAGGCTCCTTTCGGTTTGGGTAAACCTAATTCGTCCAATCGGTTTAATATGTTTGCAGAAATAGCTCCTCCATAACTATGCCCAATAAAAAATAATGCATCTTCATCAGGATAAACATGCCCTTCTGTTTTCAATAATTCAAGTGCTTCTTTTATTGCATAAGTAGCATTATCTACAAATTTTCGAGTACTTGGAGAAAAAAGATTACGCTGATACCTTGGATAAATCACGATATGCCCTTGTTGTACCAAATGCCTTATCCACCCACCATATACCATTGGATTAATTGCTCCATATCCATGATTAAATACAATCACGGATGCAGTATCTACTTGTTCACTCATCGGTTCAAACAACCAAAAGCCATCAGATTTATCGGCGTAGTCCTGAAACCAAATTTCTTCTGTTATATAATCTCCACTCCCCGGTCCTTCGGCAGCCTGCCCGGGGCCTTCCGGCAAATTATCAAGAGGTAGAATCGCTAATTGAAACAAACAAAATGGTATAAACCAGAAAATCATTTAAGCACAAGTTTTAGGTATAAACGCCTTATTCTAATCCTTGTTGGCATCAACTGGCTAAATTTCTATATCTTATTTGTACATTTGAGGCCAAACCAGCGCGATTTAATGAGTATTCAACTATCAGAACAGCCTGTAGGTGTTATCGGAGCAGGAAGCTTTGGTACTGCTATTGCCAATTTATTAGCAGTAAATGTTGATGTGTTGATGTATAGCCGTAACAACATGCTGGTACAACACATCAATTCAACTCATGAAAACCTGGGAGTACAACTTTCCCCTCGCATTCGAGCAACTAATGATCTTGAAGAAGTAGCACAAAAATGTCTCCTCCTTTTTCCTGTTGTCCCTTCAGGAAGTTTCCGTAGTATGATGCATGACCTTGGTCCATTATTACGTCCTTACCATATCATCATACACGGTACTAAAGGATTTGATGCCAGAGGAATGGAGAATAAACCAGAAGACAGTACCCTCACTCGTGAAGATGTCAGCACTATGAGTGAAGTAATTCGACAGGAAAGTATCGTCGAACGGGTAGGATGCCTGTCAGGGCCTAATCTCGCCAAAGAAATCATGGCAGGACAGCCTACTGCTACGGTTATAGGGAGCCATTATGATGAAGTAATTAGCCTCGGGAAAAAAGTACTTAAAAGTGAGCATTTTCATATTTTTGGTACACATGATATGCTGGGTGCTGAGTTAGCTGGTGCCCTAAAAAATATCATTGCAATTGGTTCAGGCATTCTAAAAGGCAAAGGGCTTGGAAAAAATATTCAGGCGATGCTGATTACACGAGGACTTTTAGAGATGGTATACTTTGGCAATGCTATGGGCTCTACGAGTCGAGCTTTTTTTGGTACCGCTGGCATAGGAGATTTGGTGGCAACCGCTACTAGTAAAGATAGTCGCAATTTCACTTTTGGATTCCGATTAGGGCAAGGAGAAGACTTTGCTTCCATAGAAGCTACTATGCCAGAATTGGCAGAAGGAGTCAGAACGTTAAAAATTGCCCGGCAACTTGCAAAATATTACGATCTTCGCGTTCCTATTACTGGAATGCTCTACAATGTAGTTTTTAAAGGCTTTGATATAGATCGTGCCATACAATTTTTGATCAATTACCCCTACGACGTAGACGTAGATTTTATATAAAGCATATCACCTTATTAAAATGAATAAGACCATACAGCAATTCATTCCACACATTATAGCTATCGTTGCTTTTCTGGTAGTTTGTGCTGCCTATTTTAGTCCACAGCTTGAAGGTAAAGTACCAGGCCCAAGGACAGATATAGCCCAGTATCACGGTATGTCACAGGAAGTTCGGGAGTACAAAAAGGAAACAGGCGAAACTTCTCTATGGACCAACTCCATGTTTGGTGGCATGCCTACTTATCAGATCAATACGGTAAGTGAGGGTAATCTCTTGAAGAAAGTAGAATACTATAGCCGATTAGGAATAAAACTTCCTATAGGCCAGTTTTTCCTGGCAATGCTTTGTTTTTATGTACTTATGGTGGTATTGGGAGTCAATCACTGGCTCGCTGCGATAGGAGCTATTGCTTTTAGTTTCACAACCAACAATTTAATACTGTACGAAGCAGGCCATGAAACTAAACTAAGGGCACTCACCTACCTTCCTCTCATAGCGGCTGGTGTTGTGCTGACTTTTAGTAGAAAAAAATATTTGCTGGGAGGAAGCATTTTTGCATTAGGCCTCGGACTAAATATTATGTCCAATCACATCCAAATGAGTTATTACTTTGCCCTTACCCTACTCATTTTTGGTGTAGCCCAATTAATTTATGCTATCAAGAAAAATGAACTTGTTGATTTTGCTAAATCAGCTGCCGTCATTATCATCGCTGCTGTACTGGCAATAGGCACCTCCGCTTCGAACTTATGGATCACTTACGAATATGCTGATGATACCATGCGTGGAGAACCTATACTGGAAACAGAAGGAGCACCTACCAGCAGCAGTGAAACAGATGGGCTTGAATGGGAATATGCCATGAATTGGAGCAATGGCACTATTGATCTTTTTGCTTCCTTTATACCTGGAGTAGCTGGTGGAGGTTCACAGGAACTAGTGGGTGATGATTCGGCAGTTGTCCAGGACTTGAGAAGAAAAGGAGCTAGAATACCTAGTAAATTTTATGCTCCTTTATATTGGGGCGGATTACCTTTTACTAGCGGCCCTATCTATTTTGGAGCTATTATGTTTTTCTTATTTATTATGGGGCTTTTCCTTGTAAAAGGCCCTGTGAAATGGTGGCTAGGTTTAGGAACTCTTCTAACCTTCCTTATTTCTATGGGCTATAATATGGAAGGGCTCAATCGTTTCTTTTTCGACTACTTGCCTTTATTCAACAAATTCCGTACTCCAAACTCAGTATTAAGTGTGACAGCCTTTTTGGTACCAATGTTAGGCATTATCACTTTGCATAAAATTGTCAATGAAAAGGTAACTAAAGAAGAAGCACTTAAGAGCCTTTACATTGCATCAGGCATATGCGGAGCTATTGCACTTTTCTTCGCATTGATGGGCTCTAGTTTTTACACCTTCACCACTCCGGGTGACCAACGTTACGTAGATGCTGGTTATGACTTAGGAGCTATTATTTCTGATCGCCAGTCATTGATGCAGTCTGATGCCTTCCGTACCTTATTACTTGTATTGATAAGTGGTGGGCTCATTTGGGCATACCTGCAAGACAAAATCAAGCTACCTTTGCTATTGGGTGGCATTGCACTTTTAGTTGTATTTGATCAGTGGACCGTTGGTCGACGTTATCTAGGTACAGATGTATTTGTTAATGCCACCAACTATAACAGGCAGTTTGAACCTCGCCCTGTAGATCAACAGATTTTACAGGATACAGACCTGAGTTATCGAGTTTATGATGCTAGTGAAAGTACCTTCCAATCGGCAAAGACCTCTTATTTCCATAAATCAATTGGTGGTTACCATGCAGCGAAACTGCAAAGAGCGCAGGATATCATAGATCACCACCTCACCCAGGGGAATCAGAAGGTTCTGGATATGTTAAATACCCGTTACTTTATATTCCCCGGAGGGCAGGATCAGGGCGCACAAGTTCAACGAAATCCTAATGCCCTTGGCAACGCCTGGTTCATTTCTTCTTTCCGTCCAGTAGCTAACGCCAATGAGGAAATAGATACACTTAATGGCATTGACCCTAAAACAGAGGCTGCTGTTCACAAAGAGTTTCATGATTACATTGAACAAGTACAACCTACGGGAGAAGGTACGATTACGCTGACCGATTACGCCCCTAATCATTTAACCTATCAGAGTAATACCTCTAGTGATCAATTTGCTGTATTCTCTGAGGTATGGTATGGCCCTAACAAGGGCTGGCAAGCTTATATAGATGGAGAAGCTGTAGATCACATCCGTGTCAATTACATACTACGTGGAATGATTGTGCCTTCAGGGCAACACACTATCGAGTTCAAATTTGATCCACAATCATTTAAAACAGGTAAACTAATTTCTCAAATACTTTCCAGTATTATAGTATTAGGATTATTGGGATTAATAGGCTATCGCGGCTACAATTTATATCAGCAGGGGCCTAGTGAAGATAAACCCGCTTCTTCTAGTAGTACTAGAAAGAGAAGCAAAAGATGAAGTTCAGGTAAAAACATTAAAGAAGCCTAAATAATACTATCTTTAGTAAGTATTCTGATGGCTAAATACAGAAAAGGAAGTCGTTTAAAAAAATCTGATGAGTTGATTATAATAATATTTTTTGAGCTTCATAAGCTGTATCATAGAATTCCAGCAGTGGCTATCGAGCGATAAAAGGCGAAGAGTAGTGAAAAATACTCCTAACGATCATTAAAATCTTTTAAACAAATTCATTCACTTTATCAATATCTTTTCAATAAAATATCCATATGATAGAGATATCTGTTGTTATTCCTTCATATAATCAAATCAAATCAATTCACAGATGTATTAACTCTGTTCTTAATCAAGATATTAAGTTAGAATACGAAATCATAATAGTTGATAGCTCTAATGCAGATATTCAAACCAAAATCGAACAGTTTTGCATGGAGATAAGCGATAAAGTACGATTAATAAAACTAAAAACGCAGACATTCCCTGGTTCTGCAAGGAATATAGGTATCAAACAATCTCGTGGTTCCATAATTGCATTAATTGATAGTGATTGTGTTGCATCATCAGATTGGCTAACGAATATTGTTGCGAACATGGAGAATAATATAGTTTTAACCGGGGTTATAAAAAACGGTACACCTGGCAGTGTGTTTGGGACGTGTGCATATTTAATCGAATTTAATAATTTCATTGCCCACGGGTTTACAAAAAGAGAAATTAATGCCGCTGCAACCTGCAATTTTGCTTGTTTTAAAACAGTTTTTGACGAATACGAATATTTTTCTAATAATAGAGCGTTTGAAGATTTTTTATTTTGCCATAATTTCAGAACAAAAGGAGGAAAAATATACCAAATTAACCACATGAGAATAACACATATAAACAAAACGAATATATCGAGTATCACTAAGAATCTAAAAATGTTAGGAATGTACTCAGCTATAGTTCGAAAGAAAAATGCCCTACCTCCAAAACCGGTTTTTGACTATCCTGCTTTATCATTTCTCATAATGCCTTATAGATACATGAGTATTATAACTAGGCTGATTAAGACCAAATATATTCTATTATATTTTCTTTATAGTCCTATAATTTTATATTTTCTTTTAGAATGGTCTATTGGTTTTTACAAAGGGGCAAGCACTAAAACACAAGAATTATAATTTCTTATATAATACTTTTATTTTTTTTTTGAAACTCATCCTCAAGTAAGTTTGGTAACTCAGGCATCCAAAGTTTTGCATATTCTCCACGAGGATCATATCGAAGTGCCTGTGATGATACATTAAACTGCTTGTGTTCTCTAGCATCACTCCCAACTCCTGCGGCATAGTGCCAATTTCCCCAGTTACTGGCTATATCATAATCAATAAGCATAGATTCAAAATATTCAGCTCCCATTTTCCAGTTAACCTGCATATCATGAATCAGGTAGCTGGCTACATTCATTCTACCCCGATAAGACATATAGCCAGTATGCTTTAATTCCCTCATATTGGCATCTATGAAAGGGATACCGGTATAGCCCTCCATCCACCTCTGTAAAGCTTCATTATTATCCTTCCACTGAAGAGTAGTAATTTTGCCAGGGCCCTCTTCTGCAAAAATTTGATCTCCATATTTTTTGGCCATAAACCGCAAAAAATCGCGCTTCAGCAAACTAATGATGATACCGTTTACCGATTTCTTATTTCCTATCTCTTCCTCATAGCGTTTCAATTCTTGATAAACCAGTTTTGGAGACAAACATCCTTGTGCAAGCCAGGGAGAAAATTTAGTAGAACCATCTGAGCAGAAAAGTTCATCGCTTTGCTCTTTATACATAGGAATTTGTGCGGCTTCCCATACAAAGTATTTTAACCGCTTCAGGCCTTCTGTTTCTCCTCCTTTGAAGTCTACGGTAGCTCTTGGATCATTTTCAAAATCTTTATATCCCAAATCTTCCATTGTAGGAATCTCCCCTCGCTCCAGAACCACCGTTATATCTGTCATTTTTTCCGGTGCAGCCAGCGGTTCTCTCACCGGTACATAGCGCTCTACTTCTTTTCTAAATTGGGAAAATGTATCTGGAGTATGATTGATAGGGAATGGTAAATCAGAAGTGTAATACAACAGCTTTCCTCTCGAATAGCGCAGCTCCTGTCCTATCGTCCACAATCTCTGTTCCAGTGCATCCTGAACAGCCACCTCATCTCTGGTGCGCTCGCGATTACAAAAAATCCAACTGCTTTTTGCTTGTTTGGCAATTTCAAATAGTTCTTCTTCAGGGCGCCCTACCCTCACTATCAAATCACTGCCTTTCGCTCGTAGAGATGCTCTTAAATCCCTAATACTTTCGATAATAAATTTTGCACGATAACGAGCTGTCTTTTTGAAGCCATAAGATGTTTTATCTTCAAATAATCTTTTGTCAAAAACATATACAGGAATGACCTCATCTGTATGACTAAGAGCATCCAGCATCGCTTCATTATCATGTAATCGCAAGTCCAATCTGAACCATAATATTCCTCGCTTGGTATACATACTCCGCTTTTTGTATAGAAAGTGCTGGGTATCCTATTTTGTCAATTCGATTTGATGGGAAAACAAAGATAGTAAAGTATGGTTTTCATTTTTTTGTAAAATAACAATTACCTTCGACAATTCAATTTTGGAAACTATCAAAAAAAGCCTAATTAATCGATTTGTCGGGCTTTATAATCGACCTTGAATATGAATAGACATTATATGCTCTCCTTTTTCTTAATTATAGCAGCAAGCTTGAATATGTATGCACAAGATAAACCTGCATATCGCATCTTTAATGGAGAAAATGCTAAAGATGTTCCTTATAAAAAGATGCTTAAAGAAGCTGCTAAAGCTGATATAATTTTTTTTGGAGAGCTTCATAATAATCCTATTGCTCATTGGTTACAATTGGTTTTGACAAAGGATCTCCAGGAAAAATCAAAGAAAAATATAGTCCTGGGAGCAGAAATGTATGAATCAGATAATCAACAGCTAATTGACGAATATTTTGCCGGCCATATCAATACTAAATCATTTGAAAAAGAAGCTCGCCTTTGGAATAATTACGAAACAGATTACAAACCAGTACTTGAAATGGCAAAAGAAAAAGGAATACCAATGATTGCGACCAATATCCCACGCAGGTATGCTAATTTGGTGTATCGAAAAGGACTGGATTCCTTATCATCTTTAGGAGCAACCGCAGAAAAATATATCGCTCCACTACCCATCCCTTATGATCCCGAATTGCCCGCCTATAAAAGCATGCTTGAAATGATGGGAGGCCACGGTGGCGATAATCTACCTAAAGCACAAGCGATTAAAGACGCTACCATGGCACACTTCATTTTAAAAAACTGGAAAAAGGGTAAACTTTTTGTTCATTTTAATGGTGCCTATCATTCTGATGATTTTCAGGGAATTATTTGGTATATTAACCATTACCACCCCGGCTTGAAAACATTCTCCATTAGCAGTGTTGAACAAGCTCAATTAGATACTTTGGAAGAGGAAAACCAAAACAAAGCCCATTATATTATCGTTATTGACGAATTAATGACTAAGACCTATTGATGTGCGTATTTTTCTATATCTAAGCCTTCTTATTTTTATAGCAGCCTGTAACTCAAAACCTGCTGGATTACCCATTTTGAGCAAACAGCATGAAGTGGACGGTAAACTGGTGTATGATACCATTCCTTCTTTTTCTTTTATTAATCAAGATAGTCAGATCATTGATAAAAGTACAGTAGCAGGTAAAGCATATATAACTGATTTTTTCTTTATTTCCTGTCCTACCATTTGTCCTATTATGCAGCAAAACATGCTGTCCATTCAAAACCGTTTTCTGGAAGAAGATAAACTGTTGCTAATATCTCACTCCATTGACCCTAAAAGGGATTCTGTAGTTCGCCTCAAGCAATACGCGGTCAACCTGGGAGCAGTACCCGATAAATGGCATATGGTCACTGGCAAAAAAGATGAAATATATGAGATAGCAGATGATTATTTCAACCTGGTACTTGAAGACCCAACATTACCCGATGGTTTTGATCACAGTGGCCGCTTAATATTGGTAGATCAGAACGCACACATACGAGCTTATTGTAATGGGACTGATTCTACCGCAGTAAAAGCATTTATATCTTCCATAGAAACTTTTCTCCATGATGAAATTGATTAGTGTTCTATTTACAACGATGGTATTCATTTTCCTTTCCGCATGCGATACCAATCCATACAAACATGGTGAAATAATGTACCAAAATTTTTGCGCCAGCTGCCATATGGATGATGGTACAGGACTAGAAGGTAATATCCCTCCCCTTGCCGGAGCAGATTATATAACCCAACACAGATCCAATCTTGCTTGCATCATCCGATATGGCATGCAGGATACGATAAGTGTAAATGGAATTATCTATAATAATGCAATGCCAGGAGTGCCTCAACTCACTGACTTTGAGATTGCCAATATTCTCAATTACATCAATCATTCCTGGGGTAATGACTATGGTTTTGTAACAATTGATGAAGTAAGAGCTAGTTTGGAAAAATGTAAACAATAAGTACTTTAGATGGCATAATTTTATCTATCTGGCTCTACTTTTTTAGACTGGAATTACTACTTTAGAGACTCAATTTTCATACATTGAGCAATCAATCTTTTAAAGCACTGCAAATCAGCACCTTACCCCCTCATTTCATGTGCCGCATAAAATGAGAAGCTGGATTAGTGTTATTTATTACTCATCAAAAATGACTATTTACGAGTTCTTTTTTGATCAATTCTTAACCGTTTTTTTGGAACAGCCTACATAACTTATGACGAGAATATCTATCACGCTCACCCTTTTTTTGTTTATGCTGCCGCTACTGGTTTTTGCCCAACCAGTTAATGACGATTGCGATGGCATTATCGATTTAGGAGTGGCTCCAGCATGTCCTGATTCTGTATTCTTTACGAATGTAGATGCAACAGCCAGCGACATAGGGTTTGGCAATATCCCTGAATGCTTTAATGGTGGTACGACACAAAATGATGTCTGGTTTATGTTTACAACCAGTGATACTATTTTTGATTATACTATCACCGTGACTGGACTTTCTGATATGGGATCAGATCCTCTTAGCAATCCTCAAGTAGCTATTTATCGTGGGGATTGTTCTCCTGACAACCTCGCAGAATTAGGGTGTGAATCTGCCGAAGCAGGAACTGATTTTGTTGAACTAGACATTATCGGGCTTACACCAAATATTACTTATTTCATTCGAATCAATGATTATAGTGCCTCTGCTACTCCTAATTGGGGTACTTTCCAGTTGTGCGTAGACGAAATGGAACCTGCCAGTACTATCGATCAAGGAAGTTCTACTGCTTGCTCGGGAACACTTTATGACAGTGGTGGTGAAGAGGGAGACTATCAAAATGGTGAAGATTACACCTTCACTATTTGTCCTGATCAGCCACATGACTGTATCATATTTACGTTAGACTATTACTTTATAGAACAGAGTACTACTTTTAACTTTACAGATCAACTCACCTTTTACGATGGTGATTCTCCTAATCCAGCTAATATCATTGGTCAAATAGGTGGTAATGACTTTGCTAATGATGGTGGTGGTGGTGTATGTTATATGGTACAGGCCACTAGTGGCTGTATGACTATCAATTTCACCTCTGATGCTACTGCCAGTTTTGAAGGTTTTGCAGGGCAATGGCAATGCAGCACAGATTGTCCTGACCTCCAACCAATCACTATAGAACAAAATATACCGGATGAGCAAATTGTGGAATTTGTTTCTACAGCAGCTACAGTTGCAGAGATTACCAATATTAACTGTCCTCCCGAAGCTTACGGTACCTTCCTTGCGGGTGACAATTCTGATTTAGGATTGGAAAGAGGCCTTGTGATGACAACAGGTAGTGCGCTGAATGCCATAGGCCCTAACAACTCTCCATCACAGAGTACAGTCAATGCTGGAGGGGGTGATGCGGACCTGGATTACTTATCTACCGTTTTTGGTGATGGTACCCTTTCTGAAAATGCCTGTGTAATAGAATTAGACGTATTAGCTGCTACGAATGAGTTAACATTTGAATATGTTTTCGGCTCTGAAGAATATCCAGAATATGTGAATGATGTCTTTAATGATATTTTCGCATTCCTTATTTCTGGCCCTGGTATCGCAGGTGATCCGAATATTGCTAATCAGGAAAACATAGCCATACTTCCTAATGGTATGGATACTCCTGTACAGATTAATAGTGTAAACAACTTACAAAACTGGGAATACTATCGTGATAATACCAATGGCTTAAGCATACAGTATGATGGCCTTACTTCTGATGAATTTGGCATTAAGAAGAGCTTGACGGCTATCGCTCAGGTGCAGCCTTGTAGCACTTATCACCTGAAATTTGCTATTGCCGATCGCGGGGATTCCAGCTTTGACTCAGGGGTGTTTATTTCAGAATTAAAAGGTGGAACTCCTAATCTTTCAGTAAAGTTCAATTCGGGGATTGATTATCTGGTAGAAGATTGTGTGAACATAGCTGATGAAGTATTAATCGAGTTGAATGCTCCTGTTGAAGATACAACTACTTATGTAGTCGTTATTGGAGGTACTGCTACACCAGATGTTGATTATATTTTCGAAATACCGGATACAGTTACACTCCTACCAGGGCAATCCTCAATAGCATACCCGATCATGGCTCTATCTGATTTGATCACAGAGCCTACGGAAACAATAACAATTGCTCTTACTAATGATTTTGGATGTGGAGAAGTAACCTATACCGAAGTAGTAATAGATTTACAAGATCAGATTATAGTTGATATCGCTATAGAGCAAGATACCGCATTAATATGTCAGGATAGTTCACTGGTACTTGAAGTTAATGGAGCCGCTTCTTATTTCTGGTCGCCCGTGAGTGTATTTGACAACCCAACTTCGTCTACACCTACAGCAACGCCAACGATGAGCCAATGGGTTAGTGTAGAAGGAGTTGTCGGGCCATGTATTGACTATGACTCTGTGTATCTTCAACTTGTTGATCCACAAATTATGGCAGAAGCATTAGATCCTGTTGTAATCTGTCAAGGGGATGTTGTTCAGCTACAATCTACGAATAATGTCAACGATCAAAATCTTGTATGGACTCCTTCAGAGGGATTAAATGACCCTAATAGTCCTAATCCAATAGCTACTCCACAAGTAACTACTGACTACATAGTATCTGTTGAAGTAGCAGGATGTTTTGTTTTTGACACGGTAAGTATTGATGTTTCACCTTTTGATTTTCCTGAGGTAATTGCAGATACCGTTTTATGTCAAAACTATGCTACGCAACTGGCAAGTACCATTCTTCCTGATACTACCACTACAACCTTTGTCTGGACTCCGAATATAGCACTCGATAATGATTCTATTGCAGGTGCTATTGCCATGCCTATGAATACGACCACCTATACTTTGATAGGTACCAGTGAAAACGGAGCATGTGCAGATACCGCAGAGGTATTAGTAGAAGTTTTCCCTGCTGATGTAGCAATTAGCAATCCTGATTCAACAGAAATATGTCTGGGCGAAACAGTCACACTTACGGCTTCTACTTCTACAGGCTCAGAAGACGGATTGTTATGGTCGCCTGATGACGGTACTTTAAGTGATACAGTTGGATTTACAGTAACCGCTACACCAGAAGTTTCAGGCTGGTATTACTCTACCTTTACAATAGCCCAATGTACAGTATTTGACTCTGTATATATTCGGGTAGATTCCTTACCTGACCTTAGTATTATGGCAGATCCTGACGATCAACCATACTGTCAGGGAGATATCGTCACGTTGAGTTCAACTACTTACGAGCCCAGCTTCTATCCTGATATTGAGCACCAGTGGACTGAAGGACTTGGTTTTGAAACTCCGGACTCTCTATTCAATATGGTGTTTACTGCACAGGATACAATTGTATACAAGCGAGTTACTACAAACCGAGCATGTAGCGAGACAACAGAAATATTAATTAACGTCATAGAACCTCCAATAACAAATATTATCCCACAGGATACCACCATTTGTTTGGGTGGAACAGTTTCATTCCAATTGGAAATTATTGGCCAATATGATGAAGTTACCTGGAGTGGAGATGGCTTGAGTTGTACGGATTGTCTTAATCCAGATGCAACTCCAAGCATGGACGGTACGGCTTCTTACAGTATAGAAATCAGTGCAGAAGGCTGTGATAGTAATACAGGTATAAGCTTTGAGGTGTATGCTGAACCTGTGGTAGAATTAAATCCAGTCAATTCTATATGCGAAGGAGGAGGTTTATTGCTTAACCTGGCTAATGACCCTATCTCTACTTATACCTGGACATCCACAGATCCAGATTTTGGAACAGTAACCGATCCTCAACCTTTTGTATCTCCTGATGAGACCACGACTTATTCTTTAATCGCAGATAATGGGGTATGTCCTCCACTGGAAGAAGATATCACTATTGAAGTTATCCAACAAGCATCCATTAGTCTGACTTCCTCTGCATTAACAATATGTGAAGGAGAAGACGTGACCATCAGTGCTGATGTTACCAATGGAAGTAGTGATGATGCCTTTGTATGGACAAATAATGTAAATGATGATGTAGAACTCACTCAATCGATAACGGTATCTCCTACTGAAAGTACCACCTATCAATTACAATTCACCAGTGGTGCAGGATGTGATAC
>JAKSDI010000256.1 GCA_022360175.1 Chitinophagales bacterium
ATAATTATCTCTTTTCTTGGTACATCAGTAATTTTGTCTATGGTATTGCTTAGAAGGGCTAAACCCAAACAGTTTATAGCACATCGAGACAAAATCGAACGCTACTTTGCCATTGCTTTTTTAGTGATCGTCCCTTTTTCTCTTTTCGCTAATTATGTGTTAGTAGAAGGAGAGTACGGATTAAGAATCGGTTTTACTTTACCACTGGTGTTTATTCTATTATCAGGTAGTAAATTGTTTGATGATTTACAGCGCTTATCCTTATTGAAACCTAAGCTAGAGCACAAAGAACAACACTTTAAAAACTACTCTCTTTCCAACAGAGAGCAGGAAATAGCCATATTGCTGACCCAGGGAAGGACCTATAAAGAAATTGCAGAGGCATTGTATATATCTATTCCCACTGTCAAAACACATGCTAGCAATCTGTATAAAAAATGCGGTGTAAAAAACAGGTCAGAATTAACAGCTCTGTTAATCAGCTGATTACGATTTTTTGCCTACTCATACTTTTGTATGATTTTTGGTTTTTGGCTTCATTTCATACTCTTTTCCGATTGCCAACCCCTTCTTCTGCTTCTACTTTTGAATCAAAAAATAATCACCCAATGAAGCAGATCATTCTCACATTTTTTATTTCAATTTTCACCCTAAATGCTTTTGCTCAGGAAACTACAGAAAGCGATGTTAAACAACGTCTTGATTTTGCCCGTACTTATTTCGAACTGGGAGGCACCTTCTTACCTTCTTTTGAAGGTAAGCGACTTCTTAATAACGAAATCCAAACTTTTACAAACCCAGAATCTGTAATGCAATACCTGAATTGGGGGGGATTTCATTTTTGGGGACACGCAGCATTTTATGTTACGATCCCTTTGAGCTATAATGCATTGAAGAATAATGATGAAATCGGTTCCGAATTATTGCACTCAGTCGCTACAGGAGCAAGGTTTTTCCCCTGGGCTTATCGGGAAGGGAAGCTAAGGCCCTATGTAGGTTTGGGCTGGTCGGCATTAGATTTTAAGCAAAAATCGGAATCTGAAGAAGAGCAAACGACTTTATCCAAAGATTTTATGCTAAGCTATGATGCAGGCTTGTTGTATGGCTATCGAAACTTTTCCTTAAGGCTGGGAATCAACTATTTTCCCGATACTCAATGGGATTATCCATTAAGCAGAACAACAAAAAGTAAAATCAAAACGCCGGATTATGGCGTTCAGGTAGGTTTGTTGTATGCAATGGATTTTAGTAAAAGGACAACTACAGATAACATTGAAAAATGGAACAGCTACCCACCACTATCTAAACAATCTCTGGATGCAACAAAAAAAGGAGCTTTCTTTATAGGGGTAGGCCCTTCTATTTCCTTTTCGCTAAAAGAATCTGAGTATAATCAGGAAGAATTTCCCTATTTAAAGGAAAAGCTTACCTCTACCAATTATTTTGATATTGCGATAGGGTATCATTTTTCTAAAATAGGCCTGTTTACAGCTTTATCATTTAGAAACCCTGAATTTGAGACTAAAGGCTATGGCTCAAGCCAATCAATTAAAAAGACTTCTTTATGTCTGGAAGTGAATAAATTCTTGTTAGATTATTCTGGTTTTGTACCATATGTGGGGCTGAATGTGGCATATGACAAACTGAAATATACGGAAAGCATAGATGATGCTAATAGAACCCTCACTTTCGATCATAAGATTGAACCAGGAGTCACCTTCGGCTGGGATATTCAGCCAGGGAAAAATCAGGAAGCATTAATTTTAAGGACCAACCTCAGATGGTATCCTTTTTCTTCATTCGAAATAGATGGAAAAGGCTTTGACTTTAGCCAGTTAGAATATAATCTGATACAACTGGTATTTTATCCAGGCAGACTAGAAAAGAAGGGAAAATAATGTTCTGGCTCGGCTATAGGTTATAGATATCCATAGCCGAGCTAAAACAAGTTTTCTCAAATTATTATTCACCTGCATTCAATGCTTGCTTCTGCAGAACTACCTTTTTTATAGTTCCATCAGCGTCCATTAATTCGAGTGATACTTTATCAGTTTTGCCCACGATGGAGTCTATAAAATCGCAATAGTTGTGGTTTTTTTGAAAGTCAAGTGCATTCGCCTTTAAAACTTTCATATCAGATCGTATACCTTGTTTGTATGCAACGGAATGCTCAATAACCGATTGGATATATATATTTTTGCCTTCCGAATATCCTGCCCTGAATCCAAAAGTCTTGTAATCAGGTTTTGTCGACTTACTTTCAGAAAAGTGTAATTGCTTGCTATCCCAGTCTATAGTAACTATATATCTCGACAGGATCTTTTGCCCAATCAATGCAGCACTTCCTGATCGGATTTCTATATCATCTATCTTGAGAGGGCCTAATTGAATAGTGTCTACATATACTATTCTCCTTTGAATGGGAACGGGCGAACCTATAAGACCTGATTGTTTGACTCCTTTTTCTAGAAATCCTTTCTCTATTTTATCATGCTGCTCTAAAGTTTTGTACACATTATCTGGGAATGATAAGGTGCCATTTGAACCATAATCTACAGTAAGATTTCGAACAGTAGCCCCATTAATATTAAGGTCAACAAGTATATTGTACTGTGCATCTGTATGAAACGGAACAGAGACAGCATGGGCAGGCTGGCCTAGCTTACTACTCAAGACAAGTTCTTGCTCCTGATAATTAATACGCCAATTGCAGTGCCGCATCATATTAGAACCAATAATGCCATCCAGTTGGAGACATTTTATGGTAGGATTGGAGGTGAAATTGCCTACAAATGCAGTTTGTTTGATGAAAGGTACCTTGCCAACTAAAATATGGTCTACCTGTACATAATTAACAGTTTTTCTATTGTTATCTGAATCTTTGATACTTCCCTTACTGATGACTTTGTAGTCAAGTTTGGCTTGTAATTCTTCTGAAATGCTGAAAGGAGCTCCTGTATCAAATAAAAACCGATACGTTTTGCCCTGGATTGTTACAGGCACTATAATGAGGCCTATTTCAACTTCTACAGGGATGTTTTCTTCAAAAGCAGGTGCATCAATACTTCCTTTTTGCATTGCTTTTGTCCAGTTTAAATTACATCCGGTAGAGATTAGAAGTAGCAGGCTCCATATAAATAATAAGGGTAGGTGGTCTTTGTGCAATGGTTTCATCTAGATGTTATTTAATCTGCTACAAAGAAACACCCAATTATTGGATTGTCAAATGTATTGAAAGTAAGTAGGCCTTATTTGCTTTTTATGCCTGCTGGATTCCAGTAGTCAAAGTATTTTATGAAAATTTTAGCAATATTTCTTGCGTCATCTATTCCTCTATGGTGGATGCCTTCAAGTGGCAAATCTTCTATTTTTAATGCCGTTTTCATTCCTACAGGCCTACGTAGGGACTTGATTAGTGCATATTGATGTTTGATACTAATATGATTTTCAGTCCATTCTGTATCAAGAGCGTGTAGTTGACAATCATGAATGAACTGATTCTTATCATAATAGCCCCAGGAACATAATAAGTAATCTTCTTGAGTAATGTTTATCCAATTTTGAAATGCATGTAGAGCTTCTATGAAATGAACGCCTTCATCTACCATATTTTGAGTGATAGAAGTTAATTCAGTACAAAATTCCGATAAGAAAGGATTTATTACTGGTTTGATTATTTGATTAAATTCGCTGATGATTTGTTTTTGAGAATCAATGCATATTGCTCCAATTTCAATAATTTCACTTTTTCGTCCCTTGCGTTGTTCCCAGCAAGTCGCTTCAAGGTCTACAATAATATATTTCATGCCTAATAAATAATTACAATTAAAGAGAATGCGGATATAATTTTATGTTAGGGAACAATTTTACTCAATTTAAAAGTTCCTATTAAGTCTTGAAACTGGTTTAAACTTTTTTTTAGGGACTAAAAATCAGGATATTAATTTTTTTAGCACCTTAATACCTCCTCCCCCGGCCTTTAGCCGACCCCTCCAATCATAAGACCCGTTTTCTATGGTTAAATCAAGGAATGATTAAGATTTTTTTCATACATAACTCCATTTCGTACTACTGCAAAAATACGGAGGATGATCTTGTTTCGAATGGCATTTACTACG
>JAKSDI010000146.1 GCA_022360175.1 Chitinophagales bacterium
GATTCTTAAAACTTAGAGCTTGTTTGGGATTTATTAGTCGGACTTATTCCACCACTAATCGGCTTATATTTTGTTGGAAGAACGCTCATTTAGCTTGCTCCTCCGCTAAAGCTACGGCGGCACGCGGATGGCTAAAATCGCAACCTCCCGCCTCATCTAATCCAATTAGTGACAAAATCGTCTCAAAGAACAAATTCCCAAACAAGCTCTTAAATAAGCTTCTTACTTACTAGAAATAAGAAGCCAAATAATATAACTGTAAGATAGTTATTTATGAAATATAAATAAGTAGTTTACTGGGATTTGTCTGAAGATTTACGAGAAAAGCTCAATTTGGAGAGTAAAAATAATGGCTGGAATTATCTGTGTTTAAGGGTCAAAGACTGCATAAGTAAGTAAAAGTGTAAGATCTTATATATTAAAAAATCAAAGTTTTATGATGAGATAGGTAACCTTCTGCTTTTACCGCCCGTATAAGCAATCACGATAAGTTTTTTGAGAATGAATGCCGGGCTTCCCATAGGGGGAGCCTGGCGTTTCTTTATTGAGTTCTAGAGTTGTTCGGAAAGTATTTTATCTACTTCTCCTACACTTGGATTAACAGCAATGATAGTACCTTCGGGGCTGAGCAGGTATTTAGTAGGGACCTGGCGAATACCAAACTGTTTGGCAATAGGAGAGTCAAAAAAGCGTAGGTTTTCAGCTTTATCCAGGATGTGGTATGGCCAAATAAGTTGATCCTGTTGTATGGCTCTTTTCCAGCGCGTTTCATTTTTTTCTATAGCCACACTAACAATTTCAAAGGGAGGTTGACTTTTTTCTTCTTCCGATTTATATTTATGATACAAATCAACCAAAGCAGGATTTTCCTGTCGGCATGGTGGACACCAACTACCCCAAAAATCGATGAGTACATAACTACCCCTGAGTTCTGATAATTCAAAGGAATGCCCATTTAATAAAGATGCAGAAAAACCAGGTGTATTTTCACCGCTATCAAAGCGGGGTTGCATGTAAAAATAACGGCCAATCAAAACAGCAATGGCTGCTACCAAAAGGAAATTGAGTATATGATTAAACTTAATGCGCATAGTTTCGTATTGGTTTATTAAGTAAGAGCGTATAATTAGGTTGCTTTTTGCTCAGATCAAGGCGCGGCGGAGGGAGTGTAATAGCCATCGTTATTAACACGAGTACGCCACGCAGATATGGGTAAAAAGATGCCACCATAAAAAGGTTAATTAATTCAAGTTGCGATATTTTTAACTTGAAACCGTAAAATGGAAACGTTCAATGTAAAATGTAAAAGTGAGGGCAAAGTTTGGTAGTATTCTTTTACATTTTTTATTGCTCTGCTCTACATTTTACATTCAGCATTTGCATCGCAACTTGCGTTAATTAAATGTACTCTCTTACTTATAATAACATCTTGAAATAAACAAAGTATAGGGCTTTATCCCTTTTTGGAGTGAAATTCGAGAGATTTGTCTTTGTGATAATGATATACAAACATCTTTCCCTAAAAAGGATAGTCTTTCATCATATTTATCGTTATTTACACGTTTTTTATAAATTGACCGTTATACCACTTCATATTCTTATAAACTAAAACCGAATTATGCGGATCATTGACCCGGCTGTAACCCCCACCAAAGACTTACACCAGTATTTGTTAGGCGTTGTATCTCCACGTCCTATAGCGTTTGTCAGTACCGTTGATGAGGCGGGTGTACCCAATCTCGCACCCTATAGTTTTTTTAATTGTTTTAGTTCTAATCCTCCTACACTGGTATTTTCTTCCAATCGAAGAGTAGCTAATAATACTACTAAGGATACTTTACACAACATTGAAGTAACCAGAGAAGTGGTAATCAATGCGGTAAGTTATAGTATAGTACGGCAGATGACCGTAACCAGCATAGAATATCCTGAAGAAATTAGTGAGTTCGAAAAAGCAGGTTTAACGCCGATTCCGTCAGACTTGGTCAAACCCTTTCGGGTAAAAGAATCACCGGCACAATTAGAATGCATAGTAGATCAAATTATTACACTTGGAAATGAAGGTGGTGCCGGGCATTTAATCATTTGCAAGGTGGTTCGCATGCACCTCAATGAAGATATACTGGATGAAAAAGATCGTATAAACCCACATAAGATAGACTTAATGGGGCGTATGGGACGTGCTTTTTATGTCCGTGCCAGTGGAGAAGCAGTACACAAA
This sequence comes from Chitinophagales bacterium, assembly GCA_022360175.1. Taxonomy (GTDB): domain Bacteria; phylum Bacteroidota; class Bacteroidia; order Chitinophagales; family Saprospiraceae; genus JAKSDI01. Next base: position 2,222 of record JAKSDI010000146.1, read on the forward strand.
ATATTCCAACCAATTAATCAGTTGGGTATCGGTTTTGATGCTTTACCTGATCACATTCGCAATAGTGATATTCTTACAGGCAACAATTTAGGAATATTAGCAGGAATGGCACAAGCCCCTACTAAGGAAGAAGTACTGGCTATTAAATCGGAGAAACTAGTGCAAAAAGCATTGGTCGCAGATGATCCTATTCAGGCACTACATTTATTGGCACAGAAGGAGCTGTCTAAGGAAAATCGGGATCAGGCAGCTAAAATAGTGTGGTTAGGAGAATATATTTAACTCTTCGGCAAGCTAAAATCTATCTCTGTATTATCTCCAATATTCAAACTTTGACGCAAGCCTGTGATGGCTGTATCGTTGCCGACCACCGAACGCTGAAGAATCACTTCTTTGATGTGGGCGTAGTTGCCCAGGATAGAATCCCTTACAATCGCTCGATTGATACGTGCATTATCACCAATGGTGACATGAGGGCCAATAATAGAATTGGTGATCTTACAATTCTTACCGATACTTACCGGCTGAATAACGATGGAGTTGTCATAGGCAGGTAAATCATCACTGGCAAAACCAGACCGGGCAAGAAAGATAGCATTGGTATCAAGGAGGACTTCTTTTTTACCGCAGTTGAACCAATTATCTACTTCAACAGTAGAAAAAAGTACATCGTGTTCAATCATACGCATCATAGCATCAGTAAGTGGGAACTCACCGTTTGAGCGTATATTGTGTTTGATGTTAAACTCAAGGGCATCTATGAGTTGGTGGACTTCCTTGATTTTGTAAAAGCCAACCATTGCCATATTAGATTTAGGAATTTTCGGCTTCTCAACTACCCTGTCTACTTTTCCATTTCGGTTGTATTCTACTACACCATATTCGCGAGGATCATCCACCTTTTTTACACATAATACAGAGTGATCACTATTCATGATTTTTTTGAAGTTGGCATCTACAATAATGTCTCCAAAAAAGATATAGATTTCACCCGCATCTTTGAGCAATTCTCGAGCAGTCCAAATCGCATGTCCAGATCCCAGTCGATCCTCTTGTATAATATAGTCTCTCTTTATATCAGGATACGCCTTATCAACGTAATTACGAATCTTTTCTCCCAGATAGCCTATAATAAAGACAAATTCATTGATTCCTATCTCTATGAGTTGATCCAGGATGAAAGATATGATAGGTTTCCCCGCAACCGGTATCAACGGTTTGGGTTGTGTGTATGTCAATGGACGGAGTCGGGTGCCCGCACCCGCAACGGGAATAACTGCTTTCATATATCATTGGCTCAATACCGAAAGCTCTAAGATATGCCCTTTGTCCTTTTTTTTAACCTAAGAAGCTGGATTAATTTAATACTTATGTCAATATAAGGCTAATAGTAGCAAAATAAGACTGGTTAATTGACCTTAAATGCCCTTTAAGATGTTAAAGCCTGATTTGCTTTTTCTTTTTTTGTAAACATCACATAAAGCAAGGGGACTAATAGTAATACAAAAGCAGTAGAAGTAATTAAGCCGCCTATGATTGTCCAACCCATAGGAGCCCAAAGTGAGCCACCCGCCAACGTAAGAGGTAATAAGCCCAGGATCGTAGTCAAAGTAGTTGAAACAATAGGTACGAACCTTACCTTGCCTGCTTCTTTTGCAGCCTCCAGAATACTCCTTCCTGCTCTCATTTCTTCATTAGCGAAATCTACAAGTACGATGGAATTATTGATAGCAATACCTATCAAACTAGTTAAACCAATAAAGGCAGTAAAGGAAAAATTGATGCCCGTGAATAATAAGGCTAGTATTGAGCCAATAATTGCAAGAGGCAGGGCTGAAAAAATAATGAGTGGTTGGGTAAATGAACGAAACTGGATAATTAATACACCCATAATCAACATGAGTGCCAATACCGAAGCGATGCCCATCCCTCCAAAGGATTCATTGCGGCTTTCCAGATCTCCTTTGTAGACATAAGAATAACCTTGTTCCCATTCTATTGTCTGCAATTGAGCATCAATACTGGCAATGACTTCATCCAGCGTGTATCCTTTGTCCAAATCTGCCAAAACTGTAGCTGTACGTTCGTTGTCCAGGTGGGTGATACGGCTGGGAGCTTCTGCAAATTCAATATTTGCCAATTGATGTAGAGGTATAAATCTTCCTGAGATTGATTGTACATTCAATTTGTCAAAATCTTCAACCTTGAACTGCTCATCGTAATCATAACGTAAAACGATATTGTAATCGTCACCCTCCTTATCCCGGAATTTTCCTACAGTATTACCATTGACAAAACTGCGGATGGTCTTATCAACAACGTGAACAGGTACCCCCAAAAGCATCGCTTTGTCTCGATTAACCCGGAAGAAAATATCTGTACTATTAGTACGTAGAGGATTGTCGATATTAACCGTTCCTTCAGCCTGCTCTACAATTTGTTCTACTTTATGAGCATATGCTTGCAGCTTGTCAAGGTCTGTTCCATTAATCTTAATAGCAACAGGAGCTTCTGAAGGAGGGCCTTGTACAAATTCTCTTACATCAATATTGGCATGGGGATAATCTTCTAAAGTGATACGTAATTCATCTATTAACTTGTAGAATCGATCAATATCGTATTCTTTTAGCACCACAAATATTTCTCCATATGAATTGGAATAATTGGTAGAAGGTACGTTGTAATAAATCCTGGGATTACCGTGCCCCACATTGGCAGCATAGTATTTAACATCAGGTATTGTATCCAGCACTGATTCTACATAGGCTACAGCTTCATCCGTTGCATCGAGATTACTACCGTTAGGTAGCTGAACGGTAATTCTAAATTGCGGTTTTTCTGCTTTTGGAAAAAAGGCTACCCCAACCAGCGGAAATAAGGATAAAGCACCTACGAGACTAGATACTGCAAATGCTATTGTTAACCACTTATGTCGCAGGGTCCAGTCCAGTGTCTTTCGATAAGGGCCTTCTACGAAACGTTTTAGCTGGCGGAATAAATAAGTAGGTTGCCGAGCGCTGCTATCTTCTTTTAGCACCTTACTGGCAATAAAAGGAGTAAGCGTAACAGCTACTAAAAAAGATCCTGCCAGCGTAGCAATAACAGTTATTGGTAAAGCTTTAATAAAAGCGCCTGTTGTATCTGGCATCATGACAATTGGTACAAATGCTAAAACAGTTGTTAGTGTAGCACTAAACATTGGAGCTATCAATTGTTGAGTACCTTCTATGGCGGCTTGTTTTCTACTATAACCTTTACTGAGTAAACGCTCAATGTTTTCAATAATAGCAATAGAGTTATCTACCAGTAATCCCAATGCTACTACCAAACCAGCAATAGACATTTGCTGTAGCGCAAAACCGGATCGATCAACAACCCAAAGGCCAATTAAAATGGAAAAAGGAATAGCCAGCATTACAATACTTGCCGAACGAATGCCCAGCACTAAAAAGATAATAACACCTACCAGTAAAATACCCTGAATAAGGTTGCTAAGAAAACCAGATACTCGCTCTGATACACTCTCAGATTGATTAAAAACATACTCTAGCTGAATATCACTCCCAAAGTCATGCTGTTTCATGGCTTCTTTAATAGGGTCGGTGACAGAGTATATATTGTAGCCCTCTTTTTGTTGTATATTGATGTAAATGCAGGGTGTTTGATTATAACGTGCTAACCATCGCTCATCTTCGTAATCAAAGAATACAGCAGCGATATTTTTTAAGTATACAATTTTTCCTTCGTAAGCACCTACTACCGTATTGCGTATCTGATCCAGGTCATCATAAGCACCTGAAGTTTTAATATTAAAGAGTTTATTGGATACTTTGACCGCACCACCAGGAATATTGGCATTATTACTTTGAATAGCTTGTTCTACCCGATCCAGGGAAATTCCCATCTGTTCCATTTTGACAGGATTGAGTGCTACGCGTACTTCTTGTTCGGCGAAAGCCTCAATTTCTACCTTACGTACCCCATTTACCTGTTCTATTATTTTTTTTGCATCTTCTGCTGCTGTTTTTAAGGTGGCATAACTAGCTGTTTCAGATACCAGCGCCAATTGCATAATAGTCACAGTATTGGTAGAAAACTGAAGTACATCCAGTTGATAAATTCCCTCCGGTAAATCTCCTCTAACTTGATTGACCTGACGCTGTAATTCATCAAATTTATCATCTGGGTTCACCCCAAAATTAAATTCCACTTCGGTGATAGCAACTCCATCACGTATAGTGGTTTGTACCTCCTTTAAGTCATCTAATTCATTAATAGACTCCTCCAAAACATCTGCTACCTGGCTTTCAACATCAGTAGGATTTGCCCCCGGGTATACCGCAATTACCAGCATATTGGGAATGTCCAATGCAGGATCTTCTCGCCGAGGCATGTTTAAGAAAGACGTAATACCTAAAAGCAATAAAAACGTAAATACAGTAAGCGTTACCTGATAATTCTTTATAGAAAACGATGGTATGTTCATAATCCTTTGATAATTAAAATCTCTAATTTATACTCACCACATAAACCACTCCTCGCCCTTTGTCCGACATAGCTGACAAGCGTAGTCGGAACATCACCACATCACAATATTGCCACTCCTCACCTCTCACCAATCAAAACCTCTTGCTCATCCTCTAGATAGCCAACTCCGCTGATAATCACCTGATCACTATTATCTAGCCCTTTGCTGATAAGTAGGTGCTCATCCTGTAGCTGGTATATTTGTATATCTGTTTTCACTGCTTTGCTGCCTTCTACTACAAATACAGACCCTTTGCTGCCATTTGCTCCTAGTAAAGCATCTACAGGAATACGAATTAATCCGGCTGTGGTATTGGTAATAATAGAAGCGCTGCCGATGAATCCAGAAAGCAACTCCTTGCCTTCGTCATTGATTTGAATTTCTACTTCGAAAGTTCCTGTATAGGGATCGGCCATACTCGCTATTTCAGTGACGACTCCTTCGAAGAAGTGTTCAGGATAAGCATCAAAAGTGATCGTTGCTTTATTGCCTATTTGAATATTGATAATATCCTTATCAGTGATATTCGTCCTAAGTATTTTTGATTTTTGGCTAGAGCCGAAGAAAAAAATTGGAGTTCCTGGCCCAACTAACTCATTAGTAGAAGCCAGCTTTTTTAGGATGACACCATTCGACGGCGCTTTAATTTGTGAATATTGAAGATTAAAATCAGTAACCGCTACCTGCTCATCCTGCATAGCCAGGGCTTTTTGAGCTGCTGACAATTGATTGCGAGCATTGTCCAGTTGCACTTCAGCATTTTCAAGTTGTTCCAGTGTAGCTACGCTATCTTGATATAGGCCTTTAGCATTTTCATAATCGCGCTCTGCCAACCTCAATGCTAATTTTGCATTTTCGATATTGATTCCAGCTTGTTGCTTGCCCAATTGTGCTTGCTGAGTACGCGCCTGAATTTCCTGAAGATCAAGTACTGCAAGCAATTGTCCTTTTTTTACTCGTTGGCCTTCATCTACCTTAATTTGAGCAATGATACCTCCCGTCTTAAAACTTAATTTGGCTTCTTCTTTCAGTGCCAATCGACCCGTAGCCGAAACGGTTGCTTCATAATTGATGGTTTCTACAGGTACAACTTCTACCTTTTTAACTGGAGCTGTATTCGTAGTTGTTTCGGTAGTATCAGTAGCGCAGGCTGCTAAAGTAAAACTGATAACAGCAGCGAAAATGAATTTTCTATTGGTGAATCTCATGATAATATTTCGTGTTAAACAGTGAGGGGATATCGAGCTTAAAAAGTTTAGAAGGTTTAGTGAGTTTAGAGAGGTTTAGTGTTAAACATTCTAACCTACTCTAAACCTTATTCAAATACATACGAAGCCGTTACTCTTTCAAATTCAGCTAGCTTCGATTGATAGTTATAAATAGCAATTGAGTGTTGTTGTTGTGCATTGGTCAATTGGGTGCGAGCATTCGTGAAACTTACGAGGTTAGCCTGTCCTTGTTCATAGCGTTTGTTTACCAATCTGAAAGCCTGTTGGGCAGCTTCTACTTCTGCTTTTGCGGCTACAATTTTTTGTTGAGCAGCATCCAATTCATAATAGGCCTGTACGGTTTGTAAACCTATTTGTTGTTGGACTTCCTGTTTTTGGCTTTGTATCTTGAGTTTTTCTACTTTGGCTTTCTGTACTTTGGCACTAGTTGTTCGGTCATATAAATTCCAGCTAAGAACTGCTGAACCCAGGAAAAAATCGGCATCCTGATCAATGGTATAATCGGTACCTTGTATACCATAATCAGCCTGTAAATTGATTTGAGGCAGGCGGTTTCCTTTTTGCAACTGTACTTGTTGGTCGTTGGCAGATAAATAGAAATTGAGTTGTTGTATTTCTTCCCTTTGTTGTAGTGCCTGATGGCGGGCATCTTCCAGATTGATAAAAGGTAAGCTATCTTCTGAGGCTTCGGCTAGTTCAATTTCCTGATCATAATCGCGATTCAATAAGAAATTGAAATAAGCTTTGGCAATCTGTTCATTTTTTTTGGCTTCTGCCAATTGCTGTTTTACTTCTTGTACTTCTGCCTGAGCACTATAGACCACATCAAAAGTTACTTTGTGGTTGCGTTGTAAACTCTCGGATGTACGTAAGTTCTCTTGTACCAATTCCAGTGCTTCTTCTAAGATCGACACTCCTTGTTTAGCCTGCGCATAACCAAAGTAAGCTTGTTTGACTTCCTTTATCAATTCGCGCATATAAATATCGACTCCTATGCGATCTGCTTCAGAAAGCTGTTGTCGGATTTTGTGATTTTGGATAATCGCATTATTATAAATGGGCATTTGAAGGCGTAAGACCGTCTCCTGATCGGTTGCACGCAGAAATCCTTCCTCGACATTCTCAATTTCAGGATATTCGGGGATGGTTGGATAATCAGGATTAGCAGCCTGAGCCATTCCATTGATGAGATTGAGGTTTTGGTATACTGGATTCATCAAATCTCCTACCGGGATCACAAAGTTTCGCCCTCCTCGTGCTACAGAATATCGTGCCTGCACAGATAGTTTGGGAAAAAATAAAGCTTTGGCTTCTTCTAGCGTTGCGAGGCTGGATTCATAAGATAAAGACTGTTGTTGCAAAGCGATATTACTTTCAAGGGCTTCTTTTATATAGGAATCCAATGCAACTTGCTGTGCTTGTAAATAATGGGTGATTAAAAACAAGAGCGTTATCATTATTGAGATAACTTTCTTCATAGTGCTAGGCTTTTATTTGCTAGTACAAATGTGCAGCAAACACAAGACTGATTCCAGCCAATAACAATGAATTGTAGAAAAGGAAGGGTGAATTGTAGGAAGGGAAAGGTGGAGAGAAGTGTCAATGGATAATCAATTAAGCGGATAGTTTTAAGGTCTTTAAAGTAAAATCGGTATTTTTATGTAATACTACTTTCACTTGCATCTAACAAGAAAGAAGTGAAAGCTATGAAAAGAATAATTACTCCTTTTTTTATTAGTGCTTTATTGCTGGCAGGGCTTACTGTATCTGCACAGCAAAGTGAAGATGTTTTACTCTACAAGATTAGTCCCGATGAAGCTCGATCATTGTATAAAGGCGAAAAGCCTGGAGATCACCATTTTCATACATTACAATTTATGGATCACGGTTATAGTGAGAATTGGTATTATACCTAGCTATGGGTATGCTTGTACTTGTAATGGGTATTCTCATTATATTGATTTGCTAGTACATTTGTGTCATAAGATTCAAACAAACAGCACATGGATAATCAAAATTTACAGCTCATTGCGATGGGGCAGCCATATATGTTTTTGAATAAGCAATATGACGGAAAATATGCGTTATATCTTTTAATACCAGTGTTTGAGGGACTAAGTATTAAGAGAGTAGATAATATTCAAGAAGTTGAATTGAGTGAGAGTAATAAAGAAATAGAAATTGAATTTGATATTTGCCACCCTTCGAATGGCGAAACTATCAATTACAATAACATTCTATTTAAAGGATGTAAAATAGATGTTAAATTGTTGAATGATGCACAAGATCTTATCTTTCCTTCTTCATCTAATGGAGTACCATCAGAAGGCAATGGAGCTGTAGATATTACTACTTCAGATGCCGTTACAATTACATCTGATGATGAACAAAATATCTTATTAGGATATAAAATAGGGGCAAAAATCAATTCTCCCAATAAAGTGGTCAGGAAGTTTTCTTTATCACTTGCTTATAGTAGCAATATTAAAGTGACAGAATATGAATCAACTGTGTCTGACAATGAAATAGAGACTCCAAAAAACCAAGTGATTGCTTGTAATTGCCCCTATTTTTTCCCTTTGACAACTGTTTATCATCCTGCGTTTAACATCAATCCCAAATTGCTTATCCCCTTGCAAGGGTATAAATATATTATGTCTTCTGAAACACTTCAAATTGAAGCACAGAAATGTTCGTCAGCTATTACATTAATAGAAGATATGCCTAGTGTAGGTGCAGAACCTACCATTGCTGTTCCTATGCTTATTAATGAACATCAGCTTCAGATAGATAATCCAGAACAAAAAATTCGATTTGAAATTGAGGTATCATTGGGTAATGAGGTAAATGCTAAAAAATCTAAGGTAAAGTCAGAAACAAAACCTGCAGATACTTTTTAAAATATAAAGAAATTTTTAGAAATTTTTCTTCAACTTGCAGGCAATGTCCCAAGATAGTGTTATTTAAAGTGTAAAGGGATGAACCTCGTAGAAAAATAGATTTTAGCCTATTGATAGGTTGTTAAATTCTACTGATTTTTAATGCTTTATAAGGCTAGTCTATCCGTTATTTTAAGACACCTAATGAGGTAATTGAAATGGGTGTAAATGTAGAAATAAATTTTTAGTGCTCGCTGGGATATCTCAAACAACTTCTTAACGTAATAATAGCCTTTCTATTAAATTTTAATAACTTTTATGTCCTTCCTCTGAAGGGGTATCAATCAATTTTTATCATCAAACAAGAATATGAAATGAAAATAAGTTTAGCAATATGCTTTCTATTATTGTTGACTAGCTCTCCACAATGGGCATTTGCCCAGTGCAGTGAAATATTTGACGATTTTATTCAGCCAGCAAAGGAATTGATAGAACAACATCCAGAGGAAGCACTAACTGAGGTAAATAAAGGTATTGAGGATTTAGCCAAGCTTAGTTGTCAAAAGGAATTAGGAGGAGCCTATTCAGTAAAAGGTGTAACATTAAGGAACTTAGGACAGTTTAGTGAAGCATTGATTAGCATGGATAGCGCTTTGTTTATTAGAAATGTATTGAAAGATACAATAGGTATTTCCAGCGTATACAACAATATATCAAGTATTAGATTAAAACAAAGAGATTTTGTAGAGGCTATGGCAGCTGCACTTCAGGCTATAGAATTATTACAAAATTTTAAAGGAGAACACAATCCTACTTATTGGACAATACTGGGAAATAGTTACATAAATGCAGCTAATATTTTTATTGAAGAAGGTTCTCTATCAAACGCTGAAATGTATATTCAATTTGCTAAGGATGCTCAAAGTAAAATAGGAGGGGAGCATTCTAATCTTGCAACGGCAAATTATAATCTTGCTTTAGCCTTTATCGCAAAAGCTGCTTTTCCAGAAGCAGAAAAATTGCTTCTTAATAATTATAATTACTATAGTATAAAGGAAGACACATTCAATTTGGCAATGACAGAGGATGCATTGGGATACCTAGAACATGAGAAAGAAAACTTTGTGAAAGCTAGAGAGCATTTTGAAAAGAGCATTGCCTTTTGTCAGACAATAGAAAACCATCAATACATAATTACTCCCCAGTTTAACCTTGCCACTAACTATTTAAAGGAAGAAAAGCCTCTTAAAGCACTTGAAATCATTGCGTTAGTCCAATTAGATGAAGAGGAAAGCATTGAAAGGCGATTAGATCGCGAACGTATATATATTGGTGCCTTTGCACAAATGAAACAAATAGATTCCTTAATAAAGCATGTGAACGTTCTAGATACCCTTCACTTAACCAATCCGAATGAAAATGAATATATAGCAGAAGCTAAAAAGCGTTTAGAAAAAAATTTGGCAGAAGCTAAAATAAAACTCCGTAAAAATAGTGTGAGCCTTTACACTTTATTAATCGCTCTTGTTATAACTGCACTAGTATCAATTATATTATTCTTATTAAAGAAGGGAGAAGAAAGAAAAAAACAAGCACAACAGCTCATGTTGGAAGGTGAAAGCCTCGAAAAACGTTTCATGGGAAAAATTGCAGATATTTTGATAGACAAAGTTTCAAAGAAAAAGATCGAAATTAATAGTGTACTCCATGATAATATTTGTCCACTTGTCATTTCTGTAAAGAGAGAATTAGAGTACTTTTTTAAAATAAAAAAAGAACACGTTGTCCAAGATGCAATTGGAATGTTAGATATGGTTTATGAACAAACTAGAGCTCTAATTGATGGAAAAGAAACTCCTCCAGATAGTGCTGATTGGTATAAATATATGCAACTATCCATCTCTCAATTTGAGAACCTAGGCCACTTTGAGGTGAAAAAACATATAATGCCTGAAATTCAAAAAATCTCTTCAGATTTAGGTTGGCAAATCACTTTCATTATTAGTGTACTATTAGATAATATCGAGATACATTCCAAAGCTAAGCAGGTGAGCCTTGACATCATTATTGAAAATGCCCACTTAATTGTAATGGTTGAAGATGATGGCATAGGATTTAATATTAATCACTTACCAGAGCGAACAAATTCTAATAACAAAGGTATAGGTTTAAAAAACACAAAATATAGAGTAGAACAAAAATTGAGTGGGAAAATAAAAATCGATTCTATCCTTAATGAAGGAACTACTATAAATATTAAAATACCACTCAATTCTCCCCAAAAAAGCTAATCAGAAATGGAAAAAATTAAAGTTTTTATTGTCGATGATGACAATATGCTAATTGATGGAATTGCTAAATTTTTCAGAGATTCTTCTTCTTTAGAGTTTTATGGAAAGGCTAATAACCCAGTGGAATGCTTAGCAAAATTAGAAGAAGAGATATCAAATATTGATATCATTCTGATGGATGTTAAATTCCCAAAATTCGAAATGGATGGCATTAATTTAGCTCGCAAAATCAGAGAATTACACCCCGGGAAAATACCTAAAATTGTATTTACTACTATAGGCGAGCGAGCATTAGTAGATCTGAATTGTGGTTTTCATGGGTTGATTCCTAAAAATCAAGGGATATTGGAATTAATGAATATGCTTGAAAATATCCACTTCAAAAGTGCTATATACTATCCTCCACAAAAAGATAGTGCCAATTTGATTGATCAGTTTACTCAACGACAAAAAAAAATATTTTGTATGATAGTTCATGGTATAGCGATAGAAAAAATAGCTCAACAACTAAATATTACTACTAACATTGTGCGTTCTCATGAAAAAGTTATAATTTCAAAAATCCAGCAATTAGGTTTCAATGTTCATGATGTCAGTGCACCAGAGATACAGAAACTGGTACAAAAGCACCAATTATGTGGTAAAACCTAACAATACATAAACTCCTCCCTATGATAAATGTAGTAATGGTTGATGACAGTAGTATCTTAGCTGCTGGACTCAAAAAATTATTTGAATCTTCAGAAGAAATCAAATTTGTAAAAAACTTTACAACACCTGAACAGTGTATTGGCAGAATTAATAATGATCGAATGATTGATATAGTACTTATGGATGTTCGTTTTCCAAAGCATGATATAGATGGAGTGGAATTGACATACCGTTTGAGAAAACTCAAGCCATTCGAAATTAAAAATGGCAAACCTACAGCTCCTAGGATAATTTTCTTTTCGACAGAAAACAAAGGTTTTGTAGACATTGAGATGGGAGTCCATGGTTTAATCCCTAAAGAAACTGGATTTGACACAATGGTGGAAATGATTAAGATGGTTTATAAATTTGGAGGAGTACCGAACTATCCTGAAAAGGAAAAAACATTGGAAAATCCTCTGTATTGGCAAAGATTAAGCCCTACAGAAAAGCGCATTTTCTGTATGGTAATTAATGGCATGTTAAGTAAAGAGATTTCCGAAAAATTAAATAACAAAAAGCAAACTGTTTATAAGCATAGAAAAAATATTCTAGCAAAAATGAAATCAGCAGGATTAGATGTAGAAAGGATTGATGATCCAAGAATTGTAAAAATGGTAATAAAATATAAGCTGTGTCATATAGAGCCATTAGATGAGTGATCAACGAAAGTTGTATCCTCATTTTAGAACTACAGATAATAAAAAACTCCGCACCTCAGAAATTGAGGGCGGAGCTTTATATAGAAGAACGTTACGATGATCAAGGATAGAGATTAATTAAATGGTTGCTTTTACTGACTGGCCATTACTATTAGGTGCTTCTTTATAAGCACACTGATCTTCGTAAATTTTTATTAGGCCTTTATCATTAAAACCTGCAATGGGTCCTGGCTTACCGTTTGCAAAACAATATTGCAAACAACAAACAACCCTATATACTCCAGGTTTCAGCGAATATGGTGCAATTTGGACAGCACTTTGGTATAAATGCCCAGATTGACCTACATCTTGGATCGTTTCCTCAGGGCTGAAGTGAGTTTCACCGCCTCCCATAAGTTCAAAATATACTTTTGTTTTCCAATAACCACAGTCAAGTAAACAGGCTAGAGGACCGTACACTTTCCAGTTGAAGTGCACACACCAATTTTGATCGGATTGGATCATCCGATTAGTTAACGAATGTGATTGTGGAGGAATAATTTGAGGAACTTCCTCAGAGCCTGCAGTCGATTGCTTTTCAAAAATCTGACAACTAGCCTCGATTTTTAAATCGCTAGGACTGATAGCAATTTCAATGCCTCCGGTTGGATTTTGAAAAATGCTGTTTTCCATAGCTTTATATTTGCCGTTCCTTGGATTACATCCTTAAAACGGTGGTTAAAAAATAAAATGATATGCTTATCTCTTTTGATCATTAACCTTCTTCAAATATCCGTTTAGATTTTACTACCTTTCAAAGAACAATGGTATGTTATACCGTTGGTACAAAGGTATTGTCTGTTGCTATGATTATGTGATATCTATGGGTATATAAGAATACCTATGGGTAGGATGTTTTTACTATGGAGCCGTGTTAAAACCTCACTTGTCAAATACTCATTATATTTTTAATATTGCTTGAGTAGAGCTAATGTATTTTTCTCCTGCTTTGGGCAGAATAGGACTAGAAAAGTTCGAATAAATTAGAATGTTATTGTTTCAAGCTGTGACCTGATGCCTGTAGGCCCAATTGCAAGCTGCGGCATAGGAGTAATAAACAAATGAAATAAAACATGGGAATTGGTTTTAATAGATTAATTTAATGCACTTTTCCATGATGATGGTCTTTGAGTTTTACGACCCCTAATACCAAATCGTTTTTTTACACATCGCCAGGCACAATGAATAAAATTGTCTATACTGGCCTGTGTTATGGTGATGACACCTCTACCTTCCAGATAATTCGGATTGATCCTAGCGTAAAAGTTAATATCTGGGTTTTGGCGATCTCGTTCGGTGATAAAAGTGGAAGCATCACTTACGATATTGGAATTCTTTTTTACGGTCCCTGTTTCAACCTGATAGTTGGTGCCGTAGTAAAATTTCCCTAGTTGATGGATGATATTCTGAATGTTTTCAGGTGTAGCCCTTCTCCATGTAGGGTAGGTGTAGGTGGTAGCTTTTATAAATGCGAGGTAGGGCTTGTAAGTTAGGGAATCACACCATACATATATAGGACGGAAAGGGTTTTGCAGGAAGCTTTGCATCGTCAGGTAGGCACAACTTCTGGGGATAAGTGCCTGATTGCGGTATTGATAATCTATTACGGCCTGGCCTGTATAAATACACATTACCTTGCGTTTGCCATCATCCACCTCTTTAGTTTTGAGTGCTGTAAATCCCACCAATTTACCTTTTGCAAAATAGAGTGCGTAGTACTGCACCCGCTTGAATCGTTGATCGAATGATGTTCTATCCAATTTGTAAAAACGCTGATAGAGTTGCCACATCTCTTCTCTAATGTTTTGGGTCTTGGCAGATGGTACGACTTTGGTTGATAATTTCATGTTTATGGGTTTTAGGTGGGCAATAAGGATTCATGGCTCAAGAGGTAATTTGAGCTTTGGTTTTATTGCCTTGTGTCGTTTGTAATTGCTGTTCTCTTATTGATGTAATGGCTCAGTGAAAGGATACCTGGATTAAATTAGTTTTTCAATTTTGGTTAAGCGTTCCTGAGCAATTAATCCCGGTCTTGATAAAGCGTCCTGGATATATATTCGAGCATTGGAATCAAACTTAAGTGAAGGGGAGATAATGTCTTTTGTTAATATGTGTTCACCGTATCCTCCTTCCACAGCAGCTAGTTGATCTGCTTTGGAGGCTAATAGTAATCCGGCAGCGGTAAGAATACTCGTTTCTCCAAAGTGAGCTCCTAATTGACAACTAAACCCTTGTCCTGTTATGTATTGATACAAGCGGAGGGTGTTCCAAAAACCTCCATTTTTGGATATTTTTAAGTTGAAGTGATTACATATACGCTCATTGATAAGTTGATCTGCACTCCTAAGAGAAGTCAGTGATTCGTCGGCCATTATCTTAGTTTCCTTTCCAAACTGCCGAGTGATTTTCATTAAATCATTGAGTTCGTCTTTGGGGAAAAGCTGTTCAAAAACGATAATACCTTCCTCCATCAATACAGGTATCTGTGAAATGGCATCATCATATGACCAGGCACAGTTAGCATCTATTCTAAGTTTAGCTTTTGAAAAAGAACTAGCTCTAATGAGCCTTATAACCTCTAGCGTTCGATCCAGATTCGTATCCACTTTTATTTTTAATTCCTTAAAGGAAAAGTAGCTGAGTTTATGCAGTAGTTCTTCGAGTTTTGCTGGTTTTGCCTGGGGCAAAATACCTGTGTATTCTACCGTATGGGTTATTTTCCCACCTACTGCTTCTACCAGATTTTGTTGATATTCTTTGCTCCAGGCGTCTACTAGTGCGAGGTCAAGAGCACAAATACTAGACAAGCCAATCTGGCCAGGGAGTACATTGATGACAAATTGACGAATACTTTCAAGTGTTTCAAAAGAGGTAGATAATAAAAGAGGCTCAATCTTTTTTAAATCAGTAGCAACGGTATGTAATGTTTCTCCTGTTACATACGAGCGAGGGCAGCATTCTCCTATCCCCTTTACTCCTCTTGTCGATTGCATTTGTACAATTATGGCAGAAGAATAACGGGTCGTATTGTTAGACTGAGAAAATTGAAATTTCAATGGTATCTCTAAAAAATGGAATGCTAGTGATTGGATTTGCATACTGATATAACTCTTTTAAAATATTGATGTAGGAAAGGAATGATTCGTTCCCCCATATGGTGAGCTTTTTTCTTTTTTTTATATAGTCTCTTATATTGTGATATAATATTTAAGCATGGCCGACAGTCAAACCAACAATTATATCAAGGGTATTCTTAGTGGCGATCCTCAATTGATTAATGAGATTTATGAAAATTACCATCAAGCGATTCTTAAGCTAGTACAAAATTACAATGGAACAGCAGAAGATGCCCGGGATGTATTTCAGGAAGGCTTGATGCTAATTTACCGAAAGGCACAACAGCCAGATTTTCAACTAAGTAGTAGCTTTTTTACTTATTTCTATGCTGTCTGCCGTAATATTTGGTCAAACCAGACCAGAAAAAAATCGTTTGGAGAGGTAACCTTAAACGATGAGATGAAATCAATGATTAAGGATGATTCACCGATAATGCTGGAACAGAATGAGCAATATATATTGTATCGGAAAAAATTTCTGGAATTAGGTGAAGATTGCCAGCAGTTATTAAGTTTATTCCTCCAAAAAATCAGCCTTCGGGAAATAGCTAAAAAAATGGGACTAAGTAGTGAGGGATATGCTAAAAAGAAGAAGTATAAATGCAAAGAAAAACTGATTACATTAATACAAAATGATCCCTCGTATAAGGAGTTGGCTTATCCCTGAAACCAAGGTTCAAAGTAATTCCCAAAATTAGCAGTGAATGGATTAGCTGAGCATAGTTGTCGGTGAATAAATTCACTACTGTGAAAAGAAATTACCTGGAGCCAAAACTAAAGGCAATGAAAAAAAATTATACAACAGAAGAAATTGAAGCTTATCTAGAAGGGGCATTAAAACCAGATGAGAAGGCTCAATTTGAAGAACAATTAAAAACAGATAATATACTGGCTTCCAGGTTGAAATTACATCAGGAAGTAGATATGGCTTTGACCGATGGCAAGGCGCTTGATTTACAAAAACTCACTAATCGTTTAGGGGATCAATATTTTACAGAAAATCAATCAAATACCTCGATTGTTAGATTACCATTTTATCGAAGGCCAATAGCTATTGCAGCTTCCATTGCATTGCTGGTAGCATGCGGTTTTTTGTGGTGGATGATAAATTCTTCCAATACGCTCAGTAATGAAGCGCTTTTTGCAACTTATTATACACCCTATAATTTTTCTACTATCAATAGGGGAGAAGGGCAAAGTGCTACGACTTATGATCAAGCGATACAAGCATATAATCAGAAAGATGTAAGAGCCGCTTCCCGTTTGTTTAGCGCATACCTTCAGGCTAATCCTACTGACACGCGTGCATCTTTTGGGTTGGCTAGTACCTATTTAGAGCAAAATCCTCCTGCTCTGGAAGCAGCCGCACAGCAATTTCAATTAGTTATTGACGATGGAGAAAATTTATTGGTAGAAAAGGCGAAGTGGTATTTGGCATTGATTCGCCTTAAGCAAGGTGATATTGCTTCCGCAAAAACATTGCTACAAGCATTACTGAATGCAGAAGATAAACAAATAGCAAGGCAGGCAGAAGATTTGCTAGATGAAATGAGGTAACCAAGCTCTTGAAAGACATTATTAAGAATGAGTAAAGCGACGTAAGAAGATTCCTGAAATGATAATTAACAGCAAACCCAACCCCCATCGCCAGGGAAAATTATAAGCAGGATTGCGTATAGGTTGAGGATCACCTAAAGAAACAAAACCAGACCAATAGAAAGGATGTCGATATTCCAAATTAGCCTCTTCCAGAAACTTTAATTTGGCAAGTCTCAATGCTTCATCTTTACCCAGTCCTTTGGCTAATCCCTGATAAAATATAGGCATCAGTTGACTGGTCGATTGATCATTAACTTTCCACAAACTCATAATTACACTAGGTACTCCAGCATGCATAAAACTTCGTGCCAGGCTGAATACTCCCTCGCCAGCTTCGTATTTACCTACTCCTGTTTCACAGGCACTTAGTACTACAAGCTGAGTGTTAAGGTCCATATTAGCTATTTCATAGTGGTACAGGAGGTTTTCTTCAAGTGTATCTGAAAGGAGATTTGTGAAAATTAAATGACCGTATTGAGTATCTTCAAAATCGGCTTCCCCATGCATAGCTAGATGTAAAATGCCGTAGTTGGAGGCCTGGTCTAAAAAATAACTTTTGGTCGCTTCGGATGTCGCTTCAAATTGACCATCAAAATGCCGATGGATGGCTTCGATTTCTACTTGGGTAAATTCAAGTTGAGCTACCCCATTTCTTCGTTGATTGGATCGAATATCTCTTTGTGCCAAAGATTGTTCTGGTTTGTATGGCGGAGCTAGTGCAAGGCATTTATTATTAGTATTTAATGCCAGGCTCCTTTCCTTATTTTCCTGAAGTAATTTGACCGAATAAGCATAGTGTATTTGATAGCGTTTGATCAAATAAGGCAATTGAGCAAAGTTTTTTTCGGACTGGTTTACCAAATGACCATTGAGTGCTTCGAATGATAGAGTAGATAAAGTAGCATCAGGTATTATTATCAACTGATCAATATCTGAGTGTAGGTTGTTGAGTGCTTCTTCGAGCGTATGTTGGTAAACTTGATGGGCTAATTTATTATAATGAATATAAGCTTTTTGAGGAGTATTGTGAAAAGAATGAAGTTGAAGTAATACTTGATTGAAATTGGATATGGACTTATCTAGAAGAGCTGGTTGAGGCAAGTTGATAAGTTGTATTTGGTCCTTTGTCAAAACAAAAACATAGGCGTACGCTTCCCCTATAAAGTATTCTAATAAGGCCGTATGATTATCTAATAAGTTTTGACATACATCATCAACATCCAATAGCTTTAGATCATATTTCAATTGGTAGTACTGAGGGTAGTCGCGTTCAATTTTTTCCTTTAGTAAAGCTAACTCCATTCGGGAATCAGTCAAATAAGACTCAAATAATTGAAGTTGACTGCTGTCTTGTTCTTCTCTTGCCTGAGCTACTTTCTTTTTGTAGAAAGCAGCATTAATACTAAGATCTCGTTCAGTTTGTATTAAATCAGGAGGGACATTCAACAGCTTTTTGCTAGTCTGCGCTCTAAATGCCTCTAATAACAGTTGAGCTTTACTTTTTTCGGCATAGGCCAATGCATTATATAGGTATGTCTTATCGGAAGTATGTTCGAATAATTGATAACAGACACTTATTGCAGCTTCATAAATTTGCTTGTATCGCTGGCTCCAAAAGAGCTCATTCTCTTCTAATATATAATCCTGTCTGAGGCTGTCAGTCCATTGTATTGCCAGTTCATAGGTTTCCAGGCTGGCTATTAAATCTTTAGGTTGTTTAGATAGTTTAGTAAATGCCCGTGCTTTTGCTTGTAGTGCATCCAGAAAATATATCTTGTCGTAGGTTTTATTCAGTTGAGGATGTGCATAAATATTGATAGGAACCGTACTATCTATCTGATTAAACATAAGCGCTTTTTGATAGTACGATAAAGCAGTCGAATAATCATTTAACTGTTCATGTGCTTTACCAAGGTAATAGAATATACGAGGGCGATGTATTGCTACATCAATAGCATTTTTAGATAGTATCTCTGCTTTTTCTAATATACTTATAGCTTGCTGTGGTTGATTTTGTAATAGATGAAGACTACCAATAGTTGTTAAAGGTAAAAAAGGTACGCTTGTCTCAGGGAGCGCTATTGCCTTGTTGGCATAGATGAAAGCACTGTCATAGAGCTGTAATTCTCGATATATGACTCCAAGCTGAAAATACAATTCTTCCAAATTTTCGCTATGAGGTTCCGAATGCTCATGTATTTGCTGTTCGCTAGATTTTAAATGTTCTAATGCCTGTTCATACTCTTTAAGATTCAATAAGACTTTTGCAATGGCTATTTGGTTATAGATCAATTCCTCAGGATTGTTCAATTGCTGATAATATCTGAGCGCATTTCTATAATAATCCAAGGCTCGCTGATAATCATTCTTCAAGTTGTGAAAGGAAGCAATGTTGTTATAATGATTAGCGATGTAAGAAGAGTCAATAGCTGTTTTATCAACGATTGATAGATCTAGCTCGAGCGCTTTGGTGGTGATATTAATAGCTTGATCTAAATCTCCTTCCTGATAGTAGATAACTCCCTGGATGTTATAAAGAGTAGCCAGGACTTCGGGATTAAAAGGATGTTGTTGCCAAAAAGCATCTTCCAGAAATGCCTTTGCTTCTACTATATTACCCAGATAATAATGATTGATAGCCTGCTGAATATGGCACCAGGCTACATTTTCCCAGGCTTGAGTTTTAATAAGTTGGGGGATTGCTATTTGATAATAGTATATAGAGCTATCAAATTGCTCAAAAGCAGCAGCTACTTCCGCTTTCTGTTGATAAACTTTCCCCATCAATTCTGAATCAATGGGAAGGTATTGCTGAGCATAGGTGAATGCACCCTCTGCATATTTCGCTTTGGATTCAAAACTAATATTGTCACAGAGTACTGATAAACGAAGATGGTTCTCAACCAATGATGGCCATAATTGGTGTTTTTTGTAATAAAGATTGGCCTGTTTAAATGCTGTTTCCGCAGCTATAAATGTTCCCTTTTTTGATAAACATTCTCCTTCGTTTACCCAACTATGCGCCATACAAGTATCCTGCTCTAGAAGAGTATCTAGAGCAGGAGTATTGCTTTGAAAACCACTGCACAGAATAGCAGTGATTATACAGGATATGAGTATATAGCTTAGCCGAAGGCTTGGCTTCATATGGAGTAATAAATTATCGTGTTATTTAAGCTTCGTCTAATGGTACATTAGTATACTGGTATACATTGCCACCTCTTCTCAACGTAACATCTACAGTATTTGCCTTAGTAGACTCGTTAACTTCTGGTGTGCAAAACCCAATAGTGTTCCCTGGCCCGGTACCTTCATATTGAAGATAACCATTTGATGGAAATACTAAGCCAGCGAAAGATAAGGAAATTAAGTCTGTTTGTTCTACATTATATGGTGGCGGGGCAGTTGAAAATGTAACTAATGTATCACTACCTGTCATACGTGTTTTAACGGTGACTTTCGAAATAATAGGCCTGGCCATGGTAAATGGATTTAGGTGTTAAAAGATAAGAATTAATTCAAATTTGCTTTATTGGTGAATTTACTCACCGCTATAAATATTCTAAAGGTACATTTGTCGATCCTCGATTGATATGTACATTGACAGTAGATTGACCTTCAGGGTAGCTTAAATCTGTTGTTTGATAGGTTATTTTACCTTCAGCAGTATTAATGTGCCTTAATTCGCCCTGAGCTGGAAATCGCGAATTGCTTTCATCATTAAAAGTTAGCCATACCTGGGCGGTACTTCTTATTGTCCCTGAACTGAGAAGAATGAAAACTTCTACATCATCTCTAACTCTTCTGGTTTTAATTTGAACCTTAGAAATAACTCTGGACATTTTTATGGTTTTAGTTGTGAACGATTGTAGTTGACACTCATTTATGTGGATTCGAAATAAAAGGATACCCTTCAACAGAAAGAAAATACTCCTTCCACGTTTATTTTTTGGCTGGACTTATCTATTAACTGGAAATTACAGGCTTTTTTTTCCATGCGATCGATTATCAATTTTTGACTACTGGGTAGGTAAACAGGCGCTTTAAATTTTGTATTTACTGCTATTACAGGACTACCCGCCCATTCTTCTATTTCTTTAGCGAGCATACTAATCGTACACCACCCATGCAGTATCGGGCGCTTGAACCCGGCCAGTTTTGCAAATAAATATTGAGTATGTATAGGATTATGATCACCAGAAGCTTTGGCATATTCCCTTCCTAATTTGGCTGGGAAATCGAATTCCATTATGTGATGAGCATTGATGGTAGATTCACTGTAAACGCTTGTTTTCTTTTTAACTTTTTTCTGCTTCCTTACAGCAATATACACACTTTTGCACAATGCAACACAATTCCCTTTTTGTAGAAAACGAACATCAAATTGGATAGGCAATGATCCTTCTTTTTTATAGAGCACTTCGACAGAAGTTTCTATGTCGAAAGCCTCATTAAAATCGAATGGATTAATTTGTTCTAATTGATTTTCTGCATGGACCAGCCCAGGGATGGCAATAGTGAACTCAGAGGACAACATAGATGCCAGTTGTGCCCGTTGTGCAAGAATGTATAAAAACAACAATGGATTTTGTTGAGCAAAACCAGTAAAGCGGGCATAAGATGCCAGTAGCTTTTTATCTATACAAACCTTGTTGTAGTTATGCTGGAAATTAATGCCTGAAGGCTTGATCTTTTTTCCTCTCCAGATAGAGGACAAAGCAGCGAGGCGCATCTCTGATAATAAAGGTAATGTTCCTTCCATGAATATTGTGATTTACATGCTGACTATTGATGTAAATAAAAGAAGAGAAGTTCCCTTTAAAATAAGATCATTTAATAATATTGAGTAGATATCAGTTCAAAGGCTTATTTTAATTCTTTTACCCGAATAATCTTCACCGGGCAATTTTCTGCGGCCTTTACATTCGCATCGTATTCTAGCCAGGGAAGTTCTTTTAGGTAATAATCTCCACGCTGACGACTTTTGCGCAGGTAGCTTTTGCCATCTGTTTTAGAAATGACCCAATGTTCTGGTGCTGCCTCTACACAAGCATTACACCCTATACACTTATGGCGCAGGAAACTAATTTGTATTTGGCTCAACTTTATAAAGTTTATCAGATGGACGAATTTTTTCCTCAACAGGCATAGAAAAGTGTACGCCTCGACGAGAAATAACTTCTACAGGAGCTGCTTCCAGGTGTAGAGAGCTCACTTTAGTACGTACGTATCCTGTTGTAGGGCCAGTGATGATGACTTCATCTCCTACCTTTAGTTCGCCAGATTGTAATTTGAATTCTCCAACTCCAATTCCACTAAAGTATTTTACCCCGGTACCAAGATATACCTTACGTTCTTTTGCTACAGAGCCCGGCTGATCGGTCCATTCTCCCATTTTTTTGCCTAGGTAGTAGCCTCCCCAAAAACCACGATTGTAAACGGTAGAAAGGCATTCCATCCATTCCTCTACTTTTGCTGCAGAATAAGTGCCTGCTGCAATAGCATCGAGCGCTTCGCGATAGCATTTGGTGACTTCATATACATATTCAGGCCCCTTGCTTCTGCCTTCTATTTTGTATACCCCAACTCCGGCTTCTACTAATTTGTCCAAAAAGCCAATCGTATTCAGGTCTTTAGGTGACATGATATACTCATTGTCAATCAATAATTCATTGCCTTCTTCATCCTTAACGGTATAGGTACGGCGACAATTTTGCTTACAGGCTCCTCGATTAGCAGAAGAATTGTGTGTATGTAAGCTGAGGTAGCATTTGCCGGAAACGGCCATACAGAGCGCACCATGTACAAAAGTCTCGATCTGAACAGGATTGCCAGAAGGCCCACAAATATTTTGTTGCTCAATACCCCGGCAAATAGTAGCTACTTGAGAAAGGGTTAGTTCTCGAGATAAAACCATTACCTCTGCAAACTGAGCATAAAATTTAACTGCTTCTATATTGGTAATATTGGCTTGTGTAGATAGATGTACCTTAACTCCTTTTTCCTTTGCATAGAGCATTACACCTGGTTCCATGGCAATGACTGCATCAATCTGGTGTTCTGCTGCGGCATCAATAATACGGCGCATCAGAGATAGGTCATGATCGTATAATACCGTATTAAGTGTGATATAGGTTCGAACATTAGCACTCCTACAAGTACGGCTTATTTCTTCCAGGTCTGCCAAGGTGAAATTGTTTGCAGAGCGGGCACGCATGTTCAATTGCTCTATACCGAAATATACTGCATTTGCTCCGGCATCAATAGCTGCACGCAGAGAATCAAAAGAGCCAGCAGGGGCAAGGAGTTCTGTTCTAGACATGACCTTAAAAGTTTTAGGGCGCAAAGATAAAGAGATTTGGGTAAATAAAGGAGTGGTTTGAATGTGAATAGTAATTGGTGAATAGTGATATCCTAACTACGCTTATCAGTTATGTTGGGTGAAAGGTGATTGGTGAATAGTGATTGGGGGGGGAGAGCAATTTCGGGTTTCGCATATGTGCTCTTGATCTTTCCGTTTCGGTTTTTCAGATTTTGAACTTCGAAAATGCAATCCCCATCATCCATCGTACATCGTACACCCCACATCGTACACCCTACATCGTACACCCTACATCGTACACCCTACATCGTACACCCTACATCGTACACCCTACATCGTACACCACCCACCGGCCATCGTACATTCTATACCATGCAACTTCATTATAAAATCCGTATTTTTGAGTACACAGATATGGATTATGACAAAAAATACCGATTACAAATTGAAAACTTACCGTTTTACCACTGAAGCATATCATCAGTTGGGAGCGGCAGGTATTTTGCCAGAAGACAAGCGCGTTGAACTGATAAATGGAGAAATTATAGAAATGAGCCCTATTAATAGTCGTCATGCAGGTACTGTGAATCTACTTAGTAGACTGTTGAACCAGCATTTGAGCATGCAGTATATACTTAGTGTACAGAATCCTATACATATAGAAGAATACTCTGAACCAGAACCTGATCTGGCCATTCTTTCTTACAGAGAAGATTTTTATTCAAAGTCACATCCTAGGCCCAAAGAAGTTGTAATACTTATAGAAGTGGCTGATACTTCTTTGGAAAAAGACCGTTTGGTGAAACTGCCATTATATGCAGCAGCAGAGATTCAGGAAGTGTGGATTGTTAACTTACCAGAACAACAGGTAGAAATTTATACCCATCCGGTAAATGAACGATATACTCAATTGATCACCCACCAAAGAACAGATACTATAGAGCATCAATTGGCCGGAACCTTAAAAGTAGAACAGATTATTATTGAAGAGTAGGAAAACTTCTTGTAATCCCTTTTATAACTAGCATATTTACAGTATCTTTGTGCTTCCAAAAGCGGATAATGAAATTTTATTGAAACTTTTTTTCGCAGAAAGTTTTTATAAAAAATAAGAAAGACTTATCTTTGCATCCGCTTTGAGCAAATAAGTAATATAATTGGCTCCGTAGCTCAACTGGATAGAGTACCTGACTACGGATCAGGCGGTTGAAGGTTCGAATCCTTCCGGAGTCACTAATCTTTTAAGAATTAAAGCTCAATGTCCGAGCATAAAAGCGGTACGTTGAGCTTTTTATTTGAGAATCGATCAGAAGGTATAAGCCTTGATCAGTACTAAATTGAGCTGAGATGTCTAAGATTTGTCAGTTAACTGGAAAGCGCCCTGTATCGGGCAATAATGTGTCTCACTCGAACCGTAAGACCAAGCGTCGCTTCCTGCCAAACCTTCATAAGAAGCGTTTCTTTATTCCTGAAAAAGGAGAATGGGTTACGTTGAAGGTTTCTGCTCATGCCATGCGTTCAATTGATAAGCTTGGCGTTTATGAGTATCTGAAGCAGCAGAAGAAGAAAGGTTTCGATGTAGGCATCGATTTATAAGCAATCATCTTAAAAGCGAAGAATAATGGCTAAGAAGAGCAAAGGAAACCGCCTTCAAATAATCTTGGAATGTACTGAGCATAAAAATTCTGGTATGCCAGGTACTTCTCGTTATGTAACGCAGAAGAACCGTAAAAACACTCCAGATCGCTTGGAATTAAAGAAGTACAATCCTATTATGAAGAAGGTTACTGTACACCGTGAGATTAAATAAGTGATTTATTGGGGTTGCGGCTTACGCATTAAATGCTTATTATTGCATACCTGTAATAAATACAAAATATTCTACTATGGCTAAGAAAGTATCTAAGAACGCAAGGGTAGCGCAGCGTGCAGCAAACGCTGGTTCTGGTCGTGACCATGTTAAAGTGGTTAAGAGTATGAAGGACCCTGAAACTGGAAAATATACTTACAAAGAAGTGATCATCCATAAGGATCAGGTCAAGCAATTCTTTGCAAATAACTAATACGGACTTTCCGTTGTTGGTAATCAAAGAGGCTTTTCTTTCAACTGAAGGAAAGCCTCTTTGTATTGTTGCTATAGCCTTTTTTAAGTACCAGGATTGAACAGTAATTAGCACATTTTACGGATTAATAAAGCAAAAGGCTATTTACTGTTGATTATAAAAACTCCTACTATGAGCTTTTTTAAAAAATTCTTCAATAGGGAGAAGAAAGAAGACCTAGATAAAGGACTTGAGAAAACTAAATCCAATTTTTTTGGCAAAATAGCTAAAGCAGTTGCTGGTAAAACAACTGTTGATGATGAAGTACTGGACGAATTGGAACAAGTGCTGATTTCATCTGATGTAGGCCTTGATACAACCGTAAAGATCATTGATCGAATAGAAGAACGCGTAAAGCGTGATAGCTATCTGGGTACTTCTGAGTTGAATGAAATTCTACGGGACGAGATCGTTCAATTACTCTCAGAAAATAATACGGTTAGCCTGGAAGATTATACCCTGCCAACGGATAGCCGCCCGGCAATCATTCTGGTTGTTGGTGTAAATGGGGTAGGTAAAACAACTACGATTGGTAAACTGGCACATCAATATACAAAGCAAGGCCTTAAAGTAGTACTAGGGGCAGGAGATACTTTCCGTGCGGCAGCTGTAGACCAACTTGGAATATGGGCCGATCGAGTAGGTTGTGATTTTTATAGTAAAGGAATGAATACCGACCCTGCAGCAGTAGCATATGAAACGGTAAGGCATGCAATCGATAATAATTGTGATGTAGCGATTATCGATACTGCCGGACGTTTGCACACCAAGATTAATTTAATGAAAGAGCTTTCTAAAATACGCCGCTCTGTTAGCAAAAGCCTGGAAGGTGCTCCACATGAAGTACTATTGGTGTTAGATGCAACAACAGGGCAAAATGCTATTGAACAAGCTCGTCATTTTACAGAAGCAACTGATGTCTCTGCGCTGGCTTTGACCAAGCTGGATGGTACGGCAAAAGGTGGTGTAGCAATTGGTATTTCTGATCAATTTAAAGTACCTATCAAGTACATTGGGGTAGGAGAGGGAATAGACCAATTGCAGGTATTTAATAAGCGTGCTTTTGTAGATTCTCTTTTTGAGGCAGTGGAATAAAATTAGTACTTGCCTATGATTCTAGGGAAGGATGGCCTTTTTGTCGTACAGGCGATTTATTTGTTATAAGCTTAGAATAAATCAATATATATATAGTTGCTATCTTTAAAGCAAATAGCAACTATCATGATCCGAAAACTAACCCCGGTCTATATGCTCTTTCTATTAGGGCTATGGATGACGACTACTTCTAATTCTAATAATCCACCTAATGGGCGTACAGGTGCCCCTGGAGATGGACTCTGTTCCAATTGTCATTCTGGCGGAGCAGCACTTGATGGCTCCGTTTCTCTCACAGGTTTGCCAGCAGTGGCAATGCCCAATACCACCTACACCATCACAGTTACGGTTTCTAATCCTAATGGACAAGCACAAAGAGGTGGCTTCCAATGGGTGGCTTTAAATAGCAGTAACCAGAATGTAGGTACAATATCTGGAGCAGGAGCTAGTTCCACTATCACTCCTTCTGGTGGGCGAGTATATCACGAGCATAATCCTGCTCAAAATTTTGGTGCTGCTACCACCGTTTCTTATACAGCCAACTGGACTGCTCCCAGTGCTCCTACTACTACAGAAACACTTACTTTCTATGGTGCATCCGTAATTGCTAATGGAAATGGCAATACCAGCGGTGATCTGGTTGTAACGACTCAGGCTACTACCCAGATGATGGGAAGCGGCGTTCCATTAAGTGGTTCTATTGTCAATGAAGAGCCCGTTAGTTGTAATGGAGGCAATAATGGGCAGGCGACTGCTTTGGGTGATGGAGGAAATCCTCCTTATAGTTACCTCTGGTCATCAGGCAGCACCCAGCAAACGGCTACCAATCTTCCTGCCGGTAATGCTTCTGTGACTATTACTGATACTGATTTTAATAGTGTTGTAGCACAAACATTTATTGATGAACCTGATGCGATAACCGTAGATTTGGCTCTTATCAATGGGATTGATTGTGACAATGATCAAGGTAGTGCCACTGCAATTGTAAGTGGAGGAACCGGAGGGTATGACTATAACTGGTCTAGTGGCGAATCTGGAGTTACGGCCAATAATCTAGTTGGTGGAGTCAACTTCATAACAATAACAGATGCCAATTCTTGTATAGAAACAGCCAGTATCAATGTTCCTGAAGATACCACAGAGCCATCAGTAGATGCTGGCCTGGATGTCACGATTACCTGCAATACTCCCAGTATAGTATTAATGGGAACGGTAACCGATTGTGCTAATTGTGATTATGCCTGGAGTACAACAAATGGAAATATTGTTCAGGGAGGTAATACATTAACACCAGAAGTGAATGCAGCGGGCACTTATACGCTAACTGCTACCAATCCAAATAATGGCTGTTCTTCTACAGATGCTGTAACCGTAAGTGATGATTCTTTATTACCAATAGTAGATGCAGGTGCAGATGATACGCTGAATTGTAATATTACAGAACTTATTCTTTCAGGCAATGTGAGTACTTGTACAGATTGTATCTATGAATGGAATACTACGGATGGTCAGATAGTATCGGGCGCTGATGGATTGACTCCTACTGTTAACAGCAGTGGTACCTATGTATTGATGGCTACCAATGGTATGAGTGGTTGTTCTTCTACCGATACCGTGCTAATATCTGGTGTTTTATTACCAATAGTAGATGCCGGTGCAGATGATACCCTTAACTGCAACATAATAGAGGTTACTCTTTCTGGTAGTGCGAGCAATTGTGCTGATTGCACCTACGAATGGAGTACTGCTGATGGTCAGATAGTATCCGGTATGGATAGCTTGAGTTCGCTTGTCAATAGTGGTGGTACTTATGTGTTAATGGCTACCGATACTATTAGTGGCTGTGTTGCTACTGATACAGTGCTGATAAACGAAGATACCGTAATGCCAGTAGTAGATGCAGGAACTGATGGCACGCTTAATTGCTCTATAACAGAACTCACCCTTTCGGGTAATGTGAATGATTGTCCCGATTGTACCTATGAATGGAGCACTGCTGATGGTCAGATAGTATCTGGTGCGGATAGCTTAAGCCCGCTTGTCAATAGTAGTGGTACTTATATATTATTGGCTACCGATACCATTAATGGCTGTGCATCTACCGATACCGTACTCGTAAATGAAGATACTGTATTGCCGATAGTAGATGCGGGTGCTGATGATACCCTCAATTGTAATATAGTAGAACTCACCCTTTCGGGTAATGTAAGTGATTGTGCCGACTGTACCTATGAATGGAGTACTACAAATGGTCAGATAGTATCCGGTGCTGATGGGTTGACTCTTGTTGTTAACAGTAGCGGCACCTATGTACTGACAGCTACTAACACGACTAATACTTGTTCCAGCTCTGATGAGATTATAATTACAGAAACACCTCCTCCGGCAGCTACTATAACAGAAGTGATTTCCCTGGATTGTCATGGTGAAGATAATGGCTCTGCCACAATCTCTGTTACGGATGGTATGGCGCCTTATACTTATGCCTGGTCTTCAGGGGGGACAGAAATGACAGAAACGGGACTAGCTGCTGGAAATTATACGGTTACGGTTACAGATGCAGATAATTGTACAGATGTAGCTTCCTTTAGCATTACGGAGCCCGATTTGTTAATAGCTAATGCTACAGCATCCGGAGAGAGTGGTGCTAATGCAAATGATGGAACAGCAATGGCTGGGCCCACAGGAGGAACGCCTCCTTATTCATACTTGTGGAGCAATAATGAAACTACAGCTATGATTAGCGGCTTGATGCCTGGTACCTATACTGTGACCGTAACAGATGCTAATGATTGTATAGCTATAGAATCTGTTATAGTAAGTAGTTTTGATTGCAGTGATTTAACAGCAACTATTACTTCTACCAATCTAAGTTGCTTTGAGTCGGCAGATGGTACGGCTACTGTAAACCTGGAGAATGCCATCCCTCCTCTTGTTATTAACTGGTCTAATGGAGATTCGGAAGCGAGTATATCTGGCCTATCTGCAGGCTTATACAGCGTAACTGTAACAGATAGTAATAATTGCTCGGTGACTGCCAGTACGAATATTACACAACCTGATATTTTAGAGAGTAATGTAGAACTGACTGCTGTTAGCTGTTTTGGAGGTGATGATGGAACCGCTAGTATTAGCGTATCAGGAGGTACTCCTCCTTATATGGAACAATGGCCAAACGATGAAAATGGAACTGATTTGGCTGCTGGCAATTATATAGTAACAATAACAGATGCTAACAACTGCTCCCATGAAGTAGATATAACGATTACTCAGCCTGATGCTATCGAAATTATGGGGAGTACTCAAAATGTTAGTTGTTTTGAAGGAATGGATGGGGCAATCGATTTGACCATTACAGGGGGTACAGGTCCGTATACGAGTGTTTGGTCACATGACGGAGAGCCAGATTCTCTCAGCTCAGGAAATTATACGGTTACGGTGACAGATGCTAATGACTGTACCGCAACAGCCTCTTTTGATATATCACAGCCTACTCCATTCCAGATTGATATAAATGTTCAGCATGTGAGTTGCTTTGGAGCGAGTGATGGGGCAATAGACGTACAGGTTTCAGGTGGCACTCCTCCATATGAAGTCTTTTGGATAGGAGGAAGTAGTGATACCATGCTCCCTGCAGGCACTTATGCTGTATTAATCATGGATGCAAATGGGTGTAGTATGATAGTAGATGATATCGTAGTAGAACAACCTGATGAAATTGTGGTAAGTGAAACGATTGAAAATGTAAGTTGCTTTGGTGTTTCTGATGGTTCTGCTAGCTTTGAAATTTCAGGAGGTGTTCCTCCTTATGATATCGAATGGCCAAATGGAGAAGATGGTCTGAATTTATCAGCAGGCACTTATGCGGTGACGATTACTGGCGCAGATGGTTGTAACACTATTAGTGATATTAGTATTCTCGAACCGGATTCGCTTACGCTGAATGTAGTGGAAATGATTCCTCTTTCCTGTTATGACGAAGATGGTTTTGTAAGCGTTGAGGCAATGGGAGGTACTCCGGATTATACTTACACCTGGAGTGATGGTACCATGGGGCCAGAAAATGATGCTCCAACAAATACACCTAGCGTAACGGTTACGGATGCTAATGGTTGTACCGCTTCAATCGCAATAGAAATACCACAAAACTTTGAGACACCTTCCTTCACATTTATTGATGGTGATGAATATGAATTGAATTGTGGAGATAGCACGCTATTAGTCAGCATAGATATAAGTGGATGTGATAGCTGTGATGTCAATTGGTCTGGCTCTATGGGGCAAGCCATTGGGCAAATCAGTATTGATTCCGCATTTATCAGTGAAGCCGGGATTTATGAAGTGAGCATAACAAATCTTTTAAGCGGATGTACGAGTATAGATTCATTCTTTGTATCAATAGCACCACCTCTTGAGATACTTGAACTAGAAACTACAGATGTAAGTTGTGCAGGTGGCTCAGATGGGACTATTGATATCAGTCTTATAAATGCAGTTCCTCCTCTGACGTATATATGGGCTCCTGCTGGTACTGATCCTGATCAGGGGCTTGCGGCAGGTACTTATGAGTTAACAATTGTAGATGCAGTCAACTGTGAGGTGAGCACTTCTTTTGTCATAGGAGAACCGGATTCTTTGCTCATTCAAATTGATGAAGTTGTCATGCCAGGTAGTGGTGCTAATGATGGCTCAATCGCTATTACTATTAGCGGAGGTACAGAAGATTATTTAATAGAGTGGCAGTTGGATGGAGCTTTTTATTCTAATGAAGAAGATTTGTCTAACCTGGGAGCAGGTACCTATACTATTATAGTAACAGATGCTAATGGTTGTGTCAGTACAGAAGAAGTGATTCTGGATGAAGTGACTAGTGTATCTGATTTGGCTGCTCAGTTAGCGGTATCAATATATCCTAATCCTGTGACTGATTTATTGGTGATTGCCGATAAAGGGAAATTCCAGCAAGCAGTTAACTTATCTCTTTACAATGGGGTAGGGGCTCAGATATACTCCCAATTATGGGAACCTACTGTTTCTAGAGAAGAAAGGATCGATATGAGCATGCTTCCCGCAGGAGTATATTGGTTGAAGCTTAGTCATGAAACGGCTAATAAAACATATCGTATCATGAAATTATAAATGAGAGGCAACCCTTAAGGCATATGACTTCGTCTGGATGATTGAAGTATTTAGTATATTTAATAGAACTAAAACTACTAAAGATGAAGTTACCCAAGCCATTGATTCATGCAATTGCCCTCGGATTAGCTGTAGGTGCTACTACTTCTTGTTCTCTATTAGAAAACACGAATGATATTAGCCCTAATGGAGAAGAAAAAGCCAATCAGGTTGATAATAAAGAAAACACCTGTGGCAATGAAACAGTAGATTATAACTGTCCTGCTTGCGGGATGGGATAAATTAAAAGTGATAGAGTGATGTGGTGATATAGTGACAAGATCTATTTTACCACATCACACCATCACCACATCAAGACCTCTCATGTACGCCTCCATTGCTTGCAATTTAGATACCAACATCCTGTTGGCAGCTCTGCCTTTGTTTGAGACGGAAAAAGTAGAAGCCATTGAATGGTCATTTGATGCTTTGTTTAATAAAGCACAAGTACCAGCTTGGTTCTACGAACTGTTACAAGCTTATGCTAAAGAAAAACGATTGATAGGGCATGGTATCTTCTTTTCTCTCTTTTCCGGGCGTTGGAGAGAAGAGCAAGAAGCGTGGTTAGCTCAATTACAAGAAGTTGCTCGTGATTTTCAGTTTCAGCATATTACAGAGCATTTTGGTTTTATGACTGGCGAGAATTTTCATGCAGGAGCACCACTAAGTATTCCAATAACTGAAAAAACGCTTCGGATAGGGCAGGATCGCCTAAAGCGTATTTATCAGGCTTGTGAATGTCCGGTAGGTTTGGAAAATCTGGCTTTCTCCTATTCCTTAGAAGATGTAAAGGCACAAGGAATATTTCTGGATCAATTATTGGAACCGATCAATGGTTTTATCATTTTAGATCTTCATAATCTTTATTGCCAGCTGTACAATTTTGAAATAAGTTTTGAAGAACTCATAGCATTATATCCTCTACAAAGAGTGCGAGAAATTCATATCTCAGGAGGTAGCTGGGAAGATTCTGTCCTAACACCCCAAAAGCGAGTACGCCGTGATACGCATGATGAGGCAGTACCAGATGAAGTATATAAGCTTCTGGAAAAAACGATTCCTCTTTGTCCTAATTTAAAATTCGTTACGCTCGAACAAATTGGTACCGGACTGGAAAATGAGCCTAAACGCGAACGGTACCGCCAGGATTTTCTGAAAATGGAAAAAATAGTAGCTTCTTACACGAAATCTACTCCTGTTACAAATGATTTCCTGCCTATATCTCCTCTTCAAGTCTCGACCTCTCCTGAAGAAGATCAAATCCTGCACAAACAGCAAGTAGAGCTGTCTTATATCCTCGAAAATGCACCTGATTATTCTTCTGCTCAACAACAATTAGAAGCTTCAAGCCTGGCTCAATCTGACTGGAAAGTAGAAAATTGGGCACCACATATGTTGGAAACAGCACTTAAGATTGCTCAAAAATGGGCGTGAGCATTTTAGTTGAGCGTTCTTTCGAAAAATTCAGCTCAACAATTTAACTTCCACATCTTTTACAGCTTGATGGCATGAATGGGTGATTTCTTATAGGGTGTTCTAATCCCAGGTATTACTATTTGAAATGGCATATTTCCCCGCTCCTGTGAAGAATAAGGCTATAGCTCCGAATAAATAAAGTCCTAGCAATTCTACTGCCCAACCACCGTGCTCATTTAAAGTAAAGACATCATTACTATGCACTAGCAAGATTGCTACAAGGCAGTTAATGACATATATGGTGGATGCAATTCTTGTTCTGAAGCCTACCAATATTGCCAGAGGTGCAATAATCTCGCCTATGTATACTCCTGTGGCAAAAAAACCAGGCAAGCCTTTACTTTCTAGCATTCCTGAGATAAAACCTAAACCACCACTTATTTTAGCAATTCCATGAAACAACATCAAACCTGCTACTGAAACTCTTAAGATGAGTAGCCCTAAATCAAAATTTCTCTTCATGATTTCATTTTGTTTAAATCACTTCACGTTATAAATTCAATACAAAGGTGTGGTTTATTGCACTGTTGATGTGGTGCAATTTTGAGTAAAAATGGTACTATTTTGCAAGATTGCTTCTTTTTCGAAATTCTTTAGGTGTGGTATTAGTTAATTTTTTGAAGAATTTCGTGAAATACGAATTGTCTTGGAAATCAAGGCTGTATGCTATTTCTGTAACTGATTTGTTAGTGTAGGTAAGTTGTCTTTTTGCCTCTATTAGCAATCGTTGTGAAATGACGCCTTCGGTAGTATCATTCAAAAGAGATTTAATCGTTTCACCAAGCTTTCTAGGGGTTATATTCAATAAATCGGCATAAAAACTGACTCTGCGTTGATGGATAATATGTTTGTCGAGTAGTAACTGAAACTGATCAAATAGGTCAACAGAGTAGTGGCATGCCTGGCAATCGGGAAACTGTTGTTGCTTGACGTTATCTAATTTATAAATGATTGTTTTAAGCAAGTTGGTAAGGACATGTAGATTTTTAGAGTTGGAGAAGTACTCCATTTTGAAGAGCTGGTAAAGCAATTCAAAAGCTTTTTCATCGGTTCCTTCTACCTTCACCTCAGAGATATAATTGAATTTACTGAAGAGTAGGCGCGGAAAATCGTCCAGAAAATCTTCAGAAAACCGGATAACCTGCCCTTGTACTATTTCATGAGGTAAAAATTGATGATACCTTTCCCTTGGTAAAACAAAAAAGGTATTAGACCGAAGATGAAAAACATCACCATCTATCATGAAGTCAGCTATTCCTTTTTGTAGCCACATAATTTCATGGTAAGCTTTTTGCCGCGGAGCTAATGGGGAGGAGATAAGTTTTTCAGCTTCTTTCTCGTTGATTTCAAAATATTTAACCATTTCTAATTTACTCGTCCAAAATGATTTTAAAACTATCTCTTTTTTATGGCTCCGGCAACTGTCATTTGATCAATTATAAAAATGGCTCAGCACTGGGAAGGTGCTGAGCCTTGTAATCACGAAGAGAAGTTAGTTTTTACAGCATAGGGAGTAGCTGCAAACTAGTGGGTCTAAAGCCCAGAAAAGAAAAGAGTATTAAATTGGGAAAAATATATGGTCATTTTCTGTGTCAAAGAAGATAATTAATGGGATACCACTATTTTTTCCTGCCAATGCCCATTGGCACCAACAATATGTAATACATAACTTCCTGCTTCCAAAGAAGACAGATTTAATTTCAAACGTGATTGGGTAGATTGCAATTCCATTACAGGGCTTCCTGTAAGGTTGTACAGAGTGAGTTTTTTCATATCGGAATCTGTATTGTGCATATTGATATGAATGAATCCATTAGTAGGATTAGGGAATACGCTTAGGGATGAAGGAGCACGATCATCAAAATCATTTCCATTAAATGGTATTACAGGGGTTGGGTTAGAGAGCCCTATGCTACACGCAGGATCGGGTTCTAGCGTTAATATTTCGTAAAATTGGCAACCATTAGGTAGTCGGACTCTGATTAAATATTCGCCTGCTATGCTTCCATTAGTGTAAGGGAAGCTTATGCAATTGCCCGACTGGATAAAACCAATAGGACTAATCCATAAATAGCGGTTTTCTTCTGGTAAGCAAAACTCAAATGGCAAGCCCGCACAGTATGTTACCGGTTCATTAGGTAATACACTTTCTGGAAGGCTATTGACATAAACAGTAACCGACTGAGTTACTGAACAGCCATTATTAGAAACCGTAGTTACCTCATAGGTTGTAGTATTGAGTGGAGTTGCCAAGGGAGTTGGGCAATCTGTGCATGAAAGGCTAGCAGCTGGACCCCAATTTATACTTGCTAAATCAGTAGCATCAATTTCTAGTTCAGCGACTCCACCAGCACATATTACAGCGTACTCTGAAAGAACTGGAGGATCACATGCTAAGGTTTGACAATTGGCTTCCTGAACGCTAAGTGCACAAAAACCAGTCCCTCTTGCCATTAGTTCTATTTCTACTACTTCTTCCTGATCAAGTCCTTCAACACGGAAGCTGTTATTGGAAATCATATTACCCATTTGCCCTGTTAAGACGATTACTTCATAGGCTGTATCCTGAGGAAGGCTTTCCCAGCTAAAAGTGATGGCATCCGCATCTGATTCGCAAGTGATAGGAGCACGAAGTGGTTGGGTAATTATAGTTTTCTCAGGAGCTTCACAACCATCTATTATCACCTGTAAGGTATAAGCCCCATGCACATCTGCAAGTGGACTGCTATTGTTTGAGCTAAAATTACCAGGACCAGACCAGGAGTAAGATATATTACTAGCAGTTGAACTTAGTCCTGCAACTAGTTGGAACGCATCTCCTTCATTACATGCCGGAATGTAGCCGACTTGCACCGCCGGCAAATTCATTGCAGGGATGTTAATGGCTACACTCTGGCTAATGTTGCTATTGGATTGTGTAAGTTTAAATTCATAATCGCCAGCACAAAGGCCATTTACTATTTGTGAGCCAGTAAAAGCAGGTGTAGAATACACCATGTTACCAGCGGCATCATATAATTCATATTGCCAGGTATTATTACCTTGCCCGTCTATCATTAGCTGCCCATTGCAATTGCTCTCACAGGAAGGTGATTCTACTGTTAGTTCTGGTAATAAGGCCATAGCAGGAGTGGCGGTAGCAAAGAAAGTTGTTTGAGATTCATTTTCACAACTATACTGCATCCATGATCCAGAGTATCCGTCACCTAATAGCGTAGTGACAATATTCAAATTTCTCTCTTGTGGTGATGAGAAATTATCCTTCACTTTTAGCGTCCAGCAAAACTCCAGTGGTAATGGAGCTGCTTCTAGTGAACCGCATGGGCCATCACCAAAATTATTACCAGGGATGTTGTCATATGCACTAGCACCAGGACATAATAAGCCTTGTTCTGCATCAAAGGCAAAGCCTGGGCCGAAGCTGTTATTAGTATTGCAACTTTCCCAATTGTCATACCAATTCCAATTTCCAGGAGTACATGCTTCAGGCAATGAATAAGAAAGCGTATTAGTATCCCAACCATCACCAAATTCCAATTGCAGGCCGTGAAGCCATTCAAGGGAAAAACCAGGGTCCCAGGACGTAATTGTATAACAAAATTCTATTTCTTGTCCTGCCTGATAGGTGCCATTCTCGGGGGCGGGATTTGCTTTTAATAATCCGTATCTTCTTCCACAAGTATTACAATCATTATATGCTGTGAATCGCATGGAGAACGATCCCTGGTCGCTAATATCTGAACCTGCTACCATGATAAGATATAATTGTCCGGGAACTACTCCTAAAGTACGCTGTAACTTACCGTCGCTATTTTCCGAAAGAGAAAAATCAACCGGTATTTTAAGGCCGCAGTAATCTGCTTGAAAAATAGCAAGTACTGGGTTTTGAATATCGCCTTCTATTTCTATTTCCAACTGATTGCTAGTGGGGACAAACTGAAACCACACGTCTGCCACCGGAGCGTTTAACATTAATCCATTTCCAAAATCTGCTGCAAGCTGAAGGGTAGTGCTGCTAGCCGTAGCATCAGTGTTGTCTGCAAAAAAAGTGGATTCTACCACATCCTCAGCAGGACAAGAAGCTACTTGGCTTAGATTAAGTGTTGTTGCATTGATACATTCATCATTTCCAGGCTGCCCCCACATATTATAGCAAAGCAATCCCAGGAAAAGAGCTGTCATTATTCTCATTCCCAAATCTTTTTTCATTCAAGTTTGAGACGCGAACTCGGGGGCTTGTCACGCCAAAAAATGAACCGAGTGTGACAGGATAAACCGCACATTCAGTTGCGAATGTTAAAACGATATAATCAGTTTGAAATTTAAGTGGGGGGAAATGATAGTTGCTACTATTCTACTTTTAGGCCTATGCCCAAAGTGATTGTGAAGTGTTGTGGAATGGGGGATATAGTGTTTGTCGTTCAGTTAATAGACCCACGAAGGTCGTTTTCTGCTGCCTGAGCTTATCTGTTTTTTTAAAAAATATTATTTTTTCATAGAAGTGGAGAGCACACTGTTTTGATAATCAGTACTTTGAAGTAGTTGAAAAAAGAATGAAAAAAATAAAACCCCATCTAAACTATATAGATGGGGTTTTATAAAAGAGCAGATTTGAACCAATTCTTATCTGCTAATTACTATCCATTGCGTATTGATACCCGTAGATGTAATACTGCGGAGTAAATAAGCACCAGTAGTCAGCATACTAATATCAATAGAAGTTCTTATATCTGTTATTTCTTGTTGAATCGCCAATTGCCCAGAAGCATTGTAAATCTCAATTTGCTTAGAATCTCTGGTCTCAAATACAAGATTTATCAACTGATCAGCTGGATTAGGATATACATGTACTGCTGGAGTATGCATTAATATGCCGTTGTCTGGTTGATCGATCGCAGGACCTGGCAAACAATCATTTACAAACACAGTAGCTACTTCTGTGGCAGAACAGCCATAAGTATCGGTCATTGTAAGCGTGAAAGTAGCGGTTTGTGGTACACTGCCATATGTTTCAGCACAATCAGGGCATTCTAGATATGCTGCGGGTTCCCACCAATAATTTTCTACATTAGTAGCATCGACCCCGAGGATGAATGTGCTATCTGCACAGACAGTTTGAAACTCTGTAAAGTTGGTAACCTCAATAGGAGAAGCTGCCTCCATCTTAAAGAACTTACCTAAACGACAATCACCAATCCTTAAGAATGCATAATAATTACCCTCATTAGCACTTGTCATATTATCGATACTCAGGCAGGAACCAGTAGAAACGAAACCATTAGGGCCTATCCATATTTCAATATCTCCATCCGGCATACATATTTCAAAGGGTTCACCAATACAGAATGTAATTGGTTCATCAGGGATATAAGATGGAGGGATTTCTCCAACATAAACAGTCACACTGGCTGTATCTGTGCAGCCAAAACTATTGGTTGCAACAAGGGTATAGGTAGTTGTTTGAAGAGGATAGGCGACTGGACTGGCACAATCAGTACAGGAAAGTGTGACATCTGGTGACCAGGTAAAATTATCCCAATTGATGCTATCTGCCCATAATTGTACAGGATTTCCTGCACAGGCAAAGGTATCTTGTACAATTTCTAGCGGAGGGCAATTGTTAATGAAACAGCTTGCTTCTGCAACCGTGCTTCCGCAGGTTTCATTGCCAAGGCTTATAATATTAATGGTTACTGTATCTCCGTTCATCAGGCTATCAACCACAAAAGTTGTATCGTTTAAAAAGGAGCCATTTTGACCGCTAAGTACGATTACTTCATATGCAGTATCTACAGGAAGCGATGGCCAACTGAAGGTGATTGTACTACCACTGGCTTCGCAATTAACCATATCTTCTGTTAGAACAGGTGTTACATTAATGACAGCAGTATCAGAAATAACACAAGTATTTTCTACATAGGTATATATAATTTCGTGCTGGCCTGCTCCTGCCAGGGCTGGATCGAAATGATCACTAACAATGCCTGGGCCAGACCAAATACCAATACCAGCAGCAGAAGCATTATCTACATTAGCTGCTAATGCAACGGGATCATCATTTATACATAATTCGTCAGGAGTCGATAAGCTGAGACTCAGGTCCTCACAACTTAAGGTTGTACAGCTAGCTATTACACTCGTAGAGCAACCATCAGCATTTGTTACAGTAAGTTCTACTGTCACAGTTTGCTCAGGAGATAATCCCATTACAACATATAGTCCAGACCCAATCGGTACTCCTGGAGGGCCTTCAATAAGAGAAAGGCCATAAGTCAATGAAGGATCAGATGTCCAGCTAAAGTTTACCTGGCTCAAACTAGCTTCACAGTTAATGACTGGAGCTGCAGGTGCGTCGGCTTGAGTAACAGTTACACTATCTGTTTGGGTACATCCTTGGGCTGTAGTAGCAGTGACACTATAAGTGTCGGTACCTGCGGGAGTTATATAAATACTATCGCCAGTTTCGCCAGTACTCCATGTGAAAGTACCATCTCCCTGAGCTATTAATAACGTACTATCAGAACCACAAATTAAATCATCTCCAATGATAGCAATTGCTGGGCTTGGATATACTTCAACCGTAATTGTTCCTAGTTCCTGGCAACCAAAAAATTCTGCTCCCGGAATAGGATAAGAGGTCGTTTGATTTGGAGCGACTAATGTGTCCCAATATGGGCTACCGCCTTCTAATACCAGCAATGTGATACTATCGCCTTCGCAAATGGCAGGATCGATTGGTACTATTGTAAAGTCAGGGTTAGGAAAAACAGTTACAGTTACTTCTTTTTCGTGTATACATCCATTGTCATCAGTTATTTCAGCGGTATAGGTAGTTGTTATATCTGGGGTAACCGTAATCGAAGGTGTTGTTTCGCCTGTACTCCATAATACAGATTCGCCACCGCCTGCAAAAAGACTGGCAGATTCTCCCTGGCAAATATTCACATCAGGGCTGATAAATAAGGAAGGAGAGTTTGAAACAGGGATGTTCACAGTGAGAACCTGTGTACAAATATTGCCTGTGATGGTTACGTGATAAAGGCTGGTATATTCAGGCGCCACCGTTATAGAAGGAGTTGTTTCGCCAGTGCTCCAATTGTATTCATTGCCACCAGATGCGGTAATGTTTACTTCCGTAAATGGGCATATAAGCCCTTGTACATCTGTTGTGACAGATGGTTGGAAGGGTACTTTTATATATACGTAATCAGAGCCAGCACAGCCTTGATCATTAGTGCCATTAACCTGATAGATCGCGCCATCTTCTGGAGTCACAGTAATAGACGGGCCTGTACCTATAGCATTATTCCCACCTTGTAAAAACCAGGTGAAGTTGGTAGCTGTACCTGTAGCTGTAATCGTTAATGGCTGATCCGGGCAGGTAATAATGGTATCAGGGCCTATGCTAACTACAGGGATATCAATAGGAGGGACTTCTAATACGAAGGGTTCAGATGAACAACCATCTACTGTAGTAATGAGTACATACGTGCCAGGATATAATGCTAGTGGATTTTGACTGGTGGAATAAAAGTCATTGGGGCCAAACCATTCATAAGTAGCACCGGCTGCAGGAGAGGAAATACCATTGAGTTGTATAGGTTCTCCATTATAGCAAGGAAGATCATAAGAAGCGGTAGCTGTAGGAGCTTCTCCTGCGGTAATACTTACGTTTTCGGTGCGTACCTCTCCACTTGACTGATCGGCAATTGTGATGGTATAATCACCAACACATAAACCCGAAATGGTATCTGGATCAGTATTATTGGAGCTACTATATATTACTGTACCATCAGTGTCTGATAAGGTATAATCCCACGGTCCTTGTCCTGTACTACTAGCATAAATAATACCATCACAGTCACCATAGCAACTAGCATCTTGCACTGTAATTTCCGGAACGACCGGATCTGGGCAGTATATGTTCG
Source organism: Chitinophagales bacterium (assembly GCA_022360175.1). Classification (GTDB taxonomy): domain Bacteria; phylum Bacteroidota; class Bacteroidia; order Chitinophagales; family Saprospiraceae; genus JAKSDI01. The sequence continues at coordinate 43,356 of JAKSDI010000146.1, forward strand.
ATAAGAATATATCTCCAGAAGGAATATAACACTGAGTTTGTCCCCAGGATCCTGATAGCCCATCTCCTAACATACGAGAGGTGACATTCAGGGCATCAAAATATCCATAGCTATCTTCAGGACAATCTTGAGTTGTAATTGTCCAGCAAAACTGTAATGGATCAGAAGTAATACCAATATTGCTGCATAAATTACCTCCCATTCCCCGATTATTACCAGGATTATCATCTAAGAAACCAAAATCATTGGCATCATAGGCAAAGCCTGGCCCAAATTGCTGATTGGAAGAAATACTGGTCCAATTGTCATACCATGCCCAATTGCCATTATCAGAACAAGAAGCAGGAGGCATAGGTACAAAAGAAGAAGCATCCCATCCATCACCAAAATCAAGTTCGAGCGCGTGGAGGTACTCTCCGCTGGCACCTGCATTCCAACGATCAACTGTATAACACATTTCGACTGTTTGTCCGCCAGGATAAGTACCGTTTACTGGTGCAGGAGTGGCAGAGAAAAAACCTCTGCGATCTAATACACAGGGATTACAGAAATTGGTAGAGGTAATCACCAACTCGAAGTTGCCTTGATCTTCGTGTCCTTGGCCAGAAACCATTAAGTAATAGCTTTGGTTACGATCCAAACTGGCAATTAACTCCAGGCTACCATTGCCAGAAGCGCAGGTAATTGGATATAAAGAAGAACAGCTATTTCCCTGAAAAAGGGCAAGCTGGGGAAAGTCTAAATCTCCTCTCACTTCAAATTTCATAGAGTTGCCCAGGGCTGTAAACTGTAGCCAGACATCAGCACCTGCTTCCAGGCCTCCGCCACTACATGCAGTTAATTCAGGAAAAGGATTACTGGCAGTAGCATTTATATTGTTGAGGTGAATAGTATCAGAAACAATACTAGAAGCAGGGCAGCTAGCGGGCATTTCCAATTCTACGTTAATAGGATTAATGCAAAAATCATTGGTAGGTTGTGCATGCACAAAAGCAAAATAGCTGCAGGCAAGCAGCAGAAAGATAACCTTTCTCATCGAAGTCTAGTTTTCAGGATTATCCGCTTCGTATCTCATATCCCGTATCTCCAGATTGGAGTACCATACTCCAAATTACCATCTTGATCCAACACTGTTGCTATGGCTGGATAAATTAAATGATGGAGTTATGGTGCTTTGGGGAATTAGTTAGAAGCGGGGATTATAATTCTTTTTTCTCTTTGATGCTAAGATAGTGAATTTTTGCTTCATAGCGTTATTATTACTCATCTCTATAATCAATATAGTCTGATATTTTTGATACCTTTAATGGGTATTGATCAAATATATGATTGAAGTTGTTTAAAGTTTCGCTTTGCGGCTACTTCGTGGTTCTCATTGGTCTATTAAAAGTGCCTTTTACCTCACTTTTCGTTTTTATAATCGAGTAGCACTGTTATGCGGCTCAAAAATCTTGATAACTATCGGGATAATTGGGAAAAATTACCACTTTCTTGCCTTCAGCAGAAAATTTCAAACAACTTCATTGACTCCCAAAACTTAAACAAAGCCGATTATGAGAACGCTACTTCTATGTTTTCTTAGTCTGAGTAGTTTTTATCTTACTGCTCAATCCCCTATCCTTTTCATTTTTGATGCCAGTGGCTCCATGTGGGGCGAATTGGAAGCCGAATATAAAATAGACATTGCCAGAGATGTACTCGCAGCATCTATAGAACCATTGCCTGAAACGCAAGGGTTAGGGCTTGTTACCTACGGGCATCGAAGAAAAGGAGATTGTCGGGATGTGGAATTAATGCTTCAGTTGGAAAATAAAAGTAAAGATGCCATTACCAATGCACTTAAAGACATTAAACCTTTAGGAAAGACTCCCCTGGCTTATTCTGCAACTCTTGCAATAGATCAACTTAGAGAAAAGAATATCAAGGCGACTATTATCTTGATAACAGATGGGATAGAATCTTGTGATGGTGATCTTTGTGAAGTCGTCCGCAAGGCTAAAGCAGAAGGTATAGATTTTAAAATGCATATAGTAGGTTTTGGATTAAAAGAAGGCGAGACGAAAAATTTGGAATGTGCGGCAAAAACTGGTGATGGCCAGTATTATGACGCATCGGATGCTACTGCTTTAAGTGATGTGCTCAATGAAGCTACACAAGCTACAGTTGATCAGCCTGCTCCTAACTATAGTGTCTATGCAACAAAGAATGGAGAAGGAATAGATGCCTATGTTAAAGTTTTTTCTAAAGAAGGAAGCCCCTTAAATATTGCAGCTCGTACTTATAGAGACACCGCTTTTTTCTATATTCCTTCCGGTATGTACCACTTAGAAGTACAACCACTGGAAGGTACGGATATAGAAAGTATAAAGCTGGCAGATGTTCAAAGTAATAAAGATGAAATTACTCACCAAACGGTAAGTTTTGATGCGGGAAAATTGTCTTTAAGTACGCTCAATAATGGAGAAGGTTGTGATGCATCTGTCAGGATTTACAGAAACGGGACTGATAAAATAGTTGCTACTGGCCGTACATATGGCCGTACAAAGGTTTTTGAATTAAATCCTGGTATCTATGATGTTTCAATAGACGCTCTAAAATTGAAAGGCCTGGGCAATAACACTAAATTAGAAAATGTAGTAATTAAAGCGGCGGCAGAAAATCGTCAGGAGCATCGTTTTGAAAGTGGTATCGCTTTAATTGGAGCAAAAAGTTCTACGGAATTGATAGATGCTATTGTCAAAATTAAAGATGCTAAAACAAATGAAGTGGTAGCAAGCAATCGCACTTATACCTCTGCAGCTAATAATCCTAAGCAGTTTATCCTGACTCCAGGCACTTATAAAGTAAGCCTGAAGTGCCTGGGCAAATATAAAGGGCAGGAAACAGCCTTTGAGATCACAGTTAAAGCAGGAGAAACGGAGGAGCGTATCTCAACATTTTAAAGAGGAAAATATTCCAAGAATAACGATTAAAAAAGGTCCACGAATTACTCTTATTGCACGAAATTCCTGAAGATTTGTGTAATCCGAGTAATTCGTGGACCCCACCCACCGAAATGCATTGGCGCTTTCGCCCAAAAGGATATGATAACTTTTGGATTTTATTTAGCGGTCGAATAAAAAAACTTATTGGCAGCTAAAGTCATTACGACTGTTGAAATCACACGCAATACCATTTAATACTCCAAATTAATTTGGAAGAAAAGTAGGTGTTAAATCTCTAGATTGTGTGCGTAGTTTGCGGATACCTTTATCTTTTATTTGGCGTACTCTTTCACGACTTACTCCTATTTGATCACCTATGTCACTAAGCGATAGTGGATGTTTGCGGCCAATTCCGAAATACATTTCCAGCACAGCCGCTTGTCGGGGAGTAAGAGTACGTAGCATGTCTCGCACTTCCTGTTGCTGTGATTCAACTACTGAAATTTCATAGTCAGGTTTAACTATTTTATCATCTTCCAGCAGGCTGCTAAGTGAGTGATCTCCATCTTCAGCAATTGGGGCATCCAATGAAGTACACGATTTATAAGTTTCTATACTTCGTTTTACAGCCTCCTGACTTAAACCAGTAGCTTCTGCTAGTTCAGCAACGGATGGTTCTCTTTCTTGAGCCTGGAGTAGCTCAGATCGCTTATTCATCACTTGCCTGGTAATACCCTGCAAATTAAGTGGTAAACGTATTTTGCGAGATTTCTCATTGAGTGCCTGCAAAATGGATTGTCGTATCCACCATACAGCATAGGAAATGAATTTAAACCCTTTCGTTTCATCAAATTTCCGGGCAGCTTTTATTAATCCTATGTTCCCTTCATTGATTAAATCGCCTAACCATAAGCCAGGTACCTGATATTGCTTTGCTACAGAGACTACAAAACGCAAATTGTGATTTACCAACTTTTCGAATGCGCGTTTGTCTCCTTCTCGCGATCTTTGAAATAAGTCTAATTCTTCCTCTGGAGTAAGAACATCGTATCTGGAAATTTCTGTTAGATACTTTTCTAGAGATTTTTCATCTCTACGTGTTATTGTTTGCGTTATTTTTAATGCCCGCATTATAACCCTATAGTTTTGCGTAAAAAAATAAACTGAGAACCGGAAAGAGGGATAGCATCATTAATAATCAAAAAACTAGATGGCTTTAATCCTAAAATCCTATGAATGCTTTACCTAAAGCATGCTCTTAAAAGTGTTGTTAATAGGGGAGATTCACTCCATTGAATAGAGGCAAATAGATGTTAGATGAGCTGTGGTTCTCAGCTACATTCTTTAATAGAACTGCACGAAGTACTGAAAAGTTCCAGTAGGTTGATATTCTATACATTATATGTGGCTAGGAATTGAATACTACACTTTCTGCCAACGCTCGATATGTTTCTAATTCTCTTTGTACACTTTCCAGTTTACTAGATAATGTTCCTACTGCAATTCTGCCAAGTGGTAAGCGGAGAGGCGGCTGTTTTTCCCGGCTAATTTGAATAATAGCGGTAGCTGCTTTTTCAGGGTCACCTTCCTGCTTCCCATCAACCGCTTTTATTTTTTGACGAAAAATACCTGATGTCTCTTGATAGTCTTCGATTATTTTATCTGCAAGTACAAAACCGTTGGCAGCAAAACGTGTGCGGAATGGCCCCGGCTCTACTATTGTAACTTTGATACCAAGGGGAGCCACTTCAGTATATAAAGATTCACTGAAACCTTCAAGAGCAAATTTACTAGCACTGTAAATGCCGAATCCAGGAAAACTCTTGAAGCCACTATGGGAAGATATTTGTATAATATGGCCTGCTTTTTGTACGCGCATCATAGGAAGTACTGATTGAGTCAGGTATAGGGCACCAAAAAAATTGACTTCAAATAGGGCTCTTACCGTTTTCATGCTAGTCTCTTCTATAGCACCAGCCAGGCCATAACCGGCATTATTAACCAAAACATCAATTCTCCCGAATTCCTGCTTGACAAATTGTAATTGCTTATCAATGGCAAGAGTGTCTGTTACATCTAGCAGGATGGCAGTAGCTTGTCCTTGGTATTTATCATTAAAATCATTTACTTGTTTTTCTTTTCGGAAAGTACCAATTACATAATCACCTTCCCATATTACGTTTTCTGCTAAAGCTTTTCCTAATCCACTGGAAATACCAGTAATGAACCAAATTCTCTTGTTTGTAATCATTGTTTTTTATTTGCAAAGATGGCACAAACAGGGAGGGAGAGGTTATGACCAATTTTACTTGTTTCGGTATTTTTCGGACATCGATGCTCTGAAGCTTTTCGGAGATACGCCTATTTCTTTTTTGAATAACTTGGCAAAGTAACTGCTATCGTAATAATTTAATGCTGCTGTAATCTGGCTGATGCTGGCATCCGTAAAAGTAAGTAGTCTTTTAGCTTCCAATATTTTTCGGTCGCGAATAATTGCAGAGGCTGTTTTTCCCGTGATATTTTTTGAAGACCTGTTGAGGTGATGCTGGGTAATGCAGAGCAACTTTGCATAATCTTCAACCGTATATTCACCAGTATAATGTTCTTCTAATAGTACCTTAAACTGTTTGTAAATAAGTAGAGAAGCTTTATGTAAATGAGTACCTTGTTGTTGATCCAAGTTGCGCTGTATTTGTAGTGCCAATAACTGAAGTAGCGTCCTCAAAATATCAGTTCGATAATCTATCCGTTTTTTTTCGTTGATGAGTAATTGTATGATATGTCTAATTTCCTGAAAGGACTTAGGATTTAGATCAAGTCTAGGATGAGCATAAGTATTGTCTAGAAAGCTTAACTCAAAGAGTGTATCTTGATTGCTTTGGTTGAGTAGAAAAAAATCTGAAGTAAAGAGGATGGTTCCTCCTATTAAAGGCTGCCAGGCTTCAAATTCGTGTACCTGGCCAGGAGAAATAAAAAATAAACTGCTGGGTCCTAATTCGTAAGATTGATAATCTATGGTTTGCTGGCTATGTCCCTTATCTACCCAAAGAATTTCATAGAAGGTATGTTTATGCACATCATCAACCTCAGGTTCTTCCATTTCATCAAATAGGAGAATCTCAAAGTTGGTAGGATTAAGTGGTTGGTTGATGAAATCTCCAATAGAGTAGGAAGGGAAGATCGTTTTAGATATTTGCATAAATAGTAACATCTGGACCCTAGATGTATAGAGTCCAGATGATTATTGTTATTAGATTCGATTTACATCACCACTTCCGGCAATGCTTTTTTTGATTTGTGGCTCTCCTTTATAACTTACATCACCACTACCCGCGATAGAAATCTCCAATGATTTTGATTCGCCAACGACTACATCACCGCTTCCAGCAATGCTAATTTCGCATCCGGCAGATTTTAAATCACCAGCATCTACATCGCCACTACCTGCTACGCTGATTGCTACCATTTTAGCAGAACCTTGCATGCGTACATCGCCTGACCCACCTATAGAAATATCGAGATCTCCTAAGCCTTCAAAACGATCATCTACAGAAATATCACCTGAACCCGCTACAGATAGCCCTTTGATAGTAGGCATTTGTACACGAACAACGATCTTATCTTTATTGCTCCAGTTCTTATTTTTGTATTTTTTGCTAGAGTTGATTCGAAGCGTTTTGTCTTTTACCTCAATTTTCATCTTACTATCAATATCTGAAATGCCACTTACTTCTACTTTGTAGTCGCCTTGAGTAACATGTACCATAATAGGCATGCCCAAGCCTATAGACGTAAAGCCAGTCAGGTTGCTAAGGTTGTTGCTTCCGCTTTGAGCCATCAAATGGAAAGATGCTAAAAGGCAGAATGCCATAAATAGGAAGGGTAACTTCTTCATGATTATAGATTTAATTGGTTGTCAAAGAATAATAATCTTTATAAGAGACACCTGTTAGAAGTTGACGTTGCTTTGGTAGCTATACTTCGGTCAGGTATTCGTGTACAAACTTAATGGCCATGGCTCCTTCTCCTACTGCAGATGCTACTCTGTTCATTGCGCCTGATCGGACATCTCCCGCAGCAAAGATACCGGGTTGGCAGGTCTCTAGTAGGAATGGCTCTCTTTCGTATTTCCACACTTTAGGGAAACGTTCATCATTTGAAAGATCCTTGCCCGTTTTGATATACCCTCTATCATTTCTCAGAACTCTTTCTCCTACCCAGTCGGTATAAGGACGAGCACCAATAAAAATGAAAAGAGCATCTGCCTGTTCTTCATATGACTCCTGTGTTTCCATATTTTGAATACACAGTTTTTGAAGATGTCCATCACCAGATGCTTCTAATACCTGACGATATCCCATCACTTCAATATTGTCAATTGCATCAATCTGATCAATCAAATACGATGACATAGAAGCAACCAAATCTTTTTTTCGGACAAGAATAGTCACCTTTTTCGCAAATTGTGAAAGGTAAACTGCTCCCTGTCCTGCTGAGTTGCCACCCCCGACAATAAACACATTTTTATTGCGACAGGAATTGGCTTCTGTCATGGCCGCCCCATAATAGATGCCTGCGCCAGTGAAATCCCCTATTCCCTTTGCCGGTAATTTTCGATAATCTACACCTGTAGTGACGATAATAGCTTTGGTATTGATGCTACTACCATCAGCTAATTGAAGTTTCTTGTACTGTCCTTCTACATCAATCCCGACTACTTCCTGTGGCGAAAGCAACTCAATGCCAAAGCGGGTAGCCTGTGCTACTGCACGCCTTGTTAGCTCCGATCCACTTAAGCCTTTAGGGAAACCCAGGTAATTTTCTATTCTAGAACTGGTACCAGCTTGGCCACCGGGCGCTCGCTTTTCAATAAGCAATGTTTTCAGCCCTTCCGAACCACCATAAACGGCTGCAGCCAGGCCGGCGGGGCCAGCACCTATGATGGTGACATCGTAAAGGTCAGACTTGGCAGTAGGTTGCAAACCAACTCTTGCAGCTACCTCACTAATAGAAGGATCAGCAATAGGTTCTCCTTCTTCAAAAAAGATAGCAGGAAGATTTTTTCGATCTATTTGATATAAATCCAATAAGTCCTGTGCCTCTGTATTATTTTCTATATCCAACCATTGATAGGGGAGTAGATTGCCAGACAAAAAATCTTTCAGAGCATGTGATTTTGGAGAATATTGATATCCCACCAATTTAATTCCGCGAAAGCTAGGACGATAATCTACCCACCATTCATCCAACAAGTCATTCAATACAGGGAATAACTTTTCGGATGGAGGGTCCCAGGGTTTCATCAGATAATAATCTAGCTGTACATCATTGATAGCTTTTATAGCAGCATCGGTATCTGAATAAGCAGTTAAAAGGACACGTTTGGCATTCGGATAGCTTGTCTTGGCTACTTCCAGAAAATCTACTCCCGGCATTTCCGGCATGCGTTGATCTGAAATAAATAAGGCAACTTCTTCTCCTTTTTTCTTTAATTCTGGTAGCGAAGCAAGCGCTTCTTGTGCTGATACGGTGCTTATGATCCGATACTCTTTTTTATATTTTGATCTCAGGTCACGCTTCAATGAGCTAAGTACCTGAGCGTCGTCGTCAACGGATAATATAATAGGTTTTCTATCTTCTGCCATATTGATAATGAATGATTAGGATGATAATTGTTACTCATTGGATGCGGGAAAACAAAGACTAAAAGTCGTTTTTCCAGGTTCTGATTTTACGTCTATTTCTGCATTGTGTCGTACCATGATTTTCTTTACTATGTCGAGCCCCATTCCTGTACCTTCCCCCATTGCTTTAGTAGTGAAAAAAGGTTCAAAAACACGGGTTTGTATATCTTCAGGTATGCCATGTCCATTATCGGTAATATCTACACAAACATATTGCCTGTCTGGGTATGTTTTAATAGTAAGTGAGCCTCCTACATCCAGTGCATCAATGGCATTAACAATCAGATTGGTCCATACTTGATTGAGTTCGCCTGCATACCCCAGTACAGGAGGAAGTGCTTCATGAAATTCTTTATTTAATGCAATATTCTTCTTTTTCAGCTTGTGCTTTAGCATGATCACAGTAGAGCGAATACCATCGTGTATATTAACTTGCTCTCTGCTTACTCCTTTATCCATATGAGAATAGTCTTTGATAGAGCGGACCAAACTGGAAATTCTGCCCGATGCTTCCTGGATTTCTCCGACAAGCTTTTCGAGGCTTAAGGTGCTCTCTAGCCATCCCATAATGAGTGGTACATTTTCTCCCTGGACAATTTCGTGAATCTCTTCCAGGTCTTCTTCTGTAAAATCGAAATCGGTAAAGGTTTCTGCAATATCCTCTACTTCTTCCATCTCTTGATCTTCTAACCAGTCTGTCAGATCATCTATTCTTTCTTCTCGTTCCAACAGAGATAAATCTTGTTGGCCATAGTTAGAGATTTTTGAAAAAAGGATAGCATTCACCTGGTCTGTTTGTTCGGGGGTGATACGCATCGTAATGACAGCCTTAAACTTTTCTGGAGTGTTATGTACTTTTTTGTACAATTCTTCAGCATTTCGCACCATAGCGGATGCAGGGTTGTTGAGCTCATGTGCCAGGCCTGCGGATAATTTACCAAGTGCCATTAGTTTTTCATTCTGAAATTGCAGGCTGGTAAAATCTCTAACCCGAGTCGTCATGACAGATACTAAGGCTTGTGTTAATTCATAACTAACATTAACCATTTCAGTAAAATGCCTACGGTGTAGTTCCAGTGTGTAGGTTGGTTGAAGAGCAGTACCACAGGCTCTTGCTTCTACCATCCTTGAAAAAGGCAAAACACCAGTAATATAGCCGGTTTCCCATACCCCAACTTCTCTGGTTTTTCCTTTTTGCTCAAATTTAACCACATACTTTCCATCCATAATGATTTGCATGTGATCTACTTTCTGACTAGGATAAAAAAGCTCCTCTCCGGTATCATAAAACTTATAATCTGATAGATCAATCAGCCATTGTAAGGCTGATTCAGGAATGCCAGCAAAAGTTTCGAATGCCTGGAGGGTAGTCAGGATTTGTGGGCTTTTCTCAATAGTTTTCATAACCAAAATACAACTATAATAGGAAAATGGTTGATATCGTATAAAGTGATACCTTTTGTAAAAGGCCAAAGGTTCTACCTTGAATATAAACTCTATATTAGCTAATGTGTTTGTAATGTGGGTTTGATGTCTCCTTAGTCATCCAAAATGATGAAGCCATTTCTTTATTACTATTGAACTATGAATAACTCCCAGGAATTAGGTACCCGTCCAATTAACCAATTATTAGCCAAGATGGCTATTCCTGCTTCTATAGGTATACTTGTAATGTCTATCTATTTTATTGTAGATACCATCTTTGTCGGACGATTTGTCGGTACCTTGGGAATTGCAGCTATTACGGTTGTAATGCCTATCACATTTTTAATATCTAGTATCGGTATGGCTATTGGGGTAGGGGGTAGTTCTATTATTTCCCGTGCTCTGGGAGCAGATGATAACAGGAAAGCTTGCTATACCTTTGGCAATATGGTGAGCCTTACTTTCCTGATTGTTTTGATCGTAGGAGGTATGGGGATGCTGCTGGAGGAACCTATACTTCGCTTGTTTGGCGCTCAGGGGGATATTATGGCACCTGCAAAAGAATACTTTTATATCATTTTGTTGGGAGTACCTGCGTTGGCATGGGCCATGATGAGCAATAATGTAATGCGTGCGGAAGGAGAACCTAAAATGGCCATGTGGTCAATGATGATACCGGCTTTAGCCAATCTTGTTCTGGACCCTATTTTTATCGTATGGCTGGACTGGGGCTTGGAGGGAGCTGCCTGGGCTACTACAATTTCCTACTATATGAGTGCGGCCTTTACCACCTGGTTTTTTTCCTCCGGGCGTTCTGAATTGAGATTTTTCCGCTATAGTTTCTTGCTACAATGGCCTTTGGTAAAAGAGATATTCAGTATAGGCATAGTGACTTTAGCCCGACAGGGGACTATAAGCTTACTAACCATTGTATTAAATAATAGCTTATTTGAACATGGTAATGAAATGGCTATCGCAATCTATGGGATTATCAATCGGATTATGATGTTTGCCAATTTTCCCGTGCTGGGTATTACTCAGGGTTTTCTTCCTATTGCTGGCTACAATTATGGAGCCAAAAAGTGGAAAAGAGTCAGGGATACCATCAATTTTTCTATTAAAGCAGGTACTATCATTGCTATAGGCTTGTTTTCTTTTATTATGTTGGGCGCTGATTGGATCGTAAGCATTTTTACTACCGATGCTGAATTGCTTAGCCGTACACCCAGTGCGCTAATGCTTGTTTTTTTAATGACTCCACTCATCACTGTACAACTGGTGGGAGCTGCCTATTTTCAGGCAATTGGAAAAGCTATTCCAGCTCTTTTCCTGACGCTGACTAAGCAAGGGTTTTTCCTAATCCCACTAGTACTTATTCTTCCTTATTTCTTTGGCCTGGACGGTATTTGGTATTCTTTTCCTGCGGCCGATTTGCTAGCCGCTGCGGTTACTTATGGCTATCTGAGATATGAAATGAAAAGAACCCTGGAAGTAGAAGAGGTGGTTGAAGAAGAGGTGGAAGCACCAACTTTATAGTTTCTCTAAATTGGAAACTATAAAGCTGGTGATCATCAATTATTAAGGTATAAATACTTTCCTTACATTCTGTTTGAATGTGCGTTTATCTGTATTTACTACGAAGTATAAGCCACTAGATAGATGACCTACTCCTACTTCTGTACTTCCTTTATGATTTAGGATAGACTGCCCAGTGATACTATATATATCAAAGGACGAACTATTCGTTTTGAGAATATCATCATGCAGATATGCTTTGAAGTCAGTTATTTGATCCAGGTCATTGGTGTTGGTAGAAAAGGCATCCTGTATACAAAAGTCATCTATTCGCCAATAGTAGTGATGGGTATCACTTCTAAAAGCGACATAAACTTCATCTTCCCCTGCAAAAGCTGATAAATCAATATTTGTCACTTCTACCCAGTCGTGAAATTGACTCTCCATAATGAGGTCGGTGCCTATATTCGTCCATGGGCCAAAAGCGGATGTACCTGCAAGTATCTCTATTTCATGCTCTGGCTTTGGTTCAGGCCACAGGTTATCCCAGCCTCTTAATGTCCAATAGCTCAAGGTAGGAGCCTCCATATCTGAAAAATCCAGGGAAGGCGAACTTAATATCACTTCAACAGGGCCATCACCAATCCAGTTTTCAGGGCAATAGAGTGATTTGATGCTGCTATGGCCATTAGAAGTAAAGGGAACCACTTCCTGGTAATTGTGGAAAACATCTTCTTCAATTACCCAGTATAAGCCATCGAGGCTAATATTTGTCCAGCTAATAGGTAGTGCACCTGTTTCTTCTTCTTCAAAGGTATAGCCTGTTTGACAATCCAGTGGATCAACATCTACATAAATAGTGATCGTGAAAACTTCAGATTCACCATTCGCATTAGATACTACTAAGCTTACTTCATAAGTACCGGGTTCGTTAAACTGGCTGGACGGATTTTGATCGCTTGAGCTAGAAGGTTCGCCACCATTGATTGTCCACTCCCATTCAGTTGGAAAGCCACAGGATTGATCTGTAAAAAAAACAGTCTGGCCCACATTAACAAAAATTTGAGAAGCTTCAAAGTCTGCAATAGGAGTGTTGTATTGATAGTGCTGAATGGTACCTGTAGCTTCCAGATTTTCCAATTGCCATAAAGGCCTGCGTGTAGAATGTCCTTCCAGTGCAGCCACCATGCGATCAATTTGCCCCTGAGAGTACATTTTATAGCAGCTCGAATTATAGTCCATATAGTTTTCTCCATTGGTGATATGCCCACAGCTCATAGCATTTGGCCCACAGCCGGCTTCTCCTTGTGTCGTTGGAGTGTCTAAAACACCATCACCAGTGCCCGAACAGCCTTGATCAAAAGTATGAGCTAAATTAAGCCAGTGGCCAAACTCATGGGTTAATACAGATTGAAATTCTCCACTTGCAACAGAAGTGCCAGTATTGCCTAAATACCAATCGTTGTATACTACACGAGCCAGATTATTATCAGACATCCAGGTGCTAGGATACCAGGCTACACCAGAGTTTTGATGATCACCATCATCATATAGATCGCGCATAATGTAAACATTCATGTATTTGTAATTATCCCAGGCATATGAGATAATTTCATCGTCATAACCTGAACCATTTCCAAACCCAGATTGCGCCGGATAATACATAATGCCAGTAGTAGGGTTGCCATCAGGATCAATAGTTGCCAAAGCAAAAGTGATATTCAAACTGCCTCGAATGTCTTGGAAAGCAGGGTCAACTGTATTGTAATCACCATTTAGAGCATTAAAATCTTCATTGACTTTGTTGAGTCCTGATTGCACCTGAGCAGGAGTAACACTACTGCTCCCTCCATTATGGAAAACATGAAATACAACAGGAATAACATAATGTTTATCACAATTTCCTGTATTTCTAGAAGAAGGATAATGAACATTTTTGTTAAATTCCTTCCATTCTTTTAATTGATCTGGATGTGCATTGAAAAGATGCTGCATAGCATCGGCAGAGCCGCAATTAACGCTAGCAGGATCTGTAGGTTGTGCTAATAGGCCTGAAATTGGAAGTAGGCCAAGTAATAAGCAAATAGTTAGAATAGATGTGGTTAATTGTTTCATCATACAAGTGTTAATTACTGTTTTATTTGGCAGCTAAATCAATTTAGTGATTGAAAATACGGCATGTTCCTAAATGGATAGGGATAAATTTGCCTTTCATGTCTTTATATGACAAAATAAGCGTATTTTTTACTCTTAAAAGAAAATTACTGGTGAGAATTTTTTTTAATGGTTTTTCACTCTTTGTATATATACTCCCATTTTATTCCTTATTATTTACTTTTAATAACCATATGGCTATGTATCGTGTAGCACGATTTTGAGTAGTGAGTTGTAGCTCTGATATAGCTACATAGGTTTGCTATGATGAACAGAATGGAATATAAACTTCATAATTTTTAGATAACAAAAATAAGCGTATTCATAGTGTTAAGAAATTAGATAAAATGTTAAAAATTAATAGTATGACTTGCATGTATGTGTAATTGCTATTAACTTTAGTCCATTAAAATTAAAACGACTTCATAGCGCTCGTTCTAATTTCTAAAATGACAACACCTTATTTTGTTTTAATTATGCTAATATGAATTATTAGCATCTGGAATGTAATTCAATGTCTTTATGAAATACACTTTCATAAAGACATGAAATTATTATTGCGTTTATCTCTTTAATGAAATGGTAAAAACGAAAAAATTTCCGCTCTTTCGACAATTAGATGCAATGGATTGTGGCCCGAGTTGCCTTCGCATGATTGCCAAACACTATGGCAAAACATACACTTTGCAATATTTGCGAGAGCTGTCCTATATAGATAGAGAAGGAGTAAGCCTCAAGGGCATTAGCGAAGCTGCAGGGAAGTTAGGACTTCAGTCTGTAGCCGTAAAGATACCTTATAACAATGTAAAAGAACAACCAGCTTTATTAGCAGCACAGCATATTCTAGGACAGTTAAATGTCCTACTTTGGCAATTAGTTGGTTTTGTGTGTAGTGCTCAAGATATTCAAATCAGCCTTGAACACCATAGAGAGATATGCGAACAACCTAGATTATCACGACAGGCTATAGCATTCTGTAGCATATTTTACAACAATTCTTGATAATAGGTTAAATCAGTTGGCCTTTCCTAATTTCCAGGGTTGTGGAAAACTGTACCGTATTATTCGATCAACTGATTTGACCCACCACAGAATTTCTAAACGTTCTCAAAATAATTGATATGATGAAGTTAATCCAACAACTCCAGCAACTGGAGCGACTAGATGCACTCATTCGCCGCAAATCCACTGGCTCTCCTAAAGAATTAGCACGCAAGTTTTCTGTAAGTGAAAGAACTGTCTACAACTTATTAGAAGCACTCCGACAAATGGGGGCTGAAATTGAATATTGTCATACTCGTTGTAGTTATTATTATACAATCCAAATTAAATTTGGATATGGATTTGTTAGCGATTCTTCTAAAAGCCTAAAGATTAAAAGAGGTGATTTATTTTAGGTGATTTTCTTGTACTGCAAAATATTTGCAGTTGAGGTCTGCATCTTTACTCTATAATTATAAGAAGGGGGCTAAAAACCTTAGAATAGAATAAGTAAGAAGCTGTTGGGATTTTACCCTTCCTACAGACCGTCTGGTCGGGCTGCTCTCGTCAAATTTTGCGTTGTGCTGCGTTGTTTTTTTTGCCGGATTGCTCAATCCGACTGCAAAAAACGTTTTGCTCTGCACAAAATTTGCTTGCGTTCGTTCCAAAAGGAAAATCCCAATAGCCTCCAATTTAATTTTAAATGTGACTATTCAGCTTTGTTGAACGGTTACATCTATTCTATATTTTTTCAACTTAAATTTTTTTTCTTATGAAGAATGGTAAAAGAAAGCTTAAAAAGCTGGTAAAAGACTCTTCAATTGTAATTAAACACGAGAGTCAAAAACAAATCAAAGGTGGTGCGGCAACGGGAGTAAATATCATAATAGAAAGAGACCTCTGTTGGTAATTACCGTAAAGGAACCACTTTGATATTATCGGGGTGGTTCCTACCTACTATTTATTGTTTTGGGCAGCTTCTTTAGGCAAGAAGTACAGAATAAAAGAAAGCTCTAGATAAATGGAAAAAGTATTTATATGTCATACTAATGATCCGTTTCACCAATTTAATGGGAAGCCTGTTTGGGGAACAAATAGGATTAAGGTTATCGAAGGAATCAAAAAAATTGCGACTCAGTTTGACCTTGAGGTAGAAAGCATTCAGGAAAAGGATACAGTTGTTGTTGATAAATTAACTGGAGAAGGGGTTGTTTGCTGCATGGATGCAGAAATCATTAAAGAAGCAAGAGTCTATGCTTTTTTAACCAATCGCCAATTTAAGTTTGTGAAGAATATTACAGAGCTAATAAATGTGCCAAATCTGGAAATTTTGGTCTCTTTACTTAAAGATATAGATTTAGCATTAGTGAAAGCATTGTATGAAAGGTCTAGTGTTTGTGAATTTGCTCCTGGGATAATTTTTGGTTATAATAAAAAGGAGTTGGATGCTAATGTTTTCATTAAAGCAGTTGCTTTATATGGTCATGCAGTTGAAAGCGTTCAAAGATTTGACTTTTTCGCTTCTCTCCTTTTTGATAAACAAGAAAAAGGAAAACATATAATTGGGGGGCAACTTTTGGAATTAGATTGCTTAAAAGCTCTTTTAAGTGAAAAAAAAGATTTACTTGTTATAAAGTCTCATTCAGATGGTATTGATGGAAGACTTGGAAAAGGCATTTTATGCCCACTGAACGAAACGTATTATGAGGAAGCCACCGGTCATTCGGTAAATTTAAAAGAAGTACCTACTTGTGTGGCTTCAGCTTATTGTCACCGCCTTCAATGCTCATTAGAAGAAGTTAAGGCTAACCCTAGACTGATTTCCCCTTTAAATATTTCTGCAAGAATTTTATTTTACAATACCTGCTTTGGTATTCCAGTTAATTCAAAACTTGTTGCATTAAAGTGGGGCTATGCTAGAGAACTTTTTAATAACCCAAACATAGGTGTTTTAATAACTACTTGGAAACCAATTGCTCCAAATGATTCTTATGTGTTACAAGTAGCTCATGAACTTGAAAAAGGAGAACCAGTTGGGCAGGTGGTTGCTCAGTTCAACCAACGAAAAGATAAAACTAATTCAAATACGATTTATGGAATTTTTGGTGATCCCTTGATAAAGCTTCAATTTAAACAAAAAAGTGAAGACTTTAATTTCCCGCTATTTCATAACTATACTGATAATAAACAGGATAATACTAAGGTCAAATTGTGGCACAATAGACTTTCGTTTTGGGATGCTTTCTTTAAAATACAATTGCTAAAACGAGAGAAACAGTATTTACATGAAGGCGGCATGGATGATACATTATACGAAAAGGCTTCAGATTGCTTAAGCCAAATTCAGGATTGTAATTTAAAGTTACTTCTAGGGGAAAAGCTTAGTGAAACCATCATCATGTCTTTACAAATTCAAATCATAGATTATATTTTTCATCTTGGTCCACAACCTTATCGAGATTGGTGTAATCTTTGTTCTCATCGTTTGCTATTACCAGAGGAATCAAATTGTAATTATTGCCAATCAGATATAGAAATTTTTGAATTCAGATTCAGAAATGATGATATCTATTTACCAAGATATGTGCACATCTGTCCTGTGTGTGGTATTTCGGCTGATCGATCATTCCATATGAAAAATGAATTTTCTATGTTTTTTCCAGGAGAAAGCAAGATTGAAATTCATGGATTGGACCGTCTTGAAACCTCTAAAAATGCAGCGATCATGTTGCAATATCCCAATAAAGAAAATAATCAATGCTGGATTATTGATGATGAATTGAGTCCAATAGAAGTTTTTGAAATTACTGACTCGATTTTTGATAAAGGATCAGTATACTGTTCGCTTATCACATTAGATAATTTTGAATTAAACATCACAGGCATACCAATTAGGGCAGAATATTTCAGAAGAGATATCAATCAAAATTAATTCAACTCTCTTTTGAATGTAAGAGGAAAAGACTTTGGAAACTTTCAAGACTGCTTCCAAAGCACACGTCATAGGGGAGAGAGTCAAAGTTTGTAATGACTACTATAAAAACTCTATCTAGGTTTTAATCACAATAAGTAAAAAGGCATTCCTAATGTGCCTTTGAAAAACATTACTACTGCTGTGTTAACTGAATGCAAGATATAGATAACTGGACGCTTATTATTCAATAATGTTTATAATATTAATTTGAATGATCTTAACCAAATCGGAAATAGCAAAAAATATTGACAATGGCAAAATAAAGATAACACCTTTTTGCCCTCGCCAACTTTCCACTAATTCTTATGATCTTAGATTAGGGGAAACTATTATTAGGTATAAAGAAGAAATTATTAACCCAAAAGAAGAACCTGATTTCAATAAGATTCTATTGAAAGAAGAAGGACTTCAATTGGACGCTGGAGAATTCATTTTAGGTCATTCTGACGAAAAAGTAGGAAGTGATCACTTTGTTCCAATACTGCATGGGAAATCAAACACTGCACGGTTAGGATTATTTGTACATGTAACGGCTGATCTAATAGACATTGGATATTTTGGAAATTTTACTTTTCAGCTTTATGCCACTACCCCCATTCGTATTTTTCCTAATATGCTCATCGCACAAGTAAGCTTTTGGGTTCCTTTAGGAGATATTGAATTATATCAAGGGAAATATCAGTATAGCAATGGGCCTCAAACGTCAAAAATATATAAAGACTTCTAATTATGGTACTAACGAAGCATTATATCTTAAAAGAAGTTCGCCATAACAAAATTACTATTCATCCTTTTAATGAGGCGCAACTAAACCCTAATAGCTATAATTACCGACTGGGCAAATCTCTAAAAGAACTTGTAGGCTACAACAAGGAGGGAGATAAGCCTATATATAAGAATATTGAAATTCCGGAAGAAGGCTATACTTTGAAAGCTAAAACTTTGTATTTGGGAAATACATATGAGTGTATTGGAAGTACTGATTATATGATTTCTCTAATAGGAAGGAGTTCTATTGGGAGATTAGGACTCTTTCTACAGGTTTCTGCCAATGTAGGTCATACAGGTACTATTCATCATTGGACTTTAGAGCTCTTTCCTACACAAGATGTTCTTGTATACCCAAAAATGATAGTAGGGCAGGTCTCTTTTTGGAAAAATTCAGGGCATATAAGTCTCTATAAAGGTTACTTCGGAAATTTCAATGAGCCCACTCCGCCGAAATAAGTTTCACATTAATGTAATAAAATGATAAAAAGAAAACAATACATACTCGCAGTCAATTGCCCCCTTTTCGATGGCAACTATACTTTTGACGGTAATGCCTGCCTGTTTGAAAATGGGAGGTTAAAATTGGCTATTGTGGAGGAACGAATTTCGCGAAAAAAATATGATGGTAACTTCAAAGAAAGCATAAACTATCTGTTACATAATGAAGGAATTTCCTCTTCTGACCTTGATAAGGTTATCATTGCTAGTTTTGCAAAACCTATAGAAAATAATGAAAACTATGTTCAACCCATAAAAGATGATCTTAAAAAATTATTAGGAGTAAAGGAAAATGATATAGAATTTGTGAATTCACATCATGAAACTCATGCATTATATGCAGTCGCACAATCAGGTTTTGAAGAATGTTTAGTGTGCGTAGTAGATAATTTGGGCAGTAATTTAAGCATGCAATCACAAGATGTTTACAACCTTAAAATCAATTCCTTCGAACAAACATCTCTATACCAATTCTCAAATAATGAACTTACTTTGCTCAACAGAATGCATGATACCCCTCAGGCAGTTGGTTTTGGAAGACTTTTCAGCATAGTAACACGATATATCGGTTTTTCCAGTTATCACAATGCAGGAAAAACGATGGGTATGTCTTCTTATTGTAAATTGGGCGATTCATATGCCATTGCAGATAAGGCCAAAAAAATGACATACTGCTTTTTTGCGGATGATGGTCTTAAAGATTTAAGCGAATACTTCGACAATACTATACCTCCGCCCATAGAAATCTCTTTTAACGATAAGGCCAGGCTTGCCAAGTGGGTTCAGAATTATTATCAAGAAAGTATTACAAAATTCATAGAAAAACATGTAGCGGACACCAATATTGAAAATATTTGTATAGTAGGAGGGGTCGCCTTGAATTCTGTTGCAAACACCCACATTCAAAGAGCATTAGATCTTAATGTTTTTATTCCATCCTCTCCAGGCGATAGTGGCATCTCCATAGGAGCAGGGGTGCACTATCTATTAAATAAAACAAATACAATGCCAATTGTAACAAAAAGCCCCTATTTGGGAAAGAGGTATTCTGCCACGGAGATTGAAAAAGCTCTATTACCTTTTGAAGATATTTTAAATTGGGAATTATATGAACATGATCTAGCAAAAGATGCAGCCGAAAAACTGAAGAAAGAAGAAGTGATTTTTTGGTTTCAAGGAAGAAGTGAATTTGGGCCGCGTGCTTTAGGAAACAGGAGCATCTTGGCATCTCCTAAAAACAATTGGATGAAAGATATTGTAAATCATTTAGTCAAAAATAGAGAATGGTTTCGACCTTTTGCTCCTTCCATTTTGATAGAAAAGACAGCCGACTTTTTTAAAACCGACCAGCCTTCTCCTTATATGATGAAAATTGCAGAGGTAAAAGAAGTGGCATATCGTACTTTCCCTGCTTGCATTCATGTTGATGGAACCAGTCGTTATCATACCGTTTCTGAAGCAATGAATCAGAAATTCCATCATTTAATAAACACTTTTTATGAGATGACTAACATTCCAGTAGTACTGAATACTAGTTTTAACCTGGCTGGAATGCCAATTGTAGAAAAACCTGAAGATGCCATTCAGTGCTTTCTGAAATCGCCTTATATCAACTATTTATATATTGATAATTTTATCGTGACAAAAGCCTGATCTATGTCCCTGGTGCAAGGAGTAATACTAAAAGTAAATACATATAGGAAAGACTTTAAGATGTTCTATCTATTTAGTGATGGGCAGATCATTATTTGTATTCTTAAGGGAAAAAAAACTACTGTAAATAAAGAGGATTTTATATGTGTGAATGGAGATTGGGTGAGAAAAAAAGAAACTAACGAGTTTCACATAAATGAAATAGTAGCGCAAAAAAAAGCTATAGTTGATTCAAGTATGAGAAATAGATTATATGATTGGAGAGTGATGCAGAACCTTTATCTTAGAAAAAAGGCAGTACAAATAATTCACGATTTTTTTGCAAAAAAGGACTTTCTTCCCAATCAATCTCCCACAATAACTGGAGATTGGGTAGAAGGGAAAACCGAAGCTTTTAGGACAATGTTCTATAAAGAAAATGCATACCTTTCTATTAGTAATGTTATTTTTCATCAAATATGTGCTGCTCGTGGGTTTAATAAAATTTATGAATTAGGTAAACTGCACAGGCAAGAACGTCCCAGTACTCCTAAAAAATTGGCAGAGTTTACCATTCTAGATATCACCAAAACCTATGCGAATACCAAAGAAATAATGGAGGTCATAGAAGAGCTGATTTGTACACTCCATACCACATTGAATACTTTACAATTATATAAAATTCAATTAATATCTCCGCCTGTTTTTGAGGTCATTCGTTATGGAGAACTTCTAGAAAAGTGTAATGTTAGCCGCTTGTATGGATCACAACTCACTAAAGAACTTCGCCAATATTTATGTGACCACTATCATTCATTCGTCTGGGTATTAGGTTTTAACAAAAGAACGCGACCATTTTATATAAAAACTAACGATACTGAGGAGTGCTATGACTGTCAATTATGGTATCGAGGAGTACGATATTTTGCAGCAGGAGGAGAAATGGAAACAGACTATAAAAGGATAGTAAAACGATTAGAAGAATCAGGAAAAAATAAGAAAAAATACTACTTTTACCTAGACTTTGTGAAGAAAGGACTTCCAGAAATGAGCAGCATAGGTTTAGGGCTTGAATTGCTTCTAAGTTGCATGGTTCGGAACACTGTAGCTGCCGACTTTGCTTTGTTTCCTAAGTACAAAAATAATTTGAAACCTTAATGTTCATAAACCAAAAATATTAAAACATTGATTGACATTAACTTAATCAGAAACAATATAGACATTATTAAAGAGTCACTGCAAAATAGAGGAATTGATAGTACTATTGCAGAAGAAGTATTGCAGCTTGATACAGAAAGACGTAAATATTTGGTAGAGGTAGAACAATTACGCCAAGAAAGGAATGTAAAAAGTGCAGCTGTAAAAAATGCCAGCTCCGAAGAAAGAGAGAGTATAATTAAAGAGGTAATAAATATTAAGACAGAAATAACGGCATTAAATAGCCGTTTAGAAGAAATAGAAGAAGCTAGAAACAGATTAATGTCGTCCATACCAAATATTCCAGATGCTTCGGTTCCTATAGGGCACACAGAGGAAGAAAACAAAGTATATAAAGTTGGGTTGGAAAAAAGAACTTTTGATTTTAAACCTCTACCACATTGGGAGATAAAAACCTGTAAAAAACAGATTGAATTCGAAAGAGGGGTGAAATTAAGCGGTTCACGTTTTTATGTATTAAGGAGTGGTTTAGCAAGATTACAGCGTGGATTGATCGCTTACTTACTTAACTCTCACAGAGAAGAGGGGTATGAAGAATTATATCTACCACATATCGTAAGAAAAGCTAACCTATACAATTCCGGGCAGCTACCCAAATTTGCCTCCAACATATATCGGGACCATGAAGAAGATTATTGGTTAATTCCAACTGCTGAAGTACCTATAACATCTTTTCATTCGGAAGAATACTTAACGACAGAACAACTTCCTTTAAGCTATTGCAGCTATACGCCATGTTTCCGTCGAGAAAAAATGAGTGCTGGTAAAGATGTCAGGGGGATAAAAAGGGGGCACCAATTTGATAAAGTTGAGCTTTATAAATTTACGGACCCCGAAGATTCGGAAACTGCTTTGCAAGAAATGATGGCATATACAGAGAAAATATGTATAGATTTAGAACTTCCTTATCGGATTCTTCAACTGTGTACTGGCGATTTAGGATTCTCTTCAGCAGTTACCTATGATATTGAAACTTGGGCTCCCGGATCGGAAGAATGGTTAGAGATTAGTTCTGTTAGTAATTGTACAGATTTTCAATCAAGACGGGCCAACATAAAAACTAAAAAGGGAAAAAAATCGAAATTAGTACATACACTTAACGGAAGTGCCTTTGGAATACCCAGGACTATGATAACTATTATGGAAAATAATCAACAAGAGGATGGCAGTATTAAAGTACCTAAGGCCTTAAGATCGTATGTTGGTGAAGATTATATTACTCCTTAAAGACAAGTCTAACAAGACCATTGATGACTGAAAACTTGGCATACTGGGATGAATTAGCATTGATCCATAGCAGTACAGGACAATATGGGATGAGTACTTTCCTAAGAGGAGAGTCCACCTTACAATCTATCGAAGACGACTTTTTTAGACAAACAAAGGGGGCAAAAGTATTACACCTGCAATGCCACTTTGGATTGGATACCCTTTCGATTGCAAAGGAACACAATCGAGAAGTGGTAGGTATCGACTTTTCCCCAAATGCGATTGAGGTAGCTAGTAAACTTAGTAAGGACTCTGGAATTCCGGCTAGATTCATATGTTGTAATCTCTATGATCTTGAACAACATTTAAATGAACAGTTCGATATTGTATATACTTCCTATGGCGTACTTATGTGGCTTCATGATTTAGTCCCTTGGGCAAAATTCATTGCTAAATTTCTGAAGAATGGAGGTCGTTTCTTTCTCGTCGAAGAACATCCTTTTGCTGCCATGATGGGAATAAATAAAAAAGGGGAAATAACTCCATGCTATCCGTATAATGGCCCTTATATCACACATAATTTTTATTCATATGCAAATAAAGAAGTAATGCTCCAAAACAAGGTGCAGCATAAATATGCTCATAGCCTTGAAGTTTTGTTTATGGTTTTGATGAGGCAAAATTTAAATATCATATCATTTAGAGAGTATGACTTCTGTTTTTACCAAATTTTTCCAGGAATGAGAAAAAATGACGAAGGATGGTATATCTTAGAAAAAGATAAATATGGTGGACTCCCCTTACAGTTTTCGCTGCATGCTACAAAAAACTAGCCATATACCAAGGGTATATGTTATAAATGTGAAGCCATCTGTGATGATAACTTCAAAAGGATTATTCATCGGGAGTTAAATATATATCCGTATAAGGGAGGAGAAAGTATGTATGATTTTGAGGAACAAGCTGTTTCTGAAGATATACCATTCATTGGTGATATTGAAAATAAGAACATCTATCTCTATTTTTGGGCTATTTGGTGCAATCCATGTATTCGAAAACTCAAATTATTAACTGAGGATTTAAATCCTCATATAACACCGAAGCTAGAAGTGGTCTTTGCAAAAGAGAGAACAAGCAGCAATAATTGCTGGCTTAAGAGTAAAAATTTGTTTTTTTAGAACGAATAGGCACCACACCAGTAGAGGCTAGTGTGGTGCAAAATGTAGTTTATTTTCTACTGTCTTTTGGTTTGTTATCAAATGCTTTTACTTTTTCTTCCAGTATTCCTGTTTCTTGTTCATATTTGATAAGCGCAATGATTTCTTCTGGAGTATAGGCATTGGCAAATTCTTTGTTCATTTCGTGTGGTATGTCTACTTTCTGTCCTTTTTGAGGGCGGCCAATAGCACGATCCTCTTCATCGCCACCTTGTAAGCCCTCAAGAATACCATTCTGGAAATGAAGCGGTCCTCCTAATCCATTATGGAAGTAAAAATAATTGTTTGCTTCATCTGCTTCTGGAATCTTATCAAATGGATCTGCAATGCATACCAGATAGTAGTAACCAGTTACATTAGGTACACGATAGTTCCAAAAGAAATGATCAAGTTGGCCATTAGTGTAAATTTCTGCAAAACCAGATTGTGGAGGGAAGATAATATTACTCCAGTAGCTACTCCACATTCCCATACCTTGAAAAGACTGATTGACTCCGGAGCCAAATTCATCTGTAAAGTAATCGTGCAGAATAACATAATTGTCCGTAGCATTGAATGCATTGTACAGTACATAAACAACGCTCCAGCGACTACTTGGTAATGCAGCTTCAGTACCTATGTTATAAACATTATATCTGAGCGATCGATAGGTTTCATCAAATGTACTGGGATCATCAAAATCACTTAATCCCCAGGGTATCAGATCTACATTGCCGTTGATGGTTGGATCAACTGGGTTGTCTGGATTTAGGCTTTGTTGGTTGGTAGCAACAAAAGCTACCTCACAAAACTCATCAGAACAGAAAAATTGATAGTCAATCCAAATATATCCAAAATCACCCCAGTCTGCTCCCCATGAATTAATTACCTGAAAGGCACCACGGGGTCCCTTACTGTCGTCATAGCCTACGATAGCCATAGCGTGTCTGCCATGTTGATTATTGGGGTTGAAAAAAGTATGAGATGATAACACATCATCTGTGTTCCAGGTCATAAAATTATCCGCAAGTAATGCTCCGAATACTACAGGCCGTTTTTGTGCTAAATAACCTTTGATGACATTTTCATCAGACTTATTTATGCGGCGGTAATTGGCTATTTTGAAGTTTGAAGCTTCAGCTTCACCACCAGTAGTACGCTGAGTACAATCTCCGAGCTCGTTATATGGTATCGTCTGCATAGTAGCTAGGCCTCTTTGTTGCATAACGTCGAGAGCAGGCTCAAAAGTGACACCATTGCAATTTGGCCCTTTCCCTGTTCCTACATCAGGAATCGACCAGAACAAATCCTTCGGACTAAACTGTTTGGATGGGCTGGATAATTCTACTTTTGTATACCCCTGATCCATAGCTTCCAGGGCAGTTTTTAGATTATAAGCAGTAGCCCAGGCAGTGCAGGTGCCATATTCTCCCTGATTGCCTATAGGAGGGAAGTAATCTCGTAAATCTACCTTACCAGGTAAGTTGGTGTTTCCGAAACTCAGATTGATATCTTCGGGTATTTCTTCTGGATTTTCATCTTCACCATTCCAGCCAGTAGCAAACTGATTTGTATTGGTTATATCTTCAGGGTTGATAACTACATCTTCAAACTGAGTAGAATAATCCTGGCACGCATAAGTAAGTACAAGGATACCAGCCACTGTTATGAAATGAATTATTGTAAAGTTTTTCATTTTGTTTATTATGGTTATAACTGATTCTTCAAAATTGTACACCTAAAATGAAAAGTAAATAGGACCCATTCATTTTTTCTTCCCTTCCCAGAGTCGTATTTAATTTTTGTGTAGAATAATGATAGCGGGTCCCCAGGTTAATGAGATCGCTAATTATGATACCTCCTCCTACAGAGTAAGCTAGGTTGAAGGAACTTTCTATTTGGTCAAAATCATTAGAAGGAGCCATATAATTGCCTCCGGCCATTCCCTGTAGGTATAATTGAACTGGATTAAGTGCTAGGCCTGTCCCTATCTTGGCTCCTGCCATCAGCCATCCATTTAATAGACTACCTTTTACTTCAGGCAGGTTGATTTCATTGTATGTTCCTGACAGATGACATGTAAAAGCGAGCCTATTTGTATAATAATTAGTGTACTCGATGCCTCCTGTATAGCCCAGGTCAAAGTTGTCGAGCCCATCACTGGGCATTACGATACCTCCAAATACCTGAAAATTCATCGGATAAATTAAATTTGAATTCCTTCTTTGAACTTTCTGTGCACTTATTGGCGGCTTTTTAGAAGATGGAGCTACATTGGCTTCCACATTACTCTCGGGCAGGCGATTAAAAAAAAACTCAGCTCCATTGTTCATTTTTATCAGATTGATTGTTGATTTGTCAATCAGCAACTCTTCGTCTGTTTCTTGTCCATAAGGCGTATAATGAACATGTTTGCCAATTAGGCTTGTAATATTGGTTTTAAGTATTTTTCCATTGAGCAAATGAATGTAATCCTGTGCACTAGCACTTGTAGCATGCCACATGAAGAAAAGCAAAAATGCTAGCAAGCTCAGTATGATTTTGCTTGACATAAAATGGGATTTAGTTAATAAAAGGGTATTGGCTTAGTTTTTTGAAGCAACATAGTCAAGCCTAGGCTTGCAATGTTTGTCCTATTGATTTATATTTCTATTGATGCGTTCGATTTCTTCCTGCATAATCCTTTCTTGTTGCTGAAAGTATTCCTCTACTTTTTTGCAGGCTTCCTGATCGTTATGGCAAATACAACGTTTTCTGCTTTTTGATACCCAATTTGGAATATTCATCATTTGCTCTCCTTCATATATAGCTGCTTCAATTTCCTTAAAAGCAGGGTCATCACATTCCGTATCTGTGTTAGAACTACAGCTGACCCAAAATGCAAAGAAAAAAAGAGTCAAGATTAAAATAGAGGTAGACACTTTCATGATAATAGTTATAAGGAAAATTTAATAAAAAGAAAGTTCAGAAGTAGTCAGGTCTCCTGTTGTGGCTATAAGTAAAAAATGAATAAACTAATGGTTTATATTAAAGTCAAATCGATCATTAATTTTTCCAAAATAACTGAATAAACGATTTGGAGATCATTACCTGTAAATAGCAAAGCCATAGCGGCAAGGCTCAACTCTACAGTTTTTCATAGACACTCTTAGGGTAAAATACCCTGTAGAATAAACATCTACGGAAATACTTGGTAGGGCATCAGATGAAGTATCATAAACTATTAGCCTTCCCATTCCATCATATAATTTGAGATCGAGGTTGGTACAATCATCATCACATACCGCATTAATTTCATAATTACTCCCTCTATAAAGATAAACTTTGTGATCGCGATAATGATTTTCGTTTAATTCATTATAAACATCATTAACTAAGGAGCGATTTGCTGCTGCTTGGATCATAGTGATACCTAATAATTGTCCTACCACTTCTTGGGCATAGGTTCCTGTGCCTAAAATGAGAAATAAGAAAATAATAAGTAGTATTTTTCTCATGTCATGAACTTTTGAATTGATAAATTCTTTTATTTTCATCTAATTCATGCTCTAAAATATAAATCGATCATTCTGAAGAGGATGTGTGTAATTCGTTTCGTATTTTATATAATGTATACTCTAATTTTTAACCAATAAAAATCAATTTTATACCTTAACTCCTATTAGTCGATACCAATAATTGACCATCTCTATTTTGATAGAGATACAAGAAATTATGATTAAAGTGATTTTAAATATTAGTCAAGAGAGTATACCTGAATTTCAAAGCATGAAAGCAAGTCGATAATTCTATTGATTCAGTATAATTACATAGCAAATGTATTACAAAAAGGTATATAGAACCAGGAAAAAACGAAGAGATAAATGGGTGTTTTTGACAGTTTGTGAAGCGTTGGTGTTGGTGTAATTGGTTGGTAAATAGATGTTTAATGCTTTTGGAAAGAAAAGAAAAGTTAGGGAAATGAAAGGGAAAAAATTTTACGAAGTATTAAAAAACCTTAAACGATCAGAACATAAAAATTTAAAAACGTTTTTAAAGTTACCAGGGCATGACCTGTCCGTTGAAAATACACGTTTGTTTCTAAAACTATTAGATAAGGTAAAGGAAAAGCGAAATCTTAAGCTTGAAGGCCTGCACAATTTTTTTCAAAAAGAGGAAGTGAAAAAAGAGCAATATGTTTATAATCTATTCCTGCGGATTTTACAAAAATACTATTTGATGACTCAAATATTTTCTCATAAACTCCTATCGAATCACATTTTGCTAAGTTATTTTATTAAACAGAATTTGCATAAAAACGCTGCTGGAAGCTATACCGCCGGATTGAAGATGCTCGAAAAAACAAATGGTATTCACGATGGGAAAAGCAGCTTATATCGGTTCTTCTTATACGAGTTAAAACTACTTAAAGATCGAAAAATCAGGAAGAGTCAAGAGGCATTGTTTCTAATGGAAGGAGCACTTGATGACTTTTATTTAGAAAATAAGTTACGCTGTTTTTGCGAACGTTCAAATCGGCATCACATAATTTCTCATGCATCCATTGATGAAGTAGAGCATTTTTTTCAGCTTATGGCATCAAAAATTCAGGAGTCGAAATCGATTGGTGTCCAAGTATACTATAATATTTATTTGATGCTCAATAGTAAAAGCAACGAGGGATACTTCCAGAAAGCCAGCGATTTGATTCATGCGAATGAATACCGATTTACAAATGATTATCTTAAAGAAGTTTATGATTATCTACTGAATTTTTGCATACGTAAAGTAAATGCCAATTCCCTGGAGTATGGCAAAACTTACCTGAAGCTCGTTTCCTATCTTGAGCAAAAAGAAATCCTGCTCGATGGTAAGGAAATCAATCCCTCCAGGTTTAAGAATTGCATTACTATATACTTTCTGGAAGAGCAATATATAGAAGCAGAATACTTTTTGGAAAAGTACGCTGATTTTTTGGAAGGAAAGCGAGAAAGTAACGAATATAAATTGAACAAGGCTTTGCTATATTTTTGCCTCAAAAAGTATGACGAAAGCTATAGTTTAATTATGAACTATGATGGGAAGGATGTTTTTTATAACATAGCTTTTAAAAAATTATTATCGAGAATATACTATCACTATTCTCAGGCAGATCCTAATTATGTGCAATTATTTGATAATTTAATAGAAACAAATAAAAAGTATCTGAAAAATAATAGTAAGTTAGGTGAAAAATATAAACAAAGGTGTCATGTCTTTTTTGACACTCTGTACAAAGTATCTAGGGATAAGTTTATTGATTGGTTAGAGATAAAAGATATCCTTCCAGTAAATGATTATTTATGGCTCCAAAAAATAGAAAGGGACTAGTTGATACTAGCCCCGATCAGTTGATTATTCAATGACTACATCATCCGAAAAGTGGAGTCCCGATTGGGTGCTTACCTGGACTTGAAAGGTACCTGTACCTATCTGAGAACAATCTAAGATGAACTCAATAGTGTTGCAGTTGCTGGAATGGTGTATTAATATTCTATTTGAATTATAGATCAATACCTCATCAATTGGGTCTGCCGAATTGCTAGAGGTGACAAATAAAATATCATCTTCCATGACAATAGAAACACTGTGTGAAAATGACATCTCATACTCTAAATGAAGTTGTTTTTTGGCTTGCACGTAAGGAAGTATACCACAGTGCTGCCAGCCTAAACCAAAGAAAAAAGAAACGCCTAACAAAAACTTTTTTGAAAATCCCATAACTGAAAAAATTAAAGGTTATGGAAGACGTCTTCCGGAAAAATTACCGGCAACTAGTAATCATGTCGACGTCACAAAACTGCATGATAAAGACTGAATGTATCACTTCAAATCTTTGGCAAAACACAGTGCCAAGCTTTTGTAAAACTTTCGCAAATACTATAAACCTATATAATGGATAAGATTTCTAAGTTTTGGCAGGCAATTGCTGATGATATAGGGGAAACAGTAAAAAATGGACATCCTTTCACCTGGGATCAAAAAAATATCAAAGCGTTTCTGGTTAATTTCGAAGAAAAAATTGCTGATCGATGTAATCAGGACCCAAGTTTAGCCAAGGTCTTGAATATTCAAACTGTTCCCCCAAAGAGTGGGTACGCTCCAGAATTGTTTTCTATTGACCCTGTTACTTTCAGAAGGATAATTATTGACAGGAAAAGCAAAGGAAAGGCTTTTACAAAAAACCTGTTTGCAATATATCTGGGCTATCAATCCTTTCAAGATTATATCGCAAAAAAGGAAATTACTGGCGAGATTAAAAAACAGAGCCATAAACAAAAGTTTACCCAATCGTTTTTCCTAAATATTTCCTGGAAAAACTCCAGCCTATTGGTAGGGTGTATATTAATAATTGCTTTGTTTACAGAAAAACTAACAGCTCTTCTGAGCAATCCTCTCATTATAATTGGGTTGGCTTTATTGTTGATTTTTGGAATTTATCGGTTGGTCATCTTGTCGGGACTCTTACCTCCTATCCCTAAAGAAGATAGCACCTCTATTGTAGGAAGTATTATAAAGTATGGGAGTTTACTTGCTGCAATATCCATTGTGATTGGCGGTGCGCTTACGTTTAGTGATGTATCAGGAAAGAAAACGAGAAACCAGGTCGCTCGATCCGAGATTACTAAGGAAGTCTTAGATAATATGTTGACTCTGTCTTTTCAGATAAAAAGTATGCATGAATATCCTTTGGAAAAATTTACTGATATCCGGCCACGATTCTTTGATCAAAGTAAATCGGAATATCTAAACCTTATGCATCAACACTATCGTGATTATTACGAAAACCTGAAAATTTATCAACAAGATTGGAAGTATAATACGAGGGTTTATGATGCTCATCGAGGAAACTTGACTAGCACAAAAGTAGCAGGCCTAATTTCCAATATTTACAGAGGTACAGAGAAGATTAAAAATACTTTTGAGCAATTAATCACCCAACTCCAGTCGATAAACAAAAACTTTGAAGAGGACGATAGAATATTTGACAAAAGTGCCTACAAGATCAAAGAAAGCCTCTTGATTGGTAAAATTGAATTAGGGAATACTGCCCGCTATGCTTTAGTATTGGTAAATGATCAAAATGAAGTAGCACAAATCAATAACTATTTATTAAATGCAGGATTCCTCCGTGATAAAGAGGTAGAACTAAAGGATGATGAACTGAATAAAATAATTCTTACTAGAATGGCTGAGTTAGAACAAGCTCGGGCCGAACTGATAGCTTCTCAAAGTCCCTATCCAATGGTACAGCCTGATCTAAACCTCGACTCAGCAAACATTGATGAGGTCTTTAAAAGTTTAGACAGCCTAACATCAAGAATTATGCAGGGAGAAGATATAATTTCTAATGAAGAAAGTAAAAAATACCTCTTACAGCATGCTAAACGGAAGGTACCCAAAGTTATCACAGACCCAACTATCAAGCATTTACGAAGATTAGCAAAACTTTCTCCCGATACCTTATCAGATGCGGAGTGGATTGCAATAATGTATAAAACGATTGATACTGTTGCCAGTGATGTAGAAACCCTGATAAGTTTAACCTTTACGGCATACATAGAGGGAGATCAAAATGCTGTAGAGTACTACCTGGAAAAGCTTTTGGAAAATAAGGACCTCAACGAACTACAACGAAAGTATGCTATTTGGTCGCTTGAACGAGTCCGGCATCCAGATATATTTGATGGTAGCCTTGGTATAATGATCTTTAAAGTGCATCCTGGAGGTATCATAGAGAAGGCAGGTTTACAAGCGGGAGATATTCTTTCTGCAGTCAATGGAGAAGTATTACAAGGGCCTGATGAAATTAATGCGCTAATGTCTAATAAAACAAAAGGACAGGATCACTTCCTGGTCTATTATCGCGACGGAAATCGCTCTGAAAAAGGTGCTCCGGCAGGTTATCCTATTGGAGCTGATGTGGCTCCGTTGATCGCATTTTTTCCATATACTTATTAAGTACTTTAGGGTGCTTGTATAGCATACTCTTTCCAGAGTAAAGGCTTACAAATATTGAGTGGTGAATTGTACCCGATAGTATCTTCTGACAATGTCGATGGACAAAGGCGATCAGCAGAGTAGGTCTACTAAAAGACTACCGGATAGATTATTTTGAGATGAAATATGAACCACCAGTGATAGAAAAATAATGTTTGGTGATTAAATATCGCTATACTAGATTACACCTTCTCTCCCAAAAATTCTCCTGTATACGAGTTTTTTATTTTTACTAATTCCTCGGGTGTACCTTGAAATACCAGATTACCTCCTTCTTTTCCACCACCAGGGCCCAGGTCTACCACCCAGTCAGCATTTTTGACGATTTCGAGATTGTGCTCTACAACAAGAACCGTATTGCCATTTTCTACAAGTGCATTCATAGCATTGAGTAACTTGCGAATGTCATGGAAATGAAGGCCTGTTGTGGGTTCATCAAAGATAAAGAGGATGTGTTCGTTAGGTTGTTCTTTGGTCAGAAAAGAGGCTAACTTAACACGTTGTGCTTCTCCTCCAGAAAGCGTACTGGAAGACTGGCCAAGGCGCACATAACCGAGCCCTACATCGTAGAGTGGCTTGAGTTTGTTGATTACATCTTTGTCATTAGCAAAGAACTCGAGAGCTTCTTCTATGCTTAGTTCGAGAATGTCAAAGATATTTTTGCCTTTGTATTCTACATCTAATACTTCCTGCTTGAATCGGCGCCCCTGACAGTCCTCACACTCTAATCTTACATCTGCAAGGAACTGCATTTCAATAACAATTTCTCCTTCTCCCTTACAAGTATCACAGCGTCCTCCATCCACATTAAAAGAAAAATGCTTGGGTTTAAAACCTCTAATTTTAGACAACTGCTGATTGGTCATTAGTTTACGGATGTGGTCGTAAGCTTTTACATAAGTAACGGGGTTTGACCGAGATGATTTCCCTATAGGGTTTTGGTTTACCATCTCTACCTGTGTTAATAGTTGAGGACTACCTTCTAGTCCATCAAACATACCGGGAGAACGGGAATAACTTTCACCCAATTCTTTCTTAAGAGCAGGGTAAAGGATATCTTTTACCAATGTGGTTTTACCAGAGCCAGAAACACCCGTTACTACTGTCATAGCATGTAATGGGATTTTTGCATCTATATTTTTCAAATTATGCTGGCGAGCTCCTTTAATTTCTATAAAATCACTAGGCTTACGCCGAATCGTAGGTGTAGGAATCTCCATGCTGCCATTCATATACTTAGTAGTTAAACTATCGGCAGCAGTTTCATAAATTTGTTCGTATGGACCAGCAAAAACTACTTCACCACCATGGATTCCTGCAGCAGGGCCAATATCTATTAAATAGTCAGCATTTTTAATGACATCTTCTTCATGTTCTACTACTACTACCGTATTACCAAGGTCGCGTAGTGATTTAAGTACGCGTACCAATCGGCTGGTATCTTTAGGGTGCAGCCCTACGCTTGGTTCATCTAAAATATACATAGAACTGGTAAGGTTACTACCAAGTGTACGTGTCAGATTGATGCGTTGAGTTTCTCCTCCGCTTAATGTAGAAGATAGTCGATTTAATGTTAGATAACTGAGGCCTACATCGCACATGAATTGGAGTCGATTGGTGATTTCGAGTAGAAGGCGTTTAGCTACTTTGCTATCATATTCATTCAGCTCTAATTGATTGAAAAACTCCAGTAATTCATCAATAGGAAGTTCTACTAATCCTGTGATAGCAGTGCCTCCTACTTTTACATAGGTAGCTTCTTCTCTCAATCTACCCCCTTCGCAACTAGGGCAAAGTGTTCTTCCCCGATAACGGGCAAGCATGACCCTATTCTGAATTTTATAGGTTTTCTCTTGTAGCTCTTCAAAAAAAGCATCAATACCCCAAAAATGCTGATTACCTTTCCAGAGTAAGCGTTTTTCTGCTTTTGTCAAATCCTGGTATGCGCGATGAACGGGAAAGTCAAATTTATGGGCATTTTCTAGCAGGCGTGTCAACCATAGGCCGTATTTTTCTCCTTTCCAACAAGCAATAGCCCCTTCATAAACAGATAGTGTTGCATTGGGTACCACTTTATTTTCATCAATACCCATTACTCTGCTGAAGCCTTCACATTTAGGACATGCACCATAAGGGTTATTATAATTGAATAACTGGGGAGTTGGTTCAAGAAAGGATACACCATCTAGTTCAAACCTGTTATTAAAGCTAAGCTCCTCCTTTCCCATTATATCAACTATGCATTCTCCTTCTGCTTCATAAAAAGCAGTTTGCACAGAATCCGCTATCCGTTTTTTATTTTCCTCATCATCTTGCTTAACGGTGAAGCGATCAATCAAAATACGTACCTTATCTTCTTTGAGATCAGGGAGCTTTTTCTTCAGATAAGAAGGGGCCGCTTCTTGTACATCTTCAATGTATTGCAATTCACTATCTATTGCTATGCGGGTATATCCTTTTTGAAGTAATAGTTGCAGTTCCTGTGCAACCGTCCTGTCTTTATATTTTTTAGGAAGAGGAATAAATAGTTGTACCCTTTGTCCTTCTTCAAATTGATGAATGTAGTCTATAACATCCGATACTTCATGTTTTTTTACAAGCTCACCTGATACAGGGGAATAGGTCTTCCCTACACGTGCATAGAGAATACGAAGGTAATCATAGACCTCTGTAAGTGTACCTACTGTAGAGCGTGCATTGCTGGTACTGACCTTTTGTTCAATAGCAATAGCAGGGCATACTCCTTTGATATAATCTACATCTGGCTTCTTCATACGCATCAGAAACTGTCTGGCATAAGAAGAAAGGCTTTCTACATAACGGCGTTGCCCTTCTGCATAAAGGGTATCCATTGTAATAGAAGATTTTCCAGAACCAGATACCCCTGTTACAACTACCAATTTGTTTTTGGGAATATCAAGGCTGACGTTTTTCAGGTTGTTAGCCCGGGCTCCTTTGATATAGATAGTATTCTTGATGGCTTCTTTTTCTGGCACTTCGGCCTTCACTTCTGCTTGCTTCGACATGTATGTTGTTGCTTGTAAACTATATTATTCTAGAAGTGAACAAAAATAAGAATTTCTTCCAGGAAAGGCACTTCTAAACAATTAGAACAAAATGGGTAAATTAGAGTTTCAATCCTCATTAATTATTCAATAGATGCAGCAATTTTTAGTGGCGATAATTGTACTATTAGCAATTGCTCTGGTTATTTATGCGGTGGTTTTTTTATTTAAGAAGCTGTCAAAAAAAATAGAAGCAAAAACAGATGAGCAGTTTAAAAAATTAGGGCAGGCACTAAATCTGGAAAGCACAAGAAAAATACAACTTTTTAATTCTACCAAATGGCAGCCATTGTGTTTAGAAGGTACAATTGATACGCTTCGATGTGGGATTTTTACTGAAGAAGTAGACTCGCACGATGGGTACGATTTTAATACTATAATAGAGGTTGAAGTAGAAGAGGGGAGTGGTATATTTTTTGAATTATATAGGAATAACAGTTTCTTTAAATTATTGCATGGCCATACGAATGTAGATTTCAATCATCCTACATTTAGTAAGTATTTTTTAATCAGAACAACAGATGTTGATAAGGTTCAAAAGATATTTTCTACCGCATTGATGGATCAACTAATTAAAAACAGGAAGGCATTTTTGTATATGTCAAAACTGAGGCTTAAGAATGGTAAGATGAAAATTTCACTTCAGGCTCCTATGTATGTAGAGAAGTATAGAAAGGATGTTTTTGATATAGTCCAGATTCTTATTGCTATAGCAAGCAGTATTAAGGAGCTTCCCAAAACAAAATAGCCGGAGCATTTCAAAATGCTCCGGCCAGGTTTGCACAATATGAATATGGGTATGGGTTATTTAAATAGGTGTGGGGGGAATATTTTTAATGTTTGGTTTGGTGTTGATCAAAAAATAACTTCATTTTTTCCCAGGTTCTGACCTGTATTTTTCATTTTAACCTTTTAGAAGGTTCTGTTTTTTAGCCGCAACCTTAAAAAGATGAAGTTATTTTGCTGATCTGCTTTTAACTACTGTAGAACGACATCTTTTTCCTCTACCATCTTGCGAATATTAATCAAGGCATAGCGCATGCGGCCAAGAGCCGTATTGATACTAACGCGAGTTAGCTTAGCAATTTCCTTGAAGCTCATATCTGCATAGTGGCGCAAGATAACTACTTCGCGTTGTTCTGGTGGTAACATATCTACCAGGCGACGCACTTTATCATGCGTTTGGCTGCGAATGATTTCTTGCTCTGCATTTTTGTCTGTTGTCTGTAAAACATCAAAAATGTCGAATGTTTCAGTTGCAGAAACCTTAGGGCGGCGCTTAGAGCGGCGGAAGTAATCCACACACATATTGTATGAAATACGCATGGCCCACTGCAGAAACTTACCTTCGTGGTTGTACTTACCTTTGCGAAGGGTATCTATGATTTTTATGAAAACTTCCTGGAAAATATCTTCCGCAAGGCTCTGATCCTTTACGAATAGATAAATAGAAGTATAAATCTTTTGGCGGTGACGGTTCAACAACTCTTCGAAAGCCTTTTCATTACCGTCCAAATAGTTTAGGATGAGCTCCTGATCGTTCATTATCGTAACTTGCATAACCAAATAAATTAGCGTTATGGGATATTTTATGTAGCAAACTTATCTAGTGTAAAGGTTACGATCTTATAGGCCGATAACTTTTAGTTGTTGAATAATTGATTAGTAATTGATGGTTCAAATATAATGGCATTATGAATACGGCGCCAGTCTGAGCTCCATTTTTTTTAAAATGTTAACAGAATTTTAACTGGATGTACAAAATAAATCTTAAGTGTTTACCGTAAGAAAGTCTGTTTAGTTAAATTTTAATGTGTTGTATAGGTTTATTTTTGGTTTAAATGCGTTTTTGTAGAATAAAATTTTGGTTTGATTGCAAGTGGACTTTTTTTGAAAAAAATCAAAAAAATATTTTCCAGAAATTAATATGATTTAATAGATATCGTTCAAAATTATTAAAAGGCTTATTTTAATGCCTTGAATAATAATTGTGAAAAAGGATTCTTTTTCAAATCTACTTTCACCTGGTATGTATCCCTATAAATTGTCTTGTAGTAGAGGAACATACCAGGAGAAATGATTTTTTTAATGCCAAGGCATACACAATTATATAGTGATTAGATACCAGCTTGCATTTTTGCATAGTCCTTTGCGAAATAGGTAATAATCACATCTGCGCCAGCTCGATAAAGGCTTAATAAGGTTTCAGGCATAGCGGTATCATAATCCAACCAACCATTTTGGCATGCTGCTATGAGCATTGCGCATTCACCACTAACGTGATAGGCTGCTATTGGTAATTCAAAATGCTGCTTCATGGTCAGGATGACATCCATATAATTCAAGGCAGGCTTGACCATTAAAAAATCAGCTCCTTCCAAAGTATCTAATTCTCCTTCAATCAATGCTTCCCGTCGATTAGCAGGATTCATCTGATAGGTTTTCTTGTCTTTGGGAATGTCTGCTCCTTCTACAGGTGCACTATCAAGTGCATCGCGGAAAGGCCCGTAAAAAGCACTGGCATATTTAGCAGTATAAGACATAATGCTAGTATCGGTAAAACCTTCTTCATCCAGCACAGTACGAATAGCTTCTACTCGACCGTCCATCATATCGGATGGGCCAAGAACATCAAAACCTGCTTTAGCCTGGGCAACAGCCATTTTTTGAAGAATATGGAGTGTTTCGTCATTAAGGATTTTACCATCATATACAACTCCATCATGCCCATCGATGCTATATGGATCCATTGCTACATCACTAATCAGGCAAGCTTCAGGAAATTGATCTTTAATAGCGGTAGCTGCTTTCAGATAAAAATTTTCAGGATCATAGCTATAGGTAGCACGCTTGTCTTTATGTTCTTGTGCTATTTTAGGGAAAAGAATAAAACTTTTAAGTCCCAATTGCATGCAACTTTCTACTTCTTTAAGTGCTTCATCTGTTGAAAAGCGAAAAGTGCCAGGTAAAGAACTGATTTCTTCTTTTATTCCTTCTCCCTCTACCAGAAAAATCGGTTGTACAAGGTGATCTACTGTCAAGTGAATTTCTTGTGCCATGCCACGGATGGCAGCGCTTTGTCTATTTCTTCTGGGACGTCTATGCATTTTGATTCTTTTATTTTTACTTTTTGATGAATATGTTTCCATCAAAGAACTTTATTCTTCTTAGGGTTTTTGGGAACTGGATCATGCCCATGAGGCCCCCACGGATGGCACTTGAACAACCGCTTTAACCCCATCCATAAACCTCTTATCGGTCCCCATTCCTCTATTGCATCTATCATATAGTGCGAACAGGTAGGAGTGAAACGACAACTGGGGCCTAACATAGGAGAAATCGCTATCTGATAAAATCGGATAGGTAGGATTAATATCTTTTTCAGCAGTTTTATCATGATTCAAATGCTTTTCAGCAAAATAAACGCTTAAGTAGGTGCAAAGTTATATAGTAAACATTGAATATAGGAATGACATTTATCAATTAAATCCTACTTGATTTGTAGGATTTAAGCTACTGCTTTTATTTCTTTGTGCCACTAATTATGGAAGAATGGGAACAGGAGCAATTATTACCATTATAATTATAGTCATAGCAGTAGTGCTTTTTGCTACAGAAGCCTTCTCTTTGGATCTGGTAGCGATGCTGATAATGATCAGCCTTATACTAACAGGAGTGATCAGCCCTGAGCAGGGAGTTGCGGGTTTTAGTAATGCAGCTACTATCACTGTAGCTTTTATGTTTGTACTAAGTGCAGCACTATTAAAAACAGGAGCATTACAGTCGGTGGCACATCAGCTATCAAGTGTGTTTATTAAAAATCATCGCCTGGGCATGTTCTTAATGATGTTTTTAATAGCAATTATTTCAGCATTTGTAAATAATACCCCAGTGGTAGCTGTATTTATACCAGTGGTGGTACAAATTGCTTACCGCACCGGACAAGCGCCTACTAAAATGCTTATACCGCTGTCTTTTGCTTCTATAATGGGAGGCATGTGTACATTAGTAGGAACATCAACAAACATATTAGTAAGTGGTATTGCTACACAATATGGCTTAGCTCCCTTTCAAATGTTTGATTTAACACCAATTGGAATCGTTTTACTAGTAGGAGGCCTTATTTATATGGGGCTATTTGGCCTGCGTTGGTTACCTGATCGAAGAAAGGAAAATGCACTTGATGAAAAATTTGGTATTAAGGATTATGTGACGGATATAGAGTTACTAGAAGGAAGTGCATTGAATGGTCAACGAATAATGGACTCTACTTTAGTGAAAGAGTTAGAAATGGATATTATCGAAGTATATCGAGCCGGTACGAGATTTACCTTGCCTCCGGGCGATTTTCGACTGCAAGTGCGTGACCACTTAAAAGTAAGGTGCAATATTAAAAAGCTAAAAGCCCTGAAAGAAAGGGTGAAAATTGTGGAAGATAAAACGCTGATGGTTG
Organism: Chitinophagales bacterium; assembly: GCA_022360175.1. Lineage (GTDB taxonomy): Bacteria > Bacteroidota > Bacteroidia > Chitinophagales > Saprospiraceae > JAKSDI01. Next base: position 83,074 of record JAKSDI010000146.1, read on the forward strand.
GTGGGCACTCTTTAGGAGAAAAGAATACTACTCTGGTAGAAATGGTAATAACAGTAGGATCTACCTATCAGAATAAAAATTTAAAATCCTTAGATTTCAGGCGTGCCTTTAGAGCAATTCCATTAGCAATACGACATCGAAATGAAGTACTGCATGAACACCTTTATAAGGTGCCTCTTCTAGCAGGTGACGTTATTTTAGCAGAAGTAAAGCAACATTATATTTCCAACCTTAAACAGTTGGAATCAGGCCCTAATGCGCCTTTTGTATTATTATCGGAAGATAAATTGACCGATTTTAACAAACGGCAATTTATCATTGTGATATTGGCGATATGTTTTATGGTGGTGACTGCCAGCTTAGGTTTATTACCTATAATGGTAGCTGCTATTAGTAGTGTCCTATCTCTGGTCTTACTGAAATGCATTAGTATGAAGGAGATGTATGAAGCTATTAATTGGAAGATTATTTTTCTTTTGGCAGGAGCTTTAAGCCTGGGGTCTGCAATGCAAAACACAAACCTGGATCAATACATTGCTACATTTATAGTAGGACAGTTGGGAGATATGGGGCCTGCATTTGTAGTAGCAGGGCTGTATCTTACTACATCACTATTGACTGAAATTATGTCTAATAGTGCTACTGCGGCACTGCTGGCACCTATTGCAATAGCTACGGCTAATACAATGGGGATAGAAGCTACTCCATTTTTAATTGCGGTGACTATTGCTGCATCTGCAAGTTTTATGACACCCATTGGTTACCATACAAATACCATGGTTTATAGTGCAGGAGAGTATCGCTTTACAGATTTCTTTAAAGTAGGGGTAGGATTGAATCTCTTGTTTCTTCTATTGTCTAGTTTATTGATACCTTATTTATATGCTTAAAATTTTGCTTCTTTTATTTCCTGTCCTTTTTGGAATAGCAGTGTAGCTTTATGTTTGGGGCCAATTACGCTAACTATATTCTTCTGGTCGTTGAAGATGGAGCATAAGATGTTATTTTTTATTTCCAGTGCTTTTAATTCCTGGATGTTGGTAATTTCGAGATAACACCATACAGCCGATAAGTCATCCGAAATTTCTTTACCAATAAATTCAAAAGGTTCTTCTTGTTCATTTACTCTTAATTGGAAATGCTGCTCTAGGTATTCATTAATTAGATCATCAACTTCGGCTGCTTCTTGCTTTGTACAAATAAAAAGTTGGTCGTATCCCTTTTGGCGCAAGCCTTCCTCTAAATCATCAATAAAAATGTGAAGGCTCATTTGCAGAGCTGCTTCATCCTGATTAAACTCGATAAGACATTTGCTTACATGAAAATCGTGTACTTCAGGATTGAAAAACGATAAATTGCTAATCAATAGAATTATACTGGCAAAGGTCATAAGCAGGAAATTAGTCGGTTCTAAAAAGGGACACGTTCTAATGCCATTATCAATGATAAACTGAATGCACCACCAGAGACAAATATATTCCAGCTTTTTTGCTGAACATTTAATGGCCCCAATGCGAGATATGATAATGCTAAAACGACAGCAATAATTGCTAATTGTCCTAGCTCCACTCCAATATTAAAAGCTAACAATTGTTGAACCAACTGGTTTTCTTCACCAGGCATCAATACCGAGCGCAAGAAATTGGAAAAACCCATGCCATGAATCAAGCCAAAACCTGCAGCAAATAAATAGTTTATAGATACCCACTTTGATTGTTCATGGCTTTCTACTTGGTAAGTAGTTACATTGTATAGAGCTGTAGCCATGATGGTAATAGGGATTAAGAATTCAATCCAGGCAGTATTTACAGGAAGAATCCCTATAGCTGCTAATGCCAAAGTGATAGAATGGCCAATTGTAAATGCAGTAGCAAGCAGTGCAACTCGTTTCCACTGTCGAAGTCGATATACAGCACATAAAGCAATGATAAATAGAATATGATCGTAACCGGCCAAGTCTGAAATGTGCTCAAAACCAAGTTGGAGGTAGACAGAGAAAGAGGACATAATGAGTAGATAGGTGAGGGTGAGGGGAGATAGGTTTATTGGGTATGAGATTTTGAGTATAAGGCGTTATAAGTACTTAATTGCACATCAAACGCCCTATACCCAACACCCAATTTATATTAATATCTGTAGTATTCCGGCTTGAATGGCCCTTCGACCTCTACACCGATGTACTCTGCCTGATCTTTGCTAAGTGTTTCCAGTTCTACACCAATTTTTGCAAGGTGCAAGCGGGCTACTTCTTCATCAAGATGCTTTGGCAGCATGTATACTTTATTTTCGTATTTATCACCGTTGACCCATAACTCTAATTGTGCCAAAACCTGGTTGGTAAAAGAGTTAGACATTACAAACGATGGGTGTCCAGTAGCACAGCCAAGGTTTACCAAACGGCCTTCTGCTAAAAGTAGGATGTCATTACCATCAATGGTATACTTATCTACCTGAGGTTTGATAACTACTTTAGTATGTCCAAAATCGCGATTCAGGAATGCTACATCAATCTCATTATCAAAGTGCCCAATATTACAAACGATGGCCTTATCCTTCATTTGACGGAAGTGCTTTTCAGAGATAATATCCTTATTACCTGTAGCAGTTACAATGATATCTGCACGAGGAATAGCATTTTCCATTCGCTTTACTTCAAAACCGTCCATTGCAGCTTGTAGTGCACATATTGGGTCGATCTCAGTAACGATTACACGGCAACCAGCACCACGCAAAGAAGCTGCAGTACCTTTACCTACATCACCATATCCTGCAACAATAGCTACTTTGCCTGCAAGCATCACATCTGTAGCACGACGGATCGCATCTACTGCTGATTCACGACAGCCATACTTATTGTCAAACTTAGACTTGGTAACAGAATCGTTTACATTGATAGCTGGCATTGGTAGTGTACCTTTCTTCATACGCTCATAAAGGCGGTGCACACCAGTTGTAGTTTCTTCACTCAAACCTCCAATGGCTTCTACCAACTCAGGGTGTTTATCTAAAACGATGTTGGTTAAATCACCACCATCATCTAGTATCATATTTAGTGGTTGGTTGTCATCGAAAGCAAAAAGTGTTTGCTCGATACACCACCAAAACTCTTCTTCTGTTTGCCCTTTCCACGCATATACAGGAATGCCTGCTGCTGCAATAGCTGCTGCTGCATGATCCTGGGTAGAGAAGATATTACAGGAAGACCAGGTAACATCTGCACCCAGTTCTACCAGTGTTTCAATAAGTACTGCTGTCTGGATAGTCATATGCAGACAACCTGCGATACGTGCACCTTTCAGAGGTTTAGACGCTCCATACTTTTCGCGAAGTGCCATCAATCCTGGCATTTCAGCTTCTGCAAGTTCTATTTCCTTACGTCCCCACTCAGCGAGGTTGATATCTTTAACTTTGTAATTCAGCTTAGGTTCTACTGATTGCATTGATACCTAGTTTGTTAAATTTATAAATGAGCCGCAAAATTAGGCTTTTTTGCTGTCATAGACAAGCTTGGTTAAGTTGGAAATCGGGAATCGAAAGTAGACTACGATGAATACCTCGTCTTCCGCCTTCCAATTCTCACCTTCCGGTTTTACTAAAGTTTAATCCACTTGCCTTCCACCGGAGCAGGAATGTAACTTTCCAATTGCTCCATCATTTCTTCTACAGAATTGGACACCATTGCAATGGACCTGTTGGTAGTTTTTAAAAAGCCTTCTTCTACCATTTTATCCAGTTGAGCAATGAGAGGGTCATAAAAACCATTAATATTAAGTATCGATACTGGATGCTGTCCTTGCCCAAGTTGTGCCAGGGTTAACATTTCAAATAGTTCATCCATTGTACCATACCCACCTGGTAGAACAATAACAGCATCAGAAAGTTGCGCCATTTTTACTTTGCGTTCATGCATGCTATCAACAACAAATAACTGACTAAGGCCCTCATGACATACTTCTTTCTTGCGCAAAAAGAAAGGAATTACTCCAATGACTTCTCCCTGTTCTTGTAATGCCGCTTCTGCTACAATGCCCATCAGGCCTACTTTACCTGCACCATAAACGATTTTTTTCCCTTTTTGGGCGAGGGCTTTTCCTACTTGTTGTGCTATTTCGGTATAGAGTGAATTGGAGCCGGTATTGGCTCCACAGAATACAAGTGCTGAGTGTATCATTAATAATGCTTTAAGAACGTGTTTAAATTTAGTTTTTTGATTAATGCGAAATGGATTACAAAACCACACGAAGCTCATTTTGAGGTACAATTTGCCCAGACGAGTCCATAGCGGGAAAGTACGTACCGAAAAAAAAGTTCTAAGGTAAAAATACACATTTCCTCTATTTCTTAAGAAAATGTGAAAACCATCAGAAAGAAATGTTATTGCCTTTGAAAAGGTTATTTTCGTCTTTATTAAACAGCTATTGGCTAATTGCCGATTATACTGGATTTCAAATTAAAACTAAGTACACAATGAAACAACTTTTGTGGACACTCAACACACTCGCATTAATTGCATTTTTTTCTTTTAACCTGAATGCGCAGGTTCAAACACCCGCACCAAGCCCATCCAGTAAATTAACTCAAGATGTAGGCTTAACAGAAATAAGCATTGAATATTCTCGTCCAGGCGTAAAAGACCGTGAGGTCTTTGGTGACGATGGATTGGTACCTTATGGAAAAGTATGGCGCCTGGGGGCAAATGCTGCAACAAAGTTTTCCTTTGACAAAGACGTGAAAATTGCGGATGCAGAATTAAAGGCAGGTGATTATGCTGTATTGGCTAAGCCTGGTGCCAGTAAGTGGGAATTCATGTTTTATACGTACGAAAGTGGTAGATGGAGCAGCTATTTGGAAAAGGAAGCTGTTGCAACTGCAACTGCTGCTGCAAAGACTGGTAAGCACAAAGTAGAAACAATGACATTTTCAGTAGATAATGTTAAGGCTGCTACTGCCGATATTTCTTTACACTGGGATAATACGGTAGTAGTTCTACCATTGAGCGTAGATACGGATAAGCAAGTACAAGCATCTATTGATCGTGTTATGAATGGTCCAAGTTCGAATGATTACTATGCTGCTGCTAGCTATTACCATGAAAGTGGTAAAGATCTGAAGCAAGCTGCTAAGTGGATTGAAAAAGCAACAGAAGGTGATGAGCCTCGCTTCTGGCAAGTACGTCGCAAAGCATTGATCTATGCTGATTTGGGAATGACTGATAAGGCAATTGCAGCTGCGAAACAATCTATGGCGTTGGCAGAAAAAGCTGGCAATGATGATTATGTAAGAATGAATAAGAAGTCCATCGCAGAATGGAGTAAATAATAGAGAGTAGTATTCACTACAGACTATCAAGTGGGAAATCAAAGGTATCTATCCTGGGGTTTCCCACTTTTTATTAAGCATTCTATTAAAATCATTATTTTCACTGTTCATTTTAGTGCTGCAGAAAAATTTTAAACAGATGAAATATCTTATTGCTGGTTGCTGCCTGTTTGTTCTTTGTACACAGGCTATTTATGCTCAGTTAAGTACTGATGATAGTTTGCATATAGAGTTAATGGCGATGGATGCGCTGGTTTTTGAAAAGGGATATAATGAATGTAAACTTGACGTATTTGATGTAGTGATACACGACGATCTGGAGTTCTACCATGATCAGGGTGGAGTGTTAACGTCCAAGATTGATTTTATCAAAGGATTCGAGCAGAATATTTGTTCTAATCCTGATCATAAGCCTATCCGAAAACTGGAAAAGGAGAGCGTCAAGGTTTATCCTATGTTTCAAAATGGAAGTTTGTATGCTGCCATTCAGATGGGGAAGCATACTTTTCACATCAAAGAACCAGGAAAAGAACTATATCAAACCAGCGAGGCAGATTTTATTCACCTATGGGTAAAGGAAGAAGGCTTATGGAAGCTTAAACGTATATTGAGTTATGATCATCATTAATTAGTTCAATCGATTCATCCTGTCTGATAGTTTTTTAAAAGTTACCTTTTCGGAAAAAGTAAAAGTAAAAGCTTGCCTAATGGAATAAATATGCATGGCAATTGCAAATGGATAAGCAAAACCAATAATCCATATATAAGGGATTTCAGTTATAAATTGACTGTTGGTAGGCGTGCGAAATAACTGGAAATCGGTATCAGGCAATGAGGCTAATGAAATAGTCACTATGTATAGGACAGATATAAGCCCGAAAGTATTCCACAAAAGAATTTCTAGTTTACGGGTTTTACCCATAAAAAAAACCTGACTAGCTAATAAAGCTGAAAGGCCAACAATAATATCATAGTTTAACCAATGAAAGGTCATTTGAGGAGGAACAAAGCCTGCCTTATATCCCAACCAATATAATAACTCTGTAATAATTCTAAATCCTTGTATTCTTATTAACCAACGGCCATCTGTTGCCGCTAGAAGTGTTTTGAAATGCGGAACTTGAGCAATAAAGATAAAAACAAGAGTCGGGATGAAGAAAATAGCAAGAAGAATGCGGAGCAAATTCTCAGGATCAGTAAAATATCCAAATAAGGAAAGTAATAAAAGCAAAAGCAACCAACCCATTATCAGTGTCATCGTATAATGAACTGTGCGGCTTTCTTTCTGTTTGTTGTTTATATTGGATGTAGGAGCAATTTTATTTAAGCCAACATAAATACTGCTTAATAGCCCTATTGTAAGTAGTATAATGATCAATTGACCGATTACGTATATTGGCAGGCTCATAAAAGTATTTGCTTTTTTTGATCCAAATAAAGCAATAAATAAGCTTACTTTATTGCTTCGCAAAAATATTAGTCATAGCTTAGTACAAATCAAGAACAGGCTTAGAACGCCAAAGTGATTGGTCAAGCTCCGAGATAATTTTGAAGTCACTACTAATGTAATGGGAAATAAACGAACCGTCGTAAATGAAGCCGAGCAATTTGTAAAAAGATTGCTAACAGAAGATTTAACCAAGGATCACCAATATCATGATTTAGGCCATACTATAAGAGTGAGAGATGCCGCACTTGAGCTGGCAAAAGCAGAAAATTGTACTGCTGAAGATATGGAGATACTTGAAATAGCATGTCTGTTTCACGATATAGGATTTTGCAAAGTATATGAAGGGCATGAAGCAGTAAGCCGGCAAATAGCCGCTGAGTTTTTACAAAAACATGATTACCCTGAAGAGAAGGCCAAGTTGGTATTGAAATTAATAGATGTAACTTATCCACCTAAGTATCCTGCAAATTTGCTGGAAAAAATCATAAAGGATGCTGATTTAAGTAATCTGGCAAGTTTAAATTACATGGATTATCTGGATGCACTCCGCCATGAATGGGGAGTCTTCTTAAATCGACAATACACGGATGATGAATGGAACATAATGAACTATAAGTTCATCAATAATCATCAATTTTTTACGGATACTGCGAAGGCAATTTATACAGAACAATGGAAGGCTAATCGAAAAATAATGAAGAAAAAAAGACCACCTAAAGATAAGCCCGAATCGGCTGAACCCCTTGTTGTCAAAACACCTGGTTCTTCTTCTAAGAGCATTAGCATGGATGGGCTTATTGGTAAAAACAAGAGTGCCCAGATGATGATTAAAACCTCCCTCCGGAATCATCTGGATTTGGCAGCACTGGCAGATAATAAAGCGAATATAATGCTAAGTGTGAATGCTTTGATTATTACGATCGTAATTCCTCTGGCGGCTTCATATGTAAGTGATGGCAACTGGTATTTGATCGTTCCCATGGTGTCATTGCTTATCACTTGCCTGGCATCAATGGTGTTTGCTACACTAGCTACCCGTCCTATCCGCATGGAAGGTTATACCAATCAGCAACAAATAAAACAAGGGCGGTCTAATTTGTTCTTTTTTGGTAATTTCTATAGAATGAAATACGATGATTATGAAGAAGGTTTACGAACGGTACTGGCAGAGGAGCAAAAACTGGATAGCTCAATTATGAGAGACCTCTATTATTTGGGGACTTCTCTGGGAGGGAAATACAGACAGTTGAGACTTTGTTACACCATTTTTATGTGGGGAATTATAGTGACCGTACTAGCCTTTGGGATCAGCTATTCTATGTCATTAAGCTAAAGTAATGGGAAAATTCTATGAGTCGATCACTCCAAAAATGAAGGAGTGGATAGAAGCACAAAAAATGTTTTTTGTAGCTACTGCACCATTAGCTGCAGATGGGCATGTTAATTGTTCGCCTAAAGGTTTGGATTCATTTCGTGTATTGGATGAACATACCGTAGCTTATTTGGACCTTACAGGTAGTGGCGTGGAAACCATTGCTCACTTACGTGAAAATGGTAGATTGACTATTATGTTTTGTGCGATGAACGGAGCTCCTAAAATTGTGAGGTTATTTGGAAAAGGGACGGTTTATGAGTTAGGAACAGATCAATTCGAAGCTCTAAAAATACATTTTCCTGCTCATCTTGGCCTGGGTGCCAGGTCGATTATCCAATTGAAAGTTGATAAGGTAGGAGATTCCTGTGGCTTTGCAGTGCCTCGCTATGAATATCAAGAACAAAGGGATACATTAATAAAATGGGCAGAAAATAAAGGCAAAGAAGGGGTGTCTTCTTATCAGCAGGAAAAGAATAAATATAGTATTGATGGGCTTCCGGGAATGAAATAGCTACCTGACTATTTCACCAGGCATTTTGGAGGGCTTGCAAAGATACCAATCTTGAAAAATGGTGCCATACTGGTAGAATTGTCATAACGTAGTTCTAGAGGATCAGCAGCATCTTCAAAGCGATTGCGAATAGGAACAAGTGCACCAGCCTCAGCATTTAGCCATATCCAGGAAAATATATGCTGATTATAAGAAGCCTTTATTCCTATCTCTGTATGCCTGTAATAATAGGGGAGTGGGTTTTCACTACCTTCCTTTAATACATCTATTGCGTAAGAACCATTTTCCAACTCAGCACCAAATAGAAGCATGCTTTGAGGCTTGAAGTTGTAGCGCATCATAACCTTAGCTGGTAAGAGTGTTTCTATGCCCCAGCGTTCGTTGAAGGTTTGATTGTACACAATAAAAGGCCAAACGCGCTTTCGCGCAAAATTGTCATTGTAAGTAAGGCCAATCCCCCATTCCAGGTCTTTATGAGGTTTTACACCAAAAGCTGCTGTTCCGCTTAAAGTTGTATAGCGTTGGCTAAGGTCTAGCCAATTGTCATAATCACCCCTTGAAGATACCCTTAGCCGAACACCTGCATAATATTTATTATTAAACGACTTTGTAACGTAATAAGAGAGTTTTGTATTTCGGAGCGGTTTATTATTGATGGCTTGAAGTAAGTCACTATACTGACCACCAATATGATCGAAGTGAAAAGTTTCGCTTCGATATTCATAGCCTAGCATCATTTTAAGGCTGGGAGAATTTACGAGAGGAATTTTTATCTTGGCAAGCCACTTTTCAACATAATCCACCTCACTATCAGAAGAATTTGCTTTGGATGTGGCACTTTTAGGTGTTATATCATAACCTCCTACTCCCGAGTATTGTATAAAAACACCTTTTCCCGGTGATTTATTAGTGACACCAGGCCTGCAAAAAATAGGACGATCATTGTCCATGTCGAATTGATTATTAACAGGAATAACCAATGCCTGTGTATGAGCTGTTAGGGTACATAAACAGGTTGATAAAAGGACAAAAAAAGACTTCAATAAGCAAGATGGCGGCATACCGGAGTAGTTTATTAAGCAACAAAATACATTTTTACTGACGTAAAATGAGGAAAAGAGTTACGTCTTTTATGCTCATACTCAGCAAAACATGTGTGAAATAGTAAATTGCGGACTTAAAATCGGGAGATTTAGGCAGTGATCTTTATAAAATCCTTGAGAAAACGATAAGGAGTGAATAATTATTATGCCTTCCAGGGAAAGAAAAATATAAAGTTTTAGATGCCTTGTAATTTATGGCATTAAATGGGGAGCGATTCATGCAGAGAGCAAAGCAATAGTCTACGGTAATTTGCGCATTGACGAATACGGCTTTCAAATTACCATAGACTGTTTTGATATAGATAAGTGCTTATATTTTTACAGTAAATCGAAGCGCATGCAGTCCATGTACTCCTTGTAGTTTCCCCAATTTGTAGTCTTCTATTTCATCGGTAATATATCCCTCTGAAATCAGGTATTCTGCAAAATCCAGATATTCTTGTCGATCCTTTTCTTGAAGGTATACTATCGCAATTTTACCTGCCTGAGTCAGACGCTCACTAGTACCGTCAATCAAAGCTTTGTCAATCCTTTTTTTCAGAATCTCGTATCGGACATTATAGGCGCCATCCACGTCAAACTTTTTTTCTTCCATCATAAAGCGAATGGAAAGGGGAGAAGCGTATGCAAAAATGAGCTGTGCAGTAGTAATAGGTACGGGCAATCGATCTTGCATGCCTTCAACTATGCGGGTAACCTCACACATATCTATCAATTGGGTGAGTCGTAAGTTGCGCAAGTGAAGCATATCAAAAGTGCCTTGTTGCAGTAGTGACTGCCCAATGTACATATTGTATTCAACCCCATCAGTTTTGTACTTTTCGAAATAATGAGGAAGAATTTGTTGTGAAATTTTTTCCTGTTCTTCCAAGTAACTGGAGATTGTGTTATTTACCATTGTAACACTATCTTCATAAGCTTTCCGCTTTCGGTATACAATGCCAAGATCTTCATCCAGGTAGCCATAATAGCTAGCAACTTTATCTGCCAGGTCAGGGAATTTTACTCTTAGGTCATTAAACAATGGGTGAATAGTATCGTGCAGCCATTCAACGATTCGCGACTCATCATTCGAGTTAAAATCCGTTTCAAGGCCTTCTATGTTCTTTTCAACCTTGTTGCGCATTTGATAGAGCAAAGGATAATTGATAAGTTCGGTTCCGTATTTAAGGACTTTATCTGCTCTTTTCAGATTGTCTACAAGGTCTGCCTGTATAGCGTGATTTCTTTTAGATGAAGAACTTACTATATCTGCTTGAGCATAAAGAGGATAAACATCATTAAACACGATAGGGTCAATCATGCTATAGGTCGGATTTTGCTCTCTTTTTTCCAGCAAATTATAAGAGGTTTCAACAAACTTCCATTCAATGCTGGGGTGAACCGCAGTATACTGTTCTCTGATAATAGCTTCAACTCTATTGTCAATTTCTTCCCGGCTACGTTCAACAGCCATGCTAAATAGCCCAACAATTTCCTTAAACTTTATTTCTATAAAACTGTGCAGCTTATATGCTTGAGGGCTACCGATTTCCAACAAGCCAATCACCTTCTGATCTTTATTGAATAAAGGAGCAACAATAATGCTTTTTATCCCCTTTGCCAGCAATTTTTCTTCAATCGGCGTTTTGACACTAACCGCTTCTAAATCTTCAATTAATACGGTTTCCTTGTACTTACAGGCTTTTTCGTATATAGAATTCTTATTTTCAGGAGATAACAAGCGATCCTGCTGATCTGCAAGAAAATCAAAACGTATTTTATATTTATGAGAAACTGTATTCTTAACAGGATAGTCGATGGCTGTAATACCCATCTTCAGTTTTGGCTGTTTAAAATAGGTACGTAGCAATTTTTCCAGATGATCTACCTTGTTTTGCTCTACTACAGCTTCTCTTTCCAGGAGGGCAAATTTTAGCTGAGAAAGTGCATTCTCTTCTGTAATGTCTATAAGTGAACTTACTGTGAAGCCATGGAATTCAAAGTTTTCAGGAGGTAAGTAATCCAACCATAGATCGAGATTATAGACATTGCTCAAAAGATAATTGATGTCCTCTTGTGTTAATGGCTTTAGAGGCTTGGTTTGAACAATCTCCATGAATTGATCATCAATGTCGATTTTGTAGTGATTTTCTAATTCCGCTCCTGGCCACTGTATCGAAATACCGTATGGCATAATTACATCCAGTTTCTGCCCATAAAATTTATTCAAAATCATACTACAAGCAGTGATGACCATACTGTTGTACATCAGCTCTTTTTTCTGATTCAGGACATAGCTGGCCTTTTTTTTCTCCATAATCTCTTTCAGATTAGAGGTACAGAAAATAGGTGCTATGTCGAAAGGGGCAGATATTTTTACCAGCCGGGACTGTTGCCTTACAGGAGGAATAATCATCATCATGAGTAGCTGCATCAACTCAGGATAAGCTGCTAACTGCGTGCGATCTTCTATTGGCTTTTGGAAAATTTCTTCCTGTTTAAGTTGTCCCAATACACTATCTGCTATTGTAGAAATGGAAGAAGATGTATGTTCATCCGCTTTTTCTTCCATCATCTCTATTAATGGCAGGAAACTTAATTTGCAGGCATACGGAAGTTTTTGCATTCCGAACATTTCTTCAAATTCGGATGCCTTGTTAAGGAAATTCGTGTCTTCAGTAAGATTTGCTTCTTGTGATACTGTGTGAGTGACCATCTTCTAATCAATTGGATTTCATACATATAACATCATAAAGCCCCGAAAGGATGGGAATAGGTATAACAAGTAGGCCGACTTCTGTATCTTTGTAGATGAAATTAGTAAAAATTACGACGTGAATATAATTTTTGTCTATGCATAAGTCAGGTTTTGTGAATATCATAGGTAGGCCGAATGTGGGGAAATCGACCCTGATGAATGCATTGGTCGGAGAGCGGATGTCAATCATTACCAATAAGCCCCAAACTACTCGTCATCGGATTATTGGTATCTTAAGCGACGATGATTTTCAGATTATCTTTTCTGATACTCCAGGAGTTATACAGGACCCGGCATACAAGATGCAGGAAGCAATGAACCGATTTGTGCATAGTTCATTTGAAGATGCAGATATCGTTTTATTTGTAACAGAGAAGGGAGAAGTTTTTGAAGATGATGATCCAATCATTCAGCGCCTTCATTCGATAAAGGTGCCATTGTTTTTGGTGGTCAATAAGATTGATCAGATGAAAGGCGAAGATGTGTTGCAGTTGATTAAAGAATGGAATGATCGTTTGGAATTTACAGAAAGTGTGCCAATATCAGCCCTTCATAAAAATAATACTGAACGTCTTTTAGAAGTGATAAGGAAATATTTGCCGGAAGGCCCTGCTTATTATCCTAAAGATCAGTTGACAGATCGGCCAGAGCGTTTTTTTGTAAGCGAAATTATTCGTGAGCAAATACTTCAGCAATATAAGCAGGAGGTACCTTACTCTTGTGAGGTATTGGTGATTGCTTTTCAGGAAGATACAACTAAAAGAGGAGAGCCACTTGTGAGGATCAGTGCAGAAATCTTTGTTGCACGTAAAACGCAGAAAGGGATCATTATAGGAAAAAGCGGAAGTGCAATAAAAAGACTGGGAATGGAAGCACGTAAATCTATTGAAACCTTCCTGGAAAAGAAGGTATTTTTAGAATTACATGTTAAGGTAAAGGATAATTGGCGGAATGATGAACGCCAATTACGACATTTTGGTTACCAAGGCTAAAGCCTAATCGTCTAATATAGAAGGAATTTTCGTACCTTCGCAGACTTTTTGAAAACAGAGTATAGAGCATATGAGAAATAATATAGTGGCGATAGTAGGGCGCCCTAATGTAGGAAAATCAACTTTCTACAATCGCCTCATAGGGGAACGCCAGGCTATTATCGATGATATTAGTGGAGTGACACGTGATCGGCAGTACGGTAGCAGTTTCTGGAATGGTAAGACATTTACCGTTGTAGATACAGGTGGGTTTGTAAAAAATTCGGATGATGTATTTGAAGCAGCTATACGTTCTCAGGTGCAAATCGCTATAGATGAAGCTCGTGTGATTATTTTTATGGTAGATGTAACCACGGGCATCACAGATCTCGATGCAGAAGTAGCTGATATGTTACGACGCTCTGTAAAGCCTGTATTTTTGGCTGTGAATAAGGTGGATAATAATAAGCGAATGATCGAAGCAAATGAATTTTGGGCATTGGGCTTTGATCACACTTTTTTCCTTTCTTCTCTAACAGGAAGTGGCTCAGGAGATTTGCTGGATGCTGTGGCAGAACACATTGATGCAGATGAAGATGAAGAGGAAGACAAAATTCCTCGCTTTGCTATTGTAGGTCAACCAAATGTTGGAAAGTCTTCACTTACTAATGCTCTGCTAGGAGAGGAACGTAATATTGTAACGGATGTGGCCGGCACCACCCGTGATTCTATTCATGCTCGCTACTCTAAATTCGATAAAGAGTTTTTGTTGATAGATACTGCGGGTATTCGAAAGAAGTCCAGAGTACATGAGGATTTAGAGTTTTATTCTGTTATGCGGGCAGTAAAAGCTATTGAGGAAGCCGATGTGTGCCTGCTGATGGTAGATGCTCAAACGGGGATTGAGTCACAGGATATGAATATATTCCGGTTGGCACAGCGGAGGAATAAAGGAATTGCCATCCTTGTTAACAAATGGGATTTGCTTGAGAAGGAAACCAACACGGCTCGTGATTATGAAAAGGAATTAAGGCAAAAAATAGCTCCATTTACAGATGTACCCATCGTATTTATCTCTGTAACCGAAAAACAACGAATCTATAAAGCGATTGAAGTGGCGATGGAAGTATACGAAAATCGTTCTCGCAAAATTAAAACTTCTGAACTGAATGATGTGATGTTGCAGGCCATTGAGCGTTACCCTCCGCCATCACACCGCGGACGTTTTGTCAAGATCAAATATATAACGCAGTTGCCTACTTACTATCCTGCTTTTGCATTCTTCTGTAATAACCCTAAGCATGTGAAAGAGAATTATCGCAATTATCTGGAAAATCAGTTGCGTGAACACTTCAACTTTAGAGGAGTGCCAATTAGCGTATTCTTTAGGAAGAAGTAAAAACATCTTCAGGAGGGTAAATTAATCGAGGGCCTCTCTTTCAGAGATAATGCCAAGATGTTAAAGAATGTGCTTTCTTCTTTATTCGATATGAAGGGAAGCTTATATTTGTGCTGCTTTAAAACCAATCCACTAACCAACTAAAGAGGAATGCCATTTACAAAAACCCCCATAGAGGATTTGCTTATCTTCGATCCTAATATATGGGATGATGAACGCGGTTACTTTTACGAAGCCTATAATCAGAAAACATTTGCAGCGGCAGGAATTACTCGGCCATTTGTACAGGACAATCAAGCTCGCTCTACCTATGGAGTGTTGAGGGGGTTGCATTATCAGGTAGGAGAGTTTGCTCAGGCAAAACTGGTAAGGGTTATTGAAGGAGAAGTATTGGATATTGCAGTTGATCTACGAGAAGACTCACCTACTTATGGACATTGGCATAGTGTGCTGCTGAGCGCAGAAAATAAGCGACAGTTTTACGTGCCCAGAGGTTTTGCTCATGGCTATGTAGTTTTGAGCCCTGTTGCAGAATTTTTCTATAAATGTGATAATTTTTACTCCAAGCCACACGAAGGTGGTATCCTTTATAATGATCCTAAGCTTGATATTGATTGGGAGGTCGATTTGTCAGAAGTTATTCTTTCTGCAAAAGATAAGGAGTTTCCTAAATTTGGCCAACATAGCACGGAGTAAGAGTGATATAAAAGCCCGTTCCAATGTTTTATATGACATTTGGAAACGGGCCTTTTTTAAGGTAATATTTACCTTGCATATTTTTTAGGAAGCTCTCCTCTGCTATTGAGCCATCCTGCAGGAGCATACGCAAATCCTCTGCCATCGTATTCAACCTTCACTAGCAAGCCTTTTTTATTGGCTAGCTTATGTAGGCTTCTGTTAAGCATAATTTTAATTTCATTTGCATCTGCCTGGATGCTCTCACTATTACCAGCCATATCCAAAATGTCGGAAGAGATCAAAGCTGTTTGTTTTTGTTCCAGGCAATCCATGACAAAGTTATCCCAGTTTGATAAACGATAACCTTTGCCTTTAGGGCGTTCATTGGCGGCAGAAGCTGCTGAACTTTCTTTTCGTGGACGGCCAGGCCCTCTCTTAGGTTTGTCTTCTGATGATAGTTTCTTGTTGGCAGGACGACCTCTTCTTGTCTTTCTTTGTGGTGCTTCAGCTGCTTGATCTGTACTAGCAACAGCTTGATCTTCTTCGCTACTCGCTGAAGGTAGCTCAGGAAGATTGGGCTGTTCTAAAGCATAAGTTTCTTCTGCTTGTGTACCATAAGATTTTAATTCAGCTATAATTTGATTCGTTTTGTGAACTTGAAAATGTAGCTTCCTCAAATCAGACTGGTATCCACTGATTAAATCCCTGATTTCCAGGGGAGTTAGGTTGTTAAATGACATGCTGTTTCGATTTTTTCGCTGTAAAACAAAAATGTTAGAACTAATACGGCAAATTAGGGGCGTGTGGGAGTGTCTTGCGTGTATATGCAATTGATTATCAATTGCATGCGTGTTTATGGCTGCATTGACTTTAAGTTTAAAATTTTTTATTACGCTGTAAAATCTCGTTGCAAATAAATATTACCTGCAATTATTTTGAACACTAAACTAGTAAAAATGATCTTTTTATTAAAATATTCGCTGTTTTATATTACAAAACATCAAAGAAACCTTTTAGTTTTTGATCAACATTGATTTTACATGCGCTTTTTTTTAATGAAAAACGATACCATGATGATGATACCAACTAGGGCTAAGAGTAATAAATAGGTTTTTCCTGAAAGGGGAAAACCAGCATCAAAAATTATAGAATGCCCAATACCGACATTAATAAAACCAGACCAGTAAAAAGGATGTTTTTGGGCTAGTGGAGATTTCAAATACTCTTTTTTTGCCAATTGGAGCGCTTCACTTACAGATGCTCCATCAGATAAAAATTGGTAATAAAATTCCATCAAAAGGGCCGTAGATTGATCTTGAGCAGCCCACAATGATTGGGTGATATTCTGGCATCCTGTATGCATAAAACCACTGGCTAGGCTCAGCACTCCTTCTCCATATGAAAACTTGCCATGTCCTGTTTCACAAGCACTGAGAACAACTAATCTTGCACTTAAAATTAAATTATAGAGTTCATAGGTATACAATGGGCTATCTTCAGTTGATATTTCCGTGTCGTGAAATAATAATTTTGAAAAGAGAGGTGCATTTTCATCTGCTAGTCCATGAGTAGCTAGATGGATAATATCGTATTTGGGAGATTCATCCAGGAAAGTGTGTTTTAATGCTTGCTCGCCTATATAAAAATGTTCCTTGGGAAATAGTTTTTGTATGGCTTCTAATTCTTTTTTATTGCCTGAGATATAACTGGCAGATGTTTGTGGATTAGAAGAAAAATCAGGAGCAAAAGCAATTAGTTTTTTATCTGTTCTATTATTTTCTACACTCAATAATAATTTTTGGAGTAGGCTTGCTGAATAGGTGTACGTAATGATATAATCATTAAATAAATAGGGCAACTCAGCATAATTAATTCCTGCACTTGTATTTGGGCTGGACAATAAACAGTCAAAAGGTAAATAGCTCAGCATTTGATCTGGCACTATTATGAGCTGATTACAGTTGGGAAAATCTGCTAAACTACTCTCTAATAGCAATGCGTACCATTGATGTGCCAATTTGGTATATTCATTGTAGTGGTCACGTGCTGATCCATTCGGAGGAGCTGATAGTGATTGTCGAAAAGCCAGTATTTCATCTGTGAAATGATCAGGTTTAGGAATTTTTCTGTACGAGGAAGCATTACGCCCCAGAGTAAACAAATAAATGTATTGTTCTCCAACAAAAAATTCGGCCAAGAGGCTTTTATCATTTGGTAATAATGCCTGTACTTCTTTTTTGCTTATGCTTTGATTGATGTATTTTAGTTGGTAATAAGCACGATACTCATTTTCAAAAAAGTGGATTAATTGCTGCAACTCATTATTCAGTTCCAGCACCTTTTGGCTCCAAAAGGAAAGCTTAATTTGATCGGGTTTGTCTGAATAATTAGCTTCCTGTATTTTTTTATTATAGAATGCTAAATCTTTCTTTATGCTAATCTCGAGCTGCAGTAAAGAATCTGGTATTTGAGCAAATAGTTTTGCCCTGTTATCCTGAAACCGCTCCTGCATCACTATTGCTTTATTGCGCTCAGCAAATTTGAAAGCTTTGTCTAGATAAGATTCTCGTTTTGTTAGCTCATATAGATTCAATGCTACTTCTATAGCTTGATCGTAAGATTGATGAGTTTCTTGAGTAAGCAATTGTTTAGAAACAGCCGAAAGATACTCCTGGCGCGTACTATCTGCCCAATGGAAAAGCAATTCGAAAGTGGCTATGGAGTATTCTAGATAACTTTCTGCGTCGAGTTGTTGGGGAGCTAGCTTGGCTAGTGCTATTGCTTTTTGGCGCAATATTCTGATGCCTTCAAAACGAGCATTTTTTTCTCCTTTATTTGGATTGTCAATCAGATTTGCACCTATACTGGAAGGGTATAAATGCTGTAAGCCATTCTGAGCTTCTTCTAAAGCGGCTGCAGGTTCGCCTAGCTGCAAAAAAGCATCTGCTGTCACTCTGCTTAGTACAGCTTCTGTAAGAGGTGTTTTTTCTTCACTTGTAAGTAGGGCTTTTTTTGCTTGATCGAGATAGCCTAAAGCTATTTGCGGGGCATCGAGTGCGAGATATACTTCTCCCATTCTTCTAAGGCTGAGATAGGCAAGATCAGGTGCTAGTGATTTTAATTTTATCGCCTTTTCTGCATATATTTTTGCTTGATCAAAGTTCTTGTTAAGGATATGATAACGAGCGATACTACAAAATAGAATAGTAAGATTGGCCGCATTTTCTTTAGATGGAGCACTTGATAATTGCTGACTTTTATTAAGCGCATCAAGAGAAAGTTCAAGGTCGCCTTTGGCAATATATACAAGTGCTAGATTATTGTATGAACTGGCTATATTGTCGGTTCTGCTTAGCGTCGCTTCCTTGAGTAAGATGGCGTTTTGATAATAGTTGGTAGCCTGTTCATAATCTCCTTTTGAATAGTAATGGGCTCCAATATTATTGTAATAAGTACTCAACCTTAAAGAATCTTGCTTACCAGTTGTTGTCTTGCTAAGTAAGAAGCTTATAGCAGTCAGTGTATTTTCAAGGGCACCATCAAAGTTGCCCATTATATCATAATATACACCTGAAAGGCCGTGAATAATATCAGCAATATCATTATTGTCTTTTAAGTAGGCCTCGTGTATTTCCCGAGCTTTTAATAAGGGCTGCTCAACCTTTTCAAATTGTCCTAAGTGTAGATTAGCAACTGCTGTTCCTATTTTTGCAAAAGCAGCATTTTCCCACTTTTCCAGGGAGACAGACAAAGGGAATGACCGCTTATAAATAGCAATGGCACTATCGGCCTGGCCAGTTTCTAGCATTAACTCACCTCTACGGATGAGTGCTTTTTGGAGGAGGGAGTCACTAGGTGAAAGATGTGTTTCTATCAATTTTATGGCAATTTCACTTTGCTTCAGGCTTTCTTGTATTTGATCTGAAAATGATAGGACGTAGGCTAAAGTGATGCGATACTTGGCAAGTACTCTCCAGTCTTTATCAGCAGTGGCTTGTTTAATTTGTTTTCTTAATATGGATATAGCCTTTGCTTCTTCATTGATTTCTATAAGGCTATCAATCTGAGCCTCTGTAAGAGGAACAGGTGGTTTTGTTTGGCCGTTAACAAACTGGCAAAAGGAAAAGAGAATAAAGACGAAAAAGTAAATCTGTCGAGCAAAAACTTTAATAAAGGGCATATAAGGGGAATTCAGGCATTAAAAAATCATTCTGATTACCTTCGGGATTTTCACGTACAAAGTAGTGATTAAAAAATAAATTCGACACGAATAAAATGTCGAATTTATTTTTTTTACCAGAGGCAATTAAAATGATTTTTGTCTTTGACAACTTTCTTCCCAAAAATAGTAGAAAAGCTGTCAAAGAACAAATTCCCCAATAAGTTCAAATAGTTAATTAGGGTTGCATTCGTGAGAAGGGCATGGTGTCTTTGAAACCGTTGTATCCCTTCGGGTTGTTCGTTGCCCTGCCCAATTCCATGCTACTTCGAAAGTAAGAGAATCTATAAGATCAAAGTGGGTACTGGTAGAGAAGCCAATGACATGAACAGAATCCTGTGCTAGCGAACTCGGATTAATCGGTAGTGCTGTAAGTTCAATCGCTGGACGAGAAGAAGGATACAAAGTCGCATTTATGGTAATATTTTCAGCAGTTCCATTGTCTCCACAATTTTTCATCAAGGCTAGGATTCGGCTAGTGTCTCCTGGTATGGTATCTACACAATAGCATGGGAACTCAGGTATGTCTTCGCAATCTTTATGTATTATGAATGCTTGTAAGTCAACATCTGTACGTTTAATATCAACGGTATATACAGATAGTTTTTTCTTGTCATCGTCGTCTATGACAGGAGCTTGTTCTTTGGCTTCAGGCGTGTTATTGTTACTACACTGAGTAAAAAAGAATGCAATCAGCATAATAAATAACACAGAGGATAGATGTGAAAAAGTGGTTTTTCGCATGAGTTTAGAGTATTTATGGTTAAAAATCAATTGCTACTAGTAAGCAAGTAGAATATGCAAGAATGGAATTTAAACTAAAGTGTTGGGATAAAAATAAAAAAAATACGGGAGTACTGATAGGGAGGTACTCCCGTAAGGAAAGTTGGGTTTTAGGTGTAAAAAGAGCGTAAATTACGTGCAACTTATCCTTCTATTCCTTAAAGAGGGAAAAGGTTACCATGTCTGGAGAAAAAAAAATTCCTATCTTTCCCACCATACAATAGATTTATTCGTGCAAGGGTCATTAGATTAAAGGTGGATAAAGACTTAAAAGCAATTCTGGAAAAAAATCCTGTTGGTATAGAGCAAATTTATACCAAGTATCAGCCGCGTATCATTCGGTACGTACGGGAAAATAATGGCACTGTAGGGGATGGCGAAGACCTTTTTCAGGAAAGCCTTATTGTAATTTTTAAGCAAGCCCGAGCTCAGCAATTGGAGCTAACAGTATCGTTTTACACCTATCTTTTTGCTGTAGCAAAGCGGCTTTGGCTGAAAAAATTGAGAAAAAAAAGAAAATCAGGAGTAACCTTTTCTGAGGATTTGGAATATATAGACGATAATCAGCTAGAAATTATACTGTTGGAAGAAGAGCGCCATTCACTCTTCAGAGCTAAATTTAGAGCTTTGAGTGGACAGTGCCGGCAATTGCTTAACATGTTCTTCCAAAAAGTCCCTATGAAAGATATTGTAAAACGAATGGGATTAAGTAGCGTTAGCTATGCTAAAAAACGCAAATTTCAGTGCAAAGAGAAGTTGATAGCATTAATAAAAGAAGACGACCAATTTGATGAATTAAAATGACCAATGGAACCCATCCATATCAGCTAATAGAGGATTATTTGTCGGGGATGCTAGACAAAGAGGAGCATACTGCTATTGAAGAGAGAATGACACAGGATACTTCTTTTGCGAAAGAAGTAGAATTACATCGATCTATACAAAATGCCTTATCCGATAGAGATGTTCTGGAATTGGAAGAGATTTTGATAAAAATTCGGAACACCTCTAAAAAAGACGCACAGGGAGGAAGAATAATCTCTCTAAAAAGGCGTCGTAGTATACTTGGGGCCGTGGCTGCTATCCTGTTATTAGTTGTGGCTACTTACTTCATCTGGGATAAAAAAACGGATGTACCGCTGGCAGATGTATTCGAACCATATCCTTTCTACCTGGCAAATCGATCACTTGATGATGAAGCAGCTCAACAACAATTGAATCAGGCAGCTCAGTCATATGAAGCAGGAGAATTTCAACTTGCCTTACCTGTTTTCGAATCTTTGCTAGAGCAATCTCCAGAAAATATGGCACTACAGTTTTATAAAGCATATTGCGAATTGGAACTGGAGCAATACCAGCTAGCCGAACAATCTTTTGTTGTTATCCTCGAAAATGGCGATTCCGCTTATGTACAGCCAGCAGAATGGTATCTTGTACAAGTATATCTTGCTAAAGAGGAAATGGCAAAAGCAAAGAATTTGCTACAAAAAATCGTGACAAAAAGAGGAGATTTTAGCCAGCCAGCAAATCAATTATTGGAGCGTTTGTAAAGTAAAACTTCATTATAAGGCAGGTCGGTCGTATTGCCAATTATAATATTTTTTTGGTTGCTTGATTGACAGAGTGTAATTTAGTTGTTTCAACAGAAAATCCAACAAGCAATGAAGCAACTTTCCACACTCTTCTTTATTCTACTTTTTACCTGTTTTTTACAGCTCGATGCACAAATATCTTTTACCAATTCAAATAACCGCTTACAAAATGCTGACTTTCATTCAGGGGTAGCCATTGGTGTCGCTGATATGAATAACGATGGTTTAGATGATATCATTCGCTTAGCGAATTCGAGGATACTGAACATCGAATTGCAACAAGCTGGTAGTCAGCAGTTTCAAAATATAGAATTAGAACAGGTTTCTGGCTCAAGCCAATGGAGCATGTGTGTGGCAGATGTAAATAATGATGGCTATAATGAGGTACTCTGCGGAGGTGCTTACGATGGTGTAAAGATGATCAAGGCTATCAATAATGGAACATCTTATGAAATGAGTGAATTGCCAGGGCCAGGATTGTTTGTACAAGGCTCGAATCTAGTAGACATTAATAATGATGGTTATTTAGATTACTTCGCCTGTCATGATGATGCAGAAAGCCGAATTTGGCGCAATGATAGCACCGGTAATTTTGTACAGGCCGATGAATGGATAGATATGGCTACCAATCCTGTTTCAGATAATTCGGGTAATTATGGTAGTATCTGGACTGATTTTGATAATGATGGAGACTTAGATTTATATATTGCTAAATGCCGTCAGGGGGTGAACAATCCATCTGATCCTCGCCGTATCAATGCCCTTTACGTAAATGATGGTAATGGTAACTTTACAGAACAATCGGAAGCTGCCGGGCTTAAAATAGGAGCTCAATCCTGGACCGCAGATTTTCAGGATATCGATAATGATGGAGATTTTGATTGCTTTATTACGAATCATGACTTACCAAGCATGTTGTTAGAAAATGATGGCTCCGGAGTGTTTACTGATATCTCAGCAGGCAGCGGAATAGATGTAGGTGGCCTGCCTATACAAGGAGTTATGCGTGATTTTGATAATGATGGATTTGTGGATGTGATTGTAGCTGGTTCAGAGCATGCCTTATTTAAAAATAATGGAGATAAGACATTTACCAGAGTGGAAGAAATATTTGATGATAATGACATGGAATCTTATGCAATAGGAGACCTTAATCACGATGGATTTCTGGATGTATATGGCGGTTATGCTGAAATATATACTTCCCCTACTAATATTGATGATGTAATTTGGTTGAACGATGGCAAAAGTGGTAATAACTTTTTTGCTGTACGCCTGATAGGTGTAGAAAGTAATCGCAACGGAATAGGAGCGCGTATAGAAATATATGGAGAGTGGGGGATACAAATTCGCGAAGTTCGCTCTGGAGAAAGCTATGGTATTATGAATAGCATGACCCAGCATTTTGGTATTGGTACCGCTTCATCGGTTGATTCTATGATTGTACGCTGGCCTTCCGGACAACTGGATCACTATGAAGAATTAGAAGGCAATCAATTCGTAACAATAATAGAAGGAGATTGCATGTCGCCAGACGCAACAGTAGTAGTGGATGGAGCTACCACTTTTTGTGAAGGAGATTCTGTTCAACTTACTGCGGCAGCCGGGCTTGATTATATGTGGAATACTGGAGAGACTACCCAAAGTATATGGGTATCAGATGCAGGAGGGTATACAGTAAGTGTAAATGCAGGCGAAGCGTGTAGTAGTAACTCTCCAATGGTAGAAGTCACACTCAACCCAGATGAAACACCAACTATTACAGTAGAAGGAGAGCTTATTTTTTGTGAAGGTGGCTCTGTGATATTGAATGCTTCTCCTGCGGCATCTTATAGTTGGTCTAATGGGGCAGATGAGGATTTTATTATGGTTACTGAAAGTGGAGAATATACTGTAACAACAGAAGGGCTTTGTTCAGATTTCACCTCTGATCCAGTATTAGTAGAAGCCTTGCCATCTGAGGCACCAGAATTTATTGGAGAAATGGCGGGACCACAGGATTCAGTAACGGTGACAGTAAGTGGTAGTAATGTATACTGGTATGAAGAGGAAAGTAGTATAGATGCTTTTGCTATTGGTAATACAGTAGCTTTACCTGTAATAAACTCACAAGCTATTGCCTATGCTGAAAATCATGAATTGTATGTAGGAGATAGTCATACTACAGGCATGCTTGCACATGAAGGAGGTGAGTATAGTGGTAATCAATACAATGGAGCAGTTCTTTTTGATTGTTTTAATCCTTTCGTATTACAAGAGGTAACAGTATATACTGATACAGAAGGCCCAAGGGTGATAGAATTGAGAGATGCAGATGGGTTTGTATTGGAGAGTAAGGAAGTATACATCAATGAAGGAGTAGATACACTTGAGCTTGACTTCTTAGTTGAGCCAGCTAATGGACTCCAACTGATTACAAATGGAACATTCAACCTGGAGACTTATGGTTTCTTTGGGCCTCGCCTGCGACGAGCGGATGAAAATGTTAGTTACCCTTATGTAGTGGAAGATATAGCTCATCTTTATGGCTCCAACTTTGGAAGCGAACGCTATTATTATTTCTTTGATTGGAAAATTCAGGAACCAAGCTATGAGTGTATAAGTGAGCGTACAGCTGTGGCTTTGGTATTTGTAGATACCGAAGAAAGCGGATTAGCTGAGCAGTCATTAAAATTAAGCCCTAATCCTGCTAAGGAAAGTGTACGCTTACAATTACCACTTGAAACTGCTGCCAATTATCATTTACGTTTGTTAAATGCTCAAGGGCAATTGATAGAACAGCAGCAATTGGAGCAAATTAATGTTAATTATGAATTAGATATAAGCCACTTGGCAGTAGGACTTTATTATGTACAATTAATTAATGATGGTAATTTGTATATTGGTAGTCTGATAAAGAACTAATCAGAACTATCTTTATGCTAGCAAACGAAAACCGGCTTACATCATTAAGAAGAGTGGCGCTGTTTTTTCTCCTTATAGGGATTGGTATGTCTCTGAACCTATGGATGAATCAGCGCCTCTTTCCGCTCATTCCTATTCATCCCGATTTTCCTGTGCTACCAAGCCCGGTAGATGTGATCCTCCTTGTATTATTTGCAGTGAGTATTTTGGGTAATATAGTGATCTATAATCGCAAGTTATTGATCATTAGCCTGGGGCTTTTATTGTTGTTGTTGGTACAGGACCAGATGCGGTGGCAGCCATGGGTTTATACATATTCCTTGATATTATTGCCATTCGCTTTTTTGAAAGAAGAGAAAAAGACATCTCAAACTGGTTTGTGGAAACTTCGTTGTGCCCAGGTGGTCTTGATAGGAATCTATTTGTGGAGTGGTATTAACAAACTTAACCCCGGTTTTACGGAAGTGACCTATCCACTGATGCTAAGCAAGTTATTTGGTTTGGCAGAAGGTAGTAATTTACATGGAGCTAAATGGTTAGGGTATCTAATTCCTATAACAGAAATTGCGGTAGGTGTAGGTTTGTATTTTGTGAGGACCCGTAAAATAATGATCTGGGGAGCCATCTTCACTCATTTAATCATTATTGCTTATTTATTTTCAATGGGAGAACACGGCAATCCTATTGTGATCCCCTGGAATCTTGCAATGATCGTCTTCGTACTACTTGCATTTTTTCAAAATAATAATGATATCCAGTTCAGAGAAAAAATAGATCCAAAGAAAAATCGCAAAAGTAAAGTAGAAAGCATTAAGTACGCTACCCCCTGGGTGTTCATATTGTTACTCGTTCTTACCTGGTTGATGCCGCTTTTACGTTTTGCTGACAAATGGGATAATTATCCCTCATTCAACCTGTATTCAGATAATATACAATACCTGTATATTGGAGTGAGGGGAGAGGCACTTGCAGAAGTTGAATCTAATCTAGGGGATTACTTTGCTGAAACCAATCTAATGCAGGAAGGCAATACGCTGGATGTATTTTCCTGGTCATTAGGAGAGCTGAACGTGCCTGTGTATCCAGAAGAGAGAGTTTATAAGTCAATTGCTCGCCATTTTTGTTCCCAGCCGAATAAGTCGGACAACTACATGTTTATAACTTATCAATTGCCTTTTTCTGCTGATAATTATGAAGTCCATCGTTGCGAAAGCTGGTAAAAATGATACCTGAACGAGTGAACTCGTAGAGCAAAAGTCTTGAAGACTTTTGAGCGAGTGAACCGCATAGCGGATGGGCAGCATAGCCTTCCGCGTGCCGCCGAGTCCTTCGCCATGCTTCTGCGCTGAAGCTACGACGCAAGCGTAAGGCTACAGCCGCCGGAGAAAGCTTTAGCGGAGGAGCAAGCTAAATGAGTGTTCTTCCAACAAAATATAAGCCAATTAGTGACGGAATAAGTCCGATTAATAAATCCCAAACACGTTCTTAATGATGCGGTGGTTTTTTGGGATAAAATGCATTAGCAGCAATGTAGGGTGTCTTGGTTTGTTGTTTGTTTGGGGGAAACTTGATTTAGTGATGGAAAATGCTCAACTTAGTGATTGTTGTTGTGATACTATTTTTATTTTCCAAAAAACCAATCAAGTTATGAGTGGCTTTAAACACCGAAAGCCTACCTTTAGACATTTGCGAGCATACGCATTTGACCCTTCCTTATCTTTAGATATTAATACTGTCAATATTAATAATATAGTATATTCTATTTTATGGGAGGATTTAGAGCCTGGGCCCATAGGCGAATATGTAGAAGTGATTGATTATGACCCCACGATCAAGAAATTTTACAAACCCATCGATTTAGACCATCCTTATATTTTAGCAGAAAGAGGGCTTCCTCCAAGTGAAAGCAATCCGCAATATCATCAATTAATGGTTTATGCGGTTGCAATGCACACCATAAAAAACTTTGAAAAAGCTCTAGGAAGGAAGATTCTGTGGTCTTCCCGCTTATTAAAAGACCGGAAAAAATATGAAGAATATGTAGGACGCTTACGAATTTATCCTCATGCAATGCGAGAAGCTAACGCTTATTACAGTCCGATGAAAAAAGCATTGCTCTTTGGCTATTTTTCAGCTACCCCTGCAAACGCCGGGATACACATGCCAGATGCATTAGTATTTACATGCCTAAGCCATGATATTGTTACGCATGAGGTAACACATGCTATTCTGGATGGTATTAACCGAAACTACAGTAGAGCAACAAACCCTGATGTGCTAGCTTTTCATGAAGCATTTGCTGACATCGTAGCTTTATTCCAACATTTTACCTTCCCTGACGTATTGAAGCATCAGATTGCTCAAACCCGAGGAAACCTGTCTAGTCAAAATTTATTAGGCAAACTGGCTCAGGAACTTGGAGCGGCTATTGGTGGCCATGGTAGCCTGAGGGATGCTTTGGGAGGGTATAACAAAACAACGGGAGAATGGGAGCCTCAAAAGGCTAATCTCGATGATTACCTACGTTGGCAAGAACCTCACAAGAGAGGAAGTATATTAGTGGCAGCTGTCTTTGAGGCCTTTTTAACTATTTACAAGAACAGGATCAAGGATTTGTTGCGCATTGCTTCCAATGGAACAGGCATATTACCTGAAGGCGAATTGGGCCCAGATTTGGTTAACCGAATGGCCACAGAAGCTTCTAAAGCTGCCAAACATACGTTGATGATGTGTATTCGGGCACTAGATTATTGTCCACCTCTAAGCATCACTTTTGGAGATTATCTACGAGCTATCATTACAGCCGATATGGACCTGGTCAAAGAAGACAATAGAGATTATCGGCTTGCATTTATTGATGCGTTTAGGAATAGAGGGATTTATCCAGATGGGATTAAAACCTTGAGTATTGATAGCTTACAACATAAAATGTGGAATATCGGATTAGAAGGAAAAACGGTAGTTGCTGGGAAATATGGAGTAAGGCCAAATAAGATGTACGTGCCCTCTATAGAACCAGCGCCTACTACGAATGACCATATCTTATTAGATAGTAATACACAGGGCTTAATAAAGCTCATTATTCGATTTTTAAAGGACTATGCGGATAAAATAAAATACGTAACAGACCGTAAAGAGATTTTTGATGAAACCCGCAATTTTATTAAAGGAGGCTTTGAAAACTATGGTTTGCATAGAGGAGTAAAAGGCTTGCTAGACTCCGTATATTTTATGCGGCTTACAGGTTTATCATTCACCAGGCATTATAAAGACTTAGGAATGAAGCCTTCTGGTCAATCAAATGAAATGCCTTCTTTTTCTATTCAAAATCTTCGATTGGTTTCCCGAACAGGACCAGATGGAGATTTAGTTAATCAGGTCATTTTTTCTATTATCCAAAAAAGTGGGATTCGACTTAGAAAAGGAAAAATGATAGGACATTTTACGCCGGAAAATGATGAATCTTTATCTGAGGGAAAATATATCTACCAGGGAGGTTGCAGCCTCGTTTTTGATATTGACTCTTCTACATTAAAATACGTCATTTCAAAGCCGTTACTGGATATCGAACATCTCGAAAAGGAAACCTTCAAACAGGATATTTCCTATACTAAAAAAGATTGGTTTAGGATTGACCGCAGCCTGGTCGAGAAAGAAGTGAATTATCTATATCAGGGAGAACACCTGATGCACAGTGAATACCAAAACTACTTTGGTATGGGGATCAATGATTTTCTATACAACGAACCTTTTGGTTTTTTGCATCGCCATGAAACAGGCCATGAAGAATAAGTGCTAAGACAAATTAAATCACATATTATCTTGAGTCAATTTTTATCCTATGCAGCGTTAGAAATCCTCGCCGAAGTACCACTTCGCCTACATTTTCTGCCTTGCCTAGAATGAAAATTCTTCTCAATATAATGGTGCCACAATTTTGTCTTAGCACTTAAGTAAGTGATCAAATATAGTTTGTGATTCTGATCATGGAGGTTTTTTTCTTAATCAAGGCGAGGGTTCCCGACCTTAGCCGTAGCTAAGGAAGGTGGTTCCTCAACATAGAGTAAGGAAAAAAGA
>JAKSDI010000124.1 GCA_022360175.1 Chitinophagales bacterium
AATAGCAGAAGAGATATTAGAACATGAAAATAACATTAGTTCTAATGAGGCAGGAGAATTATTGAAAAAAATTAAACTAATTAATTTCTCCAAACACTTAGATTTCGATGACATAGAAAAATTTGGAAATAACCATATAGGCAGATACATTTCACTACTTGAAAGAGTCGTAGAATACGTTGAATAAAGAGTTGTGGAATCTTTATGAAAGAATTGAAATTTTGGCAAAAAGAAAGTAATCTTTCGAGCGAAGGGTGGTAGATTTGAAAAATAAATTTCCATTTTAGGTGAAAGAGAAAAAGAATATTGCTCAGAGAAATTTATAAATAATTGAAAAATCCGTCTTCGTTTTCGGCAAATAAAAATTAAAGAAAAAAAGAAGGCGAAAAGCGAACAAAGCATACCCATCAGACTGTGAAAAAACTCAAAAACTAGAAATATGAGCGAAAAAATATTCGTTTGAGTATTTGTGAATACTTACTTTTTGAAAGTAATTTTCGATAAGACATGATAAGCGATTGATTGTTTGGTTTGATGAAATTAGACATTGGGTTTTTTCACAGAATGCCGTTGTGCGAAATAAAAAAGTATGAAGAAAGAGTTTGAAATCGGGTGGACTAATATAAATTATCAAGGGATATACTTTGATGAAGACGAATCTTTTGCTTCATTCAATGCCGAATCAGACTGTACATTTTTTGACAGTATTTATAGGAATTATAGAAATATACATACAAAATTGGCAGATGAAAATTTATCAATCTTATATTATAGGTTGTCTTCGAAATGGTATATAACAGAAATATCTGATTTATTATCTCATTCCTTTCCATTCTACGATAAAATCATAATAGAAACACCGCCTTTTGAAGTAGTTCAGGAATCATGGTCAAACTCATTTTTATTTGGCTGGTATAGAGAGAATCCTTTTGACCGATTTAATACAGCAAGATGCCAATTTACCTTCTTTACACAAGAATCGCTATACCATCTTCAAGAAACCTTCAAAGATTCTATAGCAGATAAAGAAATTTTAATTTTACCGTACTTGAATGCTTGGGGAAACGAAGATGATGGAATGAATTTTTATGAATACGCTGATTATAATAATCATATTTCTGAGACGAGTCACTACCTTTTTAATCAAAATCAATTAGAGTTTTATGATAATTCGAATCCCATTGACATTAATGATGAGTTCCAAATATTTTCCTTAAAATGCGATAATCCGTTTAATATGATCAAATTGAGAAGAGATGAAAGTGATTATTTTAATAGGATAAAGAACTATTCTAAAGAAGTAATTGAAAGTAAAAATTTTAGTCATAAGGAATTAGTTGATGCTATTGAAACGGGTTATTTAGAGTATAAATCAAGATTAGATCATCTAAAAAGGAAAGGAGTCCTTACAAGAATAGGAGCAAGTTTATTCCCTATTGGAGCTTCTTTTGGACTTCTTATAGATGGAAACCTTTTGTCGAGATCGGGAATTTTAATTTCAATGTCGTCAACAGCAATGCTTATTAGAGCTGTATTGGATCAAATAAAATCAGAATCAGATATAAAGAAAGAACCATATCATTTTTTAAGATTAGCGAATAAAATTGGAAAGTGGCAGTCTTTAAAATAAAATCGCACTACACAGGCTATGATGTCCATGCCTTCTAACGTCGGCACGGCACATAGCCAAACCTTGTTAGGCATTATAAAAAAACAAAAAATGGAAGAATATCTGAAAATATTTAACCAGACGGTAAAGACCCTAAGGAATGCAAATTGGATTGTAGAAAGTTGGACATCAAATAATAAAAATGATTCTGACGAAGAATTAGGAATGCAAAAATTGTCAACTGATAAGGAAATTATGCAGAAGACTGGTGAATTGTTTTCAAGAGGTGCAGATTCTACGGAAGTAATGAAAACTATTGGAAGCATTTTAACTTTATCAACAGGGTTGAATGCAGTTGTAACAGGAATTGGACTTTATCAAATAGACAAAACATTAAAGCTGGGATTTGACAAATTAGATAATTCGATAATGAATTTAAAAAAATCCATAGATGAAGGCTTTAACAAATTAGACAACACTTTAAAGAAAGGTTTTTTTCAAATTGACACTACTTTACAGACAGGATTTACAGAATTAATAAAAAGGCAAGAACTCGAAATTCAAGTCTCAAAAAAAATATTAGAACTAACTGCTGCTCCACTGAAGGCAAAAATTGAAGAAAAAAAAAGATATGCAATTGAAAGATATAATAGAGGTGAATATGAATTTTCGCTTGAACGATTCATTAAGTTGCACGAAGAAGCAGAAGAAATTGGATTGATAGATTATTTGATACCGAAATATATCGCAATAATTTATTTTAAATACTTAGGTCAACCTGTAGACTCTATAGAATGGTTTAAAAAATCAATTGAATACTCTCAAAGGGCAGAAAAACACGAAACCGCATTAAGTTATGTAATTCTTGCTGATGCATATTATACATGTCACCTGCTGGAGAAAAATAAAGAAGAAAAACATCTTTACATTAACAAAGCTATTTTATCAATAGATGAGGTGATGAATTTCGCACAAAAAGAGAATTTAGAGACTGATGAATTAGCTTACCTTAAGGCTCTTTACTTGTCTGCGAGCAATAAATTAAATCAGTCTATCAATATACTTAGGAGGCTCATGGCTAAAAATCCAGTTTATTTCATAAAAATTTTAACAGAAAGTGGATTTAGGAAAATTAAAAATGAAATTGGGGTGCTTTCAAAAGATTTATTTATGGAAAACAATAGAAATATCAAGATTTATGAGGAGAGGTATTTAGAAAAGATTTGGTTGATAATTAGGGATAAAACCATACGAGAAGTTAACTCAATAGATAGTTTTCAATATTATGAGCATAGAGACAGAATTACTCAAGGTGTAATTCACAAATTTTCAAGGAGACTCGAAACTAGAAATGAAATTGATTTTAGTTTTATCCTTTTGCAATCAAAAATGCACCAATATATGTATGCATTGGAGTCGAAAGTATCTGAAATAGTTAGCAACACACTTAAAGAATTTGTTAGAGAAACCCAGAAAAAAATTACGAAAAAAATAGAAGATTACCGTTTCTCTTCTAATCGTGATATTCGCAGCTTTTTTATTCATGCTGACGATATTATAATCAATACTAATAATTTGTCTTATATAGATTCCTTTTCAAAAAGGAAATCAAATTTGGAATATGAACTTTTTGATTCAATTGGTGCAGAAAACTTATCCTCGATTTTAAGAAGAAGAGTGGAAGAGTCTCTATATTATGCTTCAGAGTATTTAGCTCATGGATTAGAAGATGCAATGAGAAGAATATTAAACGATGAATTGATGCGTCTTCTTAAAAGAAAATTATACCAAGAGCAGAAAACTACTGAATGGATATTGAAAGGTGAATTAGCACGGATGATTGAATTGCGTAAAGAATTGACACGCTCCGACGACTACATACGCATTCATTTACTTAAGCTTTATTATGACAAAGTTTTCATGGATTTTGACAATTCCTATGATGAAATTTATTCCAATTTTATAGCGATGCTAAAAGAATCTAAATTGAAAGCATACAATGCCTAATCGAGCCCCCCTTTAACTACATAAAAAAAAGCACCAAAAACAAAGGTTGTCAATAGCCTGGTTTTTCCGTATATTCAATGTAAGGACTTTGGCACATTCCAAAGAGAAACCTCGTCTACACTGCTTCAAATATCGCCACAATGACATCTCCATTTTTAGCTTCCAGCGAACAATCCACAATCAGTATATCGCCTTCATAAATTCCAGCTCCTACCATCGAATTACCGGAAACTTTAACGAAAAAGTGGTTTCCGGATTTTTGATCAAGTAAGCATTCAAATCAAGTTCTTGCTCGAGATAATCATCGGCAGGTGAAGGAAAACCAGCAGAAACAGATGAATAGAGGGGAATGGAAATTTTTAGCTCAGGTAAAGGAATGACCTTCACAATAGTATGCTTATTGTTCATGGCAATTTAAATGCTGTAGTTTTGAGTATATTCAATCTGCAATATAAATCAAAATGTTTATCCATTGGTCAAAAAAACTACATTTTACCATAATTTGTTTTAACTTATATGAAATAGCTTTTCTTGGGGATTGAGGGGGAGAGGAGAGTGGTAGAGCCCGAACGATTAGTCTTTTTATTTATCTAAGTACGAATCTTTAATCTATCTCTCTATTCTGTCTATTTTCTTTAACTGATTCATCCAGTTTCAAAGTCTCTACAATAGCATTCAAATCCTTATAATACCATGTATCGAAAATATGTGCACGCTTCAAAAAAATATAGCTAAAAATAAAGCTGATAACAATTAGAATGATGAAGTATACTGGATTAGATACTCCAAAAAACAAAAGTTTAATCAATAATGTAAGACTTAATATTAGTAAGCTAAATGATAGATTATGAGACATCGTTTTCACAACTTTCCACTGTTGAATAAAAAAGTGGTTTTGTGGAGACAATTCTCTAACTAATACTCTTTTTTGAGAGTTGGACAGTTTAGTCTCATGTGGGTCTGTTTTACCCCATATTTTGACTCCTACCTTTGCATGCAGCCAAGATTCAGGATTATCTATTACATTTCCTATAATATAAGCTACAAAGATTAAGATAATACCTAAACTAAGACTTATATCTGAGAGTTGTCCAAAAAGATCATTAAGACTTTTTATATCTTCTCTAAATACCCAAATAGGTAATAGTATTATACCACCAGGTAGAGCATATGAGAAAAGATCAAAAACACTAAACTTCAATTCCTTCATATTACAGATGATTGTTCCTATTCTTCAGCAATTAATCGCTTAGCTTCTGTTTGTTGATTTTTGTTTTGGTCATCGTATTATTCATATCTTATCTCAAGATGAAGGTATTCTTCATTCTCTCCCTCTTTGGTGTCCCATTTTAATCCGTGCATTCCAAAAAACTGGTAAATCGTATCCCCGCCAATTTCAAAAAACTTCTCTCTTGTTTTCTCTGGAATAGAGAATTCCTGTTTGATCTTATCTGTTACTCCCCAATTATCCATTAATCTCATCATTGATTCCTCACCATATTTCACTTCACTTTGGATAATTGACAATAACAATTCGCCATTTTGGAATTTTGCTAACCTTCCATCTCCACAAGTTGATTGATAGTATCCTAATAGAATTTTCGTTTGCAACTCTTTCGATAATCTCCTTAAGAGTTCATCATGAAAGTATAAGGTGAATTCATAATTCAGGACTATCTCCACCCAGTTTTTATTATAATTTTTCGAAAGAATTATTGTATCACTGCCGTTTTCCCAAAATCTCCATCCTTGCTCGTCTGTATCAATTTCTTCATTGACTATCTTATAATATTTGCCAATGATTTTCTTTACTATCTCTATGTTGTCGATGTTTATAAATACTTTTGAAAATGTTCCCATTGATTCTGTTTTAACGGCTTTGTGTTTTAGAGCTTCGTGATTTTCCAGAGAAGTGCCTCATTACACTTGTGTAGAAAGTTGTTGGCGTTCATTACAAATACGATATAGTCCTTGTCGTCACTTGTCAGGAAACTGTCTCAAAAGTAGGTCACTTCTTGGAACAGCCTCTAACTTTATGACAGCTTCAAAACAATTTACGGCTCACCTTCTAACATCTTTTTCCACGATAAGACAACTTATTATTAAAGAGAGAATCTTTTATATCGCTGATAAGTCTCTAAAAATATTCCGAAATGACGGCAAGCTTTAGCAAGGTTACTACTTCTTTCGGCATAGGATAACACTCATATAGATATTGTTTTTATGAAATTGATTGTAGATTTTATTTTAATAGCAGGGCTACTGCTTAATTTGATCGTATTAGCAGGACTCTTTAGATTGAAGTATAAACAGCTACCACAACGCATTCTTATCGTTTTTTGGTGTTTTATTTTGATAATTATTCTACACTTTTATGCTGCACTGCATGGATTGAGAACCTTTAACCGTATTACATTTTTATTTGAAGATGGTGCTCGGTTCTTCTTACCTCCACTAGTCTTCCTATACATCAAATCTATCTTCTTTAATACTGAGCAATTCCTTAAAAAGAACATTAAGCATTTTATCCCGGTTGTGGGCTATTTTATTGGTTATACTTTCCCCAGGTTTATTAATTTATGGACTGATCCTGATATGTTTAATCACATTAATATCATCCATCGATATATCAATATAACAATTATAAAAGACGCTTTTGCAATTAGCTATTTTTTAATGGCTTTGCTGATGTTAATACGTGTTCGAAAGTCTATGAAACACCATTATTCTTATATGAAGGAAAAAGATTTTTCATGGTTGAGTAAGTTTCTCATTTGTTTTTTAGCAGTGGTTGGCCTTGATTTTATACTAACGATAATTGAAATAACTGCTGGATATAATGTAGAATGGGATGGATACATTACTATGACTTTGCTAATCTTCTCTATGGGATACCTGGGATTTAATGGCCTTTCGCAGTCGACTATCTTTCTTCCGGATTTTCTTATCAATAAAAATCTATCACAAGAACGCACTGGAATAGCGGTGTCTGATAATATGGAACAGGTCAAGCAAGAGCTGGAAAAAACCATGAAGCTGGAAAAACCATACCTCGACTCCAAACTAACCTTGAGATCGCTGGCAGAAAAAATTAATATTTCAGAAAGAAAACTCTCTACTTTACTTAATGAAGTGATGCAGATTTCATTCTATGATTATGTCAATATGTACCGAGTGCAAGAAGTCACAGAGCTATTGTCTCAGGAAGAATATTCAAAATACTCAGTTGAAGGAATAGGAAAGATGTGTGGGTTTAACTCAAAAAGCACTTTTTTCAGGGTTTTTAAGAAGGTAACCGGATTTTCACCAGCGGCTTATGTAGCCAATCTTAAAGATTAGGTCTCAATACGCGCAAAAAGACTCTTGAGGCCCGGTGAAAATTAGCAAATCTGGAATCTGTTAATAGCTTTGAACTTTCGTTTGAAGTAAATTATAAGTATTCCTTTTTAATCAATACCATGAAGAAATTAACAGTTATAATTTTTATAGTCTTTGCGACACTAGAAATGGTACCCCAAATTAAATCAATCAATACAATTGATGAAACTGAGCAATTAATTCGATCCCTAGATGGTAAGATGATTAAGCCATATGATCTAGATGTTTTTTTGAAACAACAAATGGATTCGCTAGATATCCCAGGGTTATCCTTTGCTTATGTAAATGATGATAAAATTGTTTACAGTAAAAATTTAGGGGTTACTAATACTGAAACAAAAGAACTAGTAACCGCTAAGACGCTATTTGATGCGGCTTCCATTTCCAAAACAGTATTCAGCTTTTTTACAATGCAAATGGTTGATAAAGGCTTACTTAAGCTAGACATCCCACTCTATGAATATCTCGAAAATCCAGATATTGCCTATGATGAACGCTATAAGAAAATTACAGCTAGAATGGCATTATCACATACTACAGGATTTCCCAACTGGCGCTACCTGAATGAGAATGGTTATGATCCGAATGGAAAGCTGCGGATTGAATTTGAACCAGGTACACAATATCAGTATTCTGGAGAAGGTTTTAAGTATCTCGCCCAGGTAATTGCACATCTTTTAAATACGGATATGAATGGTTTGCAGGAAATAATGGAAAAAGAATTATTTAATCCGTTAGAAATGGGACACAGTAGTTTTATTTGGAATGATTATCTCGAAAAGTATCGAGCAGATGGACATATAGGAGGGGATCCTAACGCTGGTTGGAGTAGCAATTCAAAAAATCCCAATTTTAATGCTGCAGCAAGCTTACAAACCAATGCTACTGCTTATGGCAACTTTTTAGCAGCCTTGATGAGTGAAAAGTTATTATCTAAAGACAGTCGTAAAGAAATACTAAAAGTGCAATCCTTACGCCCAAAGATTGGAGAAAGGCCAGGCGTTAAATATGGACTTGGAATTATAATAGATGACGCAACTTATGGAACTAATTATGCGCATAGTGGTGATAATGGTAGTGCTACCTCACAATTTCTTTTTAATGAAGAAAACAAAAGTGGGTACGTATTTTTCACCAATATGGAAAATGAACGAATGCGAATATTTAATGACAGCCTGCAAAAATTTCTTTTAAAAAAGGAATAGTTATTCAATGGCATATGTGAGCTATTGCCCTACGGCGCCTCTAACACCCTCCTTGCCTCTTCCATCGAAACGCGCTTCCCATTTTTATAGGCTACAATAAACGCATCGGGAAATCCTTTGGATTGGAGCAATAAGCGAGCTTCAAAGGCAGATTGCAGGGTAGAGAAGTTGCGGGCCTGATACTTGTATAAATGATCTTCATTGATTACTTCAATTAGATAACCAGTCGATCTCCATTTGGGATCAGATATGTCGATAGGGCTGGGGCTTGCTGCCAGTTGTACATTAAATTGGATATTGACCACTTCTTCTGTTTTTCCTTCGGAAGTGAGTACGTGATATACGGGAGGAGCGGTTGAAGAAGCAGGAGTAGAAGGTGGAGATTTTGCAGAAACTCTATCGGTTGGGGAGAGATTTGTGGTTGGTGATTCGTAATTGGTGATTTGTGGTTGGTGATTCGTGATTGGCAACTGAGGATTGGTGGCTGGTGATTGGTGATTAGTACTTCCTGAAAATTGTTCATTCTTCCCTTTCACCTCCCCGGACGGATTGTGTGGCAGCGTCCTCACTTTCGCTTCCCAACTTTCCACTTTCTCATTTCCGGTTCCCACTTCCGAAGCCTGATAAGCTGCAGGAGTTCTCATAGCCAAAGGTTCAGGAATAGGATTGCCTTCTACGATTGCTTTATATTCGCGAAAAGCATTAAGCATAGCATAGGCAATTTGTTGTTGTCCTTCCGGCTGCATCAGATAGGCTTCTTCGTCTCGATTGCTCAAAAAACCTGTTTCTACCAGCACACTAGGCATTGCCGTTTCTTTTAATACCACAAAGCCAGCCTGTTTTACACCCCGGCTTTTTCGACTAATTCCTGCAAAGTGATTTTCGACCCTTTCGGCAAATAGTATACTTTGTTCCAGATAAGCGTTTTGAAACATGCTTAA
The DNA here is from genome assembly GCA_022360175.1 of Chitinophagales bacterium. Classification (GTDB taxonomy): domain Bacteria; phylum Bacteroidota; class Bacteroidia; order Chitinophagales; family Saprospiraceae; genus JAKSDI01. The sequence goes on from JAKSDI010000124.1 coordinate 9,141, forward strand.
TAAGATATGTCCTTCTGGAGAATTTGGATCGTAATCATAATGCTTTTCGTAATTGTCCTCCAGTAAGATAGCAGCGTTTTCTCTTTTAGCTACTTCCAGATTGTGATCAGCAGTATGTAGTCCCATTACATAGGTCTCAGAGCCGTGAGTAGCTTTGGAGCCTGGCATATAATTGCAATGAATGGAAATAAACAAGTCTGCATGATTGCGATTAGCAATAGCTGCCCGTTCATGGAGAGGGATAAAAACATCTTTATCACGTGTAAGAATGACGTTCAATTCAGGGTATTGAGTCCTGACTACTTTAGCAAATTCGAGGCTAATAGCCAGTGCCAAATGCTTCTCTCTGGAGTTCCCTCCAAGACAACCAGGATCGTGCCCGCCATGGCCGGCATCAATAACAATTGTTTTTATCTGGTAATCTTTTTTCGCAATTATGCTTTCTTTGATAACTTTGCCGACTACATTAGTATCGGGAAAGGATAATGAAAAGTTAAACCCCGATAATGTTATCGGCAAAAGGAAGGTCAATAGCGTTTGTAAGAACGTGTTCGCTTTCATCATAGCACAACTAAGTGATTAAGTCCTTGAAAACAAAGTTACCAATAATAATTTTAACCATTTTACTTTCAGTGCCCTATCTGAATGCACAGGAGAGGGATACGCTAATACAGCCACTGGAAGTACTTCAGGATACCGTGCCAGCTAATGATTCAATTGCCCAGGCTGATAGCCTAAACAATTCATCTGATAGCTTGCTTGTACCAGTTCGCGAATCTTTCAGTTTATCAAAAGATTCTTTGGATGCACCTGTTGATTACTCCGCTACCGACTCCATGATATATGATATCGCCGGACAAAAGATACACCTCTTCGGTAATGCAGAGGTAAAATATACTAGCATCAACATGAAAGCGGATCACATCGTTTTCGACTGGGCAACCAATGTCGTAACTGCACGGGGGCTTCCTGATAGCACCGGCATGATAGCTGGAAAACCAGAATTTTCTGATAATTCCCAGAGCTTCACCGCCGATAGCATGAAGTATAACTTCATTACCCGCAAAGGTATTGTTTATGATGTTACAACAACACAAAATGATGTAGTTGTTCATGGTACCCGCTCTAAATTTATATCTACTTCACTGGATACGACAGATGAAGTGCAGAATATCATATATAGCAAGGATGCCCTTTTTACAACCTGCACACATGACCATCCTCATTTTGGTATTCGCAGTAGTAAGCAAAAGGTAATACCTAATAAATTAGTAGTAGTAGGAGCTTCTAATTTGGAAATCATGAATATTCCTACTCCTTTATGGTTGCCTTTTGGCTTTTTTCCACTATCACAGGGACGGCGTACAGGCCTTCTGTTTCCTAAGGAATATCAATATTCTCCGCAGTGGGGGTTTGGTTTGGAAGGAATAGGCTGGTTTTTCCCCTTAGGTGATCATTTCAACTTACAACTGACAGGGGATATCTATGTGAAAGGAACCTGGGGAATACAAGCCAGGTCAGATTATGTAAAACGTTATAAGTATAGCGGTAATCTGGATATTGGATATGATGTGCGTCGGAGTGAAGATAGTGAAGGGGTGATTACACGACCTCGTTCTTTCCGTTTTGCCTGGTCACACCGCCAGGATCGGTCTGCACATCCGACCAATACTTTTGGCGGCTCTATTAATATCCAGACGAATGGTTATCAGAGCCGGGTATATAATGATGAAAGGGTATTGAATAATCAATTGAACTCTAATTTATCATTTAATAAAAATTGGAAAGACAAACCACTTAGCTTTAATACCAGCCTGAATCATAGTCAGAATACAGCTACTAATCAGGTGAGCATTAGCTTTCCTACTGTCAATTTCCAGACGCAGGCTTTATATCCGTTTAAACGAAAAGAAACCCAGGGTAAAGAGAAGTGGTATGAGAGTATTACATTCCGTTATCAAGGAGAAGCAAGAAACCGTTTTCAGGCAACGGATACTACTTTGTTTTCTCAACAGACACTGGAAGATGCTCAATTTGGTGTACAACAATCTGTTAGTTCAGGTACCTCTATTAAACTGTTTAAATACCTGAATTTAAACCCAAGCGTCAACTATGAGGAAGTATGGTACATGAGGACTTTGCGCAAAAACTTTGAAGAAGGCCTGGTAGTCGATACGAGCTTTGACTCTGGGGTCACTACTTTAGATACTACCTCCTTTGGTACTATTACAGAAGATGTAGTTACCGGTTTTGAATCCTTCCGTGAATTTAGAGCTGCCCTAAGTTTAACCACTCAGGTTTTTGGTACCATACAATCGAAAAAAGAGAACAGTTGGTTTCAGGGATTCCGCCATACATTAAAACCGAGCCTTTCACTTGCTTTTTCACCAGATTATGGTGCACAGGAAATGCGGTATACCAAGATGGTGCGTGACTCCTCATCTCTTGATACACTGTCTTATTCTATCTATAGTGATGGTATATATGGTGGCCCTCCAACCTCCGGCAAGCAAATGGCGCTTAACTATAGCTTTAATAACATCTTTGAAGCCAAGTTGCGCTCAAAGAAAGATTCAACCGATAAAAAAGTAAAACTCTTTGATAATATTGTAGTAAGCGGTAACTACAATTTCGCAGCAGATTCTTTGCAGTGGAGCCAGATAGGGATAAGTGGTACTACCCGCTTTTTCAAAGGTATGACTACGCTACGTGTCCGCACAGTGCTTGATCCCTATGCTGTTGATGAAAATGACCGTAGGATCAATCAGTTTCAGCGGAATAAAAATGGGCAACTATTGCGCTATGATAATACAAGCGCAAGGTTTAATACTAATATCACGGTGAAAAAAATTCGTGAGTTATTCATGGGGCAGGAAGAAGAAGTGGTAGAAGATGTAACCGATGAACTGGAAAAGAATCGTAGAGAAGAAGAGCGCTTTGAAGAAACCGACTTTCTAAGCCTCTTTGAAAACTTCCGTATCAGCCATAACTTCTCTGTAGACTGGATCGGCCTACCTGACGGACGTGATACCCTCCTGGTAGGTACCCACTCTATAAACTGTAGTGGCAATATCCAGCTAACCGAAAACTGGCGCATCAATATTGGCAACTTTGGTTATGACTTTAAACGCAAAGGCATCACCTATCCTTCTTTAGGCTTTAGCCGGAACCTACACTGCTGGGAGCTGGGCGCCAACTGGCAACCTACCCGTGGTACTTATAGCTTCTACATTCAGGTGAAACCAGGTAGCCTGGACTTCATCAATATCCCTTACAATCAAAATAATGCGGATGCCCGGGCTGTTTTTTGATGGACTACGCAAATGGATCTTAGTATACATTTGTAACTAAACATACATAAAAAAAGACAAAGCTCTGTCCATCATATATGGGTAGGGCTTTTTTATGAAACGTAAGTTTATCGTGTTTTAAAGCCTGGAATAAAAAATCAACTAGGCCGGATGACTTCTGCTAAATCGTGTTATTATCTTTCACAGAAGGAGTGATATTGAGGAAGAGATTTTGCGCACATCTAGAAGAGTAATACGTAGAAATGTAAAAAATGAAGTTCGTAGAAATTAATTTTATGATGTGAGGAATATTCTAATTTTTATTATAGTCGTATTTCATATGTGTATTTTTTTTACTGGATGCCAGGTTCAAACTGATATCCCAGTAGATACGGCTATAAATTCAAATCATAAAACAAGGTATACTAGTTTAAATAAGGACTATTTATGGTGTCATAATTGTAAATTCCTTAAGCATGTAGATGCTACTATAGAAACACTGGATATATATGATCGATCTTGCACATTACCTAATACCTTATCTGGTTTTCATCATCTCAAGAACCTATATATTAGTTCTCTTAATTTGAGATTTGAAGAGGAAATGTTCTATTTAGATGCTCTTGAAGAATTGAGTATCCATTATATTGAGTACGATAAACCACCTGCTTTTATTTTCAATAATTTTAATTTAAAATTCTTGCTGTTGAGGCTCTCTGATGAAGAGGGCTTGACGCCCGATTTTATAAAACTGAAGAATTTAAAAACGGCTAATTTGACTTTCAGGCATTTTGATTTTTCTTCGGATAGGCTTCTGGTAATTAAGGAGTTAAAAAAGTTAAGTATAGATGTTAAGAATGAATCTTATAATCAATTACCTAATGAATTTGGAAGTTTTGATAAGCTTGAACAGTTAAAATTAGATATTGATTTGGATGGGGATATTTCAACTCTTGCTAAGCTGCCAAATTTGAAATATTTATGGGTTAATAGCTTATCAAATTTTGATGAAAATTTAGATGAGCTTCAAAAACTTAAGCACCTTAAAGGTTTTTTTGTGGAAAATATGTCTATAGAACATAGAGCGCAGCTTGAAAAGATAGTACCTATTATACCTTATCATAAATGGCCTGCTTTATCGGATAGTCATTAATTATTGTTTACAATAATCTATTGATTTATATTGAACCTAGGTGTATCATTAGATCTAGAACAGATTCCAATGGACAAGTTGTACTTACACCGGCACAACTTTGAATAATTAATTCATCAACTACAGAACCTAACTATCAAATGAGTAGGGTACATAAATCAGATCAGTAATAATAGGGTAGCAAAGCGGACTAGATATAGGAAAATTGGACCTCTAGTTAGTACTCGATTTAGAGGAAGGGGAGAACAAAGAAAGCTATTCGCAGCTTTGATTAACTCATAACCTTAAGGTGATGGAAATCAGTAGATCGATCATAAAACTTTTAGTTGTTCTTGTTTCAGTTATTTGCCTTCTGTTTTCGTGTACAGTCGGAAAAAACTATGAGCTAGTATTAGATTTAGACCCCCAAAGTAATCTGCCCATACGATATGCTAGCATAGATTCAACTATAGTGGTTTGTGAAGACTGTAATTATTTGAAATTTGTAAATCGTCCTGTTAAAGAACTTTACTTGGTGGGTAAGAAATGTGTAATCGACGATTCTGTAAGCCCAATACTTATGGAAGATTTGCAATACTTAGTGTCTTTTCCAGGCAAGATGTATTTGGAGACCACTCTAGATAGTCTTATATCTCTTAGAGCGTTTTCAGTCCATTATCCATTTTATGATTTTCTTCCTGGATTCTTGTCTAAAAACAAACACTTGAGACATTTACTAATTAGACTAGAAGATGAGTCAGCAATTACTATCGATTTAAATAGTTTTGATAGCCTACGTTATTTTGCAGTTGAATTCAATAGAATTGATGAATTTCCTGAGCAAATATTGACCCTCAAAAGCATTAAGAGCTTGAGAGTTTGGGTAAAAAATGGCCCTATTAGTAAGCTTATTCCAACCGAAATATCACAACTTAATACGCTACAACAATTGGAAGTGGATGTTGATATTTGTGGAAATATAGATGTGTTTTCTCAAATTCCGAATTTGGAATATTTACTTGTATCGAGTTTTTCTGATCTTGATCTATTATATAGTGAACGTGCAAAACTTCAACATTTAAAAGGCTTTGATATAGTTGGTTTAAATGATGAGGAATTTGAAGACCTTGCTAAATTTTTACCAATGGTAAAACGGAGAGATTGGCCTAAGTATATGTACAAGAAAACTATGAAAAGGGATGTTCGGGATGCCATTGAACATAATGGAGGATAGTCTATGAAAAAAAAGTGGCACATCATATTATTAAAAATTATACTTACTCTTTTTACAGGAGCCTGTAAAAGCGTTCAGCCTATTCCTGTTATAGAAGACCCATATGCAGAAGGTTCTATTAGGTATGTCGATGAAGGGAAAAAAATACTTTATTGTCTAAAGTGTAAAAAGCTTCGCTTGGTTACTCCAAGTACAAGGGAAATATATATTGTCGCAGGGAATTGTGTGATCCCTAATGAAGTCAAACAACTACCACATTTAGAAACGCTTCTTATTGATGCTAATAAATGTAAAATTGACACGACTACCAGATTTAAAAAGCTTAAGAGGCTGAGATTAATTTCTCAAAGCTTAGAATCTATTCCTAATTGGATTATTAGCTGTCCACAGCTAGTTTCCTTAGACATTGCACTGGATGATGAGCAATCGATTAATTCATCAATTTCTCAACTAAAGAACTTAGAAAAACTATATGTAAAATTTGATAAGCTACGAATGTTTCCCAATGCACTAATAGATTTGAATCTCCTTGAATCTCTCAATATAGAGATGAAGAATAGAAAAAGCATAGAGATTATTTTGCCTGGGAGTATAAAGAAAATGGAAAATCTTGAATCCTTATCGTTGCCAATTAAGCTAAACCATTCTACCTTAATAGCCATTACTGGCCTGAAAAATTTAAAGTATCTCGAAGTTGAAAGCTTATCCGATGACCTTCCATTAGAAGTTCTCTACCAGAACTTAGGTCAATTGAAAGGATTTTATGTTATAAACACCCATGAAAAATTGGATGGAAACAGATTAAATTTAATATCGCCAGATAGATGGCATGACAATTAATTGATAACGAAAAAAGGGGAATAGATAAATCAATCCATAAGCAAAAAGCAGGCTCGATTGACAGGGGAGAGCCATATACCCACATTGAACCATACTACTAATAATGTATACTTTAAGTGATCTGCGATCACGAATTATTGATTAATAAGCCAGGAATTTTATAGAAGATACTCTGCTTTATAATGAGATGATGGACACAATGAAGTACGTATATGTATTGCTTTTATTTGCTTTTCCCTCTTGTCTTTTTGGGCAGGTTATAGATAGTGTGGATATATATTATTTGCCGTGGAACTTCAGCATTGAAGGTGAAATAACAGAAGATATCATTAAAAACGATCCGGATTATTCTAAGCATATACGGATATATGATCAAAAACAAATCGATGATTTAATGATTAGTTTGTCTATACTAAATTTATGGCCTCAAACAAACTTGAGAAAGAAGTTTATTCCTAGAATGATTATTGAATTTCATTCCCATGCCAGATATCATGATCCGGGGTCTGAAAAAATCACACTTGTTTTGAGTTTAGATGCTCGTAGGAACTTGCTTTATAAAGAAACGCTATATTATAGGAATATTTCTCTGGAGGCATGGCTTGAAGAAAATGTATTTAAAATTAAATGAGATTATTTTTCTATTCAAATAGGAGGCATTAAAAATATTATAATGAAACATAGATGGCGTGAATTACTTCATACCCACTCTATATGACTGGATAAATAATTTAGAAATAAGACATTAGTTTGATTAAATCCGCATAAAATATTGTCTGAATTTACCAGAGTGATGATGCAGGTCACCAATGATGTTCCAGGAAAGAAATTAAAGCACCACAGCCTCCCCATTCTGGTCCAGCAATTCAAAAGAGGCTACTTCGCCCAGGCCTAAAAATTTGAAGCGCAAGCCAACGAACCGGCCCATGCTTTGAGCATAGGAGGAGGAAAATACTTCTTCACCATCGATGAGAATGCTGAGCTTTTTCTGTTCATTGATGATTTCTACTGCTGTGAAATCGCTGAAATCAGCCCCAAAGGCCGAAAGGTCGTGCTCTTTTCCACTTAAGTAGACATCATTGAGCATTAGGTTATTATTAGAGCTGCAACCAGGCTTGGAAAAGGGAATGATCATGGCTCCATCTGTACCGATAATGTATATACGACTGGATTGGCAAACAGCCCATTTATCATCATAGGCAGTTCGAATATTGGTCTTTAAATGAAAATCATCTCCGGAGACATTTCCTAAATCATTGATATAGTGATAGGCAATCACTAGAGGTTCTTTAGAGTTGGATATTTCATTTTCAATGCTTATAGGGGAATGCAGCTTTTTATCGAGACTGCTTTGAGGCGTAAAATACTTTGGTATAGGCTCATATTCTATGGTGCCCAGCCAGCCATTGCTTCGCAAAAATAAATCATGTTTCCTTATCGCTTCTCCATTGACCATCAATTTGGCTTCAAAATAGCCCGGGAAGTAATAAATACCTGTAGCCTGCTTTTGATCCTTTTTGATGCTAATCGTTTTTGTAGGATCCCAATATTGCTGGATTTGCAGGCTGTTTGATTGTACCGATTTTAGATCGAAGTCAAAAACCACAGAATTGGGATAGGTATTGGTCACTGATCGGCTAGAGAAGGTAATCCCTTCCGGGAGGGGAGGAGGGGGGCTAACTGGCCTGTTGGCAATAAGAAGCACCACGATAAAAGCCGCAAAAAAGCCAATGGTACCATATATGAATTTGTGAGAAAGGCCTTCTTTTAAACTTGTAGGCCCAACCGGTTCGGCAAACTTAAAGGCCCGCCAATTTTCAAATCCTAAAAACCGGGATAGAGCATCCAATGTCGTAATGCTTGGAGTACCATCATATTTCAGAACTCCAAAAAAACGTTTTAGAGTAGTTGGGCTAAGCTTTATTTCAGTTACCTCAAAGACCTTCTGAGATAATTCAGAAAACATAGAACTATGCCATTGATCGGCAGTTCCCCATGCCAGTTTTTTGATTAGATCTGATTGAAGTCGATTGATTTCAGCCGGGTGTACTTTAGACATAATTACTCATTCTAATTGCACCGCTAAGTTGCGACTTTATTTGCCTTTGCACAATAATGAATGAACTTGAATCGAAATGTTGGGCTGCTGAAATAGCTTCCAAAGCCAGATCATGATATATATGCAGTATCAAAGGATCAAAAAATAATTGTCTTATGAAGGAATTGAAGATTCAATTAGTACTGCTATCATTTTGCCTGATGCTCACCGGAGTGCAAGGTATAGCACAGACCATTCCCCTGGATACGGCTCATTGGAATATTCAGGCGCGAGCATATATAATTGAAAATTATAGAGGCGCACAGGCTATTTATATGCAAGCAGGAGCAATGACGCTTAAAGATGTTGAATTTTTGAATGGAACAATAGAGTTTGATCTTTTCCTCAAAGAAGAACAGGCTTTTCCTGGTATCTCTTTTAGAAACAGAGACGGAGATGCTGAGCAGTTTTATGTGCGTCCACATTTATCTGGTAAGCCCGATGCCAATCAAGTTGCTCCAAAAGTAAAAGGAGTTACTCCCTGGCAATTGTGCTTTGGCCCTAGATATTCTTTCCCTTATGAATACCGCTATGATGACTGGACACATGTGAAAATTCTAGTGGATGGAGATCGCGCACAAGTATTTTTAGACCATGCTGATAAGCCTCATTTATCATGGTATTTGTTTCACCCGGCCCAAAAAGGAGGAATCACCCTGCAAGGAGGCAATCGAACAGGAATGCATCTTGCTAATATAAAAGTGAACCATCAGCGCCCAAGCCTGGTTGATTTCCAGCCAGTAGAGCGCCAGGCGATTGAAGGCTTGGTTCAAAATTGGGAGATATCAGACATGTTTGAAGAGCAATTGCTGGATGACCAAAGTGGTATCAAGCAATTAATTGAAAATAGAAAATGGCAGGGTAGTGTAAAAGTAGAAGAAGGAACGGCAGCTAATATCTCCAGAATTCAAACGCTGTATAATGGAGAAGAAGGAAATACGGTCTTCGCCAAAATCGAAATCACTTCAGATCGCGATCAGGTCAAACTCTTTGAGTTTGGATATAGTGATCGGGTAGTCGCTATCCTAAATGGTACACCCATCTATAAAGGAACAAATAGATGGCGGTCTCGAGATTATCGCTACTTAGGGACCGTTGGCCTGTTTGATGCCATCTATCTAGACTTAAAAAAGGGCAAGAATACATTACTAATGGCCGTATCTGAAGATTTTGGTGGTTGGCTAATTACCGGAAGATTCAGAGATAATGAAGGCATAGGAATAACCGCCATTCGGTGATTTTATTCTTATACAACTGAGGTAAATTGTTTAGTTAAATAATGATTTTTTGCTTTAAAGGCAACGGAGTTTTACTACTCAAGTTGCCTTTAAATTTTACGGGATACTTGTTTTTATCTCTAAGATAATTAATGTAGACGTATTTCAGGACAAGACGTCTCTAACTACATACCCTTCTGTCCACATAACTATATAACCATATCAAACACAAGTCTAAGTTCAAATACAAACTCAAATCACAAGCGTACTCAAAGATATTTTTAATTAAACATACATCTCTTTCCTTGACTAACAAGTTAAACACCTTAAACCATTATAAACTATCCTAAACCTTTTTTAGAACGAGGCACACATCACGATATCACCACATCACTACATTAGGTACCCCTCCTATACCCAACATTAGGTATTCGACTCAGAAATATAGGCATTATTTGAATTTAGTCTAAATAACGCTTGTTCAACTCCACTTCCCGTTATAATTTTGCACCGCAATTAAGAACATATCCTTTTTAAAAATATAGTAAACACGATGAGTAAATACTTCCTATTATTACTAACGGCAACAACGATATTTTTCACCTCTTGTGATAAAGACGATGATACAACTCCTTCAGTAGAAGCGCCAGCAACCTATGCTTTTACCAGAAATAATGAATCTACGGTTTCTTTTAGCGGGCAAACTACACGGATTCAAATGGCTACGGAGTTGATCAATGGCATGAAGGATTTCTCAATAGAGAAAAGCCAGTTGCTGGAGATGTATCGCAATGAAACAGAAGCAGGAGAAGATGCTAATCCTTTCAGCGATGCAGATTTAAACGTTTCTACGAAGAGTGTTCGTTCTAAAGTAGCAGCTTCTAAAGAGTATTTTTCTGATAATGTAACTGATGGTACAGCTATTAAAGAATTATTCGAAACCTGGATCAATGCACAGGTAGATGAAGTTTTCCCTAACGAAAGCACATTGGCAGAAGCCGGAGTAGCTGGTCAAATAGCGGATGGTTCTTCTACTCGTTATGTGAATTCTAAAGGTTTGGAATATAATCAGCTGGTAAATAAAAGCTTGATTGGTGGCTTAATGCTGGATCAAATACTAAATAATTACCTAAGTACGACTGTACTGGATGAAGCAACGAATATAGAAGATAATGATGCAGATGTATTGGCAGAGGGTAAGCCATACACTACTATGGAGCACAAGTGGGATGAGGCTTATGGTTATGCTTATGGGACGGCTGCTGATCTTGCTGATCCTAATAAAACAATTGGTGCTGATGATAGCTTCCTGAATAAGTACATAGGAAGAGTAGAAGGGGACGCAGATTTTGCGGGCATTGCTGCTGAAATATTTGATGCTTTCAAATTGGGCCGTGCAGCTATTGAAGCTAAAGATTATGACCTTCGTGATGAGCAGGTAGTAATTTTGCGTAAAGCACTTTCAAAAGTGATTGCTGTACGTGCAGTATATTACCTGGCACAAGGTAAGAGTGCACTGGAAGCTTCACCTGCTAATTACGGAACTGCTTTCCACGATTTGTCAGAAGGTTATGGTTTTGTATACAGTTTGCAATTCACACACAATCCGGATACAGGAAAGCCTTACTTCTCAAAAGCTGAAGTAGATGCTTTTATTGCAGATATGTTGGGCGATGGAGCAAATGGCCTATGGGATGTACAGCCTAGCACACTAGATGCAATTGCTACTACTATTGCTGCTGCTTTTGATTTCACAGTAGCACAAGCTGCAGAATAGAGATATTATAAAACGAATCAGGTATCTTTGATTGATGCTTAGATTTATTTGTAACGAATTATTCAGGAGTCCACATTTTTCATCTGAAAACGTGGACTCCTAAGTAGTTTTAAACTTAAATGAAACAAAATGGCTAATAAATCCTGGATACTTCTCCTTTTTGTAAGCTTGAGTTTTTTCGCATGTGATGATGATACTCCCGATGTACCTGATGATAATTTCGACCGTACAGCTTTATTGACAAATTGGGCGGATAATATTATTATACCTGGATATACAGACATTGCACAGGGCTCCAAATCAATGGTGCAGGCTGCAGAAGCTTTTCAGGCAGACCCTCAACCGCAAACGCTTAACAATCTTCGTGATGCCTGGTGGAAAGTATATTTGGTATGGCAGCGAGTTTCTATGTTTGAAATCGGGAAAGCAGAAGAACTTGGTTTGCGAGATAACCTCAATATCTATCCTGTAGATACAGAGGGAGTCCTGGAAAATATAAGTCAGGGTAATTATAATTTGGAATTGCCATCCCAAAGAGATCGCCAGGGATTTCCGGCTATGGATTTTCTATTATATGGAATTGCTAATGGAGATGCTGAAATATTAGAAGCCTACACTACAGGAGATGATGCAGAAGAACTTGGTATCTATCTAATTGCAGTGGTTACCCGAATTGATGAGTTATTAGATGTTGTATTGGCAGATTGGACCTCTGGCTATCGCGATGAATTTATTGATAACAATGGTAATTCAGCAACAGCTTCAGTTGATAAGCTGGTGAATGATTATTTGTTTTATTACGAAAAGGCTCTAAGAGCAGGGAAAGTAGGAATTCCTGCCGGAGTTTTTTCTGGTTCACCTTTGTCTACACATGTAGAACTTCCTTATAGAGCGGAAGGTGATCAAACCCTATTATTGGAAGCGCTGGACTATACTCAGCGATTTTTCAATGGTAAAGACTACACTTCCCAACAGGAAGGAGTTAGTTTGAAAAGTTATCTGAACGAGTTGGATGCTCAGAAAGATGGTACTTTGCTAAGTGAACTTATCAATGCTCAATTTGAATCCGCCAGGGCAAAAATATCACAATTGGAAAGTGATTTTGCCAAGCAGATCGAGATGGACAATACAAAAATGCTGGAAGCATACGATGAACTACAGAAAAATGTAGTACTGCTGAAGGTAGATATGCTACAAGCTTTGAATATCAACATTGATTATGTAGATGCAGATGGCGATTGATTTAATTGCTAATAATGGAAAATACGGTCATAAATGAGGCTAATAAAATATCTTAGCATATGGATTTTGCCTGATCGGATAGGCTTGTATTTGAGTATGAATTTGCACTGATAATAAGCAGTATATCATATGTATACTCGTAACATAAAAAACTATTTTTCTCAGTATGCGGAAGCAGCTCCTCTGGCTGTCTTCCGTATCCTTTTTGGTACGCTGATGTTTATTAGTTTGTTACGGTTTTATGCAAATGGCTGGATAGAAAAACTATACCTCGAACCCAGTTTCTTTTTCTCCTATACTGGCTTTGAATGGATAAAACCGTTAGGTAGCTGGACCTATCTTATTTTTGTATTAGGAGCTCTTTCGGCAATTGGCGTTGCATTAGGTTATCGTTACAGATTGTCAGCAACTGTCTTCTTCCTGAGTTTTACCTATATAGAGTTGATGGATAAGACTACTTATCTCAATCATTATTACTTTGTCAGCCTGGTCAGTTTCCTAATGATTTTATTACCGGCTAATGCCTATTTCTCTGTTGATGCGCTCAAAAACGAAAATCTGAGAAAACAATACATTCCTGCCTGGACAATCGACGCTATCAAATTGATGCTGGCTATTGTATACTTTTATGCAGGTCTTGCTAAACTCAATTCTGATTGGCTATTTCATGCAATGCCTCTGAAGATATGGCTGTCAGCCAAAACTTCCTTACCTGTTATTGGGCCATGGTTGCAAGAAAGTTGGGTGCATTATGCTTTTAGCTGGGCAGGGATGATATATGATTTAAGTATTCCTTTTTTATTGCTCTGGCCTCGTACGCGCTTATTGGGATTTACCTTTGTTGTCATATTCCATGTAGTAACTCGCCTACTTTTCCCTATAGGAATGTTCCCTTTTATTATGATTTTGAGCACGCTAATTTTCTTTAGTGCTGATTTTCATCATCGTTTTCTTCACCAGCTATCTCGAATTTTACGCCTGGATAAGAGAATATTTGACAATCGAATCAAAATGAGTAAGGGGACTTTTACACACTTATTGATACCGGTAATTGTACTCTTTTTTGTATTTCAGCTAACATTGCCCTTTCGCTATGTGCTTCAGCCAGGAGAGCTATTTTGGACCGAACAGGGATACCGATTTTCCTGGCGGGTAATGCTGATGGAAAAAGCAGGATATGCCAACTTCAAAGTAGTGGACTCCTCAACAGGGAAACGATTTTATGTGGACAATAGCCAGTTTTTGACTCCTTTTCAGGAAAAACAGATGGCTACACAACCAGACTTTATATTGGAATATGCGCTTTATCTAGAGCAATATTATCAACAGCAAGGTATTGCTGATCCCGAAATTTATGTAGAAAGTTATGTTTCACTTAATGGCAGAGGAAGCCAGCCATATGTGAATCCTGATATAGATTTGACACAACAGGATATATCTCCTGATAACAGAAACTGGATTTTACCTTTTAACGATGAGATCAAAGGTTTATAAACTCATACTACTTATTTGGTGCAGTATTGCATCCGTTGCTTCACTGGAAGCGGCAAGCATTCGTGTGCAGATAACAGATGCAGTGACCAACGAGCCTGTTAAGAAGGCTGAAGTATATAATATTTCAACGGGGAAAACCCATTATGCAGGAGCTAATGGCTGGTGCAATATCGATGGACTGGACCAGGGCGTTTATGAAATTTTAGCTTTCGCTGAAGGCTATCAAACACTGCAAAAAGAGATTGAGTTAAACGATAATTTAGACACGTTTTATTTCACTTTAGAGCCTTTACATATCGACCTCTCAACAGTTATCATTCGAGATGAACGAGAAGATGCTTTCGGACTGACCCGATTGCGAGCAGTGGAAGGTACTGCTGTTTATGCGGGTAAAAAGTCAGAAGTTGTATTGCTGGAACAACTCACAGCCAATATGGCTAGTAATAATGCCCGTCAAATTTACAGCCAGGTGAGTGGTCTCAATATATATGAATCTGGTGACGCAGGCCTGCAACTCAGTATAGGAGGCCGGGGACTGGATCCTAACCGTACAGCGAGCTTTAACACCCGCCAAAATGGTTATGATATTAGTGCAGATGTTTTGGGGTATCCAGAAAGTTATTATACGCCACCAGCAGAAGCTTTGAGTGAAGTGCAGATTGTAAGAGGAGCTGCTTCTTTACAGTATGGCACCCAGTTTGGAGGATTGATTAATTTCAAATTCAAAAAACCTAATCGCGAAAAGAAAATAGAATGGACCTCTCGACAAACGGCTGGCTCTTTTGGTTTGTTTACCAGTTTTAATAGCGTTTCCGGAACTATAGGTAAGTTTAGCTATTATACCTACTTCAATTATAAAACAGGGAATGGCTTTCGCCCAAATGCAGGTTTTGATGCTTATAATTATTTTGCTCATGTCGGTTATCAGATTAGCGAACGTACAAAACTGGAGGTTGAATTAACCTATCTCAATTATTTAGCACAGCAAGCAGGTGGCCTCACGGATGCACAGTTTTATAAGGATGCTTATGTGAGCAATCGGACACGAAATTGGTTTGAAGTGGACTGGAGGTTGCTTTCTGCAAAACTGGAGCATCGTTTTTCAGCAAGTACCAACCTTTCGGTAAATGTGTTTGGTTTGAGTGCTGCTCGTAATGCCGTTGGTTTCCGGACCAATCGCGTTTCTCAGCAGGATGATCTTGAAGCCGCACGGGATCTATTGAAAGGAAGGTTTAAAAATGGAGGAGTAGAAACAAGGCTGGTACACCGCTATAAACTGGCAGGAAAATCATCCATTTTGTTATTGGGGGCAAAAGTATATCAATCTAATAATACGGCGATACAGGGGCCAGGTAGTGCGAGTAGTGAAGCAGACTTCGGATTGGCTGATGAAAGCTTCCCTTTTTATGCCAATCAATCAGATTTTCGTTTCCCGAACTTCAATGCAGCACTATTTGGAGAACACATTTTTTATCTGACTGATCGCTTGTCTATTACTCCAGGTTTCCGCTTCGAACATATTCGCACCCAGAGTGAAGGTACCTATCGCAAAATAGACTTTGACCTGGCAGGAAATCCTATTCGGGATCAGGAGTTTAGTGATAATCGGATATTTAACCGCCATTTCCTGTTAATGGGACTTGGGGCAAGCTATAAACCCGTAGATGGACTGGAAATCTATGCTAATTGCTCTCAAAACTATCGCTCTGTTACCTTTACAGACATTCGGGTAGTGAATCCTTCATTCCAGGTAGATCCTGATATTTCTGATGAAAATGGATTTACCGCAGATATTGGAATGAGAGGGAGATGGAAAAATGTTTCTTATGATTTCACAACCTTTGGTTTGATGTACGATGATCGTTTAGGAGAGGTACTAAAAGCAGAAACTCGCGAAACAGCAGAAGGTAACTTGGTGGAAACAGGTAAAGTCATTCGTTATAGAGGAAACATAGGTAAAGCCCTCATCTACGGCCTGGAAGCTATGGCCGACTGGAAAATACTAGAGGGGGGTAGAGGCGCAGAGGATACTTATAAGCTTAATGCCTTTATAAATACCGCATTGACACACTCTCGATATATAGAATCTGAAATCCCGGGAGTGAAAGACAATCAGGTAGAGTTCATTCCTTTGCTGAACCTTAAAGCTGGTCTCCGATTTGCCTATGGACCGCTGCAAACAAGCATACAGTATTCCTACCTTGGCAAGCAATATACAGATGCCTCTAATGCAGAGCAGGATGTAAGGGACAATCAAAGTGGTATAGTTGGTGCGATTCCTGCTTATGGAGTGATGGATTTTGCCGCTTCTTACCGACTTCTAAAGCATTTCAAAATAGAAGCAGGTATCAACAATTTGCTGGATAATGTTTATTTCACTCGTAGGGCAACCGGTTATCCTGGACCGGGTATTATCCCCTCGGCACCTCGTAGCTGGTATATTGGACTGGAAATGAAGTTTTAGTTTAGCAAAAAAACGGTCCACGAATTGCACTAAATTTACGAATACTCATTCGTGCAATCTGTGCAATTCGTGGACCACTATTCAATCCATCTAGAGTATATTACAGCTCCAATATCATTACTGCTTTTGGAGGTATCGGAATGGTCTTTTCAATATTAATAGCCTTTCCAGACATTACATTTTTGCCCATCTTTTTTCCGTCAATGATTTCTTTGAAACGGCGAGCATCCAGTTCTACGCGCTGTTCATTTTTATTAAGGGCAATCAAGTATATTTGATCGTCGGTATAGCGGAAGTAGACATAGGTGCCATTCTCTGGGGCAAAGTGTTTCATTTTACCAAAGTGGATCGCCTCCTTGTCCTTACGCCAGTTGAGCAAGGCTTTTAGGTATGCCTGTACATCTGCCTGCTGAGGACTTAGCCCGTCTCCTGTATAAGCATTCACCTCATCACCAGTCCAACCTCCTGGGAAATCAGTACGGATGATGCCGTGATCACCTGGGTGCCCGTCATTGTCAATCATAACTTCCGTCCCATAATAAACCTGTGGAATGCCCCGGGTAGTTAGTAAATATGCCATAGCCATAGCTACCAATTTGTAATCACCATTAAGCTGGGTTGTAATACGATCCATATCATGATTATCACCAAAAGTCATGATATTAAGAGGATCAGCGTATACGAAATCATTAGCCAGGCTTTCATATAGGCGAACAAGGCCTTTGCCCCAGTCTTTATCATTTTCCGTAAGGGCTTTGACCAACATTTCCTGTAAAGGAAAATCCATTACACTTTTCAGGCAGGATTGATAACCATCAGAATTGATCTTGCCTTGTTGCCAATAAGCTACAATCAAAGGATTGGTACTCCATTCTTCCCCAACTATGCTAAAATTAGGATATTCCTCCATAATCTGACAAGTCCAGTCAGTGAGGAAACCCTTGTATGGATAAGGGTAAGTATCCTGTCTGATACCGCCTAGTCCCAGTGTTTCTATCCACCATATGTTATTTTGGATAAGGTAGGTTGCCAGATAAGGATTTTGTTGATTAAGGTCGGGCATCGTTGGAACAAACCATCCTCCATTCATTATCGCTCTATCCACATCCGCAGCATATAAATCCTGATTGACGGTACGCTTGTGATTGGTAACTACCACAGAATCTAGCTGCTGGAAATTGACCCAATTCTTAAATGGCAAATCTTTCATCCACCAATGGTTAGAGCCACAATGGTTGACTACACCATCAAAAATCAATTGAATGCCTCGTTTACGTGCTTCATCCGCGAGCTTGATATAATCCTCCAATGTTCCAAAACGGGCATCTACTCCGTAATAATCGGTGATAGCATATCCATGATACGACCATTGGGGCATGTTGTTTTCCAGTAAAGGACTCGGCCAAATAGCTGTAAATCCCATCTCAGACAAATAGTCAAGGCTATTGATAATACCTTGGATATCACCGCCATGACGAGCGAAAGGAGCTGCTCGGTCAATTGTCTTTTCTTCCAGAGCTAATTCTATATCATTGTCTGGATTACCATTGGCAAAACGATCCGGTGTGATCAGGTAAACGACGTCTGAAGCATCAAAACCTTCAAACTGTTCTTTAGGGCGCGTACGTTCTTTCAATTCATAAGTCCACTCCTGTGCTACGCGGCGCTTCTTTTTAAATTTGACCTCAAAAGAACCTGGTTTAGCCTGCGGAGCAATTTCCAGATCTATGAATAAATAATTAGGGCTATCCGCCTTGTGTACCTTCTGAATGCTTATGCCCTGGTAATCAATTTGTGGGTTCAATTCTCCAATGCCTTCTCCTTTGACCAGGAGTTGTAAATGACTGGATTTCATCCCCGTCCACCAATAAGGGGGCTCTACTCTTTCTATTTGTGCCTGCACACTCTCTAATAAACACACAAATAGCAGCGTCAACAGACGATAATGATTAAACCTCATACGTTTAAATTTTAGTAATCTACTTGACGAGCTGAATAGGTAAGCGCCTGTAAACTAAGAAAAATTTGGGAATGTGAGAATGACTAGAGAATAGAAATTTAAGCTCTAGTATTAAAAGCAGCTATTACCATAATTATAATCACATAACAAATTCAGATAAGTAACTCTTCCTGCTTTTGCCAGGACATTGTGAATGTAACTGCATGTTATTCGTTTAGAAGATAACTCTACATCATAAGTCCCTGGATCAGTAGTGAAACTATAGTTGCCATATTTATCTGTATATGTCTTTATGATTTGAACCCTGTTTTGGTATAATGTAATTTTCGCTCCGGCTAAAGGAGTGCCATCTTCTAAACGAACTTTCCCCATCAACTGAGTTTGAGCACTGATAAGTAGAGGTACGGCAATGAGTATAAATACAATTAGATATTTCATAGCTTTTTACCAAAGATAAAAGGCATTCATCTGAGGTGAAAACCACAAAATTACAATTGTCAGGCTTCTAAAATAGATGGCTTCACTTTAATACAGTTACCTATCACTAATCACTAATCACTAATCACCAATAATATAAAACCATCTAAACCTATTTACACCTTCCTAAACTGCAAAACTCCCCCAAACATGGGATGCAATAAATCACTTCTTCACCTCTAACTACATCACCTCCTCACCACATCACTTCTCACTATATGAAAAACGTCCTATCTCACCACAAATCCATTACCCCATCCTTCTTTTGTTCCAACAAAAGTAAGCTTGCCTTCTTCATTTTCTGCCATCAGGATCATACCCTGAGATTCTACACCACGTAATTTACGAGGAGCGAGATTGGCAACTAATACCACGGTTTGACCTGGCAAATCTTCGGGTTTGTAAAATTCAGCAATACCAGAAACAACGGTACGCTCTTCATTGCCCAGGTCAACGGTCAGTTTAAGCAGTTTTTTGGCTTTGGGCACCTTTTCTGCTGCTGTAATGGTACCCGTTCGTAAATCAATCTTGGTAAAGTCATCAAACTCAATGGTTGGTTTGATAGGCTCGCGTTCTGCTTTTTTCTCACCGGCAAGTACTGCTTCCAGCTTTTCCTTTTGAGCATTGATGATTTGCAGGCGACTATCATCCTTACGATCGATGACTTTTGCAAAAAGCAATTCCGGTGCTCCTATCTTATGGCCTGATGATACCAGTGCCTGCCCGGATTTAATAGCATCTAATGCCTTTTGTAAATCCCCATTTTGTAGCTCGTCCAGATTCAATAGCTTACGCAATTTAGGAGCTGTAAATGGAATAAACGGTGCTGATAACAAACTTAAAAGCCCAACTATTTGTAAGCAATTAAACATACATTCCTTGATGACAGGACTGTCGGGCTCTGCTTTAAAGAGTTTCCAGGGAGATACTTCCTGAAGGTAGGTATTACCCCAGGAGGAAAGCTCCATCAATGCTTGTGCAGCAGGACGGAAGCTGAAATGTTCGATTTCAGATGTGATTTTTTCAGCAATTGAAATCGCTTCAGCAAGACCTTCTGCGAGGGGCTGTGTTGTTTCAGGGACTACGCCTTCATAGTACTTATTGGTGAGTACTATGACCCGGTTGACAAAATTACCCAGGTTATCCGCCAGTTCTTTATCGTGGAAATCTACAAATTCATCCCATTTGAAGTCTGCATCGCGATTTTCCGGCATATTTCTGATCAATGCATAACGCAGCGCATCTTCCTTATTGGGAAAGTCCTTAAAGGATTCCAGGTATTCGTGTTGTTCAATTCCCCAACCTCGGGATTTTGAAAACTTTTGCCCTTCAAAATTTAAGAATTGATTAGCAGGTACGTTTTTAGGCAGTACATAGTCACCATAAGCTTTGAGCATCGCAGGGAAGATGATGCAATGGAAAACGATATTATCCTTACCGATGAAGTGTATCAATTGGGTATCATCTCCTTTCCAGTAAGCTTCCCAGTCTTTCCCATTTTCCTTAGCCCATTGACGGGTAGATGAGATATATCCGATTGGAGCATCAAACCAGACGTACAGTACTTTACCTTCTCCTCCTTCTACTGGTACGGGGATACCCCAGTCCAGGTCACGAGTGATAGCCCTGGCATTGAGCCCACCGTCCAGCCAAGAAAGGCATTGGCCAGTTACGTGATTTTTCCATTCTTTGGGATTATGATGTTCATTGCCATCCATTTTGCCATTTTCTATCCACTCACGTAACCAGGCTTCATGCTGGTCTAGTTTAAAATACCAGTGGGTTGTTTGTCTAAGTATTGGTGTTTTCCCGCTAAGGGTAGAACGAGGGTTGATTAGCTCAGTAGGAGAGAGGTCAGAGCCACAATTTTCACACTGATCGCCATAAGCTTCTTCATACCCGCATTTAGGGCAGGTACCAATAATGTAGCGGTCGGCAAGGAATTGATTGAATTCCTCGTCATAGTATTGTTCGGAAGTACGTTCTTCAAACTGACCTCCTTTTTCATGCAGCTTAAGGAAGAATTCCTGCGCCGTTTCATGATGTAGTTGGGCACTGGTGCGATGGTAGTAATCAAAAGAAATACCCAGTTTTTCAAAGGTATCCTTATTGAGGAAATGATATTTATCGATAATCTCCTGAGGAGAAATACCTTCTTTCTTGGCACGCAATGTAATAGCAGCACCATGCTCATCAGAACCACATACCCAAACCACATCTTTGCCCAGTAAGCGTAGGTAACGCACATAAATATCCGCGGGCAGATAAGCTCCGGCAAGATGGCCCAGATGCAGGGCACCATTGGCATAAGGTAAGGCAGAGGTAATCAGGTACTTTTTGCTCATGTCTATATTTTAATACTTCTGTAAAGGAGAAGTGGTTGCTCTTCAAAAATGCGAATATAAGTATTCTACTTGTAGCTGCTAAGGATTATAGTGTATTGCTAACGTAGATAAGGAAAAATTGGTTTCTTTTAATTGAAGATGTGACTGTAATACCCGATCTTTGTACTCTTATAAAAAACTAGATGATTATGAATGCGCTCCGACTTTTACCCTTCTTGCTATTTGTATTTAATGCTCCATTATTTTGCCAAGACTTCAATCTGGGAGTATTGGATTTGAATGACGGAGATGATGAAATTAAAAACCTTACCTCTGCATTAGGAAAATTATTCTTTGTCAAGAATGGAGAATTATGGGTGAGTGATGGAACAATCACGGGGTCGAATAATTTGGAATTCAGTACTAATGTGCTATCAAAGCAAACTGTTTTAAACGGGAAGTTGATTTTTAGAAATCATTACGGGAATTTATGTTCGACAAATGGTTCTATCGGAGGGGCTTATGAACTCACGGATAGCCTATTAATTGCTGATATACCTATAGGTCGCGATAGAATTATTGATGGAAAATTATATTTTTTTGGGATGCATTTATCCACAGAACAAAATTACCTGATGAGAACAGATGGAACTCCTGAAGGCACTGAGTTTTTGCTAACAATGGGAGAGAACGGCCTGCCATCTACAAGTTTTGCAATGCCACATCTTAAAGGAGTGCATGATGAACTATTTTTCTGGGGACTCAAAGAAGCTCCTTTACCTTTTGGTGAATTGGTGACAGAGTTATGGAAAACAGATGGTACAGAGGAAGGGACTACTATGATCGTAGATTTAGATACAGGCAATGATACTTTGCAAAATAATTTTTTGGAATTGGGATATTTCAATGATCAAATTTTAACGAATAATTATTTTTACTCCTATACGGACTCATCTGCAACTATCGATCATATTGAAATATGGAGTACTGATGGTACTGAAGAGGGAACTAATTATTTATTCGATGGGAATTTTTCTTCCTATATAACTCCAATAGGAGAAGAACAGTTTCTCTCATATACAGATTGGTTTATATTGAGTATAGGAAATACTCTGACAAAAGAATACAAAGCCATACATGCTGTCGATGATAGTATTCAACGATTTAATTATGAACATACATTATTGGATGATAAAGTAGTATACAATCAGTATTCTCCAATAGGAGAGCTAAAGGGGCTTTGGATTAGTGATGTAACTACAAATGAAAATACTAGATTAATGGATTGTGAAAGTAATATAAATGCTACTCCCGGTTCATTATTATCTGTAGGAGACAGGATTTTTTTTAGCTGTTACTTGAATGGTGAAATCAATGAATTTTGGTTTACAGATGGTACTTTAGAAAATACATATTCAATTGGCACCTTCGAAGATATTTTTATTAATGCGGATGAACATATATTATACAATAATCGCCTCTATTTTATTGCCGAGAACCATGAATTCAGTAATACCATCCATTATCTGGAGCTTGAACCTAATCCCAATATTACGGGCATAGCTTTTTATGATCTTAATGAAAATGGTATAAAGGAGGAGGGAGAGGTAGGAATATCCCATATCCCTATCACTGCAGATGATGGACAACTTACAGTGGCTTATACTCAGGAAGATGGTACTTATCAATTCTCTATTTTGGATAGTGCAATCTATCAAATCCGCTACCAAAATCAAAACCATTGCTGGGAACCTACCGCCTCTCCCTTTTACTATGAAATACAATTAGGAGATTCTGTATATCAGGACTTAAATTTTGGCTTTAGAAGTTTGCAGGGAGCAGAAACGGCTTATTTGGATGTCCAATCTGGTCCTACTCGTTGTGGTTTTACGGTACCATTTTGGGTAAACTTACATAATACAGGTTGCTTGCCAATTGAAGGAGAAGTACACATTCAATTGGATGAAATGCTTACTTTGGTGTCGTATGATGAGGACGAATTGACTGTGAATGGCCAACAACTAATTTGGAGTTTTGATTCTATTACAGGTTCTACAAACCAGCAATTGCATTTTGAGTTGGAGATGCCAGGAACGGAAGCATTAGGAGATACTATCTTTCTGGAAACTACAGCCTATATCATTCATCAGGATTCTTTAATTGATGCGGGGACGTATCTTTATGAATCAGTGATTACCTGTGCCTATGACCCTAATGACAAACTGATTCGCCCTTCCCGCCCAGAAGAATCCAATAGTAATTACACTCAAATAGATGAGACACTATTTTATACCATTCGGTTCCAAAATACAGGAAATGATACTGCTTTCACTGTACGCATTCTGGATCAGTTGGCACCTGAATTAGATTGGGAAACTTTCCAGCCACTTTCTGCAAGTCATGCTTATAAAGCAACGCTCTTTCCCGATGGCGAAGTAGAGTTTTTATTTGAAGATATTCTCTTGCCAGATAGTATTGTCAATGAGCCAGGCAGCCATGGTTATGTAGCCTTTAGCATAGCATTAAAAGATGGTTTGGAAGATTTTACAGCAGTAAAAAATACAGCTCGCATCTACTTTGACTATAATGAACCAATTATAACCAATACGACCACCAATACTATTGTAGAGTATCTGGATTTAGATGAAGATGGTTTTTATTTCTGGGAAGATTGTGATGATGAAAATCCTGAAATCAATCCTTTGGCGGAAGAGATACCTGGCAATAATATAGATGAAGACTGCGATGGTGAAATTGACCCATTATCTGTAGATGAGATCACTACAGATAAAATTCAACTATTTCCTAATCCTGCTACGAATACGCTACAGCTAGTTTCACCTGCTGCACTATCCAGGATAGAATTGCTTGATGCTTTTGGAAGAACAATATTAACTGAGCAAGCCAGTTTGGCTAAATCATATGAAATAGATATTACTTTTTTATCGCAAGGGGTCTATTTTATAAGAGCTTATGACTCTAATCAAAACTTGATAGGAGTAGAAAAAGTGATAAAAAGATAAGCTAAAAGAAAACTAAAGCTATGGAAATTAAATACTTTGACCTCAGCAGCTTAAGACGCTGTGATCAGGAATGGTCGAATATGAAGAAAATGGAAGGAGGGCGCCTTTGTGCTTCTTGTAATAAATGCATCATTGACTTTAGAAAAAAATCCTACCATGAAATAGCTCGTATACATGCTATGAGCGAAAATGGTGCTTGCGGATTGTATACTGATGCGCAATTAAGAGGAGAGCCATTGCCTCCTCCTTCTAAAAAGAGGTGGAAACCTTTCTTGCTTGCCCTAATGCCTTCTTTCTTTTATAGTGTTCAATATTCTTATGCTGAAGATACCCCCATCATAAAGGTAGAAGATAGTTTGTATTCGAAAAATGACACCATACCAGGTACAGAAGAATCATCAAAAACTAGTCAGCCATTTAGTATTTCAGGAAGGGTTTTTGATGGGATTAAAGGTGAACCATTGATTAGTGCCGTCATATTTCTGAAAGGAACTAGTATGGGAACGATCACGGATACTTCAGGATATTTTCAGATTGAATATCTTAGAGAAGAGTTTGAAAAAGATTCGATAGGTATTGTGATTAATTATGTCGGTTTTCAAAATAAAGAAATTAGCCTACCTAAAGAAAATGTATCGGATTTATATATAGAAATGTCTGAAGCTGCAACAATGACAAATTTTGTTGTAGCTTATTATCCTCCACAAAAACGTGCATGGCGGTTTATTACTAGCCCATTTAGAAAACTGGTTGGTTTATTTAGACGATAAGGAATAGGTGATTTATGGGTAAAAAAGCTCTTGCAACTTTTCTATTCCGATCTCTCTTGAAAAGAAGAGAACTGCATAGTAGTTACAGTGTCTAACTGTATATATTCTTTCAAGCCATTAAAAATACTAAACTTGGATACCTCCTCACGCCCTGAAAGAGAGGTTGGATATTCCTGAAAACGCACTCTACATCTAATAAACTATAAAGAAATGAACTTAGTAACTGAAAAAGAGAAGAAGGATAAGGCTCAACTTTTCGGAGTGCTTTATTTTCTAATATACCTTCCAACATTTGCATTCTTTGCTATTATTGCTATTTCTTCTATGTTTAATACTGTGCTTACTGGAGAATGGAATGATTATAACTCATTGTCGGTTATATTTTCAGCCTATTTTATTATAGTATCTGCTCTATATATTTACTGGGCATTTAAATATAAAGGTGTAGTAATTAAAGTGGTCATACTTTCGACTACACTTTGGTTTCTTGGTTTAGTACTAATAATGATTAACCTGCTTATAGAATTCAGTATGATGAGATACTAGATGAGAGATTGTTAATATTGACGTACTCATAGCTTGAATAATTAACTAATTCAAGTTGCAATATTCTTAACTTGAAACTGCAAAATGAAAAACGTTTAATGTGAAATGCAAAGGTGAGGGCAAAGTTTGATAGTCTCCTTTTGTATTTTTTATTGCTC
Organism: Chitinophagales bacterium; assembly: GCA_022360175.1. Taxonomy (GTDB): domain Bacteria; phylum Bacteroidota; class Bacteroidia; order Chitinophagales; family Saprospiraceae; genus JAKSDI01. Next base: position 35,187 of record JAKSDI010000124.1, read on the forward strand.
CGCTCTACATTTTACATTCAGGATTTGCAACTTGCGTTAACTATATATCTATAGGTCTAGGTACATCTAAAGAAACAGAAAAATACCAACAGGTATTTCTTCACCTCTGTATTAGGCATGCCTTGGTCATCCACATTGGGCAATATTGCTATCCTTTAATTCAGCCAGTACAACTTCAATTTTCAATTCAATGTTAATTTTCGGCATCTAATGTTAACTAAATGTAAACTTTTGTTGTTTTCTATTTTACATTTAATTAACTTTAGTATTACTTTGCAATCTATTTAATAGTTGCAAAGCCCAAAAAGCTTTATTAAAGTATTCCCTAAAAGAGGGGAGGAAATAAAGCCGTAGTGAAAAATTTTTAGTGGACGAAAAACGAAGACGATGAGATGGATGATCATAATACTACTGGCAGCTATAGGTATTAGCTTAAACTCACAGAATACAGTGGCTTTTTTGGAAATGCCACATCGATTACCAGATACTCACCTGAGCCCATCAAATACCGGGTATAAAGAAGTTCCTTTTATATTGCGTAAAGGAAAAATGCTCGTTGAAGCCAGGCTAGAAAACGAACAGGGTTATCTTATACTGGATACTGGAGCTCCTATGATGGTTGTCAATCAGCCAGTAGTCAAAACAGAAGAAGCTAAAGCTTTTAGCGTTAGTAGAGACTTGTACGTAGAATCAGTATTAGTCAATCAACTGGAATGGGGAGGCATGGAAGAATATGGATTGGAAGCACTGGCTATAGACCTTAGCCACCTGGAGCATTCATTGGAGCATAACATCCTGGGAATGTTGGGTTATGAGATGATCAAGGATTTAAATATCATCATTGATTTTCCTGAAAAGAAACTATTGATAGGTGCTTCTGAAACATCTGATATCTTGTGGCAATCACCTCCTAAATACAATTTTCCATTTGAAATGGAACGGCACATACCGGTGATAGAAGTGAGCATCAATGATCAAAAAATACGCCTTGGAGTTGACACAGGCACAGAGAGCAATCTGATTGATAGCCGCTTAACAGAAGGCCCTTTAAAAGATCGATTTGAAGCAACAGATGTAGAGCATTTACAGGGATTGGATCAGCAGTTAGATTTGGTGCCAGTAGGTTTTATAGACACGCTGTTTATTGAAGGCCATAAAATAATCAACCAACGTTTTCTGGCAACGAATCTGGAACCATTGCGGAGTTCTACTGATCTGCAAATAGATGGATTATTAGGATATGCCTTTTTTAAAAATTATAAGTGCTCTATAGATTTTCAAAATAAACGGATTTACTTTTGGTAAAAACAAAAAACCTTTCGGCAATTAATGCCGAAAGGTTTTTTCTTAACCATCAGTTTATTTCCTCAATAGAGGATCCTATTAGAACTGGTGGCTGATACCCAGGCCAAATGAAATACCTGGAGTAAACTTGCTATATAGTTGCTCTTCTGCCTGATAAGAAGAATATACCCTTTCTAATTCATTGTTTAGGATATTAGATACTTTGAAGTCAATAGCAGTGTTTTTATCTGCACCTAAACGCTTGTTAATGCTGAAGTTTAAGCTGTGGAATGGCTTGAAGTAAACATCAGGATAAAGGCCTGAACTAATTACTTCCAATGTTTCTCCCTTCACATTGTAGAATAAACCTGCATCCAAACCTGCATCCAGATTTTTATAAGTGATACCCGCATTCACTACGTAAGGAGCCTGTCCTGCCATTTCACGAGTTCTTTCAATGGTTTCACCTTTGCGCTCGAAGTTTTTACGAGCATTGTATTCTGAATCTGTCATGTCAATTTCAGATTGAACGAAGGTTACATTACCATTTACACCAAAATTATCCAAAGAAGGAGAAAGGAATCCAAGGCTCTTTCTTATTTCTACCTCTACACCGTATAGTTGTCCATCTCCTACATTGCGAGGCTGGAATTCTGCACTGGTTTGTGCTTCAGGGATACGAACCAATTCGATTGGCTTGTCAAAGCTTTTGTAGAAACCACTGACAGAGAAAATTTGTCCTCTCTCCTGGAATAATTCCCAACGCAAGTCGATATTGTCAATGCGTGTTTCTACAAGCTGTCCACCCCAATCAGAGTATGGGAATAAACTACCATTAAAGATACGGCCAGATACAGGGTCAATAATTTGTGCAAAGGATAACTCTTTAAAAGACGGGCGAGCAATGGTACGAGAGTAGGCCGCACGGATGTTCATGTCTTCTTTTAAAGAGTAAATCAAGTTGACAGAAGGGAAGAAGTCAAGGGCATCCAATACTTTTTCATCATCCAGGTTATTTCCATCTTCGTTTCCTTGAGCATAGGTTACATCACGGCCTGTGTGGCGCTGCACAAAATTTTCAGCACGTACCCCTAAAATGGTTTTCAAATTAGGGAACAAGTTGGCTTCATTGGAAACATAGAATGCGGTATTGGTAACAGTTGAATTATATTCGTTGGGATTAGGCTCAATATTACCTGTTTGGTAATAAATATTGCCTGTAGGATAAATTCTTTCTGGGGTCAGGATATCATCAGGATTACCTGAAGGGAACGACTGAGAACCTCCAAAGAACTGAATATCATACGACAAGATTTCATAATCTCTTTCTTTGAAAGTATAACTACCACCAAATTTCAATTTAGCATCTTCCCCTTTGAAGGTGTAATTTTTAGCAATATCTACTTTCCCAACTGCGTTTAATTCGCTCAATGAACGCCAGATACGAGATGGGTTACCACCTTCTCCTGCGTTGATATAAATGTTTGTTTCACTAATAGAAAAGGCGCTCTTACGGATATCTGGATCATCAGAGGTAGAAAGGGTAGGAGACAAACGCCAATCAATTTCCCAGCCACTATCACCCAGAACGTGTGTACCATTTAGGAGGATATTTGTTAGAGAACGCTGGTTGTACTCAAGGTTATCAGATTTTGCAATATACCCTGATTGTCCTACTGCTGATCCATTGTTGTCAATAGAAAATTGAGCTGCACGGCTTTCTCCATTTTGTAGGCGCATCGCAGTCAAACGGTATTTGGAAGCAGCTTTTTTGTATGCCAATCCACCAAGGATACCAACTAGAATATTACGCTCTCCAATTTGGCCAGGCTGCGTATTGGCATATTCCAATTCATAAGTTCCAGGGTCGGCTAAACGCTGGTACTCTCCGTAGAATACGTCATCGTAGAAGGTATAGTCGTTCTTATAGGATAAAGAGAAAATATATCCGAGAGTACCTTTATCTGCATCATCACCTCCTAATTTCTTTTGGTTGGCTAGAGAAAGGCTTGCACTGAAGTCAATCAGGCTGGTTTCTTTTTTGGCACCTAGAGTAGGGTTAAAGCTACTAATGAAATCAGTTGCTTCTTGTTCTGTAAACTGACCCTGAATTACTGATACAGGAGTAGGAACTACCGCTGCATCAGCACCGGCAGGCAATTCTCTTGTTCCGTCATCAAAGCCTAGAAAGTCGGTATCTCCACCTTCATAAGTAAGGTAATCACTATTGAAGTTCATTGCAGGATTATAGCCTAAGCTAATAGACGCAGAAATAATTTTTTCGTCAGGAAAGTCTTTGGTTTCAATATTTAGCAAGCCACCAGTGAAGTCAGCTGGCATGTCTGCTGTAAAGTTCTTACTAACTACAATATTGCTAATCAAATTAGTAGGAAAAATATCCATCTGTAATGTGTTACGATCAGGGTCTAGGCCTGGTACATCAACACCATTCATTGTAGTTTTAGAATATCGGTCACCTAAACCACGTACATATACATACTTACCACCTTCGATAGAAACACCCGTAACACGCTTGGCTGCTTCTACTGCAGTTGCATCACCAGTCAATTTCATTAGTGAAGAAGAAATACCATCCAACATGGCTGGAGATTTTTTCTTGATGGTCATTAAAGCTGCTTCTGTAGTACGGATAGCAGAAGCAGTAACCACTACTTCTTCTAGCTCCAGGCCTTCTTCCAGAAGCCTGATATTATCTAAAACAGTTACTTCTCCTGCTTTTACTTCAATTCCTTCAATTGTTAATTCTTGGAAACCAACATAGGAGATTTTTAGAGAGTAAGCACCTGGCTCAAGGCTAATAGAAAATTTACCATCCAGGTCAGTAGTTGTTCCACCTGATGTTTCTACTACTAAAACATTGGCAAACATTACCTCAAAACCACTTTCATCTTCAATAACGGTACCTCGAATAGTACCTTGTTGGGCGCTCACTGAAAGGGTAATTAAGGTGAGCAAAAGAATAAATAACTGCCTCATGTGTATGTATTATTTAGGCTAAACGAGATTCAAAAAATATTGAAAAGCGAAAAGATTCATAAAGAAAACTTTACGAATCTTTTCACTATCAAATCAAGTAATATTTAAAATCTAGTCTGATGATTATCGGCTTATAATCCGTCAAGGCCACCTACCTGTGCTGCCCAAGTCCAAGAAAGAACAGAAACATCAGCAGCAGGAGAACCACCTGCAGAAATACCAGCTGGTACTGCGCCACCTTGTTCCATTAGGTTACCTAGGTCACCAGCAGCAATATCAAAAGTTACATTATCAAATGCAGCCAATTCTACTTCGTCTTCAGTCATTGTCAAGTAGACGTTTTCATTGTCATCGTTTGTTACAAACAATGGAGCAACGAAGTGGATGTTCTTCATGTCAACAGGAGTTGCTTTAGAACCAGAATCTACATCGATCAAAGAACCACCAGTAGTACGAGAATCAGTAATAGCTACTACTGTACCGTTCTGGATAGTGTGGCGAGCAGTATAAGTACCTTCAGGCCCGTCTAGCTCAAAGCAGCTACCAGAAGGAGTCACAACTACGAAGTTGTCAAGTGTACCAGACCAAGCCTGGTCAGTATCGATTGCATCGTCACCTGCGTTCCAAACTACTACATTCTTAACAGAAACAGTTCCACCGAACCACTCAATACCATCATCCTGATTAGCAACAACCTCAATATTTTCGATAGTAGTACCAGAACCAACACCACCAAGAGTAAGACCGTTGATTTCGTTACCATCACCGATGTTAGAACCACCGTGGCGGATAGAGATGTAAGTGATTACACCAGAGTTGTCAGTATCGTCATTACCACCGTAAAGGCCATTAGTATCAGAAGTAGGAATACCTTCAATCTGTACTTCAGAAAGCTGACCATCGTCATTAGAAGCAGAGATAGTAGCATTACCTAATACGATCAAACCTCCCCATAGTCCGTTGATATCTGGATCAAGGTTAGGGCTCGCAAATTCACCAGCAACTATATTTTCTGGAGTGATTTCATCCGCTACAGAAGTGAAGATAATAGGAGCATCAGCAGTACCTTCTGCCATCAATGTACCACCACGAGCAACTAATAGTGCAGTTGCATTAGGGCCTGTACCAGCTTCACCTTTCACAATAACACCTGGCTCGATAGTCAATGTAACACCATCAACAACAGTGATACGACCAGCAAGGATGTAACACTTACCTGCTTCCCAAGTTTCATCAGCAGTGATGTTACCAGTAACACGTACTGTGTTTTCGTTAGTGATGTTAAGTACCGCAGTACCTGAAGCAGATTGTCCTTCAGAATCTGTAACAACTAGAGTGATTGCACCAGCTCCTTCAGTAGCACCAGCATCGTAGTTGATAGTTACGCTAGTACCATCAACAGTACCAGAAGCATTAGTGATAGTAACACCTTCGCCAGTTGCTGCATAAGTTGCTGTTAAGTCAGCATCAACAGAAACAGTGAAAGTTACAGACTCGCCAGTTGTTCCAGCAGCTACAGAAGTAAGGCTAGGAGCAGTTACTGTAGGACCATCAAAGTTTGATCCTGAGTCATCATCGCATGCACTGAAGACTAATAGTGCAGATAGAGCGAAAAGTGTTGTTAAGAATTTAAAGTTCATAAACGTGTGTTTTTTAATTTTGCTGCAAAGCTATTGCTCGATTGCTAACTCAATGTTAACTCTGTATTAATCTTCCATTAATAAACGCTTTGTCTAGGAAAGAATAATTTAATCTGCCTTATTTTTCAGGTTGGTTTAATAACTGTACTTTCGGCAGTGGAAAAAATCCTTCTTGGATAAATTGCATGGGATTTGTCAAATGAAAATGAAGTAAACAGCAATCTGTGCTTTTGATAAAAATCAGAGCGTTTTGTCTAGGAGTTAATAAAATGAATACTTAGAATGGATTATTCTTTGGTGATAATGTGGATTGGATTTATCCTCGCAGGTTATTCTGTAGTAGGAAACGATAGTATACAAACACTGGGTACTTTCCTTTCTTCTAATGAGAATCGCCCATGGTGGGTATTGTGGGTATTTGCGGGGAGCATCTTATCTGCTACGCTTTTATATGGTTGGTATGCTACTAGTGGTGATGTGTCGTACGGACGCCTGGAGAAATATCCATTTATTGAAGATATGTCCTGGCCTTATTTGCTACCGCCTTTAGTATTGATGTTGCTTACACGTACCGGTATACCAGTGAGTACTTCTTTCCTTATTCTCACCTTTTTTAAACCTAAAGGCTTAATGGGAATGACTATGAAGTCTCTATTAGGTTATGTTCTGGCTTTTGCGGTAGCTATATTAGTATGGCAACTGGTAACTCGTTTGCTGGATAAAAAGTTTATCAAAAATCCTATTACTCCTTCTGAAAAAAGAACGTGGACCATTTTACAATGGGGATCTACCGGCTTCCTGTGGGCGCAATGGTTGATTCAGGATTTTGCAAATATCTATGTTTATCTGCCTAGAGCTTTACAGTTTTCTGAAATATTAATCTCTTTGGTTATTTTATTGGTTATGCTGGGATATATTTTCTATTCCAGAGGTGGAGCTATCCAACAAATCGTCAAAGCCAAAACAAATACAGTAGATATTCGCTCTGCAACTATCATCGACTTTTTATATGCATTGGTTCTATTATTCTTCAAAGAATTTAGTAAAGTACCGATGTCTACTACATGGGTATTCCTGGGCTTATTAGCAGGCCGTGAAATAGCAATACGTTATCAACTGGGTAAAGATCACTATGAATCTTCTCGTATATTTAAGATATTAGGACTCTTGGCTAATGTAATTGTATTCGGGTTTATTACTTATGTAGTAGGTTATAGTATATATCTAAAAGTGTTTTCACCAGATATTTCATTTAGCATTAGCAATGGCTTGATTCTGGCTTTTGCAACTGTTATTATTTTACGTGCTGCACTGGTTTTTGTAGAAACCAAACAGGAAGGAGAAGCCATGAATGGTACTTATCGTATGATTGGTATGGATTTAGGGAAAATAACCTTTGGCCTCGTTGTCAGTATAGCCCTCGTATTCCTCATGAAATGGCTGACAACTGGAGCAATAGGTTTTTAAGGAATGATCGTTTCACATTCGAGTAATCTGAGAAATTAGTGGACAGGAGTTTTTCATATAGGGAGATTGGTTTTGTCCACGAATATCACGGATTTCACAAATGATGTTACTGGTGTTAGATATACTCTCCACAAAGCTTGA
>JAKSDI010000257.1 GCA_022360175.1 Chitinophagales bacterium
AAGAGGTATTCTCTTCTTTTGAAGGAAATATAAAAAATTGATCATACAAACTCAATGTTGAATTTTCCGCCCCCTGATGATCGAGAGAAACGATGGAATAAAACAAGTAAGATCACCTCATAATTCCTGTCGATAGGATAACTGATTTTGAATTGTTCATAAGTGCATGAGTTCATAAGTACTTATTTCGACACGGTCAGACTGCAAGGGCTCAACGCAGCGAGAGGCAAATCCATTTATCTTTAGCACAGCTATCTTCCTCTGTAGCCCTTGAGGCTTGTTGCCTTCAGTCATTTTTCTTAATCGAAAAATCCGATAATCTGACAATCCGAATATCCGGTATCAAGGATCGCTAAAATCAAGAAACTGAAATTAAAGATAAACTTCACCAACAAGAAAGTTGAACTTAGCCTATAAACCCCACGCAGAAACTACGAGGGGCTTATAGGGTATAGGGTAAATCTAGAGTGGGTTCTTAAATAACTATCATCAGTCAATAGGTATTAGCTCCACACTCCGAAGGTTGATAAAGCCTGCCTCTTTAATTGAAAGTGCTTTTAATTGTATAATGTGGTTCCCTACTTTACTTAGAGTAAGCATACCCATCTCCCTTTTTTTATAAGTTGTCCAACTTCCGGTAGAAACCACATTCACATCCAGTTCTGTATTACCACTATCGGTAATGAGGCGGAGCACACCTCCAGCTCCTTCGGCTGCTGCCACATCAACAATCACTTTATATTTTCCAGGCTTTTGGGATACGGTGCCTCCTGCTTGTGAGTTGCCAGGAGTGAGTACCTTGAAAGGGATAGATACTGTAGTGCTGACATCTGACCAATACCCAATGTTTACAGGCTGATTTTCGGTACGGGCGCCTCCTCCAGAAATGGAGGCATAATCTGCTGATAGGAAAATACTACGATCAGCTTTTTGCACAGGCATATTAATATTCTCTACATCAGGTTTCCCTTCTATGGTTACAACTATTATGCTATTGTATTGGTTGGGACGCTCTTCAGGAAGACTAAACGTTAGTTTTTCTTTTTCCTGCTTGAACTTTATAGCTTTGTTCTTTCCGAATAAGCTTGCGTTTTTTACATTGTTTTTTAGCCCGGCTATTTCTATGGTTCTATTCTCTGGCCATTCGAGCACATGTAAATAGAGAATTGTATTACCTGATTGAGACTTCTGAGTGCACCTAACATTATCAGGCAGTTTGGAAAAAGGCGAAGCAGTAGTCCCATAAATGGCATCACCATACTCTTTAAGCCATTTCCCGGTAAGCGTTAAAGCATCTACCGAAGGCTGCGGAATGTATCCGTTAGGATCCGGACCTACATTCAGCAACAGATTGCCTCCTTTGGATACAATGTCTACAAGCAGATGCACAACTTCTTTGGCCGTTTTCCAATTGTTGTCATGATAAGAGTACCCGAACGATTCATTCATAGTATGGCATACTTCAAATACTCTGTTAGGATAGCCCGTGGCGGGTACGTATTTTTCAGGAGTGAAGTAATCTCCTTTATCGTTTTCCAATCCATTCCAGAAGCGATTGTTGATAACCATTTCAGGCTGCATTTGATACAAATTATCAAGTAATTGACGGGTATTCCAGACCTTACCCTGATAGGCAGCCGAAGAATAGTCAACCCATAACAAATCAGCTTTGCCATATTTTGAGAAAAGCTGCTCAATGTGATCGTTCATATAGGCTGTATAACGCGAATGGTCAGGATTGGGACCTAAAGGCCATCTACGAGACTGTGGTACTGCATCCGGATGTTGCCAGTCGAGCAAGGAGTAGTAATAGCCAACTTTAATCCCCTGGTCTCGCATAGATTGGGAATATTCTCCTACAACATCTCGCCCTTTGGGTGAAATGTTGGTACAGCGGCTTATGTCATTTTTTACAGAATAGGGCGCTGTGGAATTAAAAAGCGTATAACCATCGTGGTGCTTAGTAGTGAGCACGGCATATTTCATACCTGCCTCCTTAGCCACTTTTGCCCATTGGTCGGTGGCTCCTTTTTCCGGAGTAAAGAGCGGTTTAGTCGCATCTCCGTATTCGGGCTCGCTTACGTTAGCCCAGTTACGTATCCACTCTGAATAGTGTTGGGGGTATTTTTTTCCGGTTTCGGTGTTGGGTGGCCAGTAGCCTCCAGCTCCAGCATAAAGGCCATAGTGTATAAACATGCCAAACTTAGCATCTTTAAACCATTTGGTACGTTCTTCCTTAGTCTCTTCCCAGCCAGGTGAACCTGCGTAGGGTTGTAATTGACTATCATTCTGGGCCTTTAAAGAAAAGAAAACCTGAATGAACAACACGATAAGTACTAGTTTTTTCATCTGTTTATTTCTTCAATTAACTGAACCTATATTGGCTCAAAATTTATTTTATCATAATTAATTCACCGCCGGATGAAACTTAGCTGATAACTTTTTCACATCAATGAGTATGCTTCCCAGTTTTCAAATTAACCCTCTCTAAAATAATGGTCTGGCCGTCTTTTCCAATCATTGGCAGAGAAAGTACTACTCGTTTGTAAACTTATCTTCAACTATATGAAATGTTATTATTTTTAATTTTCGAA
>JAKSDI010000260.1 GCA_022360175.1 Chitinophagales bacterium
CCTCCGTATTTTTGCAGTAGTACGAAATGGAGTTATGTATGAAAAAAATCTTAATCATTCCTTGATTTAACCATAGAAAACGGGCCTTTGGCATTTTTTATTGCTCCGCTCTACATTTTAAATTCAGCAAGTTGCCACAACTTACGTGAATTAAATGACCTCCTATAGAATACTTTACAGAGACACCAAAAGCAATTGATTTCCAGCTACTAATAGTGAAATAGGTATCAGTTATATATAAAAAATTAAACAATAGCCTGGATAATCATAGAAAGCAGGCAGACAAGGGGTCTGTATTTCTCCTTAGGTCAATGCTTTCGACTTCATCCGAAATCATTACTCTGACAGCACTCGGCTTTTCTCATTTAGCAAAGCACTAGCGGTCAGGGGCTTCTACGGAATCCTCGCCAGCCTGCTTTTTCCCTCTTATTGAAGTTCTAAAATAGCTCGCTCCAATATTTCATCAGTTGTGGAATCATTCCAGTCAAAAAGAACAGATATATCGGGTGGAACACCATTTTCAAATTCGGGATTCAAGTTTAAATCAAGTGCCTGTGTAATTGAAAACCGATAAGTCCAGCCATTGGGTAATTGCCCCCCATTTGGTAATCCTAATCCTCCACCTGTGGTATCTCCAATCAGCACAACGTTCGGCAAAGCTTTTGTTGCCAGCGATGTGAAAGAACCCGCACTATAAGTCCCTCTATCTACCAATACGGCTATTTTTTTGGTGTAGCGAATACCATCATATGGTTTGGCTTTAGCTGGTTCTGGTTCGGAAAAATCATCATGGGCAGGGCCATTTTTGATTCGGGAATAGTAGACGATCGTTTCTTCATCTACCAGTCGTCCTAATAGATTAAAAACATCGGTTACTGCCCCACCACCATTTTCTCTTAAATCAAGAATTAAGCCTTTGGTATCTTTGTATCGCTCTAAAATGAAATCTAAATTCTCATTATCTACTGTTCCTGTAAAAGCAGGAAATCGTACATAACCAATTTCACCATTGTCTAAAAAGTCATGAGAAAATGGTCCTGATCTATAAAAGTCCTGTCCGAGATAATTATCAACTAATATTCGCCAATCAAAATTATCTTGCCCCAAATATTGAACGCCAAAGGAAGAAACATTAAAAAAAGAAACCAGATTAGTATGGTCATCACGCAACTCGGTAATCATATCTCCCAACACATTAAATAGACTGTCTTCAGTCATGTCTTCAAATATTTTGGCAGAATATTCTTCCCTGACTGCATTCCAGTCAATATTTTTTACATCGAAATAAGAATATTTTTCATCACATTCCGTCCAAAGATATTCGAAGTTTTCCATTGGATTAGTGCTTGCCAAATCGTCCTCTAATAAGGCCTTGTCACAAGCAGTAAAAACGAAAGCCAGTGTGGCAAAAATTAAAACTATATTTTTCATTTTATTGGTTATTTGAGTTGAACAAAAGGCTGAATTTTATGATATGATTGGCCATTTCAAATTTATCTAAGTCGCCGCCAGTATGATAAGCGTCCCATATGTATGAAATCTGGACAGCATTTTTATTGTTCAAATATAAAGTGTAGTCCAGGCCAGTGCTTGCTCGGAAACCTGAAAAGGCATTAAACTGGTATCCGTCAATAATACTGGGTTCGTTCAAGATGGCGCTTTGCCCAGAATAAACATATCCATTTCTATATGAACTGTTGAGTAATCCAACATTTAGACGAAGTGACAGATCTCGCTGCTTTTCTTTGAGTTTGTATTTGAAAAATAAAAAGCGCTTATTTTTTTCTTCTGTCCGGCTGATGTCTTTGTTCAACTTGAAAGACAAGAAAAGTGTTGGAAAAAACTCCAATCCAAAAGCATTATTCTGTAATGCAGCATTGGTTCTTAAATTGCCAGTGGCATTCAACATCCATCCCAATTTAGTATTGTACTTGTCATTACTCCAACCTCCAAGCTTATACAATTGAGAGTAATATATTTCAACACGTTTAAATTGGCTGACCGTTACATTTTCATTAAAATCTGTCATGGGGTTTCCGAAGCTATAATTTAGAGCTAATTCCGCTTCTTTACGTTGGCCTACCTTCAATCTTGATAAACCCACATGTGTTGTTAAACCCTTATAGAACAAAGGCGAAGTTGCAAAATCCCTAAATTTAAGGCTATTAATGCCTACATGAACTCCAATGTATTTGGAGCTTAATTTTTGGCGTTCTTTTTTGGATAAATTCAACTTTTCGCTTTGCCCATATTGTGTTGTGGTTTGAGCATTGCTACTTAACGTCCACCCTATACATAATGCAGTCATTATTAATAGGCGATGGAACATTTTAGAAAGTCTCTTCATCTTTAAAATTTGATTTAAGTATTAGGTAAAATAAAAAAGGCACATACTTCAGCAGCCTAAATTTTAGGCTTACTGAAGTATGTGCCTTTTCGGGACACAATTTTGCATAATTCCCATCCCCAATTTCTTCTCCAGTGCTGGGATCGGAATTTTACAGCGCTGCAAAGATATTTACATCTTTTAAGTTGTCCTATTTTTTGAGTGGGTTATCTCACTAGTTCTGGTGATATTTTACAATCCTTTTTTAGGTGAGTGATTGCGATGGGAGACTGATGTAGTTTTGTAAACGAGTGGAATGATTGAGGAAGTCTATTAACTAATTGAATAATGATTGGAGATGGTGAAACCTTAAACTAGTTTATTGAAAACGATTTTAAATTATTAATGTATAAAATGATAATTATGAAAGTCCTAAAAGTTTTTTGCTTATTCATATTTAACTTAGTGATTAGCTCTTCTATTTTGAATGCACAAATACCAGACACAGCTTCTGAGGCACCTGTTATGTCAGAAGACGGAGCAACAGCTACTAGATATGAGGTTATATCAGTTAAGTATGAATTACTTGATGAGCTTCAGAAACTATTAAATAAGATTGATAAAATTGATTCTGAAAGGAAACAGCTTTACAAGAAAGAATATGATGAAATGTATTTAAATATAATTTCTGCTGTTGAGGTTTCTGATAAATTATCTTCCGTTTATAATGATATTGATACAGATATTGCACAAGCATCTATATATAATACAATTGCTAGAGTTAATAGCCCGACTAGTGATGCTTTAGGCTTTGAATTTACAGATATTATTGTTGGTCAAGCCAAACAAATCTTTGATACGCCAAACCAACCTCCTGAAAAAAAGAAGAAATTTTTCAAAATAATTGACAAAATTACTAATAGCCCTATTGTTAGTGATATTTCTAAATCATCGCCTTTTGTAGGAATGGTAAGATCAGTTGTGACTGCTGCAAGTGCTTTATTTACTAAACCAAATGTTGATATTGAGGTTAAAAAAAGAAGTTCTGGTAATGTAAGAGAAGTTATTGTGACACACTCTGATGAACAAGAGTTTAATACTGAGGAATTAAAACTCTTTGTAAGCAAAATGCAGCCATATATTTCTTTCTATGAAAAACTAGAACATTCAAATTTAGAATTTGAAGTAAATATAAATACGTTATTAGAGGAATATAGAAATTTACCATCGCTCATTGCTGAATTTGAAGATAAATTACTTGCTGATTTGGGGCTTATAAAAGGCCTTCCTTTAGTACAGAAAGTTGAAAAAGTTAATGAGATATTTAATTACAGAGCTAGCAGTGGTAGCTCGGATTTTGATTACTTTGTATATATTAATAATCCTAGCATCATTGATGCCAATAATAGGGCTAAGCAATTAGTTAGTATCGTTTTTCAACTTGAAAGATTATACGCTGAATATGCTAGTATTGTTGAAACAAACTATAGAAATAATATTCAATTAATTGATGAGGAGGCGCGAAATTTACCTGGGGCAGATAAAAATAAAATAGACTTATTAATAAGTCAGTTAACTTCTCTTACTGATAAAGTCGTTCAAAAAAAGTTTAAAAGGGATATTGAGTCAATTCAAGAGCTTCGCAGGAAAATATCCTTCTAATTTTATTTATCTTTTTTTTAAAATATTATAGGAATTACACAACGAGATTTTATCGAGAAAGTCGTTGCGTAACTCCTGTAGAACCTAACAACTCCCAAAAAATCGAATGAATTATTTTTTAACCAATTAATCAGAATATAATGCCTAGACCAACAAAATGCATTCCTAGGGAAGGACTAAAAACAGTACACCAGATGAATGTTCATAAGCAAGATCCTTTGGTTAAAGAGATTGGTGTAAGAAAGGTACTCATAACGAATAAAGTAAGAAAAGGGCCAGAGGATGAATTAATTAAAATGATACCAGGTGGAGATGAGTTTGATATAGAAGGTGATTTTCTCTATAAATATGATTCGAGTAGTGACACAATTTCAGAAGCAGAAATGAGAGCTTTTGACAGAGTCCATACATACGCAGCATGTCGGATGATTCTAACAATATATTTGCAAGCCTTTTCTCGCCTGGGTTATCGGAAACATTATTACGGGCGAAACAAGAGGGGAGTAACAAGTAAAATACTGAAGGAGAAAGATAGGTTAAAAGGTACCAGGCAGTATGACTTTTTAAAGAAATGGGGGAAAAAATTAGAAGTAAATCCTTATGAATATCCAGGGCGCATCGTCGCAAAGTATACCTCACAGGATAATTCTATTGGCTTTGGATTTAAAAAAGCAGAAAATATTTATTGTTGCCGTTCATTTGATGTCATTGCTCATGAAGTAGGGCACGCAGTATTATATGCAATATGGACAAAGCAACTGATACATCAATCAAAAGAGACTATAGCTTTGGCGGAGGCTTTTTGTGATCTTACAATTGTATTTTCTATCCTGGCACAGCTAGACATGTGTGAGTCAGCTGTTGTAGAGTCAAAAGGAAAATTGCTGGACCCAAATTTCCTTAAACAAATTGCTGAGGAATATGCTTCAGCAGTACATGCTACAAAGAATGGGGAAAGAGTTTTCTTTTTAAGAAACCTGGGCAAAAAACATTATTACGATTCTGTTGATCGGGAAAATAAATATGAATTTTCACAAGTTTTCTCAAGTGCTATTTATGGCTTTATAGTAGATGTTTTTAATGATCATGTAGAACAGGAAAGCTATGATCCGGCAGAGACACTTTTTCGGGTTGCGAGATTCATTACCGGGGCTACTTTAGGAGCTTATTATTTGTCTTCCTATAGTAGGGGGAAATTGACTTTTACTAAACTATGTAAGAAAATGATTTCCTTGATTACAAACTCGGCAAGTGCTAATAATATAGGAAGCAGAAAGGAAAGATGGAGATGGGCATGCATGCTAAAAAATAGATTTAAGGAAAACAGAATTCCGATTGATTAAATTCTATAATTTTAACCTAATGCAAATCTTTAAAATCAAATCACAATGGCTAAATACAAGCATTATATAGCAGAATCAAAACATGATCATGAAACGAACGCTGTAACTCGACGTTTTCACGCAAGGTTTAAACACAAAGAAGGAGGTGCGCCCTATCTAAAGTTTGATCCGAATGTATCTGAGGCAGTTTCAATTAGTAGTAGAACTGTAGGAACCGGATCATCAGCAGTAACGACGCATACGGTAACCGTAAATTTAATAGAAGTACAAACGAATCCAGGGACCTTAGAAGCCGATGGTGTTTTCACTGAGCATAGAGATAAATTGTATAATAGAACAATTTGTAAAATGATCGTGAATATTAAACCTGCCGGTAGTACAGCAGCTTCTACTGCCACTCCTCCTAATCATGTGGATGATTTGGTTTATGACGATATGCCGATTGAAGACCCAATTGCTGATTATCAATAATCAGATACTGAAAAGATTTAAAATAGCTAACTTTATAATATTTAAATTGAAAATCACTATTGAAGTGAAATCATTGATAATATTAGCATTTTTAAATCTTTCAGTTTTTGTTTTTCCAGTTTGGGCCCAAAATAATATAGCTATTTTAGAAGCTAAACTGAATGAAAAATTATCTGATGAGCTGAGGATAGATACTCAAAATGAGTTAGCCTGGCATTTTAGGAGGTCAAATGCTAAACGTGCTCTAAAGCTTTCAAATCAAACCCTGGTAAACTCTAAAAAACTACATTACTTAAAAGGGATTGGCGGGGCACTTAAAGTACAGGGAGCACTTCAATATTTAGCTGGAAATATAGACACAGCCTTAATTTTTTATAAAAGTTCCATTGAAGCCTTTGAAGAGTGTCAATATTTTAAAGGACAGGCTGAGGTATATTTATTATGGGGCAACTTGCTTAATTCACAAGATGATATAGATGCCGCAGTTGAAATTTATTACAGAGGACTTAAGATTGCAGGACCAAATGAAACATTATTGACAAAAGCTTCTCTGCTAATGAGTATTGGAGCTATAAAAGTAAAACAACAAAATTATTCTGAAGCAGAGAGCCTTTATAAAAGCGCTATAGAAATTCAAGAACAAATTGGATTGCCCAGTAAATATGCTATAAGTTATTACCACCTGGCTACCCTTTATTCAAAAACCGGGCAATTGGACAGTGCGCTGGTGTATTTTAATAAAGCAGAAAGTATTTTTTTAAAACCCATAGCTAAAAACCGCCTGGCCAGTATTTATAGTTCTAAAGGAAATGTATTTTTTCAGATGAAAGACTATTCGAAGGCAAAGTACTTTTATGAAAAAGGTTTCCGATTAAAAAAAGAACTTGGAAATGAAAAGGGCTTGGCAAATTCTTATCATCAGGTTGGCAATTTGTTTTTAGAAAATGGCCTTCTCGACCAGGCAGAAGAGTATTTAAATCAATCGCTTGAACTGGCGAAAGAGTTGAGTATGATTGACCTGCAAGCAAAGACATGTAAAAAAATGTCCGAATTATTTGAACAGTTGGATAAACCAGAAGATGCTCTAACTTATTACCAGCAGCATATTATACTTCGTGATTCTATTCGTAATCAGGAAACGGATAGACAAATTGCAGAGATTGAAGAAAAATATAACAATGACTTATTGCAAGAAAAAAATGAAAAGCAGGCAATTGAAATTAATAGAAATAAGCTGATTAATTCTGGTATTACTGCTGTCTTAGGTTTTGCTCTTTTGACTATATTTTTAATGTTTCGAAATTATCAGCAAAAGAAAAAACACAACCTTCTTGTCGCCACGCAAAAAGAAGAACTTCACCAAAAAGAAGTCGAAAGTTTAAAACAACTTTCAGAACTCCGATCGCTCAATGCCATCCAGGATGGTCAGGAAATAGAACGCAAAAGAATTGCTGAAGCATTGCACAATAGTTTGGGCTCTGTGCTTTCTGCTATTCAAATGCATATACAGACCTTTCAGGTTTCTTCCGACAATGATAAAAATGAAGAACAAGAACAACTCCTTAATAAAACACTTCAGCTGGTAAAAAATGCGGCAAAAACAAACAGATATATTGCGCATGAAATGATGCCTCCTGTGTTAATGCGATTTGGTTTGAAAGCTGCCCTTGATGAACTGACTGATAAATTAAAATCTCCTGGTGTAGAGGTGCATACTTCAGTATTTGGAATGGAAAAAAGATATGAAGACAAGCTGGAATTGGCATTATATCGGATTATTGATGAACTGCTCAATAACATCCTTAAACATGCAAAAGCCACTGAAATAAATGTGCAACTTACTGAGCATGATGATAGCCTTAATATAATCGTAGAAGATAATGGCAGAGGATTTAATTATCTACCCAAATCACCAAATTTTGGAATGGGGCTATTCAATATTCAAGCTCGTGTTAAACACTTTGGTGGTGATTTATCTGTTGATAGTTCCCCCGGAAATGGAACAACAGTAAGTATTGATATACCTACCAAAAAAACTGAATGTAAGTGCCAAGACAAATTAAATCACATATTATCTTGAGCCAATGTTCATCCTATGCGGCGTTAGAAATCCTCGTCGAAGCACCACTTCGCCTACGTTTTCTGCCTTGCCTAGAATGAAAATTCTTCTCAATATAATGGTGACACAATTTTGTCTTAGCACTTACTTAAATGGAAGTAAACTTATGCAAAATAAAAATATTAAAATTGTAATCGCAGATGACCATCAAATCGTAATTGATGGGATCAAGGCTATGCTTGAATCTGAGCAAGATATAAACGTGATTGGTGAAGCACAGGATGGTAAAGCATTAATGGATTTACTGGAAATACTGGAACCTGATATTGTCTTGGTTGATATCAATATGCCTCATATGGACGGGGTGGAAGTTACCCGTCGGGTAAATAGCAAGTTTAAAGATTTAAAAGTTTTGATTTTATCAACTTATGATGATGTTCGCTTAATTAAAGAAATACTAAAATTAGGAGCAAAAGGATACGTATTAAAAACCGCAGATAAAACTGAATTGATCAAAGCAATCAGGACGCTGTACGAAGGAGGCACCTTTTTTAGTCAGGAAATTTCTGACAAAATATTAAAGTCAATGATACCATCCGAAACAGTATCAGAATCAACAAATTCATTGCCTCCTGTCGCATTAACTAAACGAGAAATGGAAATTATTAAGCTGATTGCCATGGAGTATAGTGGGCCTGAGATTTCAAAAAAGCTATTTATTAGTATCAACACTGTTGAAACACATCGGAAAAACCTGATAAGAAAAACCAAATCAAAAAATACTATTGGTTTAGTAAAGTATGCTATGAAACATGATTTGATTTAAAATCAAGTTCTAATGGATCACTACTGTATTTTGTCACAAAATAGTGATGGAATTCCCACATTAAAAGAAGGCTGGACACAAGACACAGATAAAGATGGCACTCCAGATTATTTGGAAAAAATAATTACTACAGGCTTAATGCCTCCTTACGGAAAGAAATACATCCCATTTGGAGGTACATCTGCAGCCGCGCCTCAGGTAGCCGGGGTGATAGCATTAATGTTAAGCATGAATTCAACGCTAAGAGTAAAAGACATTAAAAACATTCTTTATTCTTCAGCTGACCCAGTTTATAATCAGAATAGCTGGACTCCTCAGACGGGATTTGGAAAAGTAAATGCCGAGCGTGCTATCCAGTTAGTAAATAGTGTTTAATGTATAAATAAACATGTGAGTATACTTAAATTTCGCTTTTTAGTATAATTGTGTATAAACCTGCCTGCTCGACTGCATCGCGACAGGCAGGTATTATTCTGGACAGCCCTCCGCTGAGTAGCTTCAGTGCCTGCGGAAGACATTTTACCATTTAGACTGGTCTGGGCATCTCCTGATAACTATCTATTAAAATACTTCATGGAAACACCATAAGCAATTGATTCCTTATTTGCTGTTTCCCCTGTACAGTGAGGATATATGTACTATTTGTCCCTATTACCTCTGGTAATTGGAAGTCCACTTTTTTATTCCCTTTTAATACTTGTTCGTAAATCAATTTCCCTTGCATATTATATAGCTGTAAAGATTGTAGTGCTTCCCTTTTACTACTAATATGAATCCAATCTCCTGCTTGACAAGGCTGCGCATGAGATATGCTAATATCATTTTGCGAAAGCAATAATTCTTCCGCATCTAATATAGGATTGAGTGCTTCGAGATATACGACCAGGCCATCGTGATCAGAACTGCGGGTTGCGACATTGGGATTGGCATCATAGTCGAGGGCAAAATCGGCATTACCTCGGGCATATGACATACCATTGGACTGAAGGCCATCAAGTTCGCCTATCATGCAGTGGTCGAGGGTTTGGGCGTTACCCTGGAAAACATAGGAATAACGTTCTTCTTCAGGTAAATCAAAGATAGGCATCTCCAGAGGAGGGTTGACAATATTAATGGGGCTGATACTGGCACCCAAACTGGGCAATCCACTCATCTGACTAACAACATCCACATAACCATCTGTAAAATGGTAAGCGTTCATATCTCCCAGTACAACCAGATTGCCAGCAGTACGTAAATCTTGGATCATATTGGCAATAGAGATGGCTTGCTGGTGGCGTTTGTTGCGCACAAAATTGCTGTTACTTCCTTCAATACCTATCAAAGAACGAGAATGGATGTTAAGCACCTGAATCAGTGTTGGTGGATTGGTAGGAAGGGAAGCTTGTAAGAGTAGAGGAGGTCGATCGTGTAATAAACCTCCAAAAGAAAAAGGCTCATTGGCTCCCAATTGGGTGATCGTTACATCCTGTATCCCTGTTTTAACAAGGAAGCCCTGGTGAATATTCCCAGAACCATACTCCAAATAAGCTTCGTATTGGATATCTGGCACAAGCAGGTTGATATTATAGGCCAGGTTTTGCAATGCTCCCAGGCTACCCGCTTCCTGTACTGCAATAATATCAGGGAGTTGCATTTGTTCTGTAATGTACAGTGCCAGTTTTTTCCGTTTGGTTTCAATATCATCATCTGAAGAGAATAGCAATAATAGGTTCAGGGAGCCTATTACAAACTCATTACTTTCGGGGGGGCGTACGGCTTGTGGATCATTGATAGCTGTATAGCTGTAACTAGTAGGTAAAGCCAGCCACTGTCCTTCATCTGCTTCTATAACAATAGCAGTTGCTTCTATCTGATCTCCGGCATTGATAAAGCGGTTGTTGGGTTGATTAAGCCCATTGGGGTCAAACCAAAAGATTTCCGGATTGCCATCCCAAACGGGTAAGCCATTTTGACCAGGGTGCAAAATACCTGGTTCCCGAAAAGGACGCTCAGCGCTTGTGCTAAGAGCTGCCTGCTCGATTCCATTACTAGGAGCAATAGCTGTAGCATTAAAATTGACCAGCATATTTTCAGAACGCTCGAGGCTGTGTAACTCACTAACTTCACCAGAAGGATAGTTTTCATCAAAAACGATAGGAGAGGGGAGAGGAATATTATTGCCCACAACATCTATATCTATATTAGATCCTCCTATAGTGGTATTGCCATCTTCTTCTTCCACCCTGCCACTAACGTTGACGAGGTCACCAATCTGGCCAAAGAAAGAAGCATCTACTAAAATGGCATCAGAAGTGGAAGGGTCATTATCCGTATTGGAGGAGGTACTTTGTATGAAAAAAAATCCACTACCCTTGGCAGTCACCACATTGGCTTCCGTTTCTACAGTTTGACCTTCATAGGGGCTTGCAATACCATCGCCCTGAATCTCCCAAAGCTCCAATACTTGGCCATTAGAGTAGTTTGTAATGAATATAAATAAACTTGCAAACAGTATTTTGTTTAACTTTCCACTCAGCATTTCATTATAATGTTTAATAAGGCGTATATAAGCAAATTTAGTGTGTTACTGAATAAAACTCACATACACCAACTCTAGTGAAGTAGGTCTTCATATACATATAGTTATGAATCAACAAGCACAAAATTCCTTTTTTAATCAGTCGGTCAATCCTGTTATGCAGGCATTGGTAGCCTTTGGCGGTGTACTGGTTGTCATATTGGGCTCAAAGTTAGTCAAATTAACAGGTTTGCTATATGTTGCAGATCGTTTTCCGTGGATAGCAGCAGCAGCATTTATGTTGTTATTTGCAGTAGCCAATAGTGTCTATTCCCTGGCATCAAAGAATATGATGAAATATTGGGGGAAATCTGTTTATAGTTTCCTTGGCCTGACAATAGCTAGCGGGCTTGTAGCCTATCTGTTTTCTTCTATGACGATGGATGAAGCAGGCTCTTACCGCTGGATATTTCTGGTATTGACAATTGGTTATCTCATATTTCTTAGCATGATGGCTTTTCTACGCCGCATAGTGGAGTTTGCTGAAAAAGAAGAATGGCACCATCCCCGTATTCGCCGGAAAGGTAAAAAAGATGATACAGGCAACTAGAGATAGCTGATTTTTGTTATGTATGGAAAATCGTGACACTATGACTCTGAAATATGCTGCGGCACTAGCGATGATGATGATCGCTTTTTCTTCCTGTAATAAAGCTCAAAATACCAATACAGATACAAAGACTACGGAGCATTCTACTACAAAAAAGACAGGAGAAGAAACATTTATTGGCTTGGATGGAGAGACACTGACTCCCCTTCAACTAAGTGCAAATGAGTGGGAAAACAAGCTAACTTCCAATGAATATCATGTATTAAGACAAGCAGGTACCGAACGTGCATTTACAGGGGATTTATGGGATAATAAAAAAGAAGGGGTCTATACTTGTGCAGGTTGTGGTTTACCTCTTTTTTCTTCCAGTACAAAGTTTAAGTCAGGTACAGGTTGGCCATCTTTTTATGAGCCAATTCGAGAGGGACATATTGTGGAAAAAGCCGACAATTCTCATGGAATGACTCGTGTAGAGGTACTTTGTGGTCGTTGTGGTGGTCATCAGGGGCATGTTTTTAATGATGGTCCTAGACCTACAGGCTTGCGTTATTGCATTAATTCCGTTTCAATGGATTTTGAAGAAGGAGCAAGTTTTGATGAGGAAAAGCCATAGTGCTTTGTGAAATGTGGTACGATATGTGAAGTATCATAAAAGGTAACACAGATTACTCCTCTTTTCAGATTTATTTATGATATACGTTTACTAAACCTCTGAGGTTTAGTAAACGTATATTAAAACTTACAAGACTACTGTCCCCAATTCCAGGGCCAGTTCATTTCTAATAGCTTTTAGTTTCTGATCCAGTTGAAGGTAGAGCATAAAATCATCAGATTGTTGCTCGTATAATTCCTTTATTTTTTCTGCATTGCGTTTGATCATTTTATCAAACTTCTTCAGTTTAAAACGCTTGAGCGCCTGAGCGCTGTCCTGGGAGAAATTCTCATCAGGCATTTTTTGGGTGGTAAGAAAAATTTCCCAGCGTTTTTCCCAGTTTTCACTGTATTCATAAGGACTGGTAGAGCAATCTATAGCTAGTTTTTTGATGGCTTCATCAGGAGATTGTAGATAAAATTGGAGGTTGAGTTTTTTACCTTCCTGCACTGCTTTTAGGCTAAGCTGGACTACTTTTTTATATAGCTCGCTATCAAAGTCATTGATAACATCCTCAATATTATTAAGTAAATATTCACCAACGGTGAGGCCTTCTTCTTTGTCAAATATCTGATCTCCTCCTGAAATTAGAATTCTGACAATATCTTTTTCCTGAAATTCATCTCCTGTTGCGACCTGTTTTTTGGGAGGGCGCATGATAGGAGTAGTTTCATTGAATATTGGTGGCGGTTCTGTTGGTATGGGAGCCATTTCACGCTCGCGTTGCTCCTGTGATTTTTTGAAGCGTTTGCCTACAATTTTATTTGCTTCGTTTACTAACAAAGCTTCTTCCACCTGCATGATACGTGCACATTCCCGTACGTATAGGGATCGTTTTAGAGGATCGGGTATTTTGGCAATACTTTCAACAATCTCCTTGATTAGTTTAGCTTGTTTAATAGGGTCACCTTCTGCTTCTTTTTTCAACATGTCTGCCTGAAACATGATGAAATCTTTCGCTTCGCTGTTTATATAATGACGGAAAGCCTCTGTTCCTACCGACTTCAGATAAGAATCAGGATCCTCTCCTTCTGGCAGCATAACGATTTTGACATTTAACCCCTGCTCCAGCACCATTCCCATTCCGCGCAAAGCCGCCTTAACCCCAGCCATATCCCCGTCATAGAGGATTTTAATATTCTCGGTATAGCGTTTGACCAACTGAATTTGTTCGACGGTCAATGAGGTGCCGGAAGAAGCAACTACATTATCAATGCCCGACTGGTGAAGGGAAATCACATCTGTATACCCTTCTACCATAATACACTCATCTTCCTTCCTGATTCCTTTCTTCGCAAAGAAAGCACCATATAGCACTTTACTTTTGTTGTAAATATCGGTTTCAGGAGTATTGATGTACTTAGGTGCTTTTATACCTTTTACCAATATTCTCCCTCCAAATCCGATGACTTTTCCAGAAAGGTTATGGATCGGGAACATCACCCGATTTCTGAAGAAATCCCTGCCGTATTGGGAAGTGAGGCCCAGCTTTTGCAGAGAAGCAGTATTGTATCCTTTTTGAGTAGCAGTGAGGGTAAAGATGTCTTTTTTGTCAGGAGCAAATCCCAGGCCAAACTTTTTGATGGTTTCTTCTCTAAAGCCTCGTTCTTTAAAATAGCTCAGGCCTACGCTTTTTCCCATATCAGTATTAAAAAGCTGATCCTGGTAGAAGTCGTGTGCAAATGAATTGATGATATATAGACTATCCAGATACTGCTGTTCTTCTCGAGCTTCCTGTGAGAGTTCAGTTTCTTCCAGTTCTATCCTATACTTCTTGGCAAGATGTCTTATGGCTTCTGGGAAGGTCATGTTTTCATGCTCCATCACAAAAGTAACGGCATCTCCTCCCTGCCCGCAGCCAAAACATTTATAAATGCCTTTGGCAGGAGAAACCGTAAATGACGGAGTTTTCTCATTATGGAAAGGGCACAAACCTATCATATTCACTCCACGTCGGCGCAAATTGACATAATCTTGTACGACTTCATCCACTTTGGCAGTCTCGATTACTTCCTCTATGCTTTTCTGCTTGATCATGTGCTAAAGATAAAAGTTGTTAAAGAGTTTAACAAAATGATCTTTGTTAATAAGTAAGTGCTTGTTTATGAGTGTTCTATGAATAAGGCTTTAACTTAAGTTAAAAACAATAACATTTCAGTAGATAACAATTAGGATTTTTTGACGTCATAATAATAACTCTACAAAAGTGTAGCGATAAACAAATTGAACAACACTAAATGAATATTAAGTTAGGTGATGAAGTTTGTATCATCATCTACTTTGAAGATACTTAAAATAATGGGTGTTCTCATAGTGTGTGAGCTACCCCGCCGCTTAAGGGTTGTGCGGGGTAGTCTTTTTTGAAAATTTTTTTCTTTTTTTTTTTTGTGATTAAC
>JAKSDI010000261.1 GCA_022360175.1 Chitinophagales bacterium
TGATGAGCCGATTGAGATCAGATTTTTGCACTCATTGAACTTTTTTTTGAGCTTTGTAGTGGTGCTACAAGGCGATAAAAAAATGAAAAGGAGTGTGAAAAGATATTTTTAGCGACCATTGAGATATTTTTAAACAACTTCCTTATTTAAAGTTTGTCATTTATTGCAAAGCAGCGTAAAATATACTCCTGAAGGTCTCGCCGATAGGGATGATTTTTTTACCAATCTTGATGCGGTGATTCTCAATAGCATCGATATTATCCATATTAACAGCATAGGATTTGTGTACACGGATAAAGCGGGAATTATTGAAAAGCTTCAAGAGCTCATCCATTTGAATAAGGCTAAGAATTTTACCGTCTCTTTTAAAGACAGCCTGATAATTGCCTGAAGCTTCAATGTATAAAACTTGCTCGAGGTTTACTTTTACCAGTTGATTACCATCTTTAATGAAAGCGTATTTACTATCCGGTTCAGCAGGATTAACTTCAATTCTTGGTTTATTTAAATCATCAATGGCTTTATTGATCGCTTTAAAAAATCGGTTGAATTCTATTGGCTTTAATAAATAATCAAGTACATCCAGGCCATAACTTTCTACGGCATATTCAGAATAAGCTGTTGTAAGGATGATGAGAGGCCGTTTAGTAAGTGCTTTAATGAATTCAATACCCGACAAATTGGGCATATTGATATCCAGAAATACGATGTCAACATTATTGCGCTTCAAATATTCAAAGCCCTTTAATGGATTACGAAATGAAGCCAGGCGCTTCAGAAAGGGGATTTGCTTGATGTAATCTTCAAGTATTTCAATGGCTCTGGGTTCATCATCTATAACTATGCATTTCAATTTCACAGCTATGTTTGTTTGATTTTTTATAATTGCAATTTTAGACTAACGGTAAACTTGTCAGCCAACTCTTGTATCTGTAGTGTGTGCTTATCGGGATATAAAAGCTCTAGCCTTCTTTTTATATTACTCAATCCTATGCCAGAATGTTCTATCAATCTCGAATCTGTGGACATACTATTCTCAACTAAAAAATGTAGCTGATTTTCGTGTACATCCAGGCTAATGTAAACATAGGATGCTTCTTCTAATTTCACTCCGTATTTAAAGGCATTTTCTACTATCGGTTGAAATAGAATGGGGGCGATTTTAATCGAAGGGTCATAATAGCCTATTTCTTTTCTAAATTCAAAAGGATCATCTGGTGAGATTCTTAGCATTTGCAGTTCTATAAAGCTTTCCAAAAACTCTATTTCCTTACTAAGAGAAACAAAGGTTTCATTGCTTTCATAAAGCATGTAACGCATCATATGCGATAATTTGGCAATACCATTGGATAAGGTTGGATTTTTATGCCTTTTTGACTCTGCATATAGATTGTTCAGGGTATTAAAAAGAAAATGGGGGTTCATTTGAGATTTAAGGAAATCAAGCTCAGTTCTCAGCTTTTCCTCTTCTATTTCTTTTTGAAGCTGTTCGGTACGGAAACGTTCTTTAGAAAGGCTGTATGCCAATGCCAGGAGGAGGATAAAGAAATGAATCAGAAGAGATAAACTGAATAGGCGTGAAGACCGTGGAGGTTTACAATTTAACGTATAGTTTATTATGGTATAATTGATCAATATCCCAAGTAGGAAGGTACTTGCGAATAAGCCTAAAATTTTAAGGACTGTATGTAATTGCTTTTTCGAGAGATATACTGGCAGCAAATAAATAGCTGCAACGTAGAACATAATGATCTTGAAAAAAAAATCTACTGAAAGCATCGCGAATCGGTTCTCGCGAAAACTGGTAATCTGATGTATTTGGCCAGAAGGTTTAATTGTGACCATCTTCATACCCAGATTATTATATGCCAGGTAAGCCAGCAATACCCAGAAAACAAGGTGGAGGAATGGTTCGGAATATCTTTTCATGTAAAGAGCAAATTACTGCAAATGAAGGAAACGGACAAGGTGAATGGGTAAACACCTGAATATCCTGTTCGAATGGATGATCTGGCTATTTGAGTCAGTTCAAATAGAGCATAAAGGTTTTCATGCGCTCATTGATAGTATTGATATAGTGCTTTCAGGAAACTGGTAATTATATCGTTTTATGTGCACTATTTAGCAATTAAAGTAACCAAATACTTGATGGTAATCAGTAATTTGAATACAATTTTTTTAACCTTTTAAATAAGAATAAAAATGAGACAACTTCTTTTCATCTTATGCTTCATAGCAATTGGCCAAATGACGGCCCAGGCTCAGTCAAAGAAAACTTCTAGTGATAATGAAATTACTCATATAGATAAAGCAGGAATAGAGGCTGCTGTATTGGGATATATCGAAAACTTTTTCGAAAATAATACCGAAGAAATGATTAAACACCTGCATCCGCAACTTGCTAAAGGAGGAGTCTCCAAGAAGCGTGGTGAAGAGGTGTATTTTTATGAGGCGATGAGTATAGATCAACTAAAAGAATTGATGGCATCCAAACCTGCGTTACCAAAAGAACAGCAAGACAATGAAGTAATTATTTTGGATGTTTTCCGAAATACAGCAAGTGTGAGGCTGGAAACAGGTTATCCCAATCGAATGAGGTGGATCGAATATATTATACTTAGCAAAATGGATGGCCAATGGCTGGTTAATAATGTGATGTGGGATTATTATCCTATGAAAAGAAAGCCCAAGAAGTAATTTTTATGAATAGAAATTCCAGGCTTCTTTCTTTTATACTCCTATTGAGCTTTTGTGCCACTCATCTTCATGCTCAAAAGGTAATTACAAATTCCCTGGAATATGGAACCTACTCGGTAGGTTATCAGGTAATTCACACTTATGATTATAGCCGTTCGTTTTTTCCAAAGTATGACTATTATGGCAAAAGGACGAATTATCCGATAGGCAGGCCCATGCAGATATCTATGTGGTATCCAGCTAAGTATAATGCTTCCTCAAATAGAATGCAGTATGAGGACTATCTGGGGTATACATCTTCAGAAGTTGATTTTTCAAAGAATACAGAGCAAGATAGGGAAGGTGTGATTCAGGGGATACTTGAAAGTGTGGATCACTCAAAAAGAGCAGCTCTCAAGAATTTATTAGAAGAGCATGTTCAGGCCTATTTTGAAGCAGAAGAACTGATTGCTGATTTTCCCATTATCATTTATGCCCCGGCAATGAATACATCTTCAATGGATAATAGTATTATCTGTGAGTATTTAGCCAGCAAAGGTTATGTGGTTTTGGCTGTTTTAGCGAAGGGGGAGTATACCGAATTGCAGGATTTTTCTATTAGGTCTATCCATACTCAGGCTGATGATCTGGCTTTTTTATTGGCTTTCGCCAAAGAGAAATATAAAAGTGAAAAGATAGGAACACTTGGGTATAGCCTTGGAGGACTGGCAAACATCATTTTGGCCATGAAAAATAAGGATGTAGACGCTTGCGCCTCTTTGGATGGCTCAATCGTATCGGAAGGCTGGCTCAACGATATAAAGGAAAGTGAATATTACGATCCTGAAAACTTTGCATCTAACTTGCTGATAATCACCAAAAACTTAAAGAATCCACAGTTGAACCCTGCTACTTTTTATGATAAGCTTCGGTATTCGAACAAGTCTTTTATACGCTATGATCATAATAACCATGCTTACTTCTCTTGCTTGGGGCTCCTGTACGAAATGCTTATAAATGATGAGCTAAACCAAACGGATAAAAGGAAGGCTTATGCATTTTATGCAGAGATAACGATGTATGTCGGAACATTTTTTGATCGATATATCAAAAACACAGGAATTTTTAAAGCACAGGCCACTCAATCTTATGAGCGTAGTTTTACATTTCAAGAGAGCTTAGCTAAACCACCAAATCCTAACGCCATAGGAGGATTAATCATAGATAAAGGCTTTGACTATGTAGATAAAATAATAAGTCTCACACTCACATATGATCCTCGCTATATTGAAGGCCTGAATTGGGGCGAATTACAGCGAACCAGCAATACCTTAAAAGACAATAATAGAGAAGAAGAGGCTATTCAAACTTTGCTTTTATCGGCTAAAGCTTTTCCCGATTGGTATCTTACTCACTACAAGCTTGGAAGCTTGTATGAGTTGACCGGTGATAAACAATCTGCTGAAGTCCATTATAGAAAAGCGCTTAAAGATAATCCCAGGCATATTGAGAGTATAAACGCGCTTCAGGCAATGGATAAAGAAGTAGAGGATTATCATCATAATAGGGTAGAGGATGTCTCTATTTATTTGGGAAAGTATATCGTAGATAGTGATAGATACAAAGAGATTTATGAGAGAGAAGGCAAACTGTTTTTGGCAACTAATTATTGGGGAGAAGAGGTAGAATTATGGCCTTATTCCAGAAATAAGTTTATAGTAGAAGGAGATGATGGTTCCTTTAATTTACAAATCCTGTTTCAGTTTGATGAGGAAGGGAAGGTATCTTCTTTAGCGGTAAGGGGGCTTAATTCTGGTAGAATAAATAAGCAGGATATTAAAGAATAAGAGGCTATTGGAAATTTACCCTTTAGGCTGTTCTCGCCAAATTTTGCCTTCGTTCGCTCTAAAAGCAAACTCCCAACAGCCTCTGAATGCCTATAACCTAATTTGCTATCTATAATACTCATTTGGTCATTTGAAAAAATAGAAATAGCCTTTTCGCAGCTTTGGATACTCTTTTGCAGCCTTTAAATAGTATATTTTCAAAAAATGAGGAGAAATAATTCTTTTGGAAAGTAGTTAATGTTTGAGCTTAAAAAAAGAATTATGAAACTGCAAAAGAGTATTCTTTTATTTCTTGTCCTGGTTGTAGTAATGCAGTTGGCAAATGCCCAAAATAAACTGGTAGGAGAGACAAAATTTAAAATGCATGGGGCGCATGTTGTCATTAAAGCTTCTGTAAATGGATCTGACCCTATTGATTTTGTGTTTGATTCAGGTGCACAAGGGGCTATGATAGATGAAACGCTGGCAAACTGGATCGGGCTTCCGGTGAGTGGTGAAATTCCTGTAATGGGAGCTAGTGGTAAGCGTCGGACTGTAAAAAGCAGCGAAGGCATTGTAGTAACGGTCAATGGTGTAGAGTTTGAAAAAACTTCAATGATCATTACAGACATGTCGGAGTCAAAAAAGTTTGGACGTATTCATGATGGAGTATTAGGATTCCCCTTATTATCTCAATATATAACAGAGTTCGATTACCAAACTTCGACGATTCGTTTTTACGAAAAGGAAGGGTATCAATATGATGGGAAGGGGAAAGAAGTAGCGATTGACTTAAGCATGCGCATCCCTATTACTGATATCGAACTGACCCTGGCAGATAATACGAAAATAGGAGGTAAGGCAATGATTGATACAGGGGCTTCTTCTGCCACAAGTTTAAACAGCCCGGTCGTTGCGGAAAACAAGATGATTGAAAATGCCTCGAAGATGATTTCCAGAGAAGGACATGGTTTGACAGGATCGTTTCTGGTGCATGAGACGAGAATCCCAGGTG
Source organism: Chitinophagales bacterium (assembly GCA_022360175.1). Lineage (GTDB taxonomy): Bacteria > Bacteroidota > Bacteroidia > Chitinophagales > Saprospiraceae > JAKSDI01. Next base: position 5,518 of record JAKSDI010000261.1, read on the forward strand.
TTGCCCTTGCAGGATTTGAGTTTGAGAATGTACCTGCAACGCTTAGTACGGCAACAAAAGGTCCTAAGGCGAGTGACCAGTATCTGGGAATAATTGGAAACTATATCATGAATAGGTTTAAGATAACATTTGACTATAGCAATCGAAAAATGTACCTCGAGCCCAATGATGCCTATCGAAGTGATTTTCAGGTAAACTGCTCCGGGATTCAATACCATCATTATACTACCGCCAATAATGGATTTTTGATTACAAGAGTAGAAGAGCACTCGCCAGCAGCAAAAGCCGGTATCAAGAAGGGAGATGAGTTGATGAAAGTGAATGGTAAGCATGTAAGAAAATATGGGCATAACGAATTGTTAAGCTTGTTATCAACCGATGGAAAGAGGGTCACTCTGGAATGGTTGAGTGAAGGCAAAGTATCAAGAGCAAGAATCACACTGAAAGAATTAATCTAAAGCTTATTTCGTGTCAGCGAATTCATATACTGGCACCATTTTAAACAAAATGAATAACTTCATTAATGTGATCATGAAAAGCAGAATTAAAACAATAGTACTTTTTCTACTCATAGGAATAAGTACAAGTGCTGTAGGCCAGAATAATAATGAAGACAAAGCCGCAATACAGCAGGTGGTAGACCGCTTTAAAGCCGCGATCGTTTCAGAGGATAAAGAAGCCTTCATGACCTTATTTGTGAAGGAAGAAATCTCATGGGTAGGGTGTGGCTCGCGTGGAGCCATGTTTGCTTCGCCTGAAAGTTTTATGAGTTTGGTGGCCCAACTTGGAAATTGCCGAGAAGACTTTCATAATGTGAATATATGGCATGACGAATATATTGGCGTGGTTTCTTTTGATTACGGTTTCTTCGAAAATGATACACTGATGAATTGGGGTAAAGAGTCGTGGATGCTCATCAAGCGCAATGACCAATGGAAAATCACAAGTGTAAATTTTTCTATTAATATGCCTTTTGCAAAACCATATCCCTTTGGAGAGGAGAAAAATTAGCGTGTTTGGTTTCTTCGTCAGATGAATATTAATTAAGTGCATCTGGCTTTATATACTTCAATTAGTTAAGTAAGAGCGCATAATTAGGTTGCTTTTTTGGTGGATCAGCTTTTTGCCCAGATCAAGGCGCGGCGGAGTGTAATAGCCAAAGTTATTAACACGAGTACGCAACGCAGATATGGGTAAAAAGATGCCATCATAAAAAGATTAATTAAATGTGCTCTCTTACTTATAGTGTTGCGAGTAGCGCTCCCCATCAGCAGATTCGGATGAGGGCGTCTACTCGATTTTTAAAGAACTTCTTGAGTTGCTAAACATAGCATCTCTTAATCTTCATTCTCAGGGATGACTTGCCAAGTGAAGCTTTTATGAATTATTTTCCAGGAACCTTCATATTTGAGGAGTAAAAAGTAATCCGTAAAAATTTTCCGATTAGGGATTAAAATTTCCACTTTTGCTATAGCTGCATTATTCTCAAAGTCAATAGAGATGATTCTTCCAACTCGATTGGATTTTTTACCCTCTTTAACATTACTAACATAATCTTTACCTCGCCAAATTCGCAGGCTATCTTCTTTAGCTACTGAATAAAGATTAAAGTCAGGATGAAATGCTCTTTTTAGTTTGTCAGGTTCTCCATTTGAAGTTCCTTCGATATAATCCATTAAAGTTGATGCGATTTGCTCGATTTCTGTTTTGGAGCTTTCTACCTGGCAATACAAGGATGGAATTGAGAATAGAAAAATTACCGTGAATGTTAAATTCCTCATTTTTTATTGGTTGATTGATTTCCTAAAGATTCTATAACCTTTTCTGCTACTGATTTTGTTGCTGATGGATCTTGTCCTGTAATGAAGTTGCCATCAACCACATAGTAGTTGTCTCTTGACTTGTCTGAGTACTTAAAAATTCCGCTATTTTCTCTTATTTTTTCTTCAATCGAGAAAGGGAAAGATTTGTAATATTCAGCGTCTTTATTTTCAAATAAATCAGGATAACCACTTATGTTTTTGTTTTGATAAAGTGGGTTTCCATGTTCATCCTTTAGATTCACTATTCCAGCGGTACCGTGGCACACAGCAGATACAATTCCGTTTTGGGCATAGATTTTTTCTGCTATCTCCTGAATTTTTTGATTTTCTGCTACTCCAAACATCGCAGCACCACCGCCGCTATAGTAAATTGCCTGGTACTCAGTAGCATTTATATCTTCAGGTTTTTTAGTGGTTTTGAGTCTATTCATAAATGCACTGTCGTACAAATAGTGTTTTTGAATAGAGTCTGAGGTTGAAATATAACCAAGTGGTATTGCGCCACCTTCAGGGCTGACAAAATCAACAGAATACCCCTTGTTTACAAAAACATCATAAGCCAAAACAATTTCGGCAAAGTGATTGGAGGCATTGATTGTTGTATTTGCGTAGTAATGTTGATTGGATGTTACAAAGAGTATTTTCTCCTCATTTTGATTAGCCTGCGTACAGCAATTCAACAAAAGAATTGCTAGCAGGGAGTAGACAGCTTGTCGCATGATTTCCTATTTTGAAGCAAATATGCTGTATCTGTTTTTGGAGTGTGTACAGAATGATAGAACGGTAGTTCGGATTTATAGAATCGAACTAAATGAGGCTGTCTCATAAGTATATCTCCCGCAAATCTCGCAGAATATCACAGATTAAATTAGGCTTGAAGCCTAATTATTATCTGTGGAGATCAGCGAAATCTGTGGGAAACCAAATAATTGCAAGTAAATATTAAGCAA
>JAKSDI010000080.1 GCA_022360175.1 Chitinophagales bacterium
CTATTTTTGATGAATTATGGCCAGAACGAGAACTTAAAGACAGGATGAGGCATACCTCACAGGTATTACACCAGTTCCTACCTCAGGAATTTCCGGCTGCTGCTGATATCCTGATGAATTTGCTGGATGAATTGGAAAAAGCAGAGATGACCACTTTCCAGTTAGAATTCATGTTTATTCCTGATTATGTGGAACAATATGGGCAGGAACATTATGAAGTAGCAGTATCAGCAATGGAACGTATCACTCAATTGACCAGCTGCGAATTTGCCGTAAGGCCATTTATTATACGCTACGAAGAAAAGATGATGCAACGAATGTTGGAGTGGACCAAACACCCACATGAAGAGGTACGTCGCCTGGCAAGTGAAGGCTGCCGCCCCAGATTACCCTGGGCGATGGCTTTGCCTGCATTCAAAAAAGATCCGGCCCCAATTCTCCCCATTCTCGAAGCTTTGAAAGCAGATGATTCATTATATATACGCCGTAGTGTTGCAAACAACCTCAATGACATCTCCAAAGACAATCCTGCGATAGCACTCCGCATTTTTAATCAATGGAAGGGCCAAAAAGCTGAAATCGACTGGATCATCAAACATGCCTGTCGCACCCTGCTCAAAGCAGGACTCCCTGAAGCAATGCAAATTTTTGGTTATTGTCCGCCTGAGCAAATCGACATACTAGATTTCAAGCTGGAACCTAAAGAAGTACCATTTACTGGAAGTGTACAATTCTCTTTCACTGCCCGTAATACACAATCTACTGAAGCTAAAGTGAGAATAGAATATGCAATGTATTTCTTACGTGCTAATGGCTCCCATTCCCGAAAGGTATTTATGATCAAGGAACAGACTATGAAAGGCGCTGAAGAAGTAGCCATCCAAAAGCCTTTTTCCTTTAAACCCATCAGTACCAGAAGGTATTATCCAGGACAGCATCGGCTAGCTATCGTTGTTAATGGTGTAGAAAAATTGGAGGGTGAATTTATTTTGCAGAGCTAAATAACTTACTCCTGCATCTTCTCTCCATAAGATAAATCACCTGCATCTCCCAAGCCTGGAACGATATAAGATTTAGCAGTTAATTCTTCATCCTGAGCACCTATCCATATGTCGGCCTTAGGAAAGACACGGCTTACATATTCCAGGCCAGGAACAGATGCAATAGCTGCTACAAAATGGATCGCTTTGGGCTGTCCATATTCTAGTAATGCTTCGGTAGCCAATACCATTGACGAACCAGTAGCAAGCATGGGATCAGCAACAATCAATACTTTGTTTTCGAGATTTGGACAGGATACATACCCCAGGCTAATATCAAAAGTACCATCTTTATGGTGTTTGCGATAAGCTGAAACAAATGCGTTTTGAGCATCATCAAAATAGTTGAGCAAACCATTATGCATTGGCAAGCCTGCTCTTAGTATAGCAGTCAACACAAGTTCATCAGTTGGATAATTAACATTGGCAATTCCCAAGGGGGTTTCAACTTCCGAAGAAGTGTATTCCAAGTGCTTACTTATCTCATAAGCAAATACCTCTCCTACTCTTTCCAGGTTGCGCCGGAAACGCATACTATCTGTCTGTATATTAATATCTCGTAATTGGCCAATAAAACGGTTAAAAATAGAATTCTGCTCTCCTAAGTTGTAAATCATATCATTTTATTTCAGTCGCGAAAGATAGTATCTTTTCGAAAACTTCCCGCCATCCCTTCCATCCATGTTTAGAAGAAAATGAGCTATTGTGCCATAATATAAAAAATTCCCCATTTACTTCACGTACTGCTTCGTACAACTGCTGGGCTTTCGCCAATGCGTCCGTAGTTGAAAGCCCCAGATAAGATTGCAAACTAACATCCATTAAGGCGAAAGGATGAATCATAAGGGGTTGCTCTTTTTCTGTAGACAGATCATACCAGGGAAAAGGAGACGCCAAGCCTGCTCTAAAACCTATATCATCAGCAAACCCCATAGAATAATCATCTGTAATTCCATTTTCTAATAAACGATGATAAGTTTTAGGAAATTCCAACATCAAAAAGTGTTGTCGGCTATGCCGGGTCAGTTCACCCGTACATTTTGCTAGTCGCTGAATTTCTTTACTCAGCTGTTCATCATCCTGATTAGACTGAAAAGAAGGATGAATGCCTACCAGGTATTCGTCTGACAACTGAGCGATCAAGCGCTGTAATTCGGGAACCTCAGCAGAAATATTTTTATCATAGGTTCCGTAATCTCCCAGCAAAAAGAAAAATACCGGATCAAGTTGTAAATCCTTATGAATCTGCTTTAAATAATCAAAAACATCAAAAGGATCCGCTCCCCCCCCCATCAATACCAATAGCCGTTCTCTAAAAGTATCCCATGATCCACTTAGTAATTCTCGCAATCCTGCAGCCAGGATGCGCCACCAGGGACGATGACGATAAGCCCATGCGAAATCTATATCAAAAGAAGTTCGAACACTAAAATCCGGATAATTAATAGATAATTTTGGAAATAGTTCCTCTAGTAAGTGGCCTAAATAAATTGCCCAGTAATTGACAATAGGCTCATGCAAAAAATCATTTTTTGCAGCCATGCTTTCTTTTGCTGGAAAGCGCCCAAAATGGTCAGCCTGAAAAGATTGATATTCTTCATAGCGACTAACCAGGTAAAAAGCCATTCCCGGTAAATCAAAAGGCAATATTCCATCATCCGAATCTACGGGAAATAAAATAGTTACTCCTTTGAAAGTGCCTGTTGAAATATTTAAGTCAGCCTTGATACCTGCTTCGAAAAGCAGCCCGGATGCAGGCAGCCACATTTTTATTTGTGATGCAGGTGTAGGCCCATAATACAGCTTGGGGCCTGTAACATATTCAGCTTTAGACAGATCAGGTTCTATACAATACTCCAATTTTAGTATATGCTTAAATAAAAGTGAAAAGCTATAAGCTACTCTGGGAGTATATTTATATGTAAAAATTGTGATCACCAACTAGTAATATATTAATTTTTCCACGAAATAAAGTTCGGAATACCTATATTCGCTATGAAGTTGCTTAAAGTTTAATATTAAAAAAATATTGTTACAAATATCAAAGGTAGAAAATCAGATTTTTGTAGTTTAGTAAAGCAACTTTAAACCACTTCGATGCAAGCAAAACAAAACAAGATGGCACAACAATCTAATAATAATCCTCTGGGAGAGATTAGTACCATTCGGGATATCCTGATGGGAGAACAAATGAACGAGTATAATAGCCGTTTTAAGGAAATGGAAGCCCAGATGATGAAAATGCAGAAGGACACTAAAGCTTTTATTAAAGAGATGGAAGATAGACAGATCAACGCTTTAGAACAACTGCGTAGTGATGTTTTCAAGCGACTAGATGAGTTGGAAGAACTCCTATCACAAAAATCCGAAGAACTAGATGAAAAGATCGATGATACAACCTCATCTGACCGTAGCCGCTTAGGAGAGTTGTTGCAAGAATTAGGACAGCAACTTTCAGGCCTTTAAGGATGAAGTTGTTTAAAAATATCTCAATGGTCGCTAAAAATATCTTTTCACACTCCTTTTCATTTTTTTATCGCCTTGTAGCACCACTACAAAGCTCAAAAAAAAGTTCAATGAGTGCAAAAATCTGATCTCAATCGGCTCATCA
>JAKSDI010000262.1 GCA_022360175.1 Chitinophagales bacterium
ATAATGTACTGGAAGTAAGCTGGCCTGCTGCTGGTAGCTACAATATCAGCCTTACTATCGCTGATAATGGATGTGATTCGGAAACATTTACTGTTCCTGTAGAGCTAATTCCTCCGATGATTCCTCCTGTTATTAGCTGTAACGCGACCAATAATACTACGATTGAATTTAGCTGGGCTCCTGTAGCTGGAGCAGATAGTTATCAGGTAACAACTACAAATGGTACAGGTGTGCTTAATGGAACGACCTATACCGTAAGCGGATTGATGCCAGAAGAAAGTACGACTATAAGTGTTACCGCAATAGGCAGTACGCCTTGTGGAAATGTGACTAGCGAACTGGAATGTAGCACACCTCCTTGTCCTGAAGTAGCACTTGCAATCAATGCACCTGCTGATATTTGTTCAGGCGAAGATGTAAGTGTCACTTTTGACATAAACGGCGTTGGTGGCACTTTCGAGATTGAATATCAGGTTAATGGTGGTGCTACACAAACAGCAACTCTGGCTGATGGAGATGAATTGAACTTCACAGACCTAACGGCAGATTTCATGATTGAAATCATCAGTTATTATGCTTCCGCTAATGATGCTTGTGTTTATCCAGGTGGACAAATGGCTGAAACAGCAGTAATGACACCTCCTGTATCCGGTGCTCAAAGTATAACACCATCACTTTGCCTTGGCACTGATTCCTTGATCCAATTAATTGATCTATTAAGTGGTGCTGACGCTGGAGGAAGCTGGACACTCAACAGCCCTCCTAGTGCTCCTGGCTTTGATGCAACAAATGGTACCTTATCTACGGTCAATCTCCCAACAGGAGGTTATGAATTTGTTTACACAGTGAGTGGTAATGGTATATGCCCGGATGCTCGTACTTTCGTAAATGTAAACATTAGTGCTCCGCCTAGTGTAGATGCTGGAGAAAGTCAGGAAATCTCCTGTAATATGGGAATGGTTTCTCTAGGCAGCGGAAGTAATCCTACTGGTAATGGAATCACTTACTTATGGACAAGTGAAACTCCTGGAGTAATTATTAATAATCCTACAGCAGAATTTATTGATGTCAGCCAGCCAGGTACTTACACTTTGGCTATTACCGATGCTGTTGGCTGTAGTAGCAGTGATGATGTACAGGTGACGGCCAATCTTGATGCACCTATTGGCTTCTATACCGCTACTCCTCCGAGCTGTTTTGGTATTTCAGATGCCTTTATTAATATCGATAGTATTATTGGAGGTGAAGCGCCATACAGCATTTATCTAAATGATGTAGCTCAGGGTAGTCAAACAGCTTTCTTCAATTTATTACCAGGTGATTATACCATAGTAATAGAAGGAGCAAATGGTTGTATGACGGAGCAATCTTTCAGCCTTCCTGAACCACCAGAATTAACTGCATCAATTACAGCGACACTTGATAATGATGATAATTCACTCATTTTCGGAGACAGCACTCTTATATCGGTAATCACTAATAACATAGTTCCTATCGATACTTTCATCTGGCAGCCTGAAGGTAGCGGCCAATCTTTCTGGGCTACTCCTCAAAGTACTGCTACCTACAATGTAACGGTTGTTGATGAAAATGGCTGTACAGCTGAAGATGAAATTCTGATCATTGTTGAAAAAGTAAGGGATGTATTTGTACCGAATATATTCTCACCAAATGATGATGGTAGAAACGACATATTCTACATTCAGTCTGGAGGACAGGTTGCTAATGTTAAATCATTCCAGATTTTCAATCGCTGGGGTGAATCGATATACGAATCATTCAACTTCCAGCCAAATGATCCGAATTATGGCTGGGATGGTGAGTTTAGAGGAGAAAAACTCAATCCAGCAGTATTTGTATGGTTTGCAGAAGTAGAATTTATTGATGGAGAGGTACTTCTTCTAAAAGGAGATGTTACGTTGTTGCGCTAACATTCTCTAACTATAAGAAGTCAGTATAATACCAACATCCCGGGTTTTGCATTAAGCAGAATCCGGGATATTTTTTTGTACCAATATTTGTTATCAGGAAAGTCTCTACGCTGACATCCCCAATAGGTAATCTTTCAGTACTTTTGTAAGTATCTTATTTCATCTTCTAATTCGATTGACAATATGAGGCTGCTTACTCTACTACTATTACTTCTTTGCAGTAATATATATGCTCAAAAGCATGTACTACTAGAAAAATATACTTCTGCTTTTTGTGGCGTTTGTCCAGTTGGCCATTTAGAAGCTGAAGCCCTGGCAGAAGCTTATCCTGAAGTTATACTGGCATTTCATCATTCTTCAGTGGATGGGATGGCAAATGAACATAGTACGGAGTGGAAAAACTTTTTTGCAATTCCAGGTGCTCCTATGGCAATGGTTGATCGAACAGCACCATCAGGCTTGCCGATTTCTACTCAATTAAGCCAATGGGAAGCACGCATACAAGAACAGCTTAATCAGCCAGAATATGTAGATATCCAGTTAAGTGGTGATTATGATGGCTTCAACAGAGAGTTAGCATTAGATGTTGATATGTATTTTAACGAGACACCACCAGAAGGAGAATTAAGAGTAACACTCATGGTCTTGGAAGATTCCGTTATACATGCGGGTTATGGCTATGATCAGGATAATTATTATAATGAA
>JAKSDI010000263.1 GCA_022360175.1 Chitinophagales bacterium
GACAGGAAGGTAAAGAACATATGAGCGTAGTAAATGCCATTCGAAACAAGATCATCCTCCGTATTTTTGCAGTAGTACGAAATGGAGTTATGTATGAAAAAAATCTTAATCATTCCTTGATTTAACCATAGAAAACGGGCCCGTAGTGGGAAAGTACGTACCGAAAAATAGCTAAAGTCCGGTAAAGTAAGGCATTCATATTAGCAAAAGGATTAATTTTAAACATATTCTTAACATCTTCATTTTATTTAATTTCTGGTTGAAGTGTGCTTTGAGGATTTTGAACCAGTATCTGAATTTTTTCAAAAAAGAGCCCTGTATGTTTCCCATCTACTACTGCATGATGTGCTTGTACAGCCAAGGGCATCCAGGTTTCTTCTGATGAGTGATAATATTTCCCCCAGCTAATTCTGGGCACAGAGTCAGTAGGAATATTCATAGCATGTTGGATACTAGAAAAAGATATCCAGGGAATAGCAGACAGAAAAAGGTAGTCATCTCTGTTGGCGTCATCTTCAAAGACTGGTTGATTGTATCTATGTGCACTTATTCGACGCGCGTCTTTAATGAATGTCTTATAATGCTTTGTATAAGGAACTTCACAAAAACTGAATACTTCTTCATCATGAGTAGGAACCGTGAAAGAAGGATGTACTCGTTCGTGTTGAACAACTTGTTCACCTCTTATACGCTGTCTAAAATGAGGAATTTCGTTAGCTACCCTGCTTAGCAGGTATACTATACTATGAGTAAATGGCAATTTGTGTTCCTTCAAAAACTTTAATAACGGACTAATTTCGATCGGAGCGCAAATATTAAAATGAGGCTGAGCCATATTCCTGAAAAAGTCAAAATGCTTTTTGCGATGCGAACTTTGAAAGTTAACAATCTCCATTGTTTTAATATTTATTTATTTTATTTATATTTGTAGCACTTGTTATATACCCAGCAAAATAAACACATCTAAATTAACTTCTAATACCTGACTTAATAGTTATGCAAAACTTATAATTTAGTATTGTTTTCAATATGCGGGTTTTGTGGTCAGGTGGACAGCGAAAGCCATTCCCCCCAAAACTCGTTTTATATTATAATGTAAAATTATTGATTAACTTTTTGCTGGTAAATCTTATATATGCACAATAGTTTGTGCTTCTTCTCTCAAATAATTCGGAGATGGGCACCTAAAATCAAATCCAGCTTTACCTTAGCTACCAAAAATGATATACCAGGTAGCAATCTAGGTAAATAATAATCAAATTATAATCCAAATTATTCTGAAGCATTTCTGCTATCACTCCTCTTGGTAATTAATTCTACAAGGAGAGATAGAGATGATTGGTTTAGAAACACACTTTTATCATAAACGTGGGACGTATTCTCATATTTGAGTAAACGGGAAGGACAATTCTCCTGGCAAACACTATGCATTTTCATAATGTCCCACAAAAAGGAAGGGCCTCTGTTTTATTAAACAGGGCCCTTTTCAATTACCTTTTGCTTTATTTATAAGCTTAGTTTCTGGCGGATTTTACCAGGAAGCGCATCCTTATGTAATAAGAATGATAGTGTTTTATACTTGACGTAGTTTTTACTTACGTATAAATAACCTTCATAATCATTACCTGTTCCCCAGGAATTTTTTACCAGATACCATTCTTTTCCATTTTGATCTTTGGAGATACCAACGATTTGCATTCCATGATCATCAGTAGTAGCATAATTATCATAGCTTGCCTGTCGCAGATCAGCAGTGATTTCCATTTCTGGTTTAGGACCATTAAACATCTCTTCGCGTTCTTCAGATGACATTTTTGAGTAGTCTTTTTCTGGAACGTAGGCAATACCATTTTTCCAGGAGAAATACTTTTCACTTACATCTGTAGCCCATGCTATAGAATATCCATTTTTCAATGCATGGTCAATAATAGCGGTCATATCGTCCATTGCTACATTATAGGAAGTACCATAGGTCCAGTTGTCAGGTACCATAATAACGCATGGCTCATATAAACCATGGTGTTGCCAGGAAGTGATCTGAACATAGTCGTTGCCTTTTAAGCCAACCACTTCATCTGCAAAACTTTTTGGAGTGTACATTTTTCCATTATACTCAAATTGCTCAGGTTCTTCTCCCAGGTATACATCTAATACGCTAGAAAAAGCTTCTTTCCATACAGGAGTCAATTTTTTATTCTTATTGGCTATAACGGCATCCAGCATTCCCTGGAGGATTGCTTCCATTTCGCCGTGGCGATTGTAGTCCAGGCCATAATTGAGTCCTTTGTAGGCATTTTCAGGAATGGCACCATACTTTTTGTAAGTGTCGATTACATCAGGCAATGCACCTCCTTGTCCAAAATTAAGGTGCCCGTGCATACGTACGTATTTTTCTGCCTTATCTTCATACGTCTTGCGGACAATATACATTTCTGAAAGATCGACTGGTTCCTTACCTGTACGAACCATTTCAGATTCTAGAAAAGAGTTAGAGCTATAACTCCAGCAGGTACCAGAAGCTCCCTGGTTTTCTACTGCCATTCTTTCTACATCAACTACAGGGTTCCACCGGAAGCCTTCTTTGGCATTTTCACTTTGGTTGTCCTTTACTTTATTGATGAGATCCACCTGTGCAATAGCAGACGTGGACATCAGGAATGCTAGTATCAGGACACTGTAAAGCTTAATGTTCATATTATTTAGCAATTTATGTTTTGAAATAGCTGTTTACAAAATAACTGTGATATGTAAAGAGGAACAAAGCTACAAAAAATCGGAATAGAGTATGGAGGGCAAATATTGCTTTTGTCGAATACCATACCTTGCCTTTTGTCTAAATAGAATGTAAATTGTAAAGAAGAACTACACATATCGGATGAAATAACGATGACATTATCGTTATAGCACCCATCCCCTTGATCACTATTATTGCTATGTCTACGTACTATGAAAGAAACCCAGTTTGTGACCTCAAAACCGCCATTGCTCTATGCTGTTTTCCTCTACTCAGAAAAGGATAACAACTATAGAGAAGAATTGCAGAGCTATCTTTCCCTATTGGAAAAAGAACGCATTTTTACCAAAATCGATTATTGGCCAGTAGATGATTTGAATGTGAGACGCCTTAAAAAGCGGCTTCCGGATATTGATATTTGCTTTTGCCTTATGAGTACCTATTTCCTGGCAGCTATGAGCAAAGATGTTGCATTCGAACGGTATTTAATGGGGAAGCATCAATTGAAACACTTGAGGGTGATTTCCTTTTTGCTCAGGGAATGGAAAATGGAAGAGACCGTTTTCAGATCAAGTTACATTTTACCTGAAAAGGATAAACCTCTTCTTGCCAATGTGTGGGAGTCCGGTCATCAGGCGATGTTATATGCTTACAATAAACTGCCAGCAATATGCCAGGACGTTCGAGAAAGAAAGGATGAGGTGGAAGCTGCCTGGAGTTTTTTGCAAGATCATAAGAGAGAAGCCAATTACTGGCGTTTCTTAAGAAAATATCGTTTTTGTCGCTATGCAAAGCAAGCTCGTCAGGAGTTGGATGAATTAGTAGAATCCCGTTTATGGAAAAATGCTATTAGAAGGCAGACTGCTGCAGCATATTATCAATATCTTAGAGAAGCGCCTTTGCGGAAACATTATTTAGAAGCAGCTTCTTTATTGCATGCAATTGAAGAAAGCGAAGAGATGGTGAGTAAGGATATGGTCAGGAACGACCTGCCATCCTATTATTTGAGGTATAAATCTTTATTTCCAAAGGGCAAGTATCAGGAATTTGCGCATGATAAAGTCAAGGGTTTTTTAAAAGAGGAACCTTTACTAGAGGAGGAACCGCAGGAAATGGTGAATGATGACCAAGCATTTTATCTGTTAAAAAAAGCCTATAGTGCATTAAAAGATGATCCGGAAGGCCTCTTTTCCCTGGAATCGTATATCAAATATTGTTGGGCGATAAGGGTTAAAATGACTGGCTTGGTGAGGCGCCTTCAAAATATGCCTTTTAATTTTATAAGCATGTTAATGCTTATAATATTCTTTGAAATGATGCTGCTCGTGTTCTTTTCAATGCGCGAAGGACTAATAGATGTATTAACAGCCAACCTTAGGATCACTTTCTTTATGGTGATTGTTCATATGTTTGCTTTTATATTTGTAAGGCGAGCTTATCATAATATTATAGTAGATAGGCAATTTGCCAATGATGCTCAAACTTTATTAAAAAGAGCTTCGGTATTAATAAAAGCTTCATTTATAACGAACGACCAACGCTCCATTAATCAAATACTGAAAGTGGTATTGATGATAGAAGAGAAAGAAAAAGAAGTGAGTAAAAAAGGATTTTTAGATTATATGATTCAAAACAGAGTATTGGAGAGTGCAGAAGAAATAAGCCCGCAACTATAGCAATAGAAAAAATAGTTATAGATTACCTTTTCTTAAAAATATTGATTATCAAGTTTTAGAATTCTTTTGAATATCCCTATTCAGAAAGGCATGAAATCAGGATTATAGCAGGGCTGTAAAGCCTGATTTTATAACAAAGTACTATCGGATAAATGATTATTTCGTTCGACCTGAAGAATGAAATTTAAACAAGCCCTAATTTAAACTAATATCATACTCCAGGAGGTAAAAGTTTAATTGAAATTAATTGGAATATTACCTTTATTTTATGAATTATCTTTCGCCACCATACATTTTCTCTTTTGCCTATCAAGTATTCCATATCCACTAAGAGTTCTCTAATTTTTTGAAAATCGAAAAACACTTCTTGGAAATTTATTTTCTGAAATGTTGCTAAGTCCTTGATGTTTTCAGCTAGTGCCTTGCATTTTTCCATTTCTCTCTTACACTCCTCTAAGTTTTCGCCTGAAGTGATTCTAGTTTTTAAATTATTTAATCTGTTTTCTAGGTAGTTTAATTTATTTCTAACAGGTTGTGTTTTACGACTTGTTGTATTTTCTGTAGATGTGGAAGAATGGCTATCAGAGTTAGAAGTATCCTCTTCTGATGTTTCTTCTGAATCAACTAATGCCCAGAATCCATTTTTCAATGATATAAAAAATATTCTTATTCCTCTGAAGAGTATTCTTTGTATAGGTCTATATAAATACCCTCCAATCATGAATGATAACAAAAGGTGATACCATAGGTATTCTTTGTAGAAAAAACTCATAGAATAATATAATTAAAATTAAATAATAAAAAAGGCATTAATCTAAGAGCGTGGATTGGTTTAAACTTTTCAGTGAAAACGAAAAAAGGCTTGTGTCCACTAAAAAAGCTCATTTTGTGTTTCGTACTTTCCCTGCGAGAAGCTGTAATGGGAAGGTATGGAACGAAAAATAGTTAAAATTCAATACAAATAAGTTTAAATTATTTCACGTTCTTAGCATATATAATATAAAAGAAAACTAAAAATAGAATTTATATTAAAGATTGAGATAGCTGAAATTTTAAGTAAAACGATTTGAATGAATAATAAGTTTTAATGTATTGATTACTTTCTATTTAAGCAAATTTTGTCTTTTTCCATTTTTAGATTATATGATCCAAAACAGGGTATTGGAGAGTGCAGAAGAAATAAGCCCGCAACTATAGCCACAGACAAGGCTGTTTAGGTGTCCCCTTTTATGGGTAGAGTTATGTTTATAAATTTTGTCGCTACTATTGATTATTGTACTCGTTTTTCGATGTAGTCAGAGTTCAGTAGATGAAGTGCTCCCATGTACTTCAACTTAAATGAAATGATACCCCCTACCTTGTAGTTCCTTTTCGTGTTTCCTAAGTCAATGATCAGCATATCAGAGCTAGCATTCGTAATTTCTAACTCAGGATCATCTGGAATTAAATATTCGGGCAAAATATCTAATGATCCTATATCTATGATAGCACGATAAGACATTTTTCCATAATCTTCTTCATTCACTTCATATACTTCTCCATGAGGGTTTTCAGCCAACTCTCCTATTGGGACTTTAGGCTTTTCTGTTATTTCTAATATTTCGGTATAAAGGCGTAACACACCTGTTTTCATTCCCCGAATTGCCTTTCCTGTCTCTAAATTTTTTCCAAAGTAAAGCGTCTCTCCTATGCGGAAATGATTGATAGATTTAGGAACCTGGCGTTTGAAAAGTAAGGGCAAGGTGACAGATGTACCTCCTGTGACCCATTGTATCTTTTTGTGAAAGGTAGCTTCTACCAACTGTTTATAAAGACTTAATTGAATAAGTTTATCCTGAGAAGGCATCACACCATGTAAGCAGTTTAAATTAGCCCCAATTGCTACAATTTCTATATTGGGTAAATCAAAAACTTTTCTATAAAAACCAATTAAGTTCTCTCCCATAATGCCTTCTCGAAGATCACCTAATTCAATCATAATAGTTACTCTATGGACTTTATTTTGCCGTACAGCTTCTTCGGAAAGCAGTTGAATAGTAGAGCTTTCGGAATTAAAACTTACATCAGCGTATTTCACTACATTCTTAATACTTCTTTTAGGAGGTGGTTTTATGTATACTGTTTGAATATCAGGCTTAAGCTCTTTGATTTTTTTTAGATTACTTAGGCGACTATCACAAACTTCCTGTATACCTAATTCAAGCACTTCTCTTAAATAAAGCTTGTTTCCGCAAAGGAGTTTGGTCACGATCGCCCAATCTTTTTCGTGTTTATCAAAAAGTTTTTTTAAGAATTTATAATTGTGTACTAATTTTTTTCTATATAATTTGATATATGCCATATTCGATTTTTTGGTTAATCAATAACCTTCCGGGGAATATTGGAAGGAAGCCTTGTTAGCAGCTCATAATTTACCTGATCACTATAATCACTAAAGGAAGCTACTGAAATTTCCAAATCTCCTTGCTTACCAATAATAATGACTTCATCACCTTTCTTTACGCCTTCTATGTTGGTTACATCAACAGACATCATATTCATATTGACGGTACCAACGACACTCACCCGTTGCTCATGAATTAGTACCCTCCCTTGATTGCTCAATGAACGACTAAATCCATGTCCGTATCCAACAGGTACAGTTGCTATTTTTAAATCTGAATTGGCTAGATAAGACGTACCATAGCCGATAAATTCACCTGTTTTTACACGCTTCACGCTCATTACCTTACTTTTCCAGGTAATAATTCTTTTGAGCGGATATTCATGTATTTTATGTCTGGTTAAATAATATATAAGCGTTTCTTTACTGGGAAAAAAACCATATTGGAGTATCCCAATACGAACTAAGTCCATTCTGGTTTTAGGGTATCGAATAGTAGCTGCCGAGCAAGCAGTATGTTTCAACTCAGGTGATAAACCCAAATTTGTCATCCTTTTATAAGCTCTGTCATATATTTTTTCTTGCCTCTTGATTCGATGATAATTAGCAATACTTTCTGCTCCAGCATAATGAGTGCATAAACCTTGCAGGATAAGATGCGCAGCTTCTTTTTTTATATATTGGAGCACCCTAGGGAATATTTTTGTAGAAAAGCCCGTACGATTCATGCCTGTTTCAATTTCAAGATGAATTTTGGCAGGTATACCTAATTTTTGAGCAATGCTTACTGCTTTTTCTAATCGGTCAAGTTCAAATACAAAGAATGAAATTCCATTTTTTATGATCCATTCCATTTGATCATTATCAAGCATACCCATAATCATAATAGGGGTATTGTCATTAAGCGTTTTACGTATTCTCTGGGCTTCATCTGCGCTAAATACTGAAAAATGATTTACACCACATTCTTTTGCTAGAGGGACAAACTGCTCAATACCATGCCCATAAGCATTGCCTTTTACAACAGAAGACAAACGCGTTTCCTGTCCTATTATCTGTCGGATAAATTCCAGGTTGTGCTTTAAAGCAGATTTACTTAAATGTATTTGAGAGGTATGTAACATAAAATATATTCGCTATTTATGGACGGATTCAATTGTATTTATGCTGTCTTTTGGAAAAATAAGGCTTAATAAAATAAACACTGCTCCTGACAGTAGTATACCCCCAATATTGGCATCTAATCCATATGGTAAAATGGTTTGGGTAATTACCAATAAGGTTGTAGTGATGCCTCCTAGAAGCATTGCCCAAAAGGCAGCAGTTGCAGTGCTACGTTTCCAGAATAAAGCTCCGAGCGTAGGCACGAACAAACCTGATACCATAAAAGCATAAGATAAGAGCATTAATTCTAGTACATTTTGCATCGTTGTTGCTAATAGTAATGCCAAAATGCCAATAATTAGTGTGGCAATTTGGGAATACCTTAAACTTTCGTCATCGCTTAACTTTCTTGATTTTAATCGGCCTAAAATATCCGTCACAACATTTCCAGAAGCTGCCATTAAGCAACTATCGGCAGTAGACATTATTGCAGAAAAATAGGCTGATAACATCAAACCCATTAAGCCAGCAGGAAGAATAGTGCGCAAGAGCATAGGCAAGCCCATTTCAGCATCTATAGCACTAGCGGTAGCATATCCTGCATATTCAAACATACCCTGTTCTGCAGCAACTCTTGCAAATAACCCCAACAACACTCCCATGAAAGCCATGATAGGATACTCAAAAAGTCCAGCTATATACCAGGCTTTTTTTGCTGTTTTTTCATCTTTGCAAGCATAAATCCTCTGATATAAGGTCATACCCACAAACCATATTGGGATAATAGTAATGAACCAATTCAGCAGAGTGACCGCTTTTATATTAGTCAATGAAAGAAATTCAGTAGGTAAAACATCCCTAATCGCATCAATTCCTCCTATCGCTAAATATCCGAGTGGAATCCCTATAAATACTAATCCGCCCATTAGTATTATCCATTGTATCGTATCGGTATAAATTACAGCTTTTAAACCACCTATTACAGTATAACCTACAGCAATGATTCCCATTATCAAAAGAGCTGTATTGAGTTCCAGTTTCAGAAAAGTCGCAGAAGCCAATTTTGCACCTGCTAACAATTGTGAACTGGTAAATCCAATATAGCCAATAGCAGAAATAATGCCTGCCAGCAAAGCTACTTTGCCATTATAATGGTATTGAAATAGCTGGGGGAACGTAAGAAATTGATACTTTTTAGCAAGCCGGTTGACTTTTGGAATAAGAAATACAGCTGCTAACCATGCTCCAATCAGCCCTGTAAATAACATCCATGAACCGGATATACCCATTAGAAAGCCTAAACCTCCTAACCCTATTGAAAAACCTCCTCCTACATCAGTTGCCACTACCGACAGGCCAATATGCAGGCTACTCATATTACGCCCTCCTACATAATAATCTTCTGCATCTTTATTTTTAGCAAAAAAATAAAAACCAACCCCAATCATGGCAATGAAATATACAATGAAAACTGTTATATCTATCCAATGCAAAACATTCTTAATTTAGTTAATACTATAATCTTAAGCAGGCCCCTTAATGTAGTGCGTTATTTTTTATAGCGCATTTCTAGATACTTATTTTCAAAGCCTAGTTTTTCGTATAAAAATTTAGCTGGATTGTTAGGCTCCACATGAAGTGCTACGTCACCTTCAGCAGTTGCTAAAGCATCCTGCATCATTTTTTTGCCAATACCCTGCCCTCTGTATTGTTGATGAATAGCAATATAGACCAGAATGTTTTCAGGGATGTATCCTCCCATTCCTGTTTTGTTGACTACAACAGCTCCTACTATTTCATCTCCCTGATTATAGGTGAGAACAAAACCTCCTGCTGAAGGTATTTGTTTCATTGCATAATCTATTGCCTTTTTGATATCTTCTTTTTCGTCACCATATTCTTGTAGATGAGTGTGTAAAAAATCGACTATATGTAAGCTTTGAGTATCAGATAATCTTTCTATTGGTGTGAATGTCTTAACTTTATAATGATTCATATAAAATAAACTTTCTTTAAAAGGTGAGTGCTTCATGGCATAGGACCATGCATGCGTTGCTATGAAACAAAATGTAACACATTATTATATTGGATGTGATACTTTTTAGATTGGGCCATCAAGCAGAAGTATACAAACATAATTAAAAAATAACCTCTGCAAGAACTATTCCTAAGATAATAGGACATTATTTGTTTTGTAGTTTAAGGAAAAGGGGAATAAAGCTTATGGCAAATATCAGCGTATAAATTATGACACAGAAACCTTTGATAAAAATTATAGGTAGTGGAATAAGTGGACTGACCACTGCACTTTGTCTATTGGAGAATGGTTTTCAGGTACGTATTTTAACTAAGCAACTATACCCGAAAACAGTTTCATCTGTAGCAGCGGCTATATGGTTTCCATATGCTGTAGAACCCAAGGATCAGGTAAATCAATGGAGCTTCTTAACTTATCAATTTCTGGAAAAATTAGCTAAAGAAGAGGGGAGTGGCGTGAGCATGATACCTTTTCTGGTATTATCTGCTCCGGAAAGAGAAGAAGATTGGCTGGAAGGCTTACCCAAAGAAGCTGTAAGAGAAGCCAATATATCTGAATTACCTGAAGGATATGAAAGAGGATACTGGGCCCAGGTGCCGCTGGCTGATACCAGCATTTATTTACCTTATTTGGTATGGCGAATTAGTAATTTAGGTGGCGAAATAGTACAGCAAACTGTAGATAGAGAAGAGCTAGAGAATAATGATTTACAATTATATATTAACTGTACAGGGCTTGGTGCCAGGGAAATTTTTACTGATGAGGAACTAAAACCAATGCGTGGTCAGGTGCTTAAAGTAACTAAAGGGTTTCCAGCAATTTCAATGGTGGATTCTATGCACCCTGGGCAACTTTCTTATGTCATCGAACGAAAGCATGATTATGTACTAGGTGGTACCGATTATGTGAATGATGATGATGAAAATGCTCGTGCAGAAGATACAAAAATGATTATAGAACGTTGTCAACGCTTGCAGCCTATTCCAGAGCAACTATCTATCAAACAGGTAGCGGTGGGCCTGAGGCCAAAACGAGATCGCATTCGTTGTGAATGGGATGATGAATTGCTTAATGTAGTACATAACTATGGACATGGTGGTGCAGGTTATACAGTATCATGGGGTTGTGCACTGCACGTCTTACATCTATTGACTTCAAAATAGCCGTTTACCGATTTTCCATCCAGCTTTATCTAAGAAAGTGGAAGCAAAGTGCCATTCTCTCCACCTTTGTCAGTGTAATCAATAATAATTATAACCAATTATGAACTCGACTGATAATAACGGAGCTGGAACCAACATGAATGACCCCTTTATTAATGAAGAACCAACCAAATCTACAAGCGAATTATCTGTAAAAGATGAACGTATGTGGGCCACATTGGCTCACCTGGGTATTATTGCCGGCTTGATTATTCCATCTGGTAGTGTAGTAGCACCATTGGTAATCTGGCTGGTATTTAAAGACCGTTCAGAATACGTAGACTATCATGCTAAGGAAGCGCTTAACTTCCAGATTACCATGTTTATCGCATTTATAGTTGCAGCTATCCTGATCTTTGTACTGATCGGAATTCCTGCACTGATCGCATTGGCGATTGCAGATTTAGTATACTCTATCATAGCTGCTACTAAAGCAAACGAAGGTGAATACTATAAGTATCCTTATACTTATCGTTTCATTAAATAAATATAGACAACTTCATAGCTGACACTTAATAAATTTGATGCTAGTTATGGGATTATTGTAGCATCATTGCATAAGAGCCGCTTCTACCACGGGAGTGGCTCTTGTTTTGTATGCTTATTCGTGATATTTTGTGCTAAGGAATGATTAATACGTCATTCTCTGAACATGAAAAATGACCGACTGTTGAAAAAGCCACTTATTAGCCTCCGTCAGCTCATTATAGGATTAGCCGTCCTGAAATTACTAATCCATCTTCTTACCAATACCAATTACGGTTTTCATCGTGATGAATTTCTTTACCTTGATCAGGGAAATCACCTGGCCTGGGGTTTCATGGAAGTACCTCCAATGATCGCTGTATTAGCAAAAATTACACAAATATTTGGTGAAAGCCTGTTTGTTGTTCGTTTGCTTCCTGCACTCATCGGCGCTTTTAGTGTGTATCTTTTGGGAGTCCTTGTTAAACAATTAGGAGGCAGAGCATGGGCCATTGTATTTACTGCTTTAGCTTTCATAATGGCTCCCGCCTTTTTAAGAAGTAATTCACTTTTTCAGCCTGTGAGTTTCAATCAATTTTTTTGGTTGCTTTCAGCTTATTGGATTATTCAGCTTATCCGTAATGAATCTCCGAAGTATTGGTGGGCACTTGGACTAACTGCTGGGGTTGGTTTCCTTACTAAATATTCAATTGTTTTTTACCTTATCGCTTTGATAGGAGGAGTGGTTTTATCAAAACATCGTGTATGGTTGCTTCGAAAAGATGCATACATAGCGCTCGGGATTGCTGCATTAATTGCGTTGCCCAATCTGTTGTGGCAATATCAGCACAACTTTCCAGTAATGGTGCATATGGAAGAACTGAGGGAAACGCAATTGGTAAATGTAGATTCAATTGGTTTTTTTAAGGATCAGCTTTTTTTCTTTTTAGGTGGTACCGTAATATGGATGGCCGGATTGATTGCTTTGTTCTTCAATAAGGTATTTAAGGAATATCGCTTATTAGGGTGGGGAAGCCTTATTACTATTTTGATAATCTTTCTATTGGGGGGTAAGAGTTATTATACAATTGGGGCTTATAGTATCCTATTGGTGTTTGGAGGCCTGGCTATAGAACAATATATTCGAAAACCATTATGGAAGGGGGCATTGGCAAGCTTTCTGCTACTAAATATTTTACCATTTTTACCTTTTTCATTGCCCCTGTTGCCCAATGTCCAAATGGAGAAATATTGTCGTTTCATGATCGATGAGTTTGGATTTGATGGACCAATGCGCTGGGAGAATGGTCAAACTTATGCCCTGCCTCAAGACTATGCTGATATGAACGGTTGGGAGGAGATGGTAGCTAATCTGAGTAAGGCTTACCATCAACTTAGTCCTGAAGAAAAAGAAGAATGTTTACTGATAGGAGGAGGCTATGGCCATGCAGGAGCTATTAACTACTATCGCGAAAAATATGATTTACCAGAAGCGTGTAGTTTTAATAGTAGTTATCTTATCTGGCTACCTAATGAAGTGGATTTTGAAATGATTCTTCATTTGGATGATAACATGAGGGAAGAATCAGAATGGTTTTCGGAATTTATATACGTCGATAGCCTGGAAAACTCCTATGCTCGTGACCCCGGGTATATCTACATTCGTAAATCACCTCTTACCGATGTATCTCAAGTATGGAGCAGGCAGGTGAAAGAGGAAAAAGCCCCATTTAGGTTTGAGTAACATACAGTACATTCCTGCATCTGGGACCTGTTTTTTTGAATAGGTAATTCCCTGTCGCCTGGAAATAGTGTTGGTTTTGAGTGAGAAAAATCATCGACTGTAATGACTTTCATCATAGAAGAGTCAAAAGATAGTCAACACCTTTAGATGTTTTTTTTATTACCATTCAAAGCTCAACCATGCCAAGATACCACACCTTAGGGAAAATTCCCCGTAAGAGACATACGACATTTCGAAAGGAAGATGGAAACCTATATCAGGAAGAACTCTTCGGAACAGCAGGTTTCGCAGGAATGTCTTCTTTACTATACCATCATTATCCGCCAACTTGTGTACGTACATTTGGCGAACCTCGGAATATACGTCCTAAAGTCGCTTTGGAAGACAATATGAAAGCGATGAGCTTTCAGGGCTTCAAACTCCAGGCTGAAGATGATTATCTGGAGAGCCGAAAAACACTTTTTGTAAATAATGATCTTCATATTGGACTAGCTGCTCCTCGGACTTTCTCCAAAGATTATTTTTTCAAAAATGCGGATGCTGATGAAATGATTTTCATCCATCAGGGAGCAGGTACTTTGAAGACAATGTATGGTAGTGTAGAGTTTGAATATGGTGATTACCTTGTCATCCCACGAGGTACTATTTATCAGATAGATTTTAAAAGTGAGGAAAACAGGCTGCTTTATGTTGAAAGTTTTAGCCCTATTCTTACGCCCAAACGCTACCGAAATTACTTTGGTCAGATGCTAGAACATTCGCCATTTTGCGAACGAGATTTTAAATTGCCTCAAAATCTGGAGACCTATGATGAAATAGGGGAGTTTAAAATTTACATCAAGAAAAAGGGCATTTTATATTCCTATATTTATGAAAACCATCCTTTTGATGTTGTTGGATGGGACGGTTTGAATTATCCCTATGCTATTTCCATTTTTGATTTCGAACCATTAACTGGCCGCATTCATATGCCTCCGCCAATTCACCAGCAATTCGAAGGGAATAATTTTGTGATTTGCTCTTTTGTGCCTCGGCTTTACGATTACCATCCCGATGCTATTCCAGCACCTTATCACCATTCTAATATTGACGCTGATGAGTTATTGTATTATGTAGATGGTGACTTCATGAGTCGTAACAATATTGAAAAAGGACAGATCACCCTTCACCCTGGAGGAATTCCTCATGGGCCTCACCCCGGTGCAATTGAGCGCAGCATTGGGCAAAAAGAGACAGGAGAGTTAGCTGTTATGATTGATCCATTCCGCCCTGTTTCTATTACTGAAGAGGCGTTGAAGCTGGAAGTAGATTCCTATTACCAATCATGGGTTCAAACAGAGCCTGCTTAAAATAAATCTTCTTTGATAAATTCCGTGGCAAAGTTTTAGGTGAAAGAAATAAGGCCAGAGGGATTAATACTTTTACCTAAGCCATTTTCTTTGAATCGCGGAATTGTCAAAGAACTAAAATAAATGTCATGGCAGATTTAAAAGAAGTAAAAAATTTCAATTATAGCCTTGAAAAAATCTTTCCTGAAGCAGATGATTTCCTCCCTATTTTAGGAACAGACTATGTAGAATATTACGTCGGAAATGCTAAGCAAGCTGCTCATTTTTACAAAACTGCTTTAGGATTTCAATCATTGGCATATGCAGGCTTAGAAACGGGCCTGAAGGATCGGACGTCTTATGTCGTTGTACAAGATAAAATCAGATTGGTGTTTACTACACCTATGCCCAATGCGGAAAACAGGGAAATTTTTGAACATATCGAAAAGCATGGAGATGGTATTCGTGTGATTGCTCTTTGGGTGGAAGATGCACGCCAGGCCTGGGAAGCAACTACTGCGCGAGGGGCAAAGTCTTATTTTGAACCAAGGCTTGAGAGTGATGAACATGGCAACGTGGTTCGTGCAGGTATCCATACGTATGGCGATACAGTTCATATATTTGTCGAGCGGAAAAATTATCACGGTACATTTTTACCCAATTTTGAAAAGTGGGAATCGCATTATAATCCGCCGAGCTGTGGCCTAAAGTACATTGACCATATGGTTGGTAATGTAGGCTGGGGTGAGATGAATGTATGGGCAGATTTTTATGCTAACACAATGGGTTTTGCCAATCTTATTACCTTTGATGATAAAGATATTTCGACTCAGTACACCGCTTTGATGAGTAAGGTTATGACCAATGGAAATGGGCGGATAAAATTTCCGATCAATGAACCTGCGGAAGGATTAAAAAAATCACAGGTAGAAGAGTACCTTGATTTCTATGGCGGTCCAGGTTGCCAGCACATTGCGGTTGCTACCGATGATATTGTGTTTACGGTAAGCGAAATGAAAAAGCGAGGGATTGAGTTTTTGTATGTTCCAGGCACCTATTATGATACTGTTTCCAACCGGGTTGGAGAAATAGCCGAAGATATTGCCACCTTGAAACAACACGGCATCATGGTAGACAGAGATGATGAAGGTTATTTACTTCAAATTTTTACAAAACCATTGACTGACCGGCCTACTCTGTTTTTTGAAATCATTCAGAGGAAAGGAGCACAATCATTCGGAAAGGGTAACTTTCAGGCGTTATTTGAATCGATTGAAGCTGAACAGGCAAAACGAGGTACTTTGTAATTAACTGTTGTAAGCCGCCGCGAGAGATCATGGTGATTTTTGAAATCACCATGATTTACTCGCGGTGGCTTACAAATAAAAACTTCAACTAATGATATTACCACCTATTAACTTCAAAAAATGGATAGATGAACATCGGCATTTGTTAAAACCGCCGGTTGGAAATCAGATCGTTTATGAAGACACGGAGTTTATCGTGATGGTTGTTGGCGGGCCCAATGCAAGAAAGGATTTTCACTATAATGAAGGAGAAGAGTTTTTCTATCAATTGGAAGGAGATATACAACTACCTATTATTGAAAACGGCAAAAGAAGAATTGTTGAAATTAAAGAAGGTGAGATATTCTTGCTTCCACCCAAAGTACCACATTCGCCTCAACGGGGGCCTAATACTATTGGATTGGTCATTGAGCGGCAGCGAAAAACGGATGAAGCTGATGCTTGTATGTGGTTTTGTGAAAATTGTGACAATCAACTGCATCGCGCTGAATTTCAACTGGAAGATATTGTTAGTCAATTGAAGGTATTATTAGAAAATTTCTATTCAAATGACGAACTTACCACCTGCTCAAGGTGCGGCACAAAAATGGAGAAACCTGAATTAAAAACAGCATAAAGCATGAAGTCAGCAACTATTGTTGGAGCTGGTTTAGTCGGCTCATTGTGGTCGGTTTATTTGGCGAAAGCGGGATATAAGGTCAATATTGTAGAAATGCGGAGTGATTTGCGGGAAGCGGATATTTCTGCGGGCAAATCTATCAATCTTGCCTTTTCAGAAAGAGGATGGACAGCCTTTAAAACAGTAGGTATTGAAAAAGAGATTGAAGACATCGCTCTGCCTATGTATGGCAGGACGATGCATGATCTGGCAGGCAATCTTACCTATCAGCCATATGGACAGGAAGGACAGGCTATTTATTCCGTTTCAAGGGCTGAAATCAACTGCCGGATGATGGATGTGGCCGAAAAATATGGTGATGCTACTATTCATTTCAACGAAAAATGCATCGGGGCAGATTTGGAAAATGGAATTGTATATTGCCAGAATACCCAAACAGGCAAGCGTTCTGAATTTAAATCTGATGTAGTATTTGCTGCGGATGGAGCTTTTTCCGCCGTTCGTTATCGCGCTATGCAAAAATTGGACAGATTTCAATATAGCCAGCATTATATAGAAGATGGCTATCGAGAAATTCTTTTGCCTGCCAATGAAGATGGTTCCTATAAATTATCCAAAACGAGTTTGCATATCTGGCCCCGTGGACGGTTCATGCTCATAGCTTTGCCGAATGAGGATGGCTCCTTTACCTGTACCTTATTTATGCCTTTTGAAAATCATGAGTATGCTTTTGATAAATTGAAATCAAAAGCACATGTCGAGGATTTTTTCAAAAAAATATTTCCTGATTTTTATGAATTGATGCCGGAAATAGGAACGGTTTGGGAAAGTCATCCACTCTCTTCTTTGGCAATTGTTCGTTGCTATCCATGGGCGCACGGAAAAACGGTACTTATGGGGGATGCTGCACATGCTACCGTGCCGTTTTATGGCCAGGGTATGAATAGTGGGTTTGAAGATTGTAGTGTCCTATGGATATTAATGCAGCAGTACGATGAGGATTGGCCTGCTGTTTTTGAACAATACCAACGAATGAGGAAACCAGAGGGAAATGCTGTACAGGACTTATCACTCGACAACTATTATGTGATGCGGGACTATGTTGCTGATCCAAAATTTTTATTACAAAAGAAATTTGAGCGCCGGATTCAACAACTCTATCCAGAAAAATATATACCACTATATTCACAAGTTTCTTTTACTAATACACCTTATTCTGTTGCATATGAAAATGGCAAAAAACAAGATGTCCTGATCAAAAAAATTATGACAGAATATGATATTGAAGCACTTTTCTCTGAAGATAAAATTGATAGATTAATTCACGATCTATTAGAAAAAGAAGTACTCTGATTTAGACAACTTTATACGTTGTAGTAGTCGTACTTACTCATATGTATTGATTTACAACTTTTATTTAACATCTATTGCACCAGGGATAAAATTATGGAAGCCACAAGGAAAAAAATATTAGAAGACCTTCAGGAAAAATATACTGCCATTGGTCAAAATGCAGATAAGCATTTAAGTGGATTGCGCTATGCCAAACCGATGACCTACTGGGATTATATCCATACAGATGCATTGCTCAATTTGCAAATTCAGCGCACGACGCTTCCTGATGAGATGGTTTTCATTATGTACCATCAAATCAATGAGCTATTGTTCAAGATGATTCTTTGGGAAATCGAACAGGTAGCTTTTCATGAAAACCTGACCACTCATTTTTTTGCAGAGAGGTTATATCGAATTAGCCGATACTTTGATATGCTTTCTTCCTCTTTTGAAATTATGCAGGAAGGCATGGAAGTGGAGCAATACATGAAATTCAGGGATACCCTGACTCCTGCAAGTGGTTTCCAAAGTGCCCAATATCGGATGATCGAATTTGCTTCAACGGAATTGATTAATTTAATTGATAATCGCTTCCGTCTGACTATTGACCGAGACACTCCTTTTATGCATGCTTATGACCATTTATATTGGCAAGCTGCGGGGAAAGATCATAAAACAGGTGAAAAATCTACCCTTCTTCAATTATTCGAAGAACGCTATCTGGATGATTTTATCGTTTTTATGAAAACTTATAATACACTCAATCTTTGGTCAAAATTCAAATCGTTACCTGAAGCAGACAAGGCCGATGTGGATTTGAGAAATGCTATGCGTCATTATGATCATACCGTCAATATCCGTTGGGTAATGGCACATTATAATGCCGCCAACAAATACCTCGAGAGTGGTGAGGAGACAGCTGAAGCTACAGGAGGCAGTGATTGGAAAAAGTACATGCACCCTCGTTATCAGCGCAGGATCTTCTTTCCTGATTTGTGGTCAGAAGAGGAATTGGAAAATTGGGGAATCAATAATTTAGAGGGGTATAAGTAAGAGAAGGTATACCAATTGTTATAGAACCTTTTTATAATGTTTAGTGTTGATGATACTTTTTCGGAGATCAGGCCTAAAAACTAGTTTTTTTCGCCCGAAATAGGCTAATCATCACTACATGAACAGAACACTCTATTTCAAACTTTCTACTCTATTTTTCCTACAGTTTTTTTTATGGGGGAGTTGGTATGTAACACTAGGTACCTATTTATTAGAAACGGTAGGTTTTGATGGGAGAGAAGTGGGCCTGGTTTATGGTACTACAGCTATAGCAGCAGTGGTTTCTCCTTTTCTGTTAGGATTGCTGGCAGATCGTTTTTACAATACAGAGCATTTATTAAGCTTCCTTCATTTACTGGGAGGGGGAGTAATGTTTGCTTTATCCTTTATTACAGA
>JAKSDI010000265.1 GCA_022360175.1 Chitinophagales bacterium
ATCCAATCATAATATGATAGTTTCTTCTTACTTACTTACTTACTTACTTACTTACTTACTTATGAACAACACTTCATTAAGTCCAGATAATCTGGCCTGTCAGAAGCTAGTTTATGAATAAAACTGTGAAGGATTTTTCCTTGATGTATCACAAATACTCCTGGCATCTGAAAACCATCCCCCAATTGTGCTCCGATACCGTGCCCTGCAATAACTCCAGCTGAAAAACCTCTGATCCACGATTGAAGACCAAACAACTGGGTGAAATTTCCCTTAGTCAAACCAAAATGGCTATAGTATTCACAGTCTAGATCACTAATATGAAGCGCCCCCTCTAAACCATAACGAGTAAAATATCGCTCTGCAACATCAGCGGTAGTCATATGTACAAAGACCAGCTGATTGCCCTCTTTTTCTATCTCTTCTCTCTGGCTTGCAATATCTGCCAGTGCTTCTCGACAAAAAGTACAGCCGAAATGACGAAGGAATACCAACAATACCCGTCCCTTATCTGACATAGCGGCAAGAGATACACCTGTATTGGTATTCATGCTATTAAGTACTGCCTTATCAAACTGATTAGCCGAAACCATAATTGTGGTAGTTAATGGTATTTCTCAAACAATAGGCGGAGCATAAAGTTTTGTATTCCTGTTTCAAACATTCATGGTGATCTTGAAGATCACCATGAATGTTTGAAACAGGATTGCTTTTATTTATCAGGAGCTTCTGGTAGCAGCATAAGCGTGATCAAGTTTTCTTCATTGAAGAAAGTACGGGCCGCCTGTTGAATATCTAATGCGTCTACTCCTTCCATCACACTCTCCAGGTATTTTAATTGAATATTTTCCAGTGGTTCTTTATTCTTAACGCGGTATACCAACTGACCGAGCCAAAAGTTGTTTTCTTTTAATCCTTTAATATGATTCTGGCGCTGGGTTTCTCTTACCTTTTCCATTTCATCTTCTGTCGGGCCTTCCGTTTTGAAGCTATTGATCACTTCTTTTGCTATTTCCAGCAGTTCTTCTGTACGTTCTGGTTCTGCATTAAAAGAAATTGTTACCATATATCTGGAGGTTGGGATAGCCAGCACACTTCCCCTTACCTGCACGCCGTATACACCACTACTTTCTTCACGCATTTGTTCTCGCAATCGAATGCGCAATACCGCCATTAGCGTATTAAACTTATAACGATTAGAAGATTCATCATCAAAGGAGCCATGATAAGTCATTTCCACTATTGACTTAGGTGCTTCTCCTCTTTTATATGTTTTTTGAATATTCCCCTTCACCAAATTGGCGCCTATATCTTTCCAGTTTTCTTCTCGATTTTGCGTAGGAAGATTTCCCAAATATTGCGCTGCTAATTGATATAAGGTAGCCTTATTAAAATTACCGACAAATACGAATGTAAAATCGCTGGCATCTGCAAAGCGATCTTCGTACACCTTTTTAATTGTGCTCATATCCATCGACTGAATATCATCTACTGTTGTAATAGCCCGACGAGGATGATTATCGTATTTTATCTTAAGCTTTTCATTAGCAAAATAATAATAAGGGTTGTCCAGTATATTTTCATAAATAGTAGTTTGGCGGGATTGATAAGATGCCAAAGCAGTACTATCAAAGCGTGGTTCGGTAAAATATAAGTATATCAATTGAAATAGTGTTTCCAATTCTTCGGGAGAACAATTTGCTGAAAGACCTTCATTCAATTCACTAATATAAGGAGCTACACTTACCTTTTTGCCCGTCAGCTTCTTTTCCAATTCGGTGAATGTAAAAGTAGACAAGCCACTTTGATTAGCTATGATATCTGCTGCTGAAGCACTTGAAAACTCCTGATCGGAATAAAGGGAATGCCCTCCAGGGCTAAAAGCAGACATGATGATTTCATCATTTTGAAAATCCGTAGGTTTAAGATAAACCGTTACGCCATTTTGCAGTTTTAACTGATCTACTTCTATTCCTCCCATACTTTTAGAAGACTGTATCAGTGTTTGAGGGGGGAAGTCTGTCATCAAGGGCGCGTCATTTACCTGGTCAACATAAGGCTGATAAGTACTTGCTGCAATCGTATTGATTAATGAGATAAGCTCTTCTTTATTAGGCAGCTCTCCCTCTTCACCTTCAGGCCCTGTGACAATAATTACACGATTATCTTCTGTCAGCCATTCTTTAGGAAGTGGATTAATATCCGAAAGCCTTATCGTTGGTAGTAATTCCTGGTACAACTCATATTGCTGCTGAGGGCTAGGTATTGGATTATCATTCAGAAAATGTCCCACATATCTTCTACTCAAACTATTAGAAGGTATCTTACCCGCTTCTTTTAATGCTCGTCGGGCACCTTCGAGCATAGCAGTCTTTTGCCGGTCGAGCTCCGATTGCAAAAAACCATGTTGCATGGCACGGTAGGTTTCTTCAAGCACTGCACCTATGCCCTTTAATGCCTGTCCTTCCTTTACAAAGGCATAAGTAGTATATGCAGCCATATCACCAATATTGCTCCCAAAACCAGAATAGGCGAATGTGAAAGGAGGATTTGCCTGAAGTTGTAATTCCTGCATCCGGGCATTTAACATTCGATTGTACAGTAAGTGTGCCAGGTGCTGTCGATAATCTTGCTTATTGCCAATATCTTTGCCTTTATGTTTGTACATAATACGTACGCGGGTAAAAGGTGCCTCCTTATCGGAAACAATGGAAAAAAGCGTTTCCTCATGAGAAGGTACTTCTATGGAAGGATGTGGCCTTTGCTTTTCGCTTGATGGAATTTTAGAAAATCGACTTTTGATTTCTTTTTCCATCCAGTCGAGGTCAAAATCTCCTACTGCCACTACAGCCATCAAATCAGGGCGATACCAGTCTTCATAAAATCGGCGAATAGTAGCATAATCTGCTTCCTCAATAATTTTCGGACTTCCAATAGGCAGGCGGTTGGCAAAACGGGAATTATGGTATATCACAGGAAAATACTCCTGCTGCATTCGCTGGTCCGGACTGAGCCCTGTGCGCCATTCAGATAATACGACTCCGCGCTCTTTATCAATCTCTTCAGGATCAAATGTCAAGCCAGATGCCCAATCTTCCAGAATGAGCAATCCTTTTTCCAATAGTGCCAGGCTATCTGTACGGGCATCTATTTTATATACGGTCTCCTCAAAACTAGTATAAGCATTTAAATCTGCCCCAAAGCGAGTTCCTGTTTTTTCGAGGTAATTGATCAGTTCATTCTTTTCAAAATGGGCCGTTCCATTAAAAGCCATATGCTCAACAAAGTGCGCCAGGCCTAGTTGATCTTCATCTTCATTAATAGAACCGGCATGGATTACCAAACGTAAAGCTGCTCGATCTTCAGGTTTTTTATTTGCCTGGATATAGTACTTCAATCCATTGGGTAATGTACCTATACGTACATCCGGATCAATAGGTAAGGCTGTTTGTGTGTTTCCTGCAATAGTAAAGCAGCTCAATAGGATTGTGCACAGGATAGAGCGCTTTAAGCAAATCATATATGTAAGATTTTGGTTATCCTATCTTCTACGACGCTTGCTTCTTCTCGCAGAAGGCATGCCTGCAGCTCCTGCTCCCATTCCTGGCATTTTACTCATCTTATGCATCATCTTACGCATCTGATCAAACTGCTTAAGAAACATATTGATTTCATGAATAGACTGGCCACATCCATTTGCGATACGCTTTTTGCGGCTCATATTCATCAAATCGGGATTGGTACGTTCCTCAGGAGTCATAGAGAAGATAATCGCTTCTACCTTGTTAAAAGCACTATTGTCGATATCCAGATTTTTAGTCATCTTGCTCATACCCGGAATCATATTCATCAAGTGCTTGAGGTCACCCATTTTTCTGATCTGCCCTATCTGGTCGAGGAAGTCATTAAAATCAAATTTGTTTTTCTTGATCTTCTTCTCCAGTTTCTTAGCTTGCTCCTCATCAAACTGGCGTTCTGCCATTTCCACAAAGGAAACGATATCACCCATGCCCAGAATACGACTGGCCATACGATCGGGGTGGAATACATCCAGCGTATTCATTTTTTCCCCCATGCTGACAAACTTAATCGGCTTGCCAACCGTATATTTGATTGATAAAGCAGCTCCACCACGAGTATCACCATCCAGTTTGGTCAATACGACACCATCGAAATTCAGGCGATCATTAAATGCCTTAGCAGTATTGACAGCATCCTGCCCTGTCATGGAATCTACTACAAAGAGGGTTTCGCTTGGCTGTATCGCTTCTTTGATGTTGGAAATTTCTTCCATCATCTTTTCATCTACAGAAAGACGTCCTGCGGTATCGACAATCACCACATCCAGGTTGTGGTCCTGCGCATGCTTAATACCCTGTAGAGCTATTTCTACTGGATTTTGATTTCCAGGATCTTTATAGATAGGACATTTCACCTGATCAGCAATAACCGTCAGCTGATCAACGGCAGCAGGGCGATATACATCACAGGCTACCACCAATGGCCGCTTTTTACGCTCCGTCTTAAGATGAAGTGCCAATTTACCGGTAAAGGTTGTTTTACCAGATCCCTGTAAGCCGGCAATCAAAATAACTGCTGGTTTCCCTTTCAGGTCGATATCTACGGAAGTACCTCCCATTAGATCTACCAACTCATCATTGACAATCTTGGTCATCAGTTGGCCTGGCTTAACGGATTTCAGGAGGTTTTCCTGTCCAAGTGCTTTATCCTTAATTGTATCAGTAAATTCCTTGGCAATCTTGTAGTTTACGTCAGCCGCTACCAGAGCACGGCGTATCTCTTTAACGGACTGAGCAACATTAATTTCAGTCAGTTTATTCTCTCCCTTCAGTGTTTTAAAGGCACCTTCCAGACGTTCGCTTAAGCTATTAAACATAGTTGGTGTTTGGTTTTTCCCATCAAAAATCCCACAAATTTATAGTTGAGCATCCATAAATGGTAAAATTATGGACATATATTTAGGATAAGCCTATTAAAATTATCCTACAACCATCTAATCATTCAATTTTTTGTGACTTACAGCATAAATAACAGTCAAAACCGATGTAAGTTCTCATGCATAATTTGCTGCAAGGCAAAAAAGGCTTCAGTGCATAGGATTTTTATAGATTTCTACTTAAATTACGAGTGAAAACCAACTTTTGTTGATGACCACTCTTCCCATGAACACAAAGTGAATTTATTTGGCAGGCCTCCAATTGTCTTGTCCAATACCGTCAAATAGATAATTCACTTCATAGTCACGTAAAGTTCAAAAAACTTTATGCTGCTGCCTGTTTTGTGATAGATCGAATAAAGTATAAAGCCTTAGAACTTGTTAATACGAAATTATTGTCGAGTCGTACCAACTTGATAAATAATAAGGTAATAGTATTCGGCGAAAGCCACTCATTATAATTTTTTCATCAAAACAAAACGGAACTATGTCCCTTCCATTAAGATTGCTGATTGCATTTCTGGTATGGTTGCTGTATTTCCTGTTGACCTATAATGGTTGCAGGGATGAGCTATGCTATGCATGTGGAGACGCTGATTCAGCAGTAACAGAAGAGGTAGTAAGCCCTCCTGAAGACGAGCTTGCTGCTCCAAATTATCCGCTTTATTTCCAGTGGAGCAATGGACAAGCCTTTACAGGCGAAAACTTTGACAGTTTGCGTCAAACAATTCTTGCTGGCCTGGCTGATGGCCGTATCCTGGAAATCACTGGACACTATTTTGAAGACGAACCCAAGCCGGAAGGCTTTGAAAATATGGGTTTTGCAAGAGCTGATCAGGTAGCCCAATTATTCAGAGGCAATATCCCTGAAGATCAGATCAAGCT
Source organism: Chitinophagales bacterium (assembly GCA_022360175.1). Lineage (GTDB taxonomy): Bacteria > Bacteroidota > Bacteroidia > Chitinophagales > Saprospiraceae > JAKSDI01. The sequence continues at coordinate 5,843 of JAKSDI010000265.1, forward strand.
GAGAGCAAGATTAGTCGATGAGCGTGATGGAGTCCGTACTGGCCCCTTCGAAGCAGCTTCCTTCAAGTGGGAAGAGGCAGAAGCAGCTGTTGCTGAAACAGTGGAAGAATTGGAAGACCGCATCATTATTCGTTTCCCATTTGGTTCTACCCAGAAGGAATATTCACCAGAAGTGGATGGATACCTTGTAAAACTGGCAGAACGTGTGAAGCAAACTGGCGAGAATATCCAATTGACCGGACATACTGATAATGTGGATGATGATGATTTCAATATGGAATTGGGGATGAACCGAGCCAATGAAATCAAGGGCCTCCTTGTAAAAGAAGGAGTTGATGCTTCATTGATATCTACTAGTTCTAAAGGAGAATCCCAGCCAGTAGCATCTAATGATACTGCTGAAGGGCGTCATGAGAATAGACGAGTAGAAGTACGGTTAATCAAAAATCAATAATCTTTACAAAACAAAAAACCTATCTTAATAATGAATACCGAAACTATATATTTATTAGGAGCGCTAGAGCCTTGCTGGTTATGGTGGCTCATATTATCGGCTCTTTCCTTTATCCTGGGAGCATTGCTGGGTTGTCTATTATGTAGCAACCGCAAACGCCTGAAAGAGCTTGAAGAGGAAAATAAGGGATTAAGAGCGAAACTGACTGATGTAGAAAAAGATTATGCAAGCCTGAAATATCAGTATGAGGAAGATGAAATAAAGATCAAAGATCTAAAACTGAAATTACAGGGTTGTGAGGCAGATAAAGCAGTACTTGCCACAAAACTGGCAAGAGCGGAAGGTGATGGTGAAGATACAGAGGGCGTGAAACTAAGTACCGGAGGCGGTGATGCAGGATCAGGTGTAATCGTAGGAGCTGCGGCATACAACAGTATCTTTAATGAAGATAACCTGCAGGTAGTAGAAGGCATTGGCCCTAAAATTGAAAGCGTGTTAAAAGACGCAGGTATAGACACATGGAAAATTCTTTCCGGGGCAACAGAAGAACAACTACGTAAGATTTTAACAGACTACAATCCGAACTATAGAATCCACAATCCGCAGTCATGGCCTCAGCAAGCCTTACTGGCTAGTCAAAGCAAGTGGGATGAACTGATTGAATATCAGAAATTCCTGGATGGCGGCCGCCAGGATGAAGGAGATTTTGATACTCCATCTAAGGTCGAAAAAATGGCTATGAAGATTTGGGGATTCTCCAGTAATCCTGAAGATTTGAAAATCATTGAAGGCATTGGCCCTAAGATTGAAGAATTGCTAAAAGCGGATGGCATCAACAACTGGCAGGAATTGGCAGATGCATCTGTAGAAAGATTACAGGGTATTTTAACTGCTGCTGGTGATAAATTCCGCCTGGCGAAACCAAATACCTGGCCAAACCAAGCCGAACTGGCTGCTGCTGGTAAATGGGGTGAATTATCTGATTACCAGGATCAATTAAAAGGCGGTGTAGAATAATTTCTGAAAGCCTGAAATAAACAAAAAGCCTCCTGAGTCACCGTTCTCAGGAGGCTATTTTTATTTTTCACCTAAAAAAGAAGGGCAATCCTGGATGGATGCCCTTCAAAAAAATATTAGGTTATCATGATATGCTATACCTATAGGTGAATTACCTCACCATAAGCAGCCGCAGCTGCTTCCATTACCGCTTCACTCATAGTAGGGTGAGGGTGAACCGTTTTTATGATTTCGTGTCCAGTTGTTTCCAACTTACGAGCAGCAACAACTTCAGCTATCATCTCTGTAACATTAGCTCCAATCATATGTGCTCCTAAAAACTCACCATACTTACCATCAAAGATCACTTTAACAAAACCTTCTTTTGCACCTGCTGCACTCGCTTTACCCGATGCAGAGAATGGGAATTTACCCACTTTCAGGTTTTCATAGCCCGCGTCCTTCGCTTGTGCTTCTGTATAACCTACTGAAGCAATTTCAGGAGCACAATAAGTACAAGATGGTATGTTGTTGTAATCCAGAGAATGTGGGTTTTCTCCTGCTATTTTTTCTACGCAGATAATAGCTTCAGCACTAGCAACGTGTGCCAATGCCGGGCCAGGTATCACATCTCCAATAGCGTATATACCCGCTACATTAGTCCGATAAAACTCATCTACCTTAATTAGTGGGCCATCTTTTTCAATACCCAGTGTTTCCAGTCCTATGTTTTCTGTATTTGGAGATACGCCTGCAGCAGACAATACCACATCGCACTTGATTTCCTCTGTCTTGCCACTCTTACGGTTTTTAACCGTTACAGTACACCCACGGCCTTTTGTTTCTACCGTCTCTACCGCTGTATTGGCCAATACCTTAATTCCTTTCTTCTTGTAGATTTTGGTCAATTCTTTAGATACATCAGGATCTTCACGAGGTACAAGCCCTTGTTCCATAAACTCAACTACGGTTACTTCTGTACCTATTGAGCTGTAGAAATAGGCAAATTCAACACCAATAGCACCAGCACCTACGACAACCATTCTTTTAGGTTGCTTTTCCAGACTCATTGCCTTACGATACCCAATAATCTTTTTACCATCAATTGGTATATTTGGCAACTCTCTTGCTCTACCTCCAGTAGCTATAATAATGTGATCAGCGCTATACTCCGTCTTATTTCCTTCACTATCAGTAACCTCTACTTTTTTCCCTCTTAATAGCTTACCGAATCCCTTGATCTCCGTAATTTTGTTTTTACGAAACAGGAAATTAATTCCCTTGCTCATTCCGTTAGCAACATTACGGCTACGCGTAATCATAGCACCAAAATCAGCACTCGCTTTTTCAACTTTGATTCCGTAATCTTCTGCGTGGCTGATGTAGTCATATACCTGTGCACTTTTTAAAAGGGCTTTAGTGGGTATGCAACCCCAGTTTAGGCATATTCCTCCTAATGACTCTTTTTCTACGACTCCTACTTTCATTCCTAGCTGAGACGCCCGGATAGCCGCAACATAGCCACCAGGGCCACTGCCGATAACGATGAGGTCAAATTTATTCATGCTTGTATTTTTAGTTATTCGCAATTTGTTCCTCTAAAGAACGATAGCAAGCTGAGGTAAGTTTTACTCTTCTGTCATAGATGAGTTTAAAGGATTTCAGGCTATCGTCAAAAGTCGCTGCAAATATAAGCTGAAGGCGCAAATAAAAAAACCCCGCTACAAAAACGCAGCGGAGCTCATCTAACTTGCTGATACTTTAAAATTTATGATAAGTGATTATCGGCATACCAAAACACAGAGAAAAATAGCTCTCAATGTGTTGAAATATAATGTGCTACAAAGATTTATCTGTTGTTTGTCGCTTACGTATGTAAAATTAGACATTCTTAGATTGACCTCAAAAAAAATCTACTGACAATTTGTCGGAAAGCAAAATGTTGAAGGGTGTAATTTTTTTGATTAACATTTTATTAATCAATCAAATACACATTATAAAAAATAATAAATAAAATAGAAATGTATCCCTTAGCCTACTGAGTTTCAGCGTATAACCCATTTTAGTCAAATTATCCTCTTTCTGAAAGGGTAATAAGCAAAATAGCTCTATTTCGCTGAGGTTGAGGCTCAATGGAAATAACAAGGCCAGGTTGCAGTTCTATTGCCTGATTAATTTCAATCTCTGAAGCAGTTGCCTCTATTGCTTTGGCTAATGAACGAAAGGACAAATATGCAGCTCCAAGATTTCCTAACTGATAAAACTTTTCGACAGATTGTTTTATCCAAAAAGAGGCTGATTGAGACGAGTAATTACCTTGCCATGAAAATTCAAACTCTTGTGTGATATAATCACATCCTGTTTGAATCAGAATAAGGTCCACTTGTTTCTCAATCTTGACTTTTTCAATACCTATCCCCTTTTTAAGTTCAAAACTATGCTGACTAATTGCAGGATCAGACTCTGAAAATATAGCTTCCGGAGCTTGATAACGACAGTCTGAAAAGCTACTAACCGGGCTTTCCTTTTGGCAAGCAGTTATAGATATCAATAAGAGCAACAATATGAATAGTAATGGAACCAGTTTTTGCATGATTGTCTCAAACGATGGTTAAACAATTATTTTGTTTTAGTGTTCTTTTATCAGTGGTTGCAAAGATGACAAAGAAATAAGATATATACGATTCCTGAAATCCATTAAATTATAATAGTTTACGGTGATTGTGGAATATTGGTTTCATCTAATTCCTACCGTCAATTTATTTTTCTCTATGTAAGAAGTAGTTTTCAAACAACTTCTACACAAAAAGACTGTACTGATATGGTTAAGAATGGCTCTTTGAGCGATGGTTATGCTTTTGCCCTTAATGATAATGAGCTTTCAGACATAGCAATTGAAGAAATGGGAGACCAGCATGCAGCAACTTCTATTGAAACCCCAATGAAAGCAAATGCATTTGAAATGAGTGATGAAGAAAAAGTGGAAAAGATCGCCGCTCATTTCAAAGAAATAATGGATATACTCGGCCTGGATTTACAAGATGATTCATTAAGTGGAACTCCTAAGAGAGTAGCAAAAATGTATGTCAAAGAAATTTTCTCGGGATTAAAACCTGCCAATAAACCTAAAATTTCTCTCTTTGACAATAAGTTTAAATACCGACAAATGTTGGTAGAAAAGAATATAAACTTACAGTCCTTTTGCGAACACCACTTCCTGCCAATCCAGGGAGTAGTTCATATTGCTTATATCGCCAATAAAGCTGTTATAGGCTTATCCAAACTGAACAGGATAGTAGAACATTATGCACGCCGCCCTCAAGTGCAGGAACGATTAACCGTACAAATAGCGGAAGCTTTAAGAGAAGCACTGAACACACAAGATGTCGCAGTTTATGTTGAAGCAAAACATATGTGTGTAGAGATGAGAGGAATAGAACATCAGGGATGTACAACCGTATCTACTGAATATAGTGGTAAATTCCTAAACGAAAACATTAAAGCGGAGTTTTTGCAGGCGATAAAGTAGTGGGTAGTATTCAGTGGGCAGTTTGGCAGTGGGCAGTTTAATAGTATTCAGTTTTTCAGTAGGCAGTATTCATTTTAAGATACTGCCTACTGAATACTAATTAATGATCTTCATCTCCAGAAGTAGCTGGTTCTGGTCTTTTCTCAATTCCTTTCTGATCTTTTCTCAACAAGTTATATGCCTTCATAAAATCAGGCGTACCATAACCAGATTCATTATCAGGATTTCTATACAGGGATGAACTGCGGCGAATAGCATCAAAAATGTCTTCACTACTCTTATTCGGGAAAGCCTGAAAAAGGCATGCCACCATACCTGCCACCATAGGGGTAGAAAAAGAGGTACCAGAACCTCTCGAAACCTTATAACTGTATGCATCTGCTAAAGCTACTCTGGCTCCTGGTGCCACTACATCAGGTTTAATGCGTTCATCCGCAGTGGGGCCTACGCTACTAAAGGATGCTAAATTACCATCCAGTGTTATTGCTCCTACTGAGAGGGTTGATGCTACATCCGCAGGAATACCGATATATCGCCAATTTGAACTTCCTTCGTTACCAGCACTATTTAATACCAATAATCCTTTTTTACTAGCAATTGCAGATGCTTTAGAGGCAACAGCAGTTGTTCCGTTCAATTGCTCCCATTTATGGTTGAATAGCGTATCATCAAAACGGGTATAACCCAATGATGAAGTAACGATATCAGCTCCCAGGCTTTCTGCATACTCTATGCCTGCTACCCAATGGCATTCTTCCAAAGGATATTCAGAGCTTACATCTTCTGTTTTAATGCATATATAACTTGCATCTGGTGCTGTTCCAACCAATAAATTAGGTTGTTTTGCTGCCATCGTAGAGAGCACTCGAGTACCGTGTGAGCTAGATTCATATACTGTAGTATCTAAATCAACGAAGTCAAAACCTGGTAATAGCCGGCCTTCTTTTCTCAGTTCTTCAAAAAATGGACTCTTGTCTACCCCCGTAAATCCTCCATCCAGTACTGCTACTAAAACACCTTCTCCGGTATATCCTTTTTTATGAAGTTCATCACCATTAATCATAGCAATTTGCTGAGCACCATGCCCATAATAATTCTTTTCTACTCTAGACATTAAAGAATCCATGTCTACTGTCCGGCCAAATTTAGCTCCCCCTCTTATTTGTATTCCCATGTAAGTTACATTTGAAAGGAAGCCTAGCTGCTCAACAGCCTCCAGGCTATCACCTGGAATGGTAAAAGTTGCCGCATTTAACCAGCGAGAAGTATGTAATATATTGGCTCCTTTAGCTCTTAGCTCCGCCAGATATGCTGGATTAGGTGGAAAATCTTCAACACTAACTGGGATATTATATTTCTTGCGCCTTGCGATCGCTTTTTCAGAGAGGAATTCCTCAGGCCGATCCAAGGAATACGGAGATCCTTTTTTATCCGTAAATTCTCCCCAATAAAAGCGGAAGGTATCTGCCTTGACAGGTGCCGGTTTATCGGTCTGTGCGCCTAAAAGAGCTGGCGCTAACAATAAGCTCAGGGCATAAAACTTAATTAATACTCTCATATCTGCTTGTCTTGTAAGTAATTAATGCTCAATTTAGATAGTTTCTTTATCAATACATATTTTAAAGCGTTGGTCTAAGGACTCTACGAAAAGAGTTATTAGAGCGGCCTTATTGTACTCTCTCGAAATTTTATACACAGAATCCTTTACCGCCGTTTCATCAATATGCCTTCTAACAGGAGAGCTAAGATAAAATTCCTTGCGATGAATTTTGCTGGGAGTTTCAAAAGAATTGTTTTCTACCTTAACCAGATAAAGATATTCCTCATCCCCTGATGACCATTTTTGAATACCGGATTCTTCCTGCAGATATAGCCAGGCACATGATCCCGTTATAGCCAATTCCACTCCCCACAAAACATCTTCTTCTTTGGGAGGAGTCAGGCTTTTTTCATTATCTGGATGATAAACCTGTTTAAAATAGGCTTTTCGAGCTTTCTTACTGCCATTGGTATTTTCTTTGTCTACAGGGACTTCCTCATAATAATATGATTCTCGATACCAAATACTATAGCCTTGATATTCAAAACCTTTAGCTTTTAAAAGCTCTATGTAAAAATCAATGACAAAATGGGCTTCTGGCCCATAAATGCCTATATGACAATAATCTGATTTGGGATTGAGGCGGCTGTAAAGAGTCGTTTTATGTCCAAAGAATTGTTCTTCAAATTGCTCAAGTTCATCAGCCCATTGAGGGTTATAAACACCAGGTCCCACACATGATAACCCTAGTCTAGTTTCGAGGACTTCCGTTTCTTCAAGTAAGTTTTCTATCCCATGTTTAACATCTAGATAATAAGCATATTTTTCAGCTCGATTTTTGTCTTTCCAAAAATCTTGCTTCCCTATTTTCTTTTTCCGCTCCATAATATCCAACTCGTTCAATAGTTGAATATAAAAATGTCCTTCTGTCAGCCGTTCAATACGTCTTCTCAGGTTGCTTGCGTGATCAGCATGGCTTATTTTACTATATTCCTCAAGCAATAGTTCCAAGCCAAGTGGATCAGAAGTGGTTTGTATATCTATTTTACTGTTATTGAGTACAACCTGTACTTCCAGTTGGTCATCAATATCCTGGGAATTGAGTTCTCGCGAAAGTGGAACCACCAGTTCTTCCCGAATCGTTCTTTGCAAATGTCTTGCTCCATACTTGCCGTCATATCCCTTTTCCGCTAAATAATCAAGTACTTCCTCACTAAGCTGGAGGCTCATCCTACGAAACTGAATACCTTCTCGTTTCTTCAATATTCCCATTTCCCTTTCTACTACAAAACGTACACTTAATGAATCCAGTGGAGTAAAAGGAATAACTTTATCAATTCGGTTAAACAATTCTGGCCTAAAATATTTCTGAACTTCAGACATGAAATGCGCTTCAACACTTTGACCACTTATTTCTTTTTGCCATCCAATTGGATCCACCATATTTTGCGCCCCGATATTGGAAGTCATGATGATGATTGTGCTACAAAAACTAGTGAGCTGTCCTTTGTTATCCGTTAGTCGGCCTTCGCTAAGCAATTGTAACAACAGGTCAAAAAAGGTAGGATCTGCTTTTTCAATTTCATCAAAAAGGAGTACACTGAATGGTTCTTTTCTAATAGCAGAAGTTAATAAGCCTTCGCCCGAACGGCTATTCCCAATAAGCCTTCCTACATCATAAGGATTCGAGTACTCACTCATATCAAAGCGAGTCATCCTGCCTCTGTTACCAAACATAAATTCTGCCAGTATCTTAGCCAGTTCTGTTTTTCCTACCCCGGTAGGGCCCACGAATAAAAAAGAAGCAATTGGTTTTTCCAGCTTAGTAAGTGCTGCTTTGACAGTAGCCAGTACATCTACTACTTGATTTACAGCTGTTTCCTGGCCGTATAATTGATCATTAAACTCCGTTTTTACCTGACCAATATTTAAAGGTATATCAGGATCTATAATAAATTGCGGCATTCCAGTTTCTTCACAAAATTGCGCAAGGACCTCCTTACGGGAAATATGTTCTGCTGCCTGTCCTCCTGCTTTCTGATTAAGTAACAAGCTTTCCAGGAAACGAATCGGTTTTCCTGGCATTCCTGCATAAGGTGTAAAACGGCGATTGAGCCTTATCGCTTCCTGAATAGCCTCTTCCTGGATAGATAGTTGCTGATTTAACGCCAAATGTTCTACCTTTTTTTGAATAATTTCTTCCAGTACCGGACTTTGAGGCTCCCGTACATTTATCTTCTGAAATAGATTAATGAGGTTAGCATTTTTTACTTCTATTTGAGCCAATTCCTCCTCCGTACATTCAGAAATAAGTTTCAGGCTGCCATTTCCCAGAAACGATTTCAGGTATTCAGCCATACTTATGCTGTTACCTTCAGACTTTCCCACTTCAAATAAATCCATGAGGTTTCGAACAAAAAGGATATTAGAAGCGCCTGCAAGTTCCTGGCATAGCAAAGTCAGGTTTTCCTGCCAGCCTGTATCTTTCATGAGTTCTTTAATCAATACAGAGGCAGAAGTTTCCCAAATTTGAGTCTTAGAGCGTTTCTTTTTAAGCTGACGAGCTATTTCCCATACGAGAGCCGTTTTTCCTGCTCCAGACGGCCCAATTAATAGCACATTCTTAAAGAACTTGCTTTTCATTGCTTTACTAAACTGCTCCTGTATCTCTTCTGTACCATAGCTTTGCCTATCACTTACATCTAAAGGGATGGCTACTTTAGGTAGTAATTTGCCCTGCTGGTTTTTCATCATACTTTCCAACTCCTTAGGGCTGGGGGCCTCCAAGTCGACAATTTCCTGCTTCAACTCTATTGATTCATACCACATGGTACTAACAATATCCTGTACCGACTGTAGTCGTTTATTGCGTTTGAAGTCAAGGCGTATAGCTTCTTCTAATTTTTGTTCCAGGCCTTCAGCTGTCTGCGAAAAGGCTTCCATTTGCAGGGTAGGTAATATTGCCCAGTATCCTCTTTCCTGCACATTATAATAAAACGGAAACTCCAGTGAAAAATCGGGATAAGCCAGGGTGTCTTTAGCAGCGGGAAAGGATACACGAATCAGAGCTTGTATAAAATCTCCTGATTTAAACTCATTCAGTACATCACTTAATTCTCCTTTGTCTAGAATCTGTTTTTGTAAAGCACTTGCATATTGTTGAGCGACGATAGGTAAGGATTGTCCAATACGTATTGCTTCTTCTTTTCCCATAGGGACCAAGAGATTTCCTCCGGCATGCAGATGCAAGCGAAAAGCATAGAAAGGAATCGTAAATTTATATGCCATGAAACAAATTTAAGGAAATAGATTTAGAACATACAAGGCAAGCTCTGACGCCATAGCCGCTGCGGTACGCTCATCCTGATCATAAATCATATCTGCCTGTTCATAAAAAGGGCTGCGTTCCATTAACTTAGAATCAATAAAATCCAGTAACTCTTCATCATTTAATTCCTTTATAAGAGGACGATGGCTTTGCTGGAATCGCAATCGTTGAGCTATAAGAAAAGGACTGGCTCTTAAATAAAGACTCATACCATGTTGTCCAATCCAATCCATATTATCGAAGTGGCAAGGAGCCCCCCCTCCTGTGGCGATGATTGCTTTTTCTAATTGCTCCGTTTTGTGTAATACATCCTTTTCAATCAGGCGGAATTCGTTTTCCCCCTCTTCAGTAAAAATCTCATTGATTGTCTTTTGTGCCTTGGCCTCAATGAGAGTATCCATATCGTAAAAAGCCAGTTGCAAATGTTGAGCAAGCATTTTGCCTATTGTAGATTTTCCACTCCCCATAAACCCTATCAAATAGATTCTATTGATTTCTAATCGTTTAGATGACATAGATGACTTTTAGTATGAAGCCCAAAATATTAAATGTAAAACGTAAAATGCCGAAGTAAGGATAAATCTTTACTTTTGTGTGAAATTTAAAAAATAAAAATAATCAGAATGCTAAGACAATTTTTGATTTTGATTTCCCTCCCTCTTCTAGTGTGGAGTTGTGCCGAGAATAGCCAACCAGAAGCAATAAGTGAAAAGACGGTTGAAGAAATTAAAGAAGCGGGACCGATCAAAAATTCAGATATCATTCGCAATCCTGTATCTGCCAATCAGCCTGTAGACACTGTAAATGTGGCTAAGATGATATTCGAAGAAGTACAGTATGATTTTGGCGAAGTGAATGAAGGTGAAGTGGTTGAACACAAGTTTACATTTACCAATGAAGGGAAAGTGCCACTCATCATTAGTGGAGCTCGTTCTACATGTGGATGTACCGTGCCGGAATGGCCTAAAGATCCTATTGCTCCAGGAGAAGGTGGTGAAATATCTGTACGCTTCAATACCAAGAACAAGAAGAACAAACAAACGAAGCCCGTTACTATCACGGCCAATACCTATCCTGCTACAACTCGAGTACATGTAACAGGATTCGTTAAACCAACAGAAGAAGAATAATTTTCTTTGATGGGGCTTTAGTTACAGAATCAGCATTAAAACACAACTAAACTAATAAGAAAATGGATTTAATATTATTACAAGCAGGTGGTAATGCCGGAATGATGAACCTGATTTTCATCGGAGCTATGATTGCAATATTCTGGCTATTCCTGATCCGCCCTCAGCAAAAGAAGCAAAAAGAGCAAAAATCTTTTTCTGACAGCCTGCAAAAAGGAGATGAAGTAGTTACCGCTAGCGGTATTTTAGGCAAAATTAATAAGCTGGAAGAAAATATCGTTTCTCTAGAAGTGGCGAATAAAACTTATATTAGAGTGACAAGAAATTCTATTTCTAAAGATATGACAGAAGCCGTCACCAGCAAAAAAGATGAGCAAAAGGATTCATAAACTTATTCAGCGTATTTATATCAAAGAAGACAGGGCTATCCTATTGATCTGCATAGGGATAGCCCTTGTTTTTTGGTTATTGGTTAAGTTGTCTCAAATCTACTCAGCAAAAAAGGAGATCCTCATCAATACGCTTATCAATGATGATGTAGCCTTTGTCAAAGAACCTCCACAAGATATGGAGGCCACTATAAGAGGTACAGGTTGGGATTTGATGATAGAGTTCTTCAATAAACCTAAAACAAAATTATCTTACGACCTTACCAACGAAGAATATTTAAGCCTCACTGGTATTCAACTACGCAATGATATTAAAAATAGCCTCTATTCTGATGCTTTAAAAGTAGATGAAGTCAACTATGAAAACCTCAATCTTTTACTGGAAGAAAAATTAACCATTACCATACCCGTCAAAACGATCGATAGCCTTTCTTTTGCTACTGAATATCAATTGGCAGAACCCATCCGGGTAATCCCCGATTCTATTGTTATAAGTGGCCCTTTTTCAATGGTAGAGCAATATAAATATTGGCCTACCATTCCTATAGTAGAGCAAAAATTGAATAACGAAATTTCCCGTAAGGTAAAACTCCAAGAAGCACCTCCAGAAGTATCTCTATCTGTAAGTGAAGTAGAAATTACAATTAAACCCGAACCGTTTACAGAAAAATCGATGTATGTGCCTATAGAAGTGAAAAATGCACCGGATAGCTTAAGAATCTTTCCAGACAAAGTGACTGTCACTTGTAAACTTGGCTTGAGCAAATACGACTCTGTTTCTTATAAAGATTTTGTAGCAGAAGTTGACCTCCAGGATATCTCACCCAACTCCTCCACTTTTACAGTTCCTATCGTTATTACTCACGCACCAGATTACGTGCGAGGGATTTTTCATAATCCTAAGTCAGCCAAATTTTTCTTTGTGGAAAAGGAATAAAAAAACCCCGCTGAAAATAAAGGTAGGTACAGCGGGGCTCACTAACGCGCTCTCTCTGTAATACTTAAACCCTTACAGAGATAAAAGTTTAATGCAGTTGCAATTTTTCTGATTTTTTTTTCACAAAAGAGTATTCCTTGCAACAGCGAATTGCTATTTATCTCTGATTATCAACTTTTTGTGGTATTGTAAAAAAAAAAAAAAAAAAAGAAAAAAAATTTCAAAAAA
>JAKSDI010000203.1 GCA_022360175.1 Chitinophagales bacterium
CCATATTAGAGCTTAACATGCAGGAAGTGGCCACTGAATTGGCAGAAGTAGTAGTCAAAGCATACCAGGGCAATGGCAAAGCAATCAATCCGATGGCTTTAGTCAGTACCCGCTCCATTTCAATGGAAGAAATGAACCGCCTGGCTACAGGTTTCAACGATCCCGCATTGATTACATCCAATTTTGCTGGAGTTGCCAATTCTGGTACTGGTGGAAATGATGTTATTGTCAGAGGGAATTCTCCTAAATATATGCAGTGGCACCTGGAAGGGATACCCATTACCAATCCTAATCATTTTGCAGATCAGAGCGCCGTATTAGGTTCTACCAGCATCCTCAATAGCAACTTATTGGCTACTTCTGATTTTTACACTGGCGCATTTCCTGCCGAATTTGGCAATGTAATTTCTGGTGTATATGACGTAAAATTGAGAAATGGTAATAATGAAAAACTGGAAGGCATTCTGGGAGTGGGCTTAATAGGTACTGATCTTACATTAGAAGGCCCTTTAAAAAAAGGGTATGATGGTTCCTTTATTGTAAACTATCGTTATTCTACTTCAGACATACTCAATAAAGCAGGATTGATTGATGTAGAAGGCAGCCCTCAATTTCAGGATGCTGCATTCAAGTTGAATTTACCAACGCAAAAACTGGGTACTTTTTCACTCTTCGGTATTGGAGGTTTGAGCCAATTTGAATTGGTTAATGCCACTCCTGAAGATTGGGATACACCAGGAGATGCAGTACTCAGCGGGGCTGTTTATGAAGACTATGACAAATCTTCCTACCTCTTCAACTCAGGCCTAAATCACACCATAGCCTTGACAGATCAAAGCTACCTTAAGAGTTCCATATCAGTATCTCTTGAAGAGATAGAAGATGATGTGTTCCAAAAATCGGACTCACTTGGTATACGTACTCCAAGTTTTATTAGCGAAGCAAAGAGAATCACCTATCGTACTAAGACAACTTATCATCAAAAGATAAATCAGAAAAATACAATCCAGGCAGGTGTTCACTATACCTTATTTGATCAAAACTTTGACCAGCAAATGCGCATGGGCCAGGATGGTTCTATGACTACACTATTAGACTTTGATGAAAATATGAGCAATTTAAGGAGCTTCGTAAGCTGGAAACATCGTTTGAACGAGCAGTTTACGCTTATCGGCGGACTGCATAACAACAATGTTTTTTTCAACCAAAAACACACCCTCGAACCCAGGCTTTCAGCCTTATGGCAAATGACAGAAAAAGGAGCGGTCAACCTTGGCTATGGAATGCATAGTGCAATGGAGAGTCCACATCACTACTTTGCCATTATTGAAGGTACAGATGGCAGCTTTTCACAGCCTAATGAAGAACTTGATTTACTGAAGGCTCATCATTTTGTACTGGGGTACGAACATGCTTTCAATGCTAAGCTAGTTGGTAAAATAGAGCTCTATTATCAGCATCTATATGACATGCCTGTTGAGAATAATGACTCTAGCTACTTTGCGACTATCAATGAAGGAGCAGAAATCAACTATGTTGACCTTGTCAACGAAGGTACTGGAAGCAACTATGGAGTAGAACTATCCTTACAGAGGTATTTCAATGACAATTATTACTTCCTCTTTAATACTTCCATTTACGAGTCGAAATACAAAACACTAGAAGGAAAAACAAGAAACACCCGTTTTAATAGCAATTATCTGGTAAATGTAATTGGTGGTAAAGAGTTTCCTGGATTGGGCAAAAATCAAAATCAAACGATTGGGGTAAATGCTAAATTTTTCATAGGTGGTGGCTTGCGTATCATACCTGTCTTAAGAGATGAGCAAGGAAATGTAGCTGTCAATCCCGAAAAGAATGCTTATTGGGATTATGACAAAGCTTATGACAATGACATAGAAGACATTTACCAGATTGTACTTTCCATGAACTATAAAATAGAACGCCCGGCAGCTACCCACGAGCTATTCCTCAATCTGGAAAACATCACCAACAACAAAGGCAAACTAAGCGAATTCTACGATCGTAATGAGCCAGATTTAATAGGAAATACCACCCAATTTGGCCTACTCCCCAACCTGATGTATCGACTGTATTTCTAATTAAGTGCAAGATCAAACTCAAGTTCTTAATCTATCAGACTGACTAATTAAATTTTCAAATGAATTCCAATCTAAAATTAGCGCGACTAGCCGGCTTCTTATATCTACTCGTTATCATATTTGGAGTATTTGCAGAGCTTTATGTTCGTGCAAAAATTATTTCTCCTGAGAGTGCGGCTGAAACCGTTCAAAATATCATAGCCAACAAGGAGTTATTCCGCCTGGGTTTTGTAAGCGACCTGATAATGCAACTCGCTTTTTTCTTTTTACCATTCCCTCTATATCTCTTATTCAAAAAGGTCAATAAAAACTACGCTGCTGCCATGGTATTAAGCGTAATGGTGGGCGTAGCGATTATGTGCCTGAATATGCTTCATCACCTGGCAGCTATCTTGATCCTAGAAAAAGGAGACTTACTCACGGCATTTAGTACTGAACAATTAAACGTTTTAGTGACGCTAATGCTTGATTTGCATAAAAACGGCTATCGTATTGCACAACTATTCTTTGGGATATGGCTCTTCCCATTGGGATACCTCGTTTATCAATCTGGGTTTATTCCAAAAATAATTGGAGTGCTACTCATGATAGCCTGCTTTAGTTTTTTACTCGACTTTTTTCTGTTTTTCCTACTCTCTAATTATTCCCCAGATACATCGTCTATAGTTACATTCCCTACAACAATAGGTGAATTTTCAATCTGTCTATGGCTCCTCATCAAAGGGGTGCGTACAAACCCTGTATAGCCATTATCCAAGAACCTATATAACCATTTTATGAACTCTCTTTTCGATAACCCTCAGGCAAAAAAAAATATTGAACGCTTATATCAATGCAAACTGGATGAATTACCTATCAGTTACGAATTTCTAAAGATAGAGACGAGTTTTGGCGATACCAATATCATCATGACAGGGCCAGAAGACAAACCTCCGTTGGTCTTATTACATGGTTTCAATGGCTGTGCTCCAATCGTTATTGAAGCATTGATAGAACTGGTAAATGATTTCAGGATATATGCCATTGACATCATTGGCCAACCAAACCTAAGTACAGAAACCCGCCCTTCAATGGAGGACAATTCGTACGGCCAGTGGATGTATGAAATTCTATCCCGACTCAACATAAGAGATGTTTATTTAGTAGGAATTTCCTTTGGTGGTTTCATTAGCTGGAAAACCTTGGTCTTTGAAGAAAAACGCATATCAAAAGCCTTTCTTATTGTTCCCGCAGGTATTGTAAACAGTAGTCCATTAACAGTTCTATGGCACATCTTCCTCCCTATGAGATTGTACAAATGGAGGAAAAAGATGAAGTACGTACATCAATTTCTTAGGGCATTATTTACCGAAAGGAATGAATTTTCGGCCGCCTTTCTTTCCAAGGTGTTCTTACACTTCGAGTCGGACTCCACCTCCACTCCAATTATTACGGAACAGGAAGCACAAATCATTACCACCCCTATTCACATTATTGCCGCAGAAAAGGATCTTTTGTTTCCTGGGAAAAAGGTGATAAAAAGAGCTCAACAAATTTTTCTATCTCTTGAAAGCAGTTTGCTGCTAGAAAACACCCGGCATATTCCTGGTTTACAAGCAAATAAAGAAATTGTTGAGGTGATTAGAAGAAATCTTTGAATATCCATTTTTTGCAGATAAAGAATTTTATACGAACTTATGAGTACTAATTTAACTAGCTATCTCTGCAACATCCGATCCGTACAAAATAGTATATTGCTCCATATTCCATTATTTAATGCTCCAACATAATTCACCTGATTTTCTATATTGATAGCACGCCGCTCGGTGTTACAGGGATTATCTTTTTCGCTTAAAAAAGGTGAGAAGAAGAAGAAGAAGAAGAATATATGCCTTTTCAATAAAGAAGAATAATGTTGAAATTTTATCGACTTTCAAATAAACTTGTGTCATGTTTATTTATTTTGTAATATTACATAAATAAAACGCGCAAACTACAATGTAAACTACAGTACAATGCTCTTCAATTTCTAGACTATACAGTAGAATATTTCACTGCTTAACTATGTATTACTCATCGTTTTTAATACATATACATTGTAATGCCTATTACAATTTTAAGACGCTCGATTCACTAACCTTAAAATAATTAAAAGATTCTTTATCATTCCTTTAATACTTTCATCATTTATTCTTTCGGGGCAAAGCTTACCTTCAAAACTCCCTCCAGGGACACTCATTATAGAAGGACAAATAGATGATACAGAAGGTATCTGGGCTAGTAACCGTAGTACGGTTTACACAGTTAACTGGTTTACAGTAGACTTGATTTATGATGGTATTACCACAACTTCAGAACGTATCCCTATAATTACAAAAGGAGGAGGAAATGAATTTGAATTTGTAAGAGTTAGTCATTCAGATTATTTCCATAGAGGCTATAAATATATAATTGCTCTAAAACCCTGCACCGAATGCATAGATGACATGACAGTATATCAACCCATAACTTATGTAGGTGATTTTCAAGGAGAAGCATTTTCGAAACAACGAAGCGAGCTTTTAAAGCGTAGCCGTACAGGTTCTATGAGAGCTTATAAGGATTGTAGAGAAAATGAAAACTCTATATTATATATAAGTTTAGGAAATATAAATGTCGATTTTGAGGGCAATCTAGTAAATGGCTCTATGGATGTAAAAGTTAAGACTAATGATAATAGTAAACCACTTATTAGCCTTTCAATGGAAATGAAGTATGACAATGAAGTATTTGGAGAAAATGCCATTGCTAATCAAGTCATCCTACCCACTTTAAATGAATCAATACAATCATCTTCAATAGCACAATATTATTCAATTGAATCACAAGATATACAATTGGATCAAGCACAAGTAAAATTAGAAAAAGATGCTAGTCAAGGATTGGGAGAATTTCTAATAATAAATACAGTACTGCAGCCTACTATGCAACTTCATTTTAGTATACCATTAGAAGTATTTTTAAATTTTTCGACACAAATTGATGACCTGATTGATATTATTAGCCTGGACGCATCTTTTTTTTGTGATGGTAGAGTAATATCATTTGATGAAATAGTGTTTGAAGATTATCCTATCGGTATTAATTATGAAGGTTCTGGAGGAGGAGGAATTACCTATTCATTTGAGAATTTAGCATATAACTCTAGCACAAACGCTCTTTCTATTGATTTATTCGCTAGCAGTCCACAGCCCACGATTCTTGATGCAGGTAGACTTTTAATAAATTATAATTCTAATACCTTTTTGCCATTTCAACAAAGTAACGACCTTTTAGATTATGCTGCTGGAGCTGACTTTTTCTCATATTTAAATCCATTCTCAAATGATATTACAGACGTTGATGCAGGAACACTTCAATTTGATTTCGAAAGCCCTTCCAATGCTTCAATAGATGATCTAGTCACAATAACTTCTGAAGGAACATATTTATTCACATTCACTTTAACTTTTAATGATTGTGACCAATCACCTGATTTATCGTTCAATGAAACAGAAATGCAAGATCTCAGTTTTTATTTTGAAGAACAAACATTTCCTATACCTATAGTTTATGAAACGGTAATAGCTAATGACAGTGAAAATACGATAGCCTGTGGAGATTGCTCTGAGCCAATTATCATTACGGAGTGGGATCCCACACAAATCGTCGCTGGAGATAATCAAATATTAACAATCAAAGGAAATAATTTTGGTTTATTTGAAAGAGGAGCAAATCCTGGAATGGACGGTGACGGAAGCTCAGTATTATTCTACAATGGTGACTTTAGCCCTAGTAGTAACCCAAACGAGCCTCCTACTCAGCCAGAGTATATAGCCGCTGGAAAGGCTGACTTTGAGTTTAATAATGTTTTGAAATGGACAGATACTGAAATCAAAGTAAAAGTACCTTCTAGTAATTATGATGGAGGCTCTAAAGGACCGTACCGCTGGATCATCAGAAGACGGATATGAATTTGAGTTTGATCCATCTACTCTTCCAGATGATGAAGATGATCACAATATTAAAGAAATTTTTGGAGATGCTTTAGCTCAGTGGTGTTCAGCAACAAACGTTAGGTTCAAGCAGAAAGCAGAAGCAAATACAGAACCTGCAGAGTTTATAGGACCGGGAGATGGAAAAAATCTTGTTATTGTCAGTGGATTAAACCCCAGTACCTTTGCTGCCGTTCTTTTTGGTCAAGCATATTTTCAAATTTCTTGTGGAGTAGAAGAAGAACATCCTGATGCTGGTTATGTAATGACAGATATTGATTTAATTGTAAATACTCTTCATGCAAATATATTATCAGCAGAAGAAATAGAAATCGCGATATTACATGAACTAGGACATGCTCATTTATTGAATCATGCAAGGTGCACTACCCCATCAAATTGTAGTGAACCCCTTATGTATCCACGAAACACTGGCGGCGCAGATAATATTACAAATGTTGATGAAACCGGGGCTAATAGAACATTTTCTATCAGTGACCTTATAATCAATAATGCTGGTAATTGCAGAACAGAGAATTTTACACTTTCATCTATATCTCCTATCATGTCAGGCAGTTGCGGAGTAATGACAGATATAGAAGAATTACATTCTATTGAAATTTCAGCATTTCCTAATCCGACCTCACAAACTATTCAAATTCAAGAAGCAATTGATTTTAAAAATTACACGCTTAGAGACATAAATGGCAATGTACTTATTCAAGGTGTAAATAATTCTAGTATTTTAACCCTAAACTTACGTGATGTTCCATCAGGTGCCTATTATTTAGTCCTCTTCGGTGATAATAAAGTAGGTCAATTGAAAATCATTAAATTATGATTAATAACGGCTCATTATTATATTGCTTCGCTCTATTGTTTTTTTTATATGGATGTAATAAAAAAAATGGATCAGCTATCCTTGTAGAGGAGACACAACCAGAATATGAGGAAAAAATTACGTTCCATAAAACAGATCGAGATGATATTCCCCTAATGCCTGAAGAACAATGGTGGACGATCGATACATCAGCACTTGACACGTGCCAAAAAGCAGCGTGGACGTATTTAAAAAGTATGTATCCAATATATGAAGAGAATGATAATGATTATCAGATTTACACACTTAAAGGACAATCAGGTGATGTTTGGGAGAATAGAGCTTTTATTGAAAGTTATCATACTTTCTTTTCACAAAGCTTTTGGAAGGACTATCTTCTCAATGAAAATCTGACTTGTCGAGAGACATTAGATACAACATTTTTTCAACAATCTATTGGTGAGCCTACTTGTGAAGTTTTGAATGAACGGGATAATCAAATTACTTATTTCTATTATCTTAAATTGAGATATAGAAAAGGCCCTTGTCCTCACACAAGATATAACGGCGTAGAGTACGCACCAAACTTATCGTGCTATACTTTACATTTTCAATATTGTGCAATGCTAAGGGTTGTTTTTTCTCAAGATGATGGGAAGTTAGACTATATTGATTTTATAGATAATGGCTAATATTAGTAGAAGTATTATATAAAGCACAACTGATCTTTTGCTCTTACCTGCGAAAGATCAGTTTTTTCATTAATCTTATAAAGCTCCTACCCGATTACTCTTTTTTAAAGTGGCTTCGGTTAACTTTCCCAAAGTTCATCGCCCTCTTTTCATTTACACTCCATCTATCATCAAGACCAAATAATAGAGCAGTATCTCATTTAGATTTCTAACTATAACTTATCCTCTATTAAAAAAAATAACTGGTAGGTATCTAAATCCAAGCATTTAGATTAAAGCAAATTAGCTGAGTTTGCTATTGTATTAATATCCAGCAATTTTTATTTACAAGTACGGAATTTCATTAGGGGGTTCGCAATTACATTTAAAGACGATTAAGCGCTCAGCTCTCCTCAACTTTGTATCGTCAACAAAGCAAAATCAAAAAAATCAATCATGAAAAACCTATTAATTTTAGTACTTACAATCTGTACGTTTACTGTTTTTGGGCAAAATGTAGAAAACACTGGTATCCAAAGAAAAGGTTTTGTAATAGGCCTAGGCATTGGAGGTGGAGTCGTCAGTATTTCCGACAGCAATCAGGAAGTACCCTTTGATGAGGCCCAGGGAGGTATCAGCCTTCCCAATCTTAAATTAGGATGGATGGTCAATGAACGGATGGCAATACTCGCCACTTTCCCAGGTATGACATACGAATACGAAGGAAAAGATCGCAGTTTTGATGCCTTCATCCCCACCATTCAGTACTGGGTAAAAGACCGCTGGTGGATCAACGGAGGTATTGGACTGGCAATGGACTTTCCTGCTTTTTATGAAGTAGATGATGTTGAAGAGGAAGACTGGAATCTTGGTTGTGCTGTAGCGGCAAGTACGGGATATGAGATTTTCCAAAAGGAAAAATTTGCCATCGATTTACAAACCCGATTACAGCTGGGAAGAGCTTTCCTGGATAATGACGAATACAGAGACGGTGTTGTCTTCACTGTAGGAGTAGGCTTCACCTGGTATTAAAAGTACTTTCTAAAATTGTCTAATCCGGCATCGATGCTCGGTTAAGTGTATAGCATCGATGTTGATTTGGATAACTAGTGCTTTGTTAACACTAAAAAGACAGGTAAAGACTTCGGAGAAGTCGGAAGTTTGTTGAAAAGGATTATGATGGAAATTTCGACTTCGGATGAAGTCGCATATTATATTATTTGTACGACTTCATCCGAAGTCAAAAGCTTTTTTGCTTAGGCAAAAAAGATATGATTTCTCCGAAATCAATCCTCCAATCAAACCTAGCTTTTCAAACTTTACAAAGCACTAGTAGAAAGGCACCAATGAACCAGATATATAATGAAAGTAATTCGTGTATTTCGTGGTATTAGTGGACTAAATCAAAAATGTTGGCGAAAGCCAATCATCCTACTAAATTCAAGTTGTGTTCTCCTATGTTTTGGAAACCGAGACTTGTAAGTTCAACTACTATATACTCGCAAGTATTAGAAGTTTTATCCATCAACACATAAGCTATGATCAAGCCTAAAATAAGAAGAAACATCCGACGCATTGTACCATATGGCCTTATCTGGCTTTTATCAGGCTGGGTATTTTTGATTGTAGAATCAGCAGCATCCAACAATTTTAGCCAAATGCCCTCTACTGCTATTAAAATCGATGCCCAGATTTTTATTTTGTCCAGCCTGGCCATGGCATGTGTAGGGATAATCACTGGCTTAATTGAGATGAAATACCTGCACTACCCTTTTGTCAATAAAAACTTTGCACTAAGATTCTTATACAAGCTATTCATCTACTCCTCATTCTTTCTTATTGTAACTCTAATCACTTTTCCTATTGCAGCTAGCCTTGAGTTAGAGACTTCCATTTTGGATCAAAAAGTTTGGGATAAATACATTGACTACCTGGGAAGCATTACCCACTTAAGTACTGCCTTACAATTGGCTACCGCACTTATTCTATCCTTATTTTATTCAGAGATTAGTGAATTTATCGGGCAGGGAGTACTTACCAATTTTTTAACTGGCAAGTACCACAAAGCCGTAGAAGAAGAGCGCATATTTATGTTCCTGGATATGAAATCTTCTACCATGATAGCAGAGCAATTAGGGCATCAGCAATATTTCAAATTGCTTAGAGCCTATTATGATTGCTTTACAGATGCAATCATTGATTACGAAGGCGAAATCTATCAATATGTAGGTGATGAAATCATCTTATCCTGGAAATTCCAGGGCAATACATCAGACAATCGCTGTATAGATTGTTTCTTCGCAATGAAGGAAAACCTTAGAAAAAGAAAAAGCTGGTTTAAAGAAAACTTTTGGCTAATGCCCACCTTTAAAGCAGCCATTCACTATGGCAAAGTAACCACCGGAGAAATTGGCTCTATAAAAAAAGAAATCTTATTTTCTGGTGATGTACTCAATGCCACCTCCCGCCTGCAAGGCCTCTGTAATTCCTACAATGTAGACCTGATCGTATCTGCCGATTTAATCCAGCAACTTCTGTTGCCTGCTCACTACACAATCCATTATTTAGGCAAAGCCGAATTAAGAGGCAAAACTAAAAAAATGGAATTTTATAACGTCCCCAATATCCCAGGAAGTCTAGCTTCAAAAGCTCAAGAGTCCAATGCACAGGCCCCTTCTATGATTATTTAACAAGCCTCTTTCATTGAATGTAAATTATTTTTAACTTTGCGTCCCCCTGTTAAGGGTTACAGCTCAGTCCTAGGTATTTCACTCTGTCATTGTCAAAAGAGATAATGAATGTGAAAGTAAGGAATCATCCGAGTGGTCATCAATTTTGGTCAATTAGCTCAGTTGGTTTAGAGCGCCGCCTTGACAGGGCGGAGGTCACTGGTTCGAATCCAGTATTGACCACTATTTTTTCGGGGTGTAGCTCAGCTCGGTTAGAGTGCTGGTCTGGGGGACCAGAGGTCGCAAGTTCAAATCTTGTCACCCCGACTTAATTTTTAAAGAGTTATGAAAATGATTTTCATAACTCTTTTTTATTTGTATTCAAATGTATTCATTAGAGCACCTAAAACATTTTTGAAAAAGTTTTGATCCTTTTAGCATGTTTTGAGTGCCATTAATCCCATTGTCATAAAACCCAGTTAGCAATATATTGGGCATCCCTCTCTTATCACAATTCAATTGCAGGAACACACTGCTTTTTCGGCAAACGATTTGATGAATATTAGGTGATTATATTTCACGGGGATGCCCAACATAAAATGGGATAAAATCCACTCGATTTTTACTTACTATATTTTTATTTCGAATTGGATTGTATTGCCAGGGTGCTCACTAGTACCAGCCCAAAAACTACCGGTTATTCTATCATCACCCGTTCTCTTGGTATATTCGTATAATATGTTATGCTCTTCCTCATAATGAGTGCCAGTTATTTCGTTCGGAGAGGGCTCTATAGTAGTAGCAGGTATTAGACAGCTCTCCTCTCCATAAAGTGGGCCAGTTATATCAAGGCCAATGCCTTCATACGCATAAGCTGGCTCCCAATCAATAGATGTAGGATGAGGTGCCTTATAGAAACTAACTTCGGCCCATAGTTTATTAGTCCACTGTGTAAATATATTCAGTGAATTGTCCATACCAATCTCTGCTTCCAATTTATAGCGAACTCCAGAGTTAAGAGTTTTGATTTCTGAATGAGATCTTACAATATCTGATTTTTCGCAAAGATCATCCCTGTAGCATAATTCCACTTCAATTTCTTTCGTAACTTTTCTACCCTTCGGGCAATTTCCACAGGCTTGCTTCCATTCAAGCTCCACAGTTATGGTATAGTCATAGCATTCATTTCCTTGCATAAAATCGGCCGAAACGTCGTAATCATGGTACCTGAAAAATGATAAATTATTAATTGTGTTTATATTTTGCACTGTTCCATCTCCCCAATCTATGGTTACCGCCAAGGCATGGCCACATATTCCTGATAATTGCTTAATAAAACCATCGAGACTTACTCGATTAGCAGTATCTCCTCTTCCAATTGAATGAAATATACTGAGATAGCCTGAACAACTATTTACTGTAGTGTGGCCACCACTACCCTTGTTATTCTTTCTTGAAGTTTCTAATTCAGAATTAAAATAGGAGACTAATTCGTGGGTGCTATGCAAACCGGTCTCTCGAACATCATCTAATGCTTCAATCGATAAATTTTCTATAACCGCCACTTCTTCATAATTTAAGTATTTATAAATCTTATCTCCAACGGCAAACTCTTTCTTTTCATTCAACAAAAATTGCATCACCGGATATGCTATATAACCTTCTTCAGATTCTTCATTGCCGTTGAGAGACTGATAGAAAGTTTCTAAAGAAACATAGTCATAATGAGCATTAAAATCGTCCAGAATACTAGCTCTTGTTGCAGGTTCGATACTCCAATCTGCCCTTAATACATTAACGCTGTCAATAAAATCTTCCAATTCAAATTCATCATTAAAGTGCAACATCCCGTGATAAGAATTGATATCAGGTAAAGATGAAACATCTAGCAATTCACGAGCGTCAATCAATAAGTCTTGCTTCTCCAAGAGCGGTTCAAACTTCCGTTCAGGATTGCAGGCTGAAATGACAAGTAACAAACAAAAAATTACTGAAAATTTAATACAAATATTCATTTTTGGTGATTTTACTGCCAGGTACAAGCACCTTTAGAAATTTATTGTCCTCCGTCCGAATAAAGAAATTTTTAGAACATGAACTAGTTTAAACTTATAGAACATCCTCCCCTGCCCTGTGGACAGATCCCCAAGAGGGCACAGCACTTATACCCTCTCAGATGGATCGCATGATTGGAGAGGTCGGCTAAAGCCCGAGGAAGGAATAGGTATTAAGGTGCTAAAAAAATATTTTAGTTTTTAGTGCCTTAATAAGAAAAACTTAAACCATTTACATTCTTAAATTCGAACTGACAAAAGTCAAGAGATTGTACCTAACAATGATGTTTTATAAATAATAGTACTTTCATCAGAGTAAGTCCAAAGAACCAGCATTGGACTTACTCTGAGAAGTTAAACTACAGTTGATTAAATCTACTATATCACTGTAATTGTGCCACAATGCGTCTCCACCCATATTTTTTCTGCTTCTGCTTCATCTTCTTTCTTTTTCTTTTCCCGTTTCTCAAGTTTCCCTTGTGAACAGTAAGTCCACTGACTATTATCTGAAGAAATTACTTCGCAATTGTCATGTTCAGCACAATCTTGGCATTGGAAATTCGAACCACAACTTCCGACATATAGCTGCCAGGAATATACACCGGAAACGACCAATTGACCGTTGAATGTTCCATCCCATTGGAGTTCGGGTTCATTCCCTCTTATATTAAAATTAAGATCTTCCTTATCTCCGTCAAAAATCAACTCGCCAAATCTGTCAAAGATCTGAAGTCGAACATAATATATCGTAGATATATCATTGCCCATTACCGAGCAATCAGGGTCTACTCCATCTTCAAGATTTGTTGCATCAAAAGTTATAAAAAACTCATCGTTTTCGCTATCAGGGTCGTCTGAGTCAAGCGGAGAAAAAATATTTGGATAGGCAGCTTTCCATGATATACATGGAATATCTATTTCTGCTGATTCGACGAAACTACCACAATTATTCTTCAAATGAAGTTCAACTACCAGTTTATCAGTATTGCAATTGAGCGTTTTTTCAGATTCAGTTTTGTATAAATTTATTACATCCTCCAGGACAAGGGGTAATGTATTTTCCATAACGCCTAAGCTAATTTCAGCCTGCTTCTGTCCATTCCGGAGTCTATGCATTTTCCATTCATAAGAATAATAAAAAAAGCTTTCTGCTTGAATGTTTACTATGTTACCCTCACAGCCATCTATCTCAACATTAAAGCTCTCAAGAACTGGAGATATACCACCTGATTTGCATAATACATCCACATATGCGTATCCCGCATGTCCTCCTATGGAGCACCCTACACCAAAAAATTCAATGCACATGTTTTTTCCTATATAATCAGACAGATCCAAGGATTGACAATCCCAAGGAAGAAATCTCCAGTTTCCAGTACCGTTTGATAGTAAAGGAGATGAAGTTGACAATTTATCCGACTCCATTACTACAGTATTATTGGAAGCGTCTCTTATCTGCCATTTGAAATAAGGCAATTGATCTTCGGAGTGATTGTGACCTGGAGTATGCATAACTACAGCATAAATTAAACTAAATTCGGAGTTTTCTGATGTTATGGAAACACACTTGCTCAATTTACCATATTCATCGAAGTTACCGGTTCCAGTGCTCTTCCCTACTCTTGCAAAACTCTCTCCAATCCCTGGCGGCAGGTTTTCAAGATCGGGAGCTCGATTCTCACTAAATGAGCTTGCCTTCACAATTGCATGATATGTTGGCTCTCCAATTTCCGCACTCGTCTCATCAAGACCAGGGCCATTGTTGTCACCCGAAGAGCCATCCCAACCATCAAAGGTTCCTTCTTCAAAATCGCTATTATTACAATCAAATACCACACTCCCATCGAAAAGTACCGCATCAGCAGCAGCCGTTTCACATCCTGACTCTCGTCGTCTTGCAATAACAGAATATTCTCCAGCCATTAAATTTTCAATGCAGTGATTAGAAGGAGAATTCATTGGAATCCATGATTGTCCTCCGTCAATGCTTACTTCATTAGCAAAGCTTGAATTTATACAAATGGAACCATCCGCACACCCCTCACAACTTGGATCAGTGATGTCGACCGTCAATTCACCAACTCCGCAGTCTGGGTCATCACAATCCGTTCTTCCATCCATATCATCATCTAACCCATTGTCACAAATTTCGATCGCACTTGGACCTGGGCCATCGGATACCTCCGGATCCGGGCAGTCATCACAGGGCAAACCATCTTCTGGATTTCCATCGTCTCCGTCGCCTGGTAAACCATCTCCGTAAATTATTATCTCATGCATAGATAGCACACTTTCATTATTCCTAATGATCATGATGTACTCTGATACAAAGTCGGGAATGATGATAACCTGATTATTAGGCACAATACCAGGAATATGAATATAATCGACCCATGGATCTGTAGTCAGATGATATATATCATTAGAAGCAAAAGGAACCTTAGAAGAAAAAATATACATATCTTGTAATCCCTGATGACTAATCTCTATACCGTCAACTCTGTATCTTCCATTTAATTCAATATGATACCATGGATTTAATTCATTCTTTGTAGAAGAAAAGCTGTTTTGATCATCATCGATAGCCAAGTCTGCACTACGATAAGAATCCTCGCTTGATTGACTGACAACCAAGTTATCTCTTGCAATTTTCTCCGAATCAGACATTTGTGCCTGTGCACAGAAGGAAAAGCAAGAAAAAATTAAAACCAAATATTTAATATAGTATTTTTTCATTTTTTTGATTTAAGATTTAACAATTCTAAAGCTTTCGACCAGTTGATCTGAGCTTAGGATTTTCAGGATATAAACCCCGCTTTGCAACATGCTTGAGTCCAATATATTTGTACCAGCTCCCAACTTACCTGCTTGTACTTCACGTCCGTCCAATGTGCAGATATTATAGGTGTAATTGTCACTGTCTTCAAGAAGACTGCTTACCCTAACATGGAGCACATCATGTACTGGATTAGGAAATAACATAAAAGCATTCTTTGCTACTTCAGAAGAAGTGTTTATATCCTTCTTTCTGTCTAGTTCTGAATCATTTTTAAATTTACATTCTAAAAACAATTCATTCGAATAGTACTTTGAAGTAGGGCTAATCATGAAAGAAACCCTGTAATTTCCTTTAGGTAAACTTTTATAAATCTTTTTTTCTTCGCTAAAATCGACTCTATTGATTTTTAGCCAAGTACCCTTGTTTATTTCTTTTTCAAGGTTTATTTTCCCCTCTTGAAAATCCAAGTCTTGGAAACTGACTTTCAATGAATTACATCCATATGGAGAAATATGGAGATCTTGACCTGATCCAATAAATGAAATTAGAATAAACAGGCTAAGAAAAAAATACTTTCTCTTTTCCATTTTTTTATTTTCAGTAGTTAATAAGTATTCTTGATTAAAGCCTTATTGGTTGTAATTCACATTCCTGTTTTCAAGGCACATATAGAAAGGAAAGTAAAAGAAATACCTACAATAAGGCTGAACGTGCCGGAAATGTTGATTAATGTAAATCCAAGGCGTTTCAAGTTTTACCTAAATGTTTTATGTACTGGCTAAAGGCAGCTTTCCACCGGACAACGATGTCCAGTTCTGTACTATTCTTAAGCAACACCTTTCCACTTTGACCTTTACTACAATGCTCAATTTCATGGACATTAGAAAAGAACTTTAAAGGTGGTCCCCAAAAAAAGGAACCTGGATAAAAATTAGCTGTTTGTTTTTCCATAGGTTGAAGTTTTTTAATATAAAATGGATGGGCTATAAAGAATTGTGACATTTTCTCACAATTAAATACTAAGGTCGTAGTATACTTGACTTTCGTTGAGAATAAGAGTGAGAATGCCAAACCGAGGAGGGAACACCCAGTCGGCACAAGCAACAAAAAAATCCGTTCCACTTACGCGGAACGGATTTTTTTTGTTGATTAGCTTTCATCAAGCACACCATCTATTGTTCTAATAACAGCTAATGACATTAAATCAGATAATGAACTTGTTCAAATTAATAAACCTATTCGTGAATAAGTCTATTAATAGCAGTCAATAATGGCTTTCGCCATTGTCGAATTCCATATCCCTTCTGAAGCTTATTTAGTTCTGCTGCTTAATTGGAGGAGCAAAGTAATTGTTCAAAAAAAGTGCTGTTATCGCTGTAAAACACCATTTTTTATGATCATTTTAGGCATACTTTGCCCAGTTATATTACTTTCTTTTTATGCTTCCTCAATTCTTGAAAAATCATCGTCGCTTAGGCCAACACTCACACACTGTATAGAGTCTTCTAATTGAGCAACATTTCTTGCCCCAACAAGTGGAATAATATCGTTTCCTTTTGCCAGCATCCAGGCATGAGCAAATTGCGATACACTAATGTTTTTTTCTGCTGAAAGTTTGTAAATCATTTTCACTAAAGAATCATCTTTAGCTTTAAAAAGCTTGCCCAAACCTAAGACTCCAAAAGCAGAGACACTAATTCCCAACTCCCTTGCCGTAGGTAACAATTCACCTTCAATAGTTTCGTCTGTAATAGAATACAACATTTCTACAAGACTTATTGGATGGATAACATGTGCTCTTTTCAAAATATCTGCATCTACTTCTGACAGGCCAATGTGGCGAACATATCCTGCATCCACTAAATCGGAAATAGCGCCTATGGTTTCTTCTAAGGGGATACCTATATCTATTCTTGCAGGCTGATACAAATCTATATAATCTACATTTAGACGTTTTAATGAGGCAGTGATATATTTTTTTACATTTTTAGGACCTACATCCACCATATTTCCACCTTTCATTAAATTTCCAAAGGTGCCGTATTTTAAGGAAATAAAAACTTTATCCCTATCGTAATCCTTTAATGCATCGGCAATGAGTTCTTCATTATCGCCATCTCCATAAAAATCACCTGTATTCAATAAATTAATACCCGAATCTAAGGCTTTATGTATGGTGGCTATTGATTCTTTTTTGTCAACAGGAGTACCTGTCATATTCATAGACAATCTCATACATCCCAAGCCTAATTGGGATAATTCTAAGCCATTTTTTTGAACTGTTCTTTCAATCATTATTATATTTTTTGTTTTTGTCATAAATAGCAATGTTAAACAATATACTAAGCTAGTGCTCTGTTAATTGTGAAAAATTGAGTGCTGTCAGAGTAATGATTTCATCTAAAGTCGAAAGCTTTTTTGCTTAGGCAAAAAAGGTATGATTTCTCCGAAATCAATCCTCCAACCAAACTCGTCTTTTCACACTTGACAAAGCACTAGTAGCGATTAGCATCATTACAAGAGATATAGCGACACAAACAGAAAAACCAATAAAAATAGGTAGTGCTGTTAGATTGATAAATCGCCCAATCAATGCCGCAATAGATACTGAGATAGTGGTCGAAATAAAACTAACAATTGAGGCCCCGATTCCTGCAATATGCCCAATAGGTTGCATCGCCAAAGCATTTAAATTTCCGAAGATAAACCCCATTGAAAAAAGAATGAATGCTAAAAAGAGAATGAATATCGTACTATCTGGATTGAGCTCTGCTCCGAATAACACAACATAAGTCGTTGATATACCCAACAATACAATCATTGGTATTGTAACCATCCTTTGCATACCGTATTTAACTACTAATGTTCCATTGAGGAAAGTAGCTATTCCTATTCCCAACGCCAAACCTGAAAAAATATAGGAATATACATCCTCTAAATCGTATTGCTTAGAAAATATCTGTTGGCTCGCACTCATATACGCTAAAAAGGGACCTGAAATCAAGCCTGCAATGATTGTATATATTATGGCTTCAGGGTGTTTGAAAAATTCTTTCACCCCATTAGTATACAGCTCCCAATTTATTTTCTTTCGATTCTCCCTTTTTAATGTTTCCTGTTGTCGTTGCCAAAACCAGATAGTTACAAAAAGCCCAAAGATGAGCTGACTGTAAAAAATAGATTCCCATCCGAAATTATCTAATAGTACCTTTCCAAAGGTTGGTGCTATAACAGGGGTTAGAATAAAAATAACAGTTATATACGACATGATTTTTGCCATATGATTTCCGCTATATTTATCTCTAATAATTGCCATGCTCACATTTGCGGGAGCAGAAAGCCCAATACCTTGCAATAGCCTACCCATAATCATCACTTCTAAACTAAACGCTGATACACAGATGATGCTTGCCATAGCAAAAATGACACAACCGATATACATTGTAGGTTTACGACCAATGCTATCAGATAAAGCTCCTGAAATTAGTTGTCCAATACCTAAGCCTAAAACTATAATAGTAATTAGGAACTGGTTCTCTCTTGGGTCAACAGTACCTATGGCTTTCCCTATTTCATCTAAACCAGGCAATAAAGCATCAATCGAAAGGGCTGATAGTGCCATTAAAGATGCCATTAGACTTATAAATTCAAACTCTGAAATACGTTGATCTTTCATTGATTCTGTATCTATTATAAGTTGCGTACACGATTCCTAATAGTTTTCCCACCATGATTCATTAGAATATTCAATATTGGTTTCTATCAAGATTGCTTCTCCTATATTGGGTACAATAACAGGTATGTCTAATTTTTTTGCTGCCGTAAGTAATCGTTCAACAGGTTCCTGCCAGGGATGATCTGATAGCCTGAAGGCTCCCCAGTGTATAGGCATGATTTGTTTCGCCTTTATATCTTTTCCTGCTTGTGCAGTTTGCTCTGGAAACATGTGCAAGAGTGGCCATTGCTCATTGTACTGTCCGCATTCCAACATCGCAAAATCAAAAGGACCAAACTTTTCTCCTATTTCTTTAAAGTGTTCTGCATAACCACCATCACCGCTGAAAAACAGATTCATGTTATTGGATTTTATTATCCAGGAAGACCATAATGTGTTACTCATGGCATTGAACTTTCTTCCTGATGCATGTTGAGAAGGGGTACATCTGAAAATAAGGCTGTCCAATTTTGCTTCTTCCCACCAATCCAGTTCTACAATTCTCTCTTTTTGAACTCCCCATTTTTCTAAGTGCATTCCAATACCTAATGGTGTATAGAATTTTTCTACTTTACCTTTTAGTTTAAGGATAGAGCCATAATCTAAATGATCATAGTGATCATGAGAAAGCAGAACAGCATCAATTTTGGGGAGGTTCTCAATCAAAATCGGCAAACTTGTACTAAAACGCTTTACTCCAACCCATGAATATGGTGATGGTACGTTGCCAAACATTGGATCTATTAGTACATTTTTATTTTCTAACTGTAATAGAAAAGTAGAATGTCCAAACCAAACTAGTCGGGTACTATCTTTAACAGATAAAATATCAGAGCGATTTATTTGGCGTACTTTTAAATCGTTTTGAGGGGTGGTAGCTAAATCTGTGGAATCTCTAGAAAGCAAACTTTCAAGCCCTTCAATAAAACCTGAAAAAGTGATTTCCGGACTAACATTAAGTTCATTTTTATTTATAAACTTACCGTCTTTAAAGTTAGGTGAACTACTATAAAGTGCATTGCGATCCTCAGAGAGTTTACCACCAAAGCGGGGGTCGAAATTCATAACCAAAAATACGATGCATACCAATAGCAATACTATCCCTATTATTATGATTATCATTCGTTTTAAGGTTTTTAATAGATGCTTCATACTCTTAAATCTTTGTCATAGATTTCTTCGAGTATATGCCAGAATGCTTTCGAAGCATCTGCTTTTAAGGCAACATCATCTTCTGGAAGAATGACTTTCCCTAAAGTATTATGATAGTAGGCCCCAGTCTCAATATTGGGCTGTGTAGCGCAAATTAAAGTGGTTTGTGCTCCACCTTCTGGTGATAGCATTAAAGAACTCATTAGTTTGATGGCAAAAGATTCTTTATTGGCATTCAAACCAAATGGTACTACACCAGGATGTACAATGTTTACTTTATACTCTGGGAATAATCGATGACATTCGTAAGCCCACCACATAACCCCTACCTTGCTTCTTGCATAGGCTTGCATATCACTGCCATCATAATCTGGGGTACAATCATTGGCTTCAATGTATAAATCTCCTGTTACGGCAATAATTTGCGCATTAGATGTGAGTAATCCCTTTTCATGGCATTTTTTAAACAATACATGATGCCCTAAAACATTTACCGCAAATATGAACTCATAGCCTTGGGGAGATACACGATGAGAATTGCGTGAGGCAATACCAGCATTATTGATTAAAATATCAATTTTTCGCCCATTTAATACATTCTCTAAATCCTCTATCGTTTTTTCAATCGTACTGATATCTCCTAAGTCAAGCTTAACAAAATGAACACTGCCTTCTAAAGTCTCTATAACTTTTTCAGACTTTTGTTGATTTCTAGACAGCATGATAACCTCTGCTTCTCGTTGCAATAGACCTCTTACAGTTGCTAAACCAATGCCTTCATTCCCCCCCGTAATAGCAACAATCTTACCCGTTAATAAAGGTTTAGCTGGGCAAGATTGTGTCCTGGATTTTTGTTTCCAGCCCCAACTTAGTCTTCTTTTAAATTTGCTTTTTATTTCTGTTGATTTCATTTTTCTTTGTTTATTATCGAATAAATATTCGGTTAATGGGTAAAAAAATTTCCTCTTTGAGGCATCCCAAAAAATATTTAAGGATTCTTCTTCATTTTTTTGCTAAGCTTTAGTTTTTCGGATTTAATAATGTTAATCATTTGTGTTGCGACACCAGACATTACCGCATAAATCGTACTTTCATCCAAGTCTTTTAAAACATTTAAATCTTCTTTCGTCTCGAAATACACATAAAGGGTTGATGGCGAAACCCCTACATGCTTGGCTAATACTGACATTTTAATGCCTGTTTCGGAGACTATATCCAGCGTCTTTTCAATTATAGTTGATTCTTTATGTAAATCTTTTTGCTTCACATTAATCGAATATTTATTCGACAAAGATATAGCCTATTTCCAAATTTTGCAAGAGCTGTAGAAAATTAGAGTTGTATTTTGTGATAAACACTAATGATTCGTGCATATCATCATATAACAACGGCTTGGTGTAATTACATACAGAAAGTCTTAAAAGAAAAGCTTAGTGTGAGAGGTACTTTCCTTGTATTTAACGTCAACTAAAGGTTTGGGGTTATAATTTCCCTTTAAAAGGAATTGAATTTGAGTAGTCTATATATGATTGATTCATTTTCTATAGCCGTTTGTTGAAACATCCAAATCAAAAGGTGCAAACTGATTCAAGGGCAAGCCTATAGAGGTAAAAACTTGACCAAAAGAGAGTATTCCTATGGCTTTAAAATTCAAGTGATTACTACTCTAGATGGCTTGCCTATTGAGTATTTCATTTGTGCAGGCTCCTATCATGATATTACGGCATTTCAAAGCATCAATATCAATTTGCCTGCTCACGGTTCGAAAATCAAATTCCAAACGGCCGGATAATTCGGCTATAGAATTCATTAAAAATTTATGCGAAAAAGAATTGAAACTACCTTCTCTGAAATCACTGCTTTCTTCCCAAGGAAGATTCAGGCGGTAACTATTCAGAGTTTCATTTAAAATTTATTTTGGTTCTTAAATGAACTTTACTTTTAGCAGATATCAATACTATAACATAGTGAATCTGTATAATTCATTTCTATACCAAAGCAGATACCAGTTAGATGAATTTGATAGCTTCCAAGCTTAGCCCCTGATGTTTTGATCATAAACTGTCTGTAAACACAATTAGACTGTCCCTTGACACAGGGCAATATATCTCCAAAACAGATGGGACCAAGAGGTACAGGTTCTACTGAATAATGTCCATTAGGTAGTATTGGAACTAGGTTTCCTTCATCATCAGTAATTTGAATTTGTGCAATCACAAAATCTTTAAAAGCAATGTTTGAATAGCAATTACAAACTTTTATACAAAATACTTGACAATCATCTGATTCCAAGCCATCACATTTAGTATCACCCCAAGAAATACTAATACAAGGTTTTATTTCTGGCTTTTCTACTAAAATACATTTGTGCTTACATTCACAAATAGCTTTTTCAATCAAACGCGTATATAGTCGTACTGAAGCAGTTCCTCCCAGCTCCGCATATCCTCCTGTAGATAAGCATAATTTTTTATAGTCTTCATCTACTTCTTCTATATTCATTGGCCCTATGTAGGTAGTAGGATCCAGTCGATGAGCAAACAAACTAACACCATTAGCATTGGCAATTTCTATAGCTATATTTACAGCTGTGTCATTGTCTGTATTTATTGAACCATAACCTGCTAACTTCGTATCACTGAAATAAAGTATCGATCTACAAGCATCAGGTCTCCAGTCAAAATATTTGCTAATATCAGATATGGCAGCAGCTCCTTTTTCATAAGGTTGCCAAAAGCTGTTTATGTTATCTATTTCATCATGATAAAAAGGGCTTTCTATTCCTAGTGTTTCTAAATACATTTGATGCGATGCTTCGAAAACGCCTGTATTACCTCCTAGATGTTGGGAGGTAGTAGAGCCTGGTTCTTTCCCATCAACCCATAAGCCTATATGGCGTATATCAGCATTACACTTTCTTGCTGCTGCCAGTAAACCATTATTGATTGAATTATTAATGATGCTTACTTTATCTTTCATTGTAGAACTAGAATCAATTAGAAGTACTAAGTCCACTTTATTGCTATCTGGATTCGAACATTTACAGGACGTAGTTTTCCCTTTACAAGGTTTGGCTGAATTTTGATGTTGAACACACACTTTTTCAAGCAAACTATTTACTTTCATAATTTGCTTTGCACAATTTTTTTCCATTTTAATTGCTTTTTGGTTAATAATTTGATCTCTTAAAGAGATAAAATGACAACTTAGAAATCATAGATCCCCCAGAAATAACGCAACAATGGGACAAGTGGAAACATAACCTCAAATGATATGTATCACTCTGATGCAGATGATCTTCTCTTATAGTTGTAGAAAATCATACTAGTCCTAATAAGCATCTAATTATTCTTATAGATATTGTCATTTCTTTTAATTGATATTGCAAAGATGGGAGGGTTTTTGGCGCTATGCTATATGATAAATGTTATATGGCTCTAAAGGTGAGAGTGGCATAACTTTGCAATAAATATTCAACTAAGCGTCTTGATTTATTAAATATTAAAATATTGATATTATGCCAGATTTTGAAACTTATGACCAAAATAGTATTCCTCAATATTTGATTGACCCAAACTTTGATCCTGGCTCATCATTAGAGAAAATTGAAGAAGATGAATTTGGATTTACTTTTCTCAATATTAAAGAAGCATTACAAAATTGTTTAGGATACCCCAGCGAAGATGAAAGTTCCGTTGATGACAATACCACCAGTGATGATAATACTACCTGTGATGATCAAAAATGGTTAATTGGTATGTTCATAAATATTAAGAAGGGTAATGATGGAGAATCTATTAGCCCCCAAGATATTTCTGTAGAAATTGTTTATTTAGAAGGGCCTCCCTTAGGGGATAGTCAACCTATTACAAATTATACGCTAAATTTCACAGATTCAGAAGCAGATATTCTAAATATATTCAATGCTACTTTTACACCAATTGCAAAAAAAATAAGGCACACTTTCTACAATCTAAATTATGAAGAACCTTTCAACATTATAGGGAAAAATGATACTCAAGGTGTCCCTATAACA
Organism: Chitinophagales bacterium; assembly: GCA_022360175.1. GTDB lineage: Bacteria > Bacteroidota > Bacteroidia > Chitinophagales > Saprospiraceae > JAKSDI01. The sequence goes on from JAKSDI010000203.1 coordinate 23,991, forward strand.
TATTTTAGTCCTATTAATAAATTTGAACTAAAAGATTCTAACTATCAAAAAGTTTCCAAATTACGTTTTCATAGAGATTGGGCAGAAAAAGTTTTTTTTACTCGAACTGATTTAGAAACGCTATACTTTTATCTAGCTGATGATACAAAAGATTATGACGATATTTTTTTTAGTGGTTCCGTTATCAATTATGGTTATATGACGAACCATAGGTCTGAATTAAAATCTCGAATTTCTAAATATGAGAGAAATACTACTACAAGTAGATATTTCACATTAAAAGCAGAACCTTTCGTCACAACAAATCCAGATTATTCAGATCAGGATTCAGTATACTCCGCAGGTAATGACTTTAGTGGCAATAATGGAACAAGTGAAGTGCATATGCCAGCTGCATTATTAGGGCTTCCTTGTCCAGATTGGTGGGAAGCCACCTCGAGAATGAGAAGTAGTGCAGCGGGTTTATTTTCTCCTGAAAGGAGAAAAGATGCGCTCAATGCCATACAAATTTCCAATACTTTATTTAAAAAAATAATTATTGGAGATCCAAATAAAGGCATGTCAGAGTGAAGGTGATTTTTTAGGAATATTCTTTAATATCATTATTGATGACTCCATTTATAGTTCTAATTTTCAATTACGGAAAGGATAAATGGACTATTTTTATCAACCTTTTGAGAAAACTCTTAAAAGCACGACAATAAAATGAGATATCAAAATGATGCGATAAAAAAAATCGGCAGCATGTTTTTTATGTTGTTTATATCATTCCAAATTATTACACCTCAGGAAGCTATTCAGACTTTTTCAGTAGAAGTTATCCCCAATACAGATTATACTGCTTTTATTACTCAAACAGATGATGGGTTTTATTGGTTTGGCAACTCTAAAGGTTTGTATCGATATGACGGTACTTTAATCGAACACTATACCATTCATGACCCATCATCTGATATTATCCATGATCAAAACGTTCAGTCAAAAGTCTATGAAGATCATAACCAAAAATTATGGTTTAGCACATACTCTGCTTTACATGCTTTAGATTTACAATTAGGTCAAGTTAGCTCTTACCAATTTAATGACGTTTATGAGAATTTAATTCAAGAAGAATATCGATGTTTCCATTTTGATAGCTCCAGTCAATCTATTTGGCTTAGAGCAGGAGATCATTTATGGGAATTTAATACTTTAACAAATGAGTACAAAACATTAAGTGGAGAAACCAAATCCGTCGATTTTAAAGTTCAGCAACTAACTGATAATAAAATTATACGAATCTGGGGCAGTCCCTGGTTTAATGGAAAAGGAATAGAATTGTTTACTTATTCTCCGTCATCTGCTCAAATAGAATTTCAATTATTACCTATTGATCAGTTAGTTATTGATATTGAACCTATATCGGATGATACCGTATATGTTTCAACTATGAGTGGTATTAAAAAACTCATATGGAATCAAGACAATCTTGGATTTGAAGAATTGCCTATTATTCAAGGTAATAGTTGCTATGCTTTACTAACTGATAAAAGGAGTAAAAAAATCTGGGCAAGTGAAGGAGGAGTTGGATTATATACTTTTAATGAGTCTAATGAGGGAGTCAACATTTTAAGTCACTCCTTAAGTGATGCCCCAATGAAAATCAATAGTGATCAATCAGGCAATATATGGTTGAGTTATTTAAAAAAGGGGATAAACCTCATTACAAAAAATACTTTCGGACAAAAAAAACTACCGCTAGATTTCATACCAGCGGGTCTGGTTATAAATACGGGAAACGTTTTTTTCCTTTCTGATCAAGGCAACCTACTATTTACAAATCTGAATAACCTAGAGAAAATTGATGCTCCTATTGAAAAATTAGGTTTTAATGTAAATCTCAATGATGAGATAAGTCGGTTGCACATAAGGAATAATATTATATATATTCTTGGGCAAAAAAAAATAGCAATTTATAATATACTAATGCAAGAGAAATTACATAAAGAATTAATTCGTTTTCCTTCTCAAGGATTGTTCTCTTCAAAAGATGGGACTACTATAATACTGACTGCTAATGGAATAAAAGAAGTAAAAATAACGACAGACTCTATACAATTATCAACATGCAATGACTTTTCCGCATATAAAGCAGATGACTTCCTTACAATTACATCATTAACAGATTCTTCTTTTATATTATCTTATCATGGAGTAGAAGCGTGGCTAAGTACATATAAAGAGAATAAGTTTTCGATAAAAAATAAGGCATATGTTGGTAGCGAGCTCACTGTTTCTATTAAAGGAAATAACGACACCATCTGGCTAGGCACTTCAAATGGACTACATTTAATGACCGATACTGGCTGTGAGCGTATTTTCTCAGGAGGAGAAAAGTTTAAAGATATATGGGTAAACGCTATGATTCAGGATAAATATCAAAATCTATGGCTAGGTACTAAACAAGGCTTGTTCTGTTACAATCCCTACACAAGTAAGAGCATCTATTATTCAAAGAAAGATGGTTTAACTAGTGAATATTTTGCAAAAACAGCTCCTATAGCACTTCCCGATGGGCAGCTATTATTCACCCATTCAGAAGGATGTTTTATTTTTGATCCAATCATAGCACAGGATACATTATCTTTTAGCCAGCCCTATATTTCTGATCTTCTGATTAATAATATACCCTATGAAAAACGAAACCCCATATACCTCGAATCACTTGACTTGAGTTATAATGAGAATACGCTGAGCTTTCGCATAAGTACTAAAGAACTTAACCCATCAGCATTTTCAGGAGTTTCTTATCAAATGTTGAACTATGAAGATCAAGCAACTTTCATTGAAGCAGGTGGAGTAGCCAGATATCCTAAACTCCCTCCTGGAAAGTATCAGTTCCTAATACAGGGCATCAACAGAAATGGCATTACCACTGCTCAAAAAAAAATTGATGTCATTATTCATCCACCCTTTTATCTCACCTGGTGGTTTAAACTATTAGCTGCTTTAGCTATTTTGAGCCTCATAGGTGGAGGCTATTTAATCTTGTTGAGGAGAGAGATTGCAAAGCAGAAGAGAATTAGAGCAAATCAGGCCCGTATCTCAAAAGAAAGAGAACGCATTGCTGCAGAACTGCATGATGATATAGGGGGCAATTTAGCTTCCATATTATACTTAGCGGATGGTGTACGTTATGCTAAAAGCCAAGGTATTGAGATGGAAGTAGATGTAGACCGTATTCATGAACTCACAGATGAGTCTATCAAAAATATGAGGGAAATCATTTGGGTACTTGATGATGAGCATTCTACTGTTTCTTTGCTCGCTGAACAATTATGCCAATTAGCACGTAATTTTGCCTCTTCTATAAACATTCAAGTACAATTTGATATTCAAAATAACTTACCTGATATCCATCTCTCCAGTTTAGAAAAACGTAACGTATTGCTGATTTGTAAGGAGGCCTTTCAAAATATTAGAAAACATGCAAAAGCGAGCAGTTTCACA
>JAKSDI010000152.1 GCA_022360175.1 Chitinophagales bacterium
ATTTGCTAATTTGATAGCAGCAGTGCAAGCTCCTCCGCTACTCATACCAGCAAAAATGGCTTCTTCTTTTGCCAGGCGGCGCATCATATTTTTTGCCTCATCCTGAGATACATCGATGATACGGTCTACCCGTTTTGGATCGTAAATCTTGGGCAAAAAGGCTGGTGACCATCTACGTATGCCGGGGATGCGGGAACCATCTGTTGGTTGTACTCCAATGATTTGTACCTCTTCATTTTGTTCTTTCAGAAAACGAGAAGTGCCCATGATCGTTCCTGTAGTACCCATGGAGGAAACGAAATGAGTAATTTCCTGCTGGGTATCACGCCATATTTCGGGGCCGGTAGTGCGGTAGTGCATTCCCCAGTTGTCGTTATTGGCAAATTGATTGAGCATGTGATAATCATCCTGTTCAGCCAGCTTTTCGGCATACTGTCTAGAATATTCTATCGTTTTTGCCGCAGGTGTAAGGACTACTTCTGCTCCGTAAGCTTTCATCGTACCAACTCTTTCAGGGGTAGCACTTTCCGGCATAATCAGGGTGATATCAATGCCAAACATATTGGCTATCATGGCCAGTGCTATACCCGTATTGCCACTGGTTGCTTCTACCAGTTTTACACCTGGTTTCAGTATTCCTTTATCGAGTGCGCCTTTAATCATACCATAAGCAGCGCGGTCTTTTACACTGCCACCAGGGTTTTGCCCTTCCAGTTTGGCGTATATTTTGACCCCCTCTTTTTTAAAGATATTTTCAATTTCTACCAGAGGAGTATTTCCTATTAGATTAATTATGTTGGGCATGTGTGTTGTTAATTGAGGATTATTTTAAACTTTGTCGTGTTGTGCTTTTTGGCGTACCATACCATCATAATAGACTCTACTATATGGAGCCACACTTTTAGTAAGCCATACATTACCACCAATAATACTATCGTGTCCGATTATAGTAGCGCCTCCAAGTATAGTAGCACCGGAGTATATTACTACATTATCTTCGATGGTAGGATGCCGTTTCACATGAGCCAGTTCTTTTTGTACACTTAGGGCACCAAGGGTAACACCCTGATAAATTTTTACGTTGTTTCCTATGTCGACAGTCTCACCAATGACGATACCTGTACCGTGATCAATGCAGAAACGTTCGCCAATTGTTGCTCCCGGATGTATATCGATACCTGTAAGCCCATGAACATGTTCGGTGAGGATACGCGGAATTAGAGGGACACCTAATTGATAAAATTCGTGTGCCATTCTGAATACTGCAATTGCCCTAAACCCTGGGTAGGTACGAATGACTTCCGTCTGACTAACCGCTGCGGGATCACCGCTAAGAATCGCGGCAGCATCTAATAATAAAAGGCGATACACATTGGGGAGGGCTTCTAAAAAAGCATCTTCAATATTTTGAGCACTATCCGGTAGCATTGTTTCCAATGTTTCCAGCAAATTGTAAAGCTCCAATTTAATTTGATTATAACGCTGTTCAAATTCCCGCTGGTTTTTATAACGATTATTTGATAGCTCTGGAAACATTAAATCCAGTAGACCCTCCAGCCATTTGCATACAGCATCAGGAGAAGGAATCTGATCGGCTTGTTGATTTGCTTTATATAGATTGCTGATAAATGTTTTTTCGTCCATAATCCTATTGTTCACGGGCTGACTATATCTGAAGGATAGCTAAAGTAGCTAATATCATTGAAACCAATTATAGTCTTCTAAGTTTTATATTTAAGTAGTTCACAAAACTAAACTACATAATAATAGGATGATCTTTTGCACTGAATCTTTGTTACTCAAATCCTTACGTCCTTATGGATGTGCGGTTTTCACGTCGCGATTCAGCACAAAATATCTATCATCTTATTGGTAGCCTAATATTGTGAACTACTTAACAGATGTTTGCAGGAAGTAATTATATTTAGATTATGAACCGACCATGATATTTATTAATCATAATTAACACACAAGGGTATGATTAAAAAACATTATGGGAGAGCGAAGCGGCTGCAGATGTGCAGAATTATTTCTGTAATCTGGTGTAGCCACAGAAATCATTTAAACACATGAAAGAGCCTGAATTAATTTATCTCGATAATAATGCCACCACTCCTTGTGACCCAAGAGTAGTAGATGCGATGTGGCCATATTTCTATGAAAAGCCGGGTAATGCTGCTAGTAGAAGTCATCCTTATGGCTGGGTCGCAGAAGAAGCGGTACAGCAATCCAGAGAGCAAATTGCACGATTGGTATCGGCCGATCCTAGGGAAATTGTTTTTACTTCAGGAGCTACGGAGTCGGATAATTTGGCGATTAAAGGTGTTTTTGAAATGTATCGCCGAAAGGGAAAGCATATTATTACCCTCAAAACAGAACATAAGGCAGTATTAGATGCTTGTGCTAAAATAGAGAAACTGGGAGGAGAAATTACTTACCTTGATGTAGATCAGGAGGGATTAGTCAAGCTGGAATTATTAGATGAAGCAATACGGCCTGATACCATATTGGTTGCTATTATGTGGGCAAATAATGAAACGGGGGTAATTCAACCAATGCAGGAGATTGGAGCAATCTGTGATAAACATGGTTGTTTGTTAATGAGTGATGCTACTCAGGCAGTGGGGAAAATTCCTGTAAATCCTAAAGCAACAGGAGTACACCTTATGGCCTTTTCTGCCCACAAAATGTATGGCCCTAAAGGAGTGGGAGCTTTATATGTGAGCCGACGTCAGCCCCGGGTGAAAATTACACCACAAATAGATGGAGGAGGGCATGAACAGGGGATGCGTTCCGGTACACTCAATGTACCAGGTATTGTTGGTTTTGGAAAAGCCGCAGAGATTGCCTTTTCAGATATGCAGTCTGATGCTGCACGTTTGGCTGCTTTAAGGGATCAATTAGAATCAGCTTTGCTGAAAAGAATAGAGGACGCAAGTATAAATGGAAGTAGAAAGCACCGGCTGCCCCATGTATGCAATATCGCTTTTAAATATGCAGAAGCAGAAAGTGTGATGATGACTTTTAATCAGAAGGTAGCGCTATCTTCTGGCTCAGCATGTACCTCTGCTTCTGTAGAACCTTCTCATGTTATTACTGCTATGGGAAGGACGAGTGATGAAGCTCATAGTTCTATGCGTTTTAGCCTTGGCCGATTTACAACAAAAGAAGAAATCGAATATACCATAGAAGCGATTGTGAAGGGGGTTTCACAAATAAGAGATCGTAGTCCTGTTTGGGAGATGTATAAAGAGGGCTTGCTGTAGATTAAATAATTGGAGTTGTTTGAAAAAAATGATTTCAATCAATTCAGTAGGCATTCTTAAGTAATATTGATCACTTACTTAAACAACTTCACTGTATGAACTTGCTTTATATATGTGATGTTTACTATCTTAGTACTAAATAAAAATTAAGAAGATGGTTTTCGTTGCAGAAAGTGCAAAAATGAAAATAGCAGAAATACGGGAAAAAGAAGGATATGGCGACGATTACTTCGTACGTGTATGGGTGACCAGTGGTGGTTGTTCTGGATTGACCTATCAGTTGGAGTTTTCCAATGAATCGAAACCTGACGATCAGGTTTTTGAAGATAATGGCGAAAAGGTAGTTACTGACCTTAGAAGCTTTTTGTATTTATGCAATACAACCCTGGAATTTAGTGGTGGCCTGGATGGTAAAGGTTTTCATTTCAACAATCCTAATGCTTCCCGTACCTGCGCCTGCGGTGAAAGCTTTGCTGTATAGAAGTTGTTTAAAACTACTCATAATGTCCAAAAACATTCTTTTTGTCCTATTTTTCGTTCCGTACTCAACTAGGGCAAAATCACTACTTTTTGACGATCGCAGTAATTCTTAAACAACTTCATAATATAAAATTATATAAGTAGCTATGGATAACGAACCTCCTGAATCTACCTATAGTGTATTTATACCTCTTCCTTTCAACAGTAAACCAAGTCGCTTATGTTTCGAATAGGCTTTGATGCAAAGCGGCTGTTTAATAATTTTACAGGCCTGGGTAACTATAGCAGAACCTTATTGTCCAACCTGGCTGAATACTACCCTGATCAGGCTTATTTCCTTTATACTCCTAAGGTTGTAAAAAACGAAGAAACCCATTTCTTTCTCAATAGTGCTTTATATAATGTGCAATTGCCTAAACGCGGGTCAGGAGCATGGTGGCGGAGTGTAGGTATTAAAAAAGATATAAGAAAACACAAAGTTCAGCTATTTCATGGATTGAGTCATGAACTTCCTTTGGGACTTGACTCAATAGGGGTTAAATCTGTTGTTACTATTCATGACCTGATATTTAAGCGTTATCCTGGGCAGTATGCTGCTTTAGACAGGATGATCTATGATTTCAAGTTTAAATATGCTTGCGAACATGCTGATCACATTGTAGCTATTAGTGATAGTACCAAAAAGGACATCATAGATTTTTACAATATATCAGAAGAAAAAATTAGCGTTATATATCAGTCTTGCCATGAACGTTATATGCAGGAAAAGACCAAAAAAACACTGGAAGCAATAAGGAAACGCTATCAGCTCCCAACAGAATATATGTTGACAGTGGGCTCTATTACAGAACGTAAAAATTTATTGGGTATAGTTCAGGCTCTTGAACAAATTCCTGCTGGAGAAAGACTTCCTTTGGTTGTTGTTGGAAAAGGAGGAAGCTATCGCCAGAAAGTACAGCACTTTATAACACAACATCAACTGGAGAAGTGGGTATTATTTGTAGATGTTGATTTTGATGATTTACCAGCGATCTATCAAAATGCCAGTCTTTTTCTTTATCCTTCTTTTTTTGAGGGATTCGGGATACCTGTGCTAGAAGCTTTATTTAGCAGAACGCCTGTTATAACGAGTAATATATCTTCTCTTCCTGAAGCAGGCGGTCCTGGTTCTTATCTTGTTGATCCCGCTCAGCCAGAAGCAATAGCCGAAGGAATTGAGAAAATACTTGGCGACAGCATATATCGAGAGCAAATGATAAAACAGGGCTTACAGCATGCCGAGCAATTTACTGGTGAACCCCTCACTCACCAGATGATGGAGCTATATGAAGAACTGCTGGGAGAGGAACATATTACCCCTGAGCCAATTACGTAAGCTTGTTATGAAGAGTGCCTTATTTCGTACCATCATTGAAAATTTTGATTCCGATCTCTGGAGTTTTCACATTTGTATTCCTGATGATGTAGTACAGCCTTTTTTGCAAGCTGGAGAAAAGAGAGTAGTGTGTGAGTTAAACGGTACTGAAAGCTTTCAATGTGCTTTAATGCCTAAAGGAGACGGGCAGTATTTTATCAATGTCAATAAGGAAAGGCGTAAGAAATTAGGCTTACAATTGGGGACTAAAGTAAGTGCAATCATTTGGAAAGATGATAGTAAATATGGCTTACCTATGCCAGAAGAATTAGGTGAATTATTGAAAATTGATGAAGAAGGTAATCAATTATTCCATGCGCTGACTCCAGGCAAGCAGCGCAATCTGATTCATATAGCAGGTTCTCCTAAGCGCAGTGAAACTCGTCTTAACAAAGCATTGGTTATAGTAGATTATCTAAAATCTACTGGCGGTAAATTGGATTTCAAAGAATTGAACGAGGCTTTTAAGGAAAGTAGAAGATAGCAAAGGATCATTCATTTAACTGTATCTGGAAAATTTCTTTTTCATTTGTGCCTTAGCTCAGAAATCATTTCTTCAGAGCCCATATCTGATATTCTTAAGGTATTAGAGGAGGGGATATTTTAATGACCGCTTAGGTGTTGATCATTGGGGAAGCCAAAGTCAGAATATATAGAGAAGGCGCGAGAAAGGTAGTATATTTTAACTGCCTTTATGGGGCTCAAATTGGGAATATATGAAATTCATTTACATCTCAGTATTACTGTGGATCGCAATTGCTCTAATTCCACAGACAATCGGTGCACAACGGATTTATGCAGCTGAAGTATATAAGGAGATATATGCCGATTATGCCATTGTAGAAGCCTGGGTATGGAGGCAATCAGCAGGAAAGTCTTTTATCAGGTATGATTGGGGAGATGGTACCCCACTTGATACCCTCAGTTCAGATGTAAGCATACCTTTGGGGTTTTATGATGGGAATTATTATTTTTTGGATACTTATAAAGGCACCCATATTTATGATACTACAGGTATCCTTGTCATGGGATTTCAGGATAGTTTTTTGATTGAGGGGCTTGTTAATATAGAAAATTCTGGTGAAAAAATACTGAGTATTTATGACACCTTGGTTATTTATGATCAGGAACCCGAAACTTTACAGTTTAATACTTCTCCTGAGTTTTTTAGTAAACAGGGAGAATTTACAGTTGATGATAATGGTGTTGTGGTTTTTCCCATTGATGTAGCATCAGATGAAATTTTTGGGATACTTGATATCTATAATTCTTTTTTATCTCCTTTCCCGGCTGAAGGCTACTCTTTACCAGAAGCATCGGATAGTATATATATGATACCGCCTGTTGGAGCCTACATGTATTGGGATCGTCCCACTCAACCTGGCTGGTATGCCTTAGGTATAAATGTGCGGGAAGAGCGTAGAGTGACTTTGGAGGAAGGGGTAATAGATACCTTTTTGCTTTCTACAACAATGCGTGCTTTAACATTTATTATTGACGAAGACATGATAGTATCTACTCCCATGATAATGCCTTTTTCTACAACACTTCAAGTTTATCCCAACCCCACTAGTGATTATTTAAATATTCAGTTGAAGAATTTTAATAAAGTAGAAGCTGTCCTGTCCATTTACAATACTATGGGGCAAGAGGTTTATTCTGAACCTATTCACTTGACTTCAAAGTTACAGTCAATGGAAGTATCTGTAACAGATTTGCCAGCAGGCGTATATTTTCTAAAAGTAGAGCAAGGCAGGCATGTGACAGTGCGAAAATTTGTTAAAGATTAAATATGTGCTTGTCTAATTTTATAATGCCTTTTTCAAAGTTCCCGGATATTTCAAAATATCCGGGAATTTGGGGCATGCTACCTAATAAATAACTTCCCCTGTTTTTGTTTTCCATTGACATTGATGATCTCATAGAAATATACTCCTGTAGCTAAGCCATGTAAATTGAGCTGCTGTTTTCCCTGTAGTTCATTCCAGCTTTTTATCATTTGCCCATTGGAATTATACAGGTTTAAAGCCCATTTGCCGGAAGGCAGTGCTACATTGAGCCAGTCAGAAGCAGGATTAGGATAAAGGCTGATTGGTTCTTGTGCTTTAACTTCCGTATTTGATAAATTGGTTATTTCAAAATCCCAGATACCTCTGCCATAGGTACCAAAGCGAGCTATGTTTTCTTCAGCAAGGTATTCTACTGACCAGTAGGTTTGTGCCGGAGCACATAAGCCCGATAAATCATACCATTGTTCGTGTGCATTTACATAGACATAAGGCCCTGCCTCTGTAGCTGCAAATAGTAAACTTTCATCTTCATTGGAAGTCAGCGCAAAAACAAGAGTTGCTGGCAAACCTTCAGACATGGCTATAAAATTTTCACCACCATCTGTACTTTTATAGACTGGGGGATTAGAGTAACCACTCCCTCCCAGGTAGACAGTAAGTGGATCATTTGGAGATACGCATATCGTTTGACCATAGAGATAATGCCCTTCAGGAATGAAGTTGACATTTTGTTCCCATTCATAACCACCATCTTCAGAGAAAAAGAAACGGCCATTGGTTGTAGCAGCATACCAGCGATAGTAGTCAGAGGGTGCTGTTGCTATAGCAGAAAGCTGCCCGCCTCCTGAATTTTCAGAAAAATTAAAATCTATTTGTTCTGCCTGGATACTATTTCCTTGAGGGTCGAGGCGGATAAGATAAGAACCTGGGCCGCCATCTATATTACCTCCTGCCATGTAAACATCATCATCACTAGGGTAGGGGCTCGGCATTAAAGGCGGAAGCCATACGGATTCTTCCTCCGATATTAATTCGTATGCACCAGTGTAAGAACCAAATTGTGGGGTACTGTAATAAGTCACCCATCCACCGGGATAGACGGTCCATAGATGCTGCCCATCATTGCCAAATACAATATGGCCGTAATCTCCTGAAATAACTTGCTCGAATGCGGCAGTGGGTTCGCTCTGAAAATCATGAGACCGTTGAAAGCCCTGGTCTTGTGACCCTGCATAAACGTATTGGCTGTTTAAAGGATCAGTACGTACGCTATAATATTGACTTACATTTAGTCCTGTAAGCGATATATTTTGGGCTGTTTCCAGATTGTCATAAGAGATAGAAATACCGCCATGATTAGAAATTAACAGGAAGTTTTCACCTTCTGCATTCTGATATCCCGCAAAATGCATAATATCTGCGTGGAGTTTACCATCAACATCATCATAATATTCCCACCAATCATTTATTTTTTCCCAATGCTGTCCGCCATCTATACTTCGATGGCACTCCACTTCACCCATATAGAGCACTTCTGGATTGGAAGGATCGATGTATATCCCTACATCCCATGGCGAAGTAGGTAAATTACCTGCCAAATTCCAGTTGATGCCACCATCTATGGATCGATGTACTTCCCATACTCCTTCTTCCGGATTGGTATAAATATATAGATGAAGGTTGTCTTCTTCATCCTGATATCCTGCCATATTAGCTCGGGCACCACCATAATCGATATTGCTATTTTGATTGATCCATTCCAATTGGCCAGTAGCAGGGTCTGCCAGGTATATTTTGGCAGCGTTATTATCCATTTTCTCAATCAGATAGAGTTGATTGGAATGATGGGGAGTCATCAATTTAAGCTTCCTGAAATCCCAGGTATTAAAAGTGCTTACGGGAAGGTAGGTTTCTCCCTTGTCAACGGATCGATATAGTTTAATATCGTCGTAATAGGTAGGTTTAGCAAGGACATAACATGCTGGGCTGGCTCCTTTGATGACAATTGGAGAGTGGATATTGCCCCAACTGTCATTATGTATAATACCAGTAGCGGCAGTCCAGGAAACACCATCATCATCAGAATAATGGGGTAGTCGCCCGGTAAATGCGATCAAACGCCTATCGTTTTCGTTTGGAATGAACTCCAAAAGGCCAGGAGTGAATCGAAAATCCTGATTGACAACAGACCATTGATCTCCATAGATGTCTCCTTTCCACAATGTCCCTCCGGCGGATATAAGCCATAGATCACCTGTCTCAGGATCAAACTCGGTATCAAATACACTGCCAGCCTGATTATTACTTCCCCATTCGGTCCATCGGCCACTTAGATATCCATCTGCGATGTCAATTTGTTCGCAGTTGGAGCGGAATTGGATATCGCGAGCTCTATGGCGATGGCGATTCATTCTGGTTTCGTATTCCAGTTGTTTCCAGTCAGTACCAGGGGCTGCTTGATGGAGCATTTCAAACCAGGCTTCCCGCTTTGCTTTTTCTTTGCCTTCTTCTCCTAGTTTGACAATCGTTTTACCATTCGTAGGAAGTGGGTATTCTTTTTCGGAAAGAGAAGCCTGAGATATATTTTTTTGAGTAGCAAAGAAGATACCCAATATTAATAGAGTGGATATGGAGAGCGTTGTGAGAATATAATTTGTTTTCATAACTAACTTAGCACTATAAGGGTTTAGAGTGTGTTTAGAGGTAGTGCTTTGGAGGTGAAAAAGTCAAAATTGAGGTTCTCACAAGCCTATTTTTGAACGCATAGCAGCGCTATGGGTGATAAAATTAGGAGTAGAGAGGTTCTTAATATTGATTTTTGGAACCCAAATGATTACCTCTAAACACACGCTCAGTTGTAACCTTTCAAATATAAGGAGAAAAATAGCTATATGTCATGATTGGATTGAGGATATTTATTAGCAGTGTCGCAATAATGTCAGATTAGTAATTAACATATCATACATTTGTAGCTCCATTATTATCAAGAAATGCTTTTTAACTCCATAGATTTTACTGTTTTCCTACCATTGGTATTTCTGCTTTACTGGATTATAGATGGCCAGCAGCAGCGTTTACGGAATATTGTTTTATTGCTGGCTAGTTATGTATTTTATGGATGGTGGGATGCACGTTTCCTGATTTTAATCGTCATTAGTACGTTGGTAGATTATGGCGTAGGGCTTCGTTTGCAAGAAGCGAAGCAAAGCAATAAGCGTAAACTTTGGTTATTGCTTAGCTTATTCGTGAATCTGGGGATGTTGGGGTATTTTAAGTATTACAATTTTTTTCTTGACAACTTCGTCGCTGCTTTTACCTGGTTTGGCCAATCAATTGATATGAGGCCTTTGTCGATCGTGTTGCCAGTAGGTATTAGTTTCTATACATTTCAGACCCTGAGCTATTCAATAGACGTTTATAGACGAAAACTGGAGCCTACTCGAGATGTATTAGCCTTTGCTGCTTATGTAAGCTTTTTTCCACAATTAGTGGCAGGCCCTATTGAACGGGCTATACATCTATTGCCTCAGTTCCACAGCAGGCAATATTTTGAATATGCCAAAGCAGTAGATGGCCTAAAGCAGATACTTTGGGGATTCTTCAAAAAAATGGTCATTGCCGATAATTGTGCGGTCTATGCCAATATGATTTTTAATGATTCAGATAGTTATAATGGAAGCACCTTGTTATTAGGAGCTGTTTTTTTTGCCTTCCAAA
>JAKSDI010000204.1 GCA_022360175.1 Chitinophagales bacterium
GTAAGTAAGTAAGTAAGAAGAAACTATCATATTATGATTGGATGGAGGTTTTCAGAATATGTACCCGGACAGGGACAAGGATCCATTTTTGATCAGTTGTTAAAGCTGTTTCAGGAATTATTGGTCTACACCTCTGGAGATGTTAGTGAAGCTTTGTCGTGGCTCACAGAACTGGATAATGAATACAACATCACGAATGAAGAATATGGAATGGCAGACTTCATTCAGGATCTGATAGATAAGGGATATATAGAGCAACGCAGCCCAACGGATGCCAACTTTATGCCTTCTGCAAAAATGGAGATTGCCATTAGACGGAAGTCACTGGAAGATGTATTCGGGCAGATTAAAAAATCAAAACGAGGAAACCATAGCACAAAGCATGGTGGCCGTGGAGATGAGTTCACTTCCGAATTGCGCCCTTATCAATTTGGAGACCATCTGGATAAGCTCGCCGTTTCAGAGTCGTTGCGAAATGCTCAGATCAATCACGGGATAGATGATTTTAAACTGACAAATGATGATCTGGAAGTGCATGAGACCTTCTATCAGAGTCAGATGAGTACTGTCTTGATGATTGATATTTCTCACTCAATGATTTTGTATGGAGAAGATCGGATCACACCTGCAAAGAAGGTCGCAATGGCATTAGCAGAGTTGATTACTACCCGCTATCCAAAGGATACGCTGGATATTATCGTATTTGGAAATGATGCCTGGCAGATTGAAATTAAAGATTTGCCATACCTGCAAGTTGGCCCCTATCATACCAATACCGTAGCCGGACTGGAATTGGCAATGGATTTGTTGCGGAGGCGCAAAAATCCTAATAAGCAGATATTTATGATTACAGATGGTAAGCCAACCTGTATTAAGAAGGGGAAAAAATATTATAAAAACAGCTTTGGCCTGGACCGAAAAATCATTAACCGAACCCTTAATCTGGCTACGCGTTGCCGCAAACTGAATATTCCGATTACCACTTTTATGATTGCTCAGGACCCATATCTGGTGCGTTTTGTAGATCAATTTACACTTGCCAATAATGGAAAAGCTTTTTATAGTAGCTTACAGGGCCTAGGAGAGTATATCTTTATGGATTATAAAAATAACAAACGGAAGAGGAGATAAAAGATACTACAAGTTTCTTTTTTTCCGTTCTTGCGTTAGATTATTATCAAACAAAACCCCCGATGAAGAAAGTACTGTTACTATTACCCTTGATGCTCCTGGGCTTGGTGGTTAAGACCGATGCACAGGTGAAAATGATTTCTGAGAAGAATTTGGAGTTTTTAGAAGAAATGGAAGATACCATTTCTCTATTAGCTTATGCAGTTATTAATGATTCACTGGAAGAAAATCGTTTTGGTGCTTGTCGCGAAATGATTCCCAGATTAGTAAAGGCATTAAAAGTAGAAAACTCTTTTGATTATCCATTTGAACAGCTTCGTTCGGTATCCATTCAATATCCTCAGGATAGTAGTTTTCGCATCTTTACATGGCAGCTTTATGTCAATAAAGATGATTACCGCTATTTTGGGGCGATACAAATGAATAGTCCGGATCTGAAACTCTTCCCTTTGGTGGATCGATCCTTTAATGTGACGAATGAGAGTCAGGCATCACTTACGCCTGCCGAGTGGTATGGCAATGTGTATTATAATATTCAGGAAGTAGACGGGCCTGATGGCAGGTATTATACGCTCTTTGGTTTTGATGCATATTCCTTTTTTAGAAAGCGAAAAATTATTGATGTACTGAAGTTTAATCAAAACGGAGATCCTGTTTTTGGGCATGCTGTTTTTGTGAAGGAAGGGGAGCAGCCCGTAAAGCGGATAGTAAGGGAATACTCAGCAGAGGTAAGTACCCGATGCAATTATGATGAACTCCTGGAAATCATCATTTTTGATCATCTCATTACTATGAGTGGCCCCCATGGAGAAGGTACTGTTGCCTATCCAGATGGAAGTTATGAAGGATACCGACTGGAAAATGGACTTTGGGTTTATATTGATAAAGTATTTAATCAGGTTTCGGATGAAGCCCCCAGGCCGGCACCTGTTCTGGATAATCGAACAAAGGATATATTTGGAAATTAAGAAGCCTCTAAAAACCCTTTAAAATAATCAGAAAGAAGCTCCCTCATTTTTACCTGATATGGAAGAATGAGGGAGTTCTTATTATTACACCCACTTATGATTCAGGAACACTTATTGCAAGTCTCCCGTACCGCCAGGTACTATACACTAGGAGCGAAAGGGACATCTATTAAATACTGTTGGATTGCCTGCCATGGTTATGGACAATTGGCCAAACATTTTATTCGGAAATTTGATGCGGTAGCCCGCGAAGATACCTTGATTATTGCCCCAGAAGGCTTATCGCGCTTCTACTGGAATGGCCTTTCCGGAGATGTCAAAGCATCCTGGATGACAAAGGAAGCCCGCCTTGATGAGATCGATGATTATGCCAATTACCTAAGTCAGTTATACGATCATTTTGTCCCTTCTCTGGCTCCAGATGTTCGTATTATTCTCTTTGGTTTTTCTCAGGGATGTGCTACCCAAATGCGATGGATCATGCGGGATTTTCCCAATTTTCATCAACTAATCCTTTGGGCCGGTACTATACCTGAAGACATTGATTATCAACCCCATCTATCTTTTTTTCAGGATAAGGATATTCATTTCATATATGGCAATCAGGATCAATTCCTCACACCAGACCGTATGGATTTTTATCGCAGGGAAATTGATAAAACAGGCTTGTCCCTGCAGGAACATTCTTTTGAAGGCCGGCATGTGGTAGATAGAGATATGCTGAGAAGAGTAGGAGAGGAGGTTGTGTATAGAGGAAAAAAAAGCTAAGAAACGCTAGTAGAACATCTATAAATTAAATGGGTTGATATTGGGTTTTCATGTAAGAAAACCTTAGATTTGACATATTAACAATGTTAATTGAACGTCAATGAAAACATTTAAATTTGATGGTAAAGCCAGGAACTATTTTTTTGTAGGCCTGGCAGCATTTCTTATATCTACTCTTACTTTAGGTATCGCTTTTCCGTGGGCAGTAGTAATGGTACAACGTTGGAAAGCCAGTCATACAATTATCGAAGGGAGAAGGCTCCGTTTTTATGGTTCAGGAGGTGAATTGTTTGGTAAATATATAGTATGGTGGTTTCTGACAATTATTACTTTGGGTATTTATTCCATAGCTGTATATCCACGTTTTGTTAAATGGATAACAGAGAGAACTGATTTCGCCTGATGCATAATGCAGGTTTATTTAGACTCTTATGGGGCATTCCTGGGCGTACGTAATGGCCTTTTTTGGATAAAGCCCCGGCAAGCAGAAGGGAGAAGTATACCAGTAAGGAAGGTAAAGGCTATTTTTTTGGCAAAAGGAGTACGAGTGAGTACTGATGCCCTGCAACTGGCTATACAGGAAGGAATACCTGTCCTGTTGCTAGATGGAATAGGGCGCCCTTTAGGACAGGTATGGAGTGGCCAGTTTGGTTCAATAAGTACTATTCGCAAACAGCAGGCTCTTTTTTCACTAAGGCTTGAAGGCTTGTATTATATGGCTAAAGTATTGCGTAAACGTTTATATGGACAAGAACAGGTGTTAACTCAATTGATGACCCAGGGGCGTATCCGTGAACAACAATGGCACGAATGTAAGCTGGGGCTCGAAGCAATGAATAAACAATTTCGACAAGCCCATAAGTATAAAAATATCAATGACTTAAAGAATAGTATGAGGGGATGGGAAGGAGTAGCTACAAGGCAGTATTTTCGGTTGTTGTCAAAAGCTTTACCTAAGCAATATCGTTTTGAGCAACGAGTTCGTCGTCCTGCTTACGATCCATTTAATGCTTTACTCAATTATTTATATGGAATGTTATATCCGACGGTAGAGTTATCATTGATGAAAGCAGGTTTAGATCCTTATGCAGGTATATTACATGCGGATGAATATAATAGGCCAACTCTGGTATATGATTTTATAGAGATGTACCGCCATTGGGCAGAATGGACAGCTGTGTCTTTATGTATTGAAGAACAACTCCCAAGTGATGCTTTTATAAACAAAGACAAAGAAGGTTTTTGGTTGGCTAAACCCGGTAAAAATATAGTGATAGGAACCTTTTTGAAATACCTGGATGAAAAAGAAATCTATCAGGGAAAACAGCGGCGGCGGAGTTTTCATATTGATATGGATGCTATCCAATTGGCGACAAAACTTCGAGACAGCCAATTTGAAATATAAACCAATAACCAATGAAATACCTACTATTTATTTTTTTAGCCTTAAGCCAAATTGTCAATGCTCAATCAGATATTCCTATTATTGATGCAGATGACTTAATGAAAGCTTTTCATGAAGAAACGGCCAACCAGATAGAATATGAGCTGAATGCCTATGAAGAAGAACCTGATACTGTTGTTGACTGGATACCTGATTCAGATGATTGGGAAGCCGTTTTTCGTACCTCTGATTGGGATGCAGTAGTGACAGATTACCCTGAGGGACAACGGATTGGTTGTATATGTATGGATGGTAGCCCTCAAGATGATAGAGGAAGAGGAGCTTGTGGAGGGCGCGGAGGAGTCCGATTTTGGTTATATCAGCAAGGAGATTCTATATTTATGGATCCTACCATGCGCCATAAAAGCCACCCTGATCCATACACAGAAGAAGACAAGCAAAATCTGGCAGCATATAATGAACATTCTGGCCAACTACTGGGGAGCTCTAATAAAAGTAGCAGTATAGGAGATTTCAAAGAGATCGTAATGGTGATGATGGTCTGCCTTACAATCGCTTATGTTGCCCGTTTATACTTTGGTAGTCAATCAGAAGGTTTATGAATACCTATTTCATATGTTATGATATAAGTGATGATAAACTACGCCATCAACTGGTTCTTTTGCTACAACAGAAAGGTTGTATACGTGTCCAGAAATCTGTATTTTTAGCACATGCCTTCAAACAGAAAGAACTAAAATTGCTAAAAATAGCAGTAAAGAAATTAATCGATAATGTGCTGGAGCAAGGTGAAAGCATACTCTGTTTAGCTGTAGCACCCCAAAGATTAAAAGAGGTATTATGGGAGGGAGAAGCTGAATCCCTAAACCGTTCTTTGAATAATGATGATACTCATTTGTTGATATGAGCTTTTGAAAAATGAAATTGAGAAATTGTTCATTTTGGCACTTTTTACGATTTGTATTGAAAATGAATGCTGTTAATCAGTGTGTTAGATATTATAAAAGTTATGCCTGAGAGCGTCGATCCATTAAAGTGAGGACTGCGACTGTATTTATTAAAAACTCCTCACCCTATACCAATTGGACTGAGAGCGTCGATCCATTAAAGTGAGGACTGCGACAGGAAATGGAGATACTGGAAGGGCAATCTAATGAATGCTGAGAGCGTCGATCCATTAAAGTGAGGACTGCGACAAAGATAAACTAATCAGCCCGGGAATACCTTTAGGTCTGAGAGCGTCGATCCATTAAAGTGAGGACTGCGACAATATTAAAGCTAACTCCGCGTTTGGTGGTCTATTTTTCTGAGA
>JAKSDI010000266.1 GCA_022360175.1 Chitinophagales bacterium
GATGAAATGCACTATCCCAGCTCCATTTTTGCTGCTGATATAGATGGTGATGATGATAATGATGTGATGTTTGTTAATCAGTTTGCCAGCGAAGTTGGATATTTTTTGAACGAAGATGGACAAGGTACTTTTGGGGAAAAGATCATCACTTCAGAAATCCCTCAAAACCCAAATGTTATTTATAGTTTGGACATGGATGATGATGGAGATATGGATATGATTACTAATTCTTCGGAAGGGCTAAAATTTATCTGGTTTCCCAATGATGGTAGTGGCAGTTTTGGTGATGCAGTTGAAATTACCAGTTTGATAGGAAGGATTAACCATATCACTTCTGCCGATATTAATGGAGATGGGAAAATAGATTTAGTTACCTCCTCTTATGAAGATGATAAGTTGGCCTGGTTTAAAAATTTAGGTGTACCATTTACCAATACCATTTCTGGTATCCTTAGTTTGGATGCTAATGCGGATGGTTGTGATGCTTCAGATGCTGTAATTCCAAACTTATTGATACAATCAGACAACGGCAGTAATACCTTTGCGACTTTTACGCAAGCAGATGGAAGTTATATCATACAAGCCAATCAAGAGAGTTTTACCACCACAATCTCTTCTGCCTTGCCAACCTATTATGTCAGCAATCCAGCTAGCCATACTTTTGACTTTACTGGTTTGGACAATACGAATAGTGAGGCTGATTTTTGTATTGAAGCCGGTCAAATGGTCCATGACCTGAATGTAGTGGTTTATCCAGACTTCGATGATCCCAGGCCTGGTTTTGAAACATCCTATCGACTGGTGTATAAAAACAATGGTACTGAGCCATTAACGGGAACAATTGACTTCCAGTTTGATGACACTAAATTGAATTTTTTAAATGCATCAGAAACCATAACTGCCCAAACCACAAACACCCTAAGCTTTGACTATTCTAACCTAATTCCATTTGAGACCCGCTACATAGATTTAGCTTTTGAAGTGTTTGCTCCACCGATAGCAAGTAGTGGAGATGTGCTCAATTCAATTGCGACTATTCACCCACTTAATGGTGATGAAAATGAAGCCGACAACACTTTTGACTTAGCACAAACCCTTATTAATTCTTATGATCCTAATGATATTCGGGTTTTAGAAGGAGCAGCAATAACGATAGAAGAAGCCGATAATTATCTGCATTATATTATCCGTTTTCAAAACACCGGCACAGCAAGTGCAATCAATATCAGGGTGAATAATGTTTTGGATGAGTTGTTCGATTGGTCTAGTTTACAGCTAGAAAGCTTAAGTCACCCCGGGAGAGTTGAAATTACAGACGGCAATAACGTCAATTTTATATTTGACAATATCAATCTGCCAGATAGCACTACAAATGAGCCCGACTCTCATGGATTTATAGCCTATAAGATTAAGCCGATGAGTGATGTAGTTGTTGGTGATATATTTTCTAATACAGCAGCCATTTATTTTGATTTTAATCCACCTATTATAACTAATACGGCAACTACAGAAATTGTAAATCCGACCGCACTTACTAAGCTTGAAACGCATTCAACTAAATTTTATCCTAATCCAGTAAGTTCATTGTTGACCATTGAATCAAAAACCAACGTTCATTCTATTCGAATTTATGACCTTAGCGGTAAGCTGCTTAAAACATTAGTACCCAATAATAAGATGATCTCCTTAAACGTCTCTGATTTAATAGAGGGCTTATATTTCATGGAGCTTAGACAAGAAGATAGTATTCAAACACTTAAGTTGCTTAAGAAATAATGGACGCATGATCTCAACAGTAAAGGTTTCAACCATCTATGAATGTTCTCTTGAAAGAGCATTTAAAACACCGATGTTATGTGATGTTTCCAAGGTTCACACAGGCTATGGTATTATGCCCAAAATCACTCATGTGAGTGATGATGAGAATTGGGGCAAACCAGGTTCAACTAAAAAAGTATATGCAGCAAAATCACTCACCCAAAAGGGCGGTTTTGCATCTGTCGACAGAATAATTGAAAGAGTAGAAAATCAGTACTGGAAGATTCAAGTTGATGAATTCCAGTCATGGATGCTAGGCTTTTATAAATTCTGCGGCGAATGGAAAACCACCCAAATTGAACACAACAAAATCCTGATTGAGTACACCTATTCCCTGCACTCCAATATACCTCTTCTTTATCCCATTAATTGGTTATTCGCAAATACCTTCTGGAAAACCTATATGAAAAGAGTATTGGAAAATATAAGAAAGATGGCATATAATCAGGAGCCTTATTTGTATGACTGAATGCCGATAAAACTAGCCTTTAGTGCGGAGCTTTTTAATTACGAAACTCTTGTTAGTCATTATTTAAATGTTTAAACCAAGAATCTATATTACTCCATAGAAATGCACATTCTTTTTTAAAGAAATTGAAATGGCCTATAGATGTCATCCCAAGGCTTTCGGGGTAAATATGCTCATGCTCCTTAATAGGAGAGCCATATGATTCGTAAATATGCTCTACCGCTTTTAATGGGGCAAGCATTTCATCATCTGAAAAGCTTAAAAATTTGGTAGGCACTTTGAAATTTTTATACCTACTTGTGGCTTTGGGTATAATACTTAAAATACCAGCTTTACTCTTTCCCCATTTTGCCCAATCCTCGGCAATTGGTTTGTGCAAAATATGTTTTCCACCATACCAAATACCAGGTACATGCCCAAATACCCTAATGCAAAACGGTATAAGGAAGTACCAAAAGAAATTCACTTTTAGTTTTGAAAATCCGTTCCAGTTTTCAATTGATACATTTTGTGAAGCTACCAAATACGCTGCTTTGATTTTACAACTGTTTTCAGCCAAGGGAAAGACTTGACCAGCAATGCTATGGCCAAGAAAATAGAGACTTTTATTTGGAAACTGCTGGCTAGCATATTCAATTACTGAATCTATATCTTTAAATCCCCAATCACACAAGCTTATCTTTGATTGCTCCTGATTGTTATATTCTAACATCCCGTAATAATCAAGGGAAATGACAGAATAGGATAAATTAAAGAAGTGAGTTGCAATGGTTTTGTAAAACCTTCTTGCTACTCCCATTGCAGGAGCGATGATAATAACCTTTTTGCTGTTAGCATTATTCCAGACAGTACAATTAACGACTCGGTTCTTTTCCATAATCGCTATATCCTCTCCTTTAGTATTTAACTGACTATTTAATGGCATATCCTGAAATTTGAGATGTTATTGGAAGAAATGGGCTGTAACAATTAAAATCCTCAATGCAAACCTTTGAAAACCCCGCTTTCTTAATACTGCATGCTATATCTTTATAAGTATGGCAGCCTTCAAAAAGCCAAAACCAGGGCTTGTAAATCAATTCCTGAAGTTTTCTTAATAATGTTCCATTTTCTGCGCCAACATGTTCGATAAAAATAAATCGCCCTTTGGGTTTTAAAATCCGTTTAATTTCTGTCAGTGCATCCATTTCATTTGCAATGGTACATAAGGTAAGCGTGCTGATAACAACATCTACAGAATTATCTTCAATGGTCATTTTTTCAGCCATGTCGCTCATGATGTCTATATCTATACTGTATTTATCAGCTTTGTCTTTTAACCTACTGTGCATATATTTATTCGGTTCTATTGCTATCAGTTGTACTCCCGGATTCAGATACCTCATATTGGCTCCAGAACCGGCACCAATTTCTATAACAGTTTGTGATAAATCTTGAAATAGGCTCTTTTTTTGGCTGCTATATAATGAGTGCATATAATCATCAAGAATGTGTAAGAGCCAGGAGTTAATTCTTCCGCGAATTGGATTATTTTCTTTAGTTTCAATTTTAAAACACATGATTATGAGTTTTGCAAGGCGTTGATAAATTTTTTAATCATAGTGCTGCACTCTGATGGATTTTCTTCCATAGGTATATGCGCAGCATTTTCGATAATATTTAATTGTGCATTGGGGATTCGTTCTTTAAATAAGTGGGCATGATGTAATGGATATAATTTGTCCAGCCTGCCCCATAGAATTAAGGTAGGTGAAAGTATAGTTGATAAAAGTTCTGGTTTGGGAGCTTGACGGCTGATGATGAAATCTATGAATGCCTGTCTATTACCTTTTCGAAGTGTCAACAGCTGATAACGTTCTACTGATTTTTTATCTAATTTTCTTGAATAAACAACTTCTCTCAATCCTCTTTTCACCATCCATTTTGGTGTTGAATTTTTAAGAAGCCATCTGCCTGCACAATATTGAACTAACTTAAATCTGGCAGGAACCTTATCCATTTTAAATCCAGCAGAATTAATCAATATCAATCCTGATACCTTTTGAGGATATAATGCCGAATAATTCCAGGCTAGCATTCCACCCCAGGAATTTCCGGCTATGATGAATTTATTAACACCGAGGAAATCCATGAAATCATCAATAAATTTCAGGTACATTTCTATAGAATAATCTTTTTGAGGATGAGGGCCCGTAATACCAAATCCAATTAAATCTGCCCTTATAATTCTATAGTTTGCTTTAAGTAGATTAGTTAGCTCATTCCATGCATGTACAGATGAAGAAGTACCATGTAAGAATAGAATAGGAAATCCATTCCCTTCATCCTTAAAATGTATGTCTAACCCCTGCCAATTAAAAAACCGTGAATGCTCATCAGTGAATTTTTGACATAGGTTATCAACCGGAATGTTTGATTGAAATTGACTAAAAACAACCATTATTGAAATGAGTACTATAAGCAGATAAACCATTTTGAATTTTTATTCAAAAGTATCGGCTAAAGCAGTGCTTCCGGATATGCTATATGGATTATAATCTATGCGAAAAGTATTATTCAGAAAAGAAATTATATTTACTTTTGTTTGTATGCATGTCCCCAAAACGAAATATGCTAAATCAGGTAATATAAACCTGGCTTACCAGGTAGTAGGAGATGAAGGTGAATACCTTGTTTTTATTCCTGGCTGGGTGACCAATGTTGAAGATTGCTGGAATATTCCACAATTATCTGCCTGGCTAAGTTATTTGGCTTCTATTAGTAGATTGGTTCTTTTCGATAAGCGAGGCACAGGGCTCTCTGATACTGTTAATGAGCTTGATTTACCCAATATTGAACAAAGAGCAAGCGACTTACAAATAATCATGGAAGCCATAGGAGTGAGGTCAGCCAATTTCATCGGATTATCTGAAGGCGGTCCCCTTGCCATTCATTTGGCCGCCAATTTCCCAGAAATGGTGAATAAATTAATTCTTATTGGAAGCTTTCCCAAATGGATAAAATCTGAAGACTATCCATATGGCTTAAACCGGAGACAGCATAACTTGATTAAGCGTCATATTTTTGATAATTGGGGGGAAGCGGTTGGTTTATCCCTAATGGCTCCAAGTGTTAGTAAGGATGAAACTACCCAAAATCAATGGTCAAGATTTTTGAGAAGAAGTGCCAGTCCCAATACGGCCAAAGTGTTTTATGAAATGAATATTGAAATAGATGTTAGAGGAAGCCTGCCAGAGGTAAGAGCACAAACATTAATTATGCATCGAAAACAGGATGCATTAATTAGTTGTGCACATAGCGAATACATGCATGAAATAATACCTAATTCGCAACTTGAAATTATAGAAGGCAAAGATCATCTGCCCTGGTTTAGCGCAAAGCGTAGTGAATTAATTATGATTCAGACTTTTTTGAATGGCGGCAAGGCAATTAACAACCCTAAATTAGATGTTTTAAGCGCTGAAGACATCTTCATTTTGTATTCTATCAAGGATTATATTCAAAACAATTGTAAGGAAAATCTCACGATAAAAGGCCTTTCAAAGCATTTTGGTATCAATGATTTTAAAATTAAAACTGGTTTTAGAATACTATTCAATAGCCCTGTGATAAGACTCCTAACGAATGTCAGGCTCGAAAAAGCTAGCAATCTTTTAGTTAATTCCAACTTAAGCATCTCGGCAATTGCAGAAGAAGTGGGATACAATCATCCTAATAATTTCTCGGTTGCATTTAAGCGCAAATTTGAAATGACACCTTTAGAGTACAAATTCAGCATGAGAGAAAAGTAATCATTTAACTTGATGGTATAATAAATGGGACCAATTTATTGAGCGCATGGAATTTTATTTAAATGAGATTTCAAATGTTACTGATGCTGAAGAAATGAGTAGTGTGGAAATTAGCATGTGTTGGGATGATAATGAAGGGATTGCTTAGCGGGCAATCGCCTAGGTTTACATAGAAGTGAACCTCATTTGCATTTATAACAAATAATACCTAATTTAGAAGATGATATTTATCGGAATAAGCGTTAAAGTATGCATGATTATTCCCCTTATTGAGTGTACATAAGTGCTTATTAATAAATATCTGTCCACATGTTCTTAAAGCGTTACTACCCATAAACTTGGTAATTAAATAAGGGGAATAAAGTTATTTTCAGAATCGTTCAAGCTGCTGCAGTAGCCATTCTCTCTCTGTGAGAATTTCTTCTGCAAGCATAGCTTGTTGTAGACTTTGCACCTCCTCTTTATCAAAGCGATTGACTGCCAGCAATTTCTTGGTTAGCCGAATGATGTTTTGGTAATTGCTCTGATGATAAGCTAGTATCTTTTTCCTTCGTACGTACATATTCATCGCTTCAAGATGAGCTTCCAGCAAATCAATTTCATCTGTTTCATAATAGATTTTTAACTGAATGGTCTTGGCCGCAAGGACGAGTAATTGATCTTTGAAGTTTTGATATCCAAGATGTTTTAATGCACGTTGATAATCTTGTTGTCGATATGCCAGCCGGGCTAAGCTAAAATTGTAATAACCTTCCTGATAAGCTTTGTTGAGGTGTTGATGATACTGATGAATGAATTGCTCTACCCATTCCAGATCTCCTACTTTGAGGCCCATAGCTACAATATTTAAGAAGGTAAAACGAGAAAGTTGATTGTTTTCGAGCAGGATTTGAGTTTTCAGGCCCTGCTTATAGAGATCCAGGCCTTCTGCAAAATATTCCATTGCTCCCTGGTTGACTTGCTTAATACAGTAATTGATAGCGAGGAGGTATAGATTTTTGATTTCTGCATGCGGAAAGAGATGCCCTTGTTTATATATCTTTTGTTTAAAAGTCTGGAAGTAAGTGTGTTCAGCCGGAGTACTGAGCGCCTTATAGGCATAATAATAGACGGCTATCGCTGCTAAGTTGAGCAATCCTTCCTGTTCTGCATAAGCTAAAATTTCATCTAACAAGCCTATTGTATATTCTTTTTTATAGACTGCTTGATGGGAAAGTGATAAACAAGCTTGCCTTAGCTTTTGAGCAATAAAGAAAACATCCAGATTATCGGAAATCTCCTGTAGATTTTGATCACTAAGCCGCTTTTGAGAAGCTGTGAAATGGTATTTCTCCTGTTGCAAAAGAAAACTATGTTGGTAGAAGTCGGCATTTCTATATACTTGTTGACTTTGTAAATGTTCTGCTTCTTTAATCGTGCGCAAAAAAGCTTTATCCAGGCTTCTCTTCCTATAAGCAGCAGCCAACTGGGTTTTGATTCGTACGTTGTTTTCAAAGACCTCCTGTAAACTTAAATATTGTTCTACATTCTTGTAAAGGAAGCTCATCAATTGACGAATTTCCTGAGCATTATAGGGCTTCTTTTTATATACATGCCTATGTGCTTCTTCCTTATCAGGTATCAAATGATGATAGAGCATCTGTTCTTCCAAAAAATCTAATAAACGGATGACATCTGTACGCTGATTAAAAAAAGGAGAACGGACAACTTGTTGCATTTTCCGCCAATCCTTTCGGGAAAATGTCATTAATACCTGGATTAAGCGACTATTGTTCAAAATTTACAAATTATAAATTTAAATATATATTTTATAAAAAGGAGTTGATATGCCTTAAATATAAGAGTTTTGATAAATAAATTGATTTATAATAATACTTTATTGTTGTTGTTTGATCTCGATAAATAGCCAACATTTGTAGCGTGTTAGATAATAAGGGATAAAAGGAAGAATGTTTCCTGCTTACTAACTATTATCACGCAGTCAATTAAGAGCGTGTTTAAAAATCGTTTTGAACCCAAAGGATGAAATTTAAACACGCTCTAAGCATCTGTTTAGCAAGAAAAAATTACTACGATGAATAAATTTTTACAATACAGCCTCTTCTTCTTGTTGTTGACAGCTAGCCAGCTTTATGGGCAAGAAGTACAATATTACTACCCGGATGAAACGGAGATTACAAGTGGAGAAGATTTTGTTGAAACACCAGATGGAGGGTATTTAATTGTAGGAGTTAAAAATAGTAGAATCTTTATCAATAAAATAGATGCAAATGGTGCGTTTCAGTGGGAAAAATTTATTCTCGATTCAGATGGCGGTTATTATGAATTTGCAAAAGGGATAGAGCCTACCGATGATGGTAATTACGTGTTGGCTGTTACAACAGCGGTTTCTCCCGAAGAGCCAGCAGGAATGAAACTGATAAAGATTGACATTTTAGGAAACATCCTTTGGAAACAATCTTATTATGACATTAACAATTCAGGCTATTGGGGGAGTTTTAAAGCACAGGATGTTATTAAAACAGAGGACAATGGTTTCGTTTTAACAACAAATATAAAAA
>JAKSDI010000103.1 GCA_022360175.1 Chitinophagales bacterium
CTACACGCAATAAGCCACTTCTTGATAATATCTTATTCGAAATATTATTCTGATTCCTTCTTGAAGGATAATTTACAGGGACGCCCTACATAACTTACTGAATTGTATAAGATATCCTATATCGTTGGGTATATATTAAAAAGCTCTACTCATCTGCGCTTCCGCTTTTTTCTCTGCTTTTTCCGGCCACGCTGTTCTCTTATTTCTCCACGAGTTAGTTTTTTCTTGGCATTGGCCTTTTTCTTTTCATGGAAAGCCCCTTTCGAACGCATGTCCAGTTTTACTTTCACATTCTTTACTACAAAATTATCTTCCTCTTCAGGTATCTTTAGATCAGATATTGCTACTTCTTCAGGAAAAGCAATTTGTTCCAATTCGTGTTGCATCAAAGCTTCAATAGCTTCTAATAGAGGTAGTTCTTTTTCTGCAGTGAAAGTGATAGAGGTCCCTGTCTTATCTGCCCGGCCTGTACGGCCAATACGGTGGATATAATTTTCAGGCTCTTCTGGGGTATCTACATTAATGACATGAGATACATCGCTCAAATCCAGTCCACGAGATACCAGATCAGTAGCAATTAAAATGCGATGCTCACCTGATTGAAATTTTCGCAGGCTATTGAAGCGATAGTTTTGGCTTTTGTTAGAATGGATTACTCCTATTTCTTCCGGATAACTGGGATCTAATTGCTCAAACATTAGATCGGCTAATCGCTTACTAGGAGCAAAAACAAGCACACGGTGGTAGCTTTCTTTATCCTGCAGGATATGTTGTAAGAGGTTGATTTTTGTGTGAAAATTGGACACCTTATATCCCCACTGCTTAATATTTTCGAGTGGAGTACCTAAAGGAGCAGCTTCTATAAATACAGGAAAATTGAAAGTAGCATCTATAATAGATTGTACTTCTTGTGTAATGGTCGCTGAAAAGAGCAGATTTTGCCTTTTTTGTGGCAAAAGATCGATGATATTATTGAGCTGGGTACGAAAACCTAATTCTAGCATTTCGTCTACCTCGTCAATAATGAAACGCTGAATGTGCTTAGGTTTGAAAGCACCGTTTAAAGCCAGATCATATATTCTCCCCGGGGTACCCACCAGTATATCCAAACCTTGCATGACCTCTGCGGTGTGTACCTTTAAGTTGACACCCCCATAAGCACCTACCGCCACTACATTCATATAAGTAGTGAGCTTTTCTATTTCTTCTACTATTTGTACAACGAGCTCACGAGTAGGCACCAGAATAAGCACTTGAGCGAAGCGATGCTTTTGAAAACGCCACATACGAAGCGTAGGCAATAAAAATGCTAAGGTCTTTCCTGTTCCCGTTTGTGCAGTTCCTACCACATCCTTACCTGACATGATCACCGAAAAGGCCTTTTCCTGAATGGGAGTAGGTGCTTCCATGCCCGCATCGGCCAGCGCGTTGAGTAAAAATTTAGACAAATTAAGATCAGAAAACGTCATCCTCTAGATATCTTTGGTGTAGTATAAGGTGCAAAGGTAGCGTAATTATTTTTGCTCCTCATGATAACACTATTGGGGTGTTTTTTTTTCATAACTGATGACTTACTAGTGAGGAATGCAAGAGTAGTGAAATCACTTTAGAAGAAGGGCAAACCATATTTGTTGACGGAAGGCTAGTCGATGATTTTCATACCGTTGATTATAAAACCATTTCGATTACTTAACTGCTAATTCTCTCACCATTATTCTATAAATCTAAGGAATTCCTCCCGATAGGGCAGTTCATTAAATTGCCCACCGTATTCCATAGTTATTGTAGAACTGGTAAGATCTTTGACTCCTCGTGTAGAAACACATAGATGCTCTGCATCAATAACAACAATGACATGTTCGGTGTCAAGTGCTTTTTTTAATTCATCATAGATTTGAAGCGTCATTCTCTCCTGCACCTGTGGCCGTTTTCCAAAATATTCTACGATTCGGTTGATTTTAGATAAGCCGATCACTTTTCCAGATGAGATGTAACCAACATGAGCCTTTCCGACAATTGGCAAAAAATGGTGTTCGCAAGCTGATGTAAGCGTAATGTTTTTCTCAATCAGCATTTTATTGTAATGATACTTATTTTCAAAAACAGAAATCACAGGTTTGTTTTTAGGGTTCAAACCGGCAAATATTTCTTTTACATACATCTTGGCTACCCGATAAGGAGTACCCTTCAGACTATCATCTTTTAGATCAAGTCCCAGCGTTTTCATAATCTCGGCAAAATAATCCTGGATGATTTCAATTTTTTCCTCATCACTCTTATCGAAAGCATTATCAAGCATAGGAGTATCTATGCTTGTCATGATGTGATTATCGCCTTCTAATTCTATCTGTATCTTCTCTTTCTCTCCCATTAATGTTATTTCTTTTGTTTTTAATCAAGGAGTTACTTACAAGGAAGTAGTGGTACTAAACCGGATACCTTTTCCTCAAGTTGTTGTGGCGTAGTTTGATCTGGAGCATAAACTATAGACACTTGCTTTGTATGTAAGTTAAGGATCGATTGCTTAACCCCTGCCTCGTTCGCCAATCCTCCTTCTATAATATTTTGACATTTAGAACAACGAGCATTGGGTACATCCAATACAAAAACAGAGTCTGTTGCCTCTTTGGATAAAACCCTCGTTTCCTCGGGAATTTGATGGCAAGAGAAAATGGCCATAATTATGGCAACAAAGCATATTAACTTTTTCATATATTTCACTGTTTTGTGTTGAAAATGCAACCGTGTTGCAAAAGTAAAAATATTGCAAACATAAACGCAACTATGTTGCGTAATTTTTTTTAACTTGAAGGCTGAGTATTACCTTTGCGACATGATGGAAAAACAGAATATTCAGGATCTTCTCTCAGCCCACGGTATAAGGAAAACGACATTTAGAGTGGAGTTGCTAGAAGTATTCATAGAAAGTAAATATGGCCTTTCCTTCAAGGACATTAAGGATAAAGTAATATCTACAAAAGATAAAGTGACTATTTATAGAGCACTAGATGCTTTTCTTGAAAAAGGATTGATCCATAAAGTTCCTGCCACCAGTAATATATCCAAATACGCTTTATGTCCAGAAGAGTGTTCTGAAGAAACACATAAACATGATCACGCCCATTTCATTTGTAACCAATGTGGGAATACCTTTTGTATGGATGAAGTTGAATTGCCTGTTTTCAAAAATATCAAAGGATATGAGATTAAAAAATCAAAACTAACCCTGGAGGGGGATTGTCCTGATTGTATTTCTGGAACGGATCAATAATAACTTCACCAAATCTATTTTGTAAATAGAAATTTTACTAAATCCTTTGCAGTATTATTAGTAGCATCTAGCCTAAATACCCTGGGTGAGACTTAATGCTATTTTGCCTTCCAGATAATTCTAATTATTTAAAACAAACGCAACTTGGTTGCTTTTGCAAATATGTTGACTATATTTGCAACGTTGTTGCATTAATTTATTGGCTTCAGTTTGTATCAGCTGGAGACTAGAAAGGAGCATTTTGTAATAATGCTTAATCGTTTTACTCAAAAAATACAAGATGAATCAAACAGAAAAATTGGATTACTCCGACTGGCTGGGAGCAGCAGCTAGTGGTCTTTGTGCTATACATTGTACACTAACTCCGATATTTTTTGCAGCCAAACCCGTTTTAGATAGTGCTGTAGGGGAGCATACACACGGTCATGGATGGTGGGGAGCCTTAGATTATATATTCCTGGTCTTGAGTCTTTTGGCAGTATGGTATTCTGCTCGGCACACTACTCATACTACTCTCAAATGGGGGCTATGGGCAGCGTGGGGATTATTTGTCTTTGGGCTTTTATCCGAGCCGTTTGGAATACCTTTTGGACACTGGTTTATGTATGTAGGCTCTATCTCGCTGGTTATTGCACACATTAAAAATTATCGCCATTGTCAACAATGCAAAGCTGAGTTGTAGGGCTAAAATTGAAAGTGAATGATCCAAACTAGAAGTTTGACCTATCAATATCCTGCATCTATCTCCATTTCTTTCCCTGACATTAGAGTGGAGCCTGGTCATGCTCTATTAATCTGTGGTGAATCGGGCTGTGGAAAAACAACTTTGCTGCATTTATTAGCGGGCTTACGGCAACCGACAACTGGTCAGGTAGTTGTGGAAGGTGAAACAATTTCTGATTTTTCCCCTGCAGAAATGGATCAATATCGAGGGCAGCACATCGGTATAGTATATCAGCAAACGTATTTCATCGAATCGTTGTCTATTCTTGATAATCTACTGCTTTCTCCTTACGGAAAGAGTCAACTTAAGGCAAAAAATATTGCTAAGCGTTTTCAGATCAATGATTTATTATTTCGCTATCCTCACCAATTGAGTGTTGGCCAGCAACAAAGAGCATCCATTGCGAGAGCAGTCATGAACAAGCCGAAACTTCTGTTGGCAGATGAACCCACGAGTGCTCTCGACAATAAAAACTGTGGATTAGTAATTGATCTGTTACTGGAAGAAGCACTCGCCTATGATGCCGCTTTGATAATCGTCACCCACGATGATCGCTTACGCGAGGAAATAAGTGATTCTGTAGACCTGAATGCATTTGCCAACTAAAATCCAAAAGAATGCTCAGGAAAATAGTTTGGAAGAACATCGTGTACAAACCACTAAATACAGCACTATGTGTTGGCTTGTTGCTTTTTGGAGTTGGCATCATTTCTTTATTGTTGTTAATTCAGCATCAGTTGGAACAAAAATTTGCACGGGACTTGCAAAATATTGATCTGGTAGTTGGTGCAAAGGGGAGCCCCCTGCAGCTGGTGTTATCTGCGGTTTACCATCTAGATGCACCTACTGGCAATATCAAATTGGCCGATGCTCGCAAAATAATGAGCAATCCCATGATTCAGGAAGCTATCCCAATGGCTTATGGGGATTCTTACCAGGGGTATCGCATACTGGGTACTACCGAGGCTTACCTTAAGAAATATGATGCGCAATTACGAGAAGGGCACTTATTTTCCAAAGCCATGCAAGCGACAATTGGTTCAAACATAGCTGAAAAAACAGGCTTGAGGGTAGGGGATACTTTCCTTGGAACCCATGGGGAAGTAAAGGGAGGCCATGTACACGAAGATCACCCTTACACAGTAGTTGGCATTTTGCAACCAACCAATACGGTACTAGATAATTTGGTGCTGACCAAACTAGAAAGTGTTTGGCAAGTCCATACTCCACCCGATACGGAACAATTACCTCAAGATACGGAACTTGCCCTCAATCAGGGCCACGAGCATTCATCACCTGTTAGTATCAACGACAGCATGGAGATTACAGCTCTTTTATTGAGATGTAAAACTAAAATAGCAATACTGAATATACCCCGAATCATCAATGAGCAAACTAATATGCAGGCCGTTTTGCCGACATTGGAAATCAACCGGCTGTTCCATATGATGGGGATAGGAGGGATGACTCTAAAAATGATTGCCGGAGGCATTATGGGAATGGCTGGCTTCAGCATCTTTTTCGTTTTATATAATCGCCTTCGGGAGCGCAAATTCGAACTGGCACTCCTACGTACAGTGGGATACAGGCCCTGGCAATTGTTTAGAATGCTGGTCTTGGAGGGTTTAATATTGGCAATAGTAGGTTATGTGTTAGGATGGCTGTTTAGTCGGGTTGGATTGTATGTAGTTAATCAGCAAGCCAAAAGTGATTTCAACCTTTATTTCAGTAGCGAATGGATAGTAGATGAAGCATGGTTGCTATTGCTTACTATCATGGTGGGAGTGGGGGCTGCATTACTGCCAGCCTTGCAAGCTATGCGAATGAATATATCTGCTGTATTGTCCGAAAATTAAAAGAAAAGGACTTTATGTTTTCGGCCTGCTAAAAAGGAAATGAATGGAGAAAGCAAAAATTGGAATCATTAATGTTTCAGATCGGGCCTCCAAAGGAATTTATGAAGATATTCCGGGGAAAGCGGTTGTAGCCACGATGGAAGAATATTTGGTGAGCGATTGGGAATATGTTTATGCTGTAATTCCTGATGAACAAGATCAAATTGCGGCAAAAATGATAGAAATGGCAGATGAGGAAGCTTGCTGCTTAATTGTTACAACCGGAGGCACAGGGCCTGCTGTGCGTGATGTAACACCAGAAGCAACTGAGCAGGTTTGCCAGAAAATGATGCCGGGATTTGGCGAGCAAATGCGGCGAGTGAGTTTACAATATGTGCCTACAGCTATTCTTTCAAGGCAAACAGCCGGTATACGAAACAGTACCCTGATCGTGAATTTACCAGGCAAACCAAAAGCTATTCGAGAATGCCTGGATGCCGTTTTTCCAGCTATCCCGTATTGCATTGATTTGATAGAGGGGCCTTATTTAGAGATTAATGAAGAAGTGATAAAAGTATTTCGGCCTAAATCTGCTATCCGAAAGAAGGATAATGAGTAGTAGTGTGAATTATAATTGAGAATAGTTGAAAAATTTACCTTTATGTAGTGCCTATTAGTTAGTTACACCCATATCGCTTTATGAATACAAAATGATATAGCCAGAATATCATTTCAGCTTCCACATCGATGATCTTCGGATCGACTATTTCTGATCTATTTAGTTATGGGAAAGATTCCCTTTGCTTTCCGGGAATTTAAATCATATAAAGCAAATGCAACAACGTTGCATTTATGAATAAATTGCTATATTTGCAACTGTGTTGCGTTTAGACTCCATTACTACTCATTATGAAAAGTATTAAAACATTTTCTGACCATGAAGCATTTCAATTTCGGCTCACTATTAGCATTGGCATCTCTTGTCTTCGTTTTGATTGCCTGCGAAAAAGATGGGGTAGATGTTACACCGCCAACGATGGATATTACAACCTTTGTACCAACGCCTGTGGCTGCAGAAATTTGTGGAGCAGAAGAGCCTATTGTTTTCCACTTGACAGGTGGTGATCAATTGTTTTTTGATGTCATCTTCAACGATGACAATGCCCTGTCACAATACAAAGTTGACATCCACAACAATTTTGACTGTCATGGTCATGGCGGAGGAAGTGCCCCTTCGGTAGTTGTACCTAATGTAGAAAACCAGACTACTGATTGGACCGTACTTGATATCAAGGAATTATCTGGCGTATCATCACCCGTCAACCGGACGCTTGATGTTCCGGAAAATGTTACAGCAGGCAACTACCATTTTCATATTCAAGTGATTGATGAAGCAGGCAATGATAGTCCTTTTGCCAGTTTCTATTCTATAAAAATTAAAAATCCATTGGATGATACGCCTCCTCAAATTATAGTGAAAGAACCTGTCGACAGAAGCTTTTCCATTAAAAAAGGAGAAACGATCCGCTTCGTTGGTCAAGTCACTGACGAACGTTCACTCAGCGATGGTGGTAATGGTGTACTCTATCTTGCATACACGGATCTTAGTACCGGAAATACGTTCAATACCGATGAGAGCTTTGCTTTTGATGAAAATTTTGATCAAGTCTTCAATTTCGATTTTGAATACACTGTGCCACAACACCTGACAACAGGTAGCTACCGTTTATCACTCGGTGCCAATGATGGCGTACGCAATGTAGCCCCTTTCCAGTTTTTTGAAGTAGAAGTTACGAATTGAGATTGATCTGCACTTTTTACCTTGTCGATCGCTGCACATCCTTTTGGCTATTAGCTCGCTTTGCTAAATTGTAATTGCAATGTTATATGTTCATCCTGCTTAAGTATACAAGGTAGAGGAAGGACAAGTACATAGAATTATGCGAAAGCAAAAGCGTCATCCAAAATTAATTGGATGGCGCTTTTAAAATGTATATAAGCTTGAAGTGATATCGGCAGGAATCTGAGTTTCAACTAGAGTGTCAATTAGTTGGGGGGATATTTTGGGATAGTACCAAATTGAGTAACAAAAAATATTACTATTATTGAGAAGGAAAATTATCATTAGATAAGTTGGTATAATTATATGATATGAAAAGTAAAAGCGGCTTCCTGTGGATTATCCTTTTTATAATGATCTTTTTACTTTCTCAAGATTATTTGTTCGTCAGCTGGGAAGGAAAACCTGCTATTTTAGGCTTTCCTAAATGGATAGGATGGTTCGCTTTTGTTCATTTATTATTTATTGCCGCTTTTTATTTTTTTGCTAGAAAATATTGGAAGGAATGATTTACTTCATACTCATTGCTTATATAGCCATTGTGTTTCTTGGAAGTTTAAGTGGAACTTCCACCAATGCCAAAACCCCTGAAGGATATTTT
The DNA here is from genome assembly GCA_022360175.1 of Chitinophagales bacterium. GTDB lineage: Bacteria > Bacteroidota > Bacteroidia > Chitinophagales > Saprospiraceae > JAKSDI01. Next base: position 8,272 of record JAKSDI010000103.1, read on the forward strand.
CTAGCTAATAGAGGCTTAGGAACTTTGGGGTTATTCTTTACAATTTTAGCAACCAACTTTAGCGCATTTTATTTTCTCGGTTTTGCAGGAGCTGGTTATCGGGTAGGTTATGCCCACTACGTGATGATGGCTTTAGGAACCGGTTTTGCCTGTATTTCTTTCTACATTTTAGGAACGAAAATCTGGACGCTGGGCAAAAAACATGGATTTATTACGCCTGCAGAATTAATCTATCATCAAACAGGAAGTAAAGCACTACGATGGACTTTTGCAAGCATCATGCTATTATTTACTTTTCCCTATCTGGCGCTGCAAATTATTGGTGCAGGTTATATTTTAGAAAACATCACGCAAGGGGCTATTCCCTACATTTGGGGAGCAAGCATCCTAACCTTGTTTACTATTGCCTATGTGTGGATTGGAGGAATGAAGAGCGTAGCCAAAACGGATTTAAAACAGGGGCTACTCATGATTTTCTTGATGTTTGTTGCAGTTATTGTCATTAGCAATAGCTTGGGAGGCTTGACGGTAGCACATGAAAAAGTCTATGATTTGCAGCCTGATCTTTTTTCTAGGGAAGGTAAGGGAAATGCTTTTCCTCCTAAAAAGTGGTTTAGTCTATTGATCTTCTGGATGTTTTGTATTCCTATGTTCCCACAGATCTTTATGCGTTTTTACATTGCAAAAGATCTGAACACCCTAAAGAAATCGGCTCTGTTATATGGATTGATCCCTTTATTTATTTCAATACTTCCAGTTATCATTGGAGTATTGGGGTATTTAACTTTTCCCGACTTAACTGGAAAAGGAACCGACCAAATCTTACCCAAAATGTTGGCAGCTCACAGCCCAGAATGGTTTGCAGGCCTAGTAATGACGGGCGCATTAGCCGCTTTTATGTCTACTTTGGATTCACAGTTACTAGCACTAAGTACGATTGTTACCAGAGATTTTTTATTGCCTTTTCGGAAGAATGTCGGATTGGAACAGCAAGTTCTTGTTGGCCGTATTTGGGTTGTAATCTTTGCCTTTATTGGTTTATTGATTGCTGCTCAGCCATTCGATACTATTGATGATATGGGGCGTTTGTCTTTTGGAGGCTTAGCCGTATTGTTTCCAATTACGCTTTTCACACTCCGTGGAGGTGGGGTCCCTCCATTCTTTGGCGTTCTTTCTGTTCTAGTTGGTGAATTATTATTATTAGGATTCTATTATCAAATAATCCCAGGTAAATGGCTATATGGTTTTGATAGCTCCATTGTTGTTCTGACAGTTTGCTTTGGAATTATTTTATTGGGAAAATTATTTAGCAAGCTAAGTAAGTATAGGGTCATCTGACTTTGGTACGCTCGAATATGGGTATTTGTCCAATAAAAAAAGCCCGCTTCCTGAATGGAAAACGGGCTTTTATTTTATTTAGTGATCCCGGCAGGAGAAATATCAGGTCACTGAATACCTGAGAAAGTCGCTCCAACTCACTGTGAAACTTAGGTTTCTTATCTCATTTAGCTTTTAGGATATGTCAATGTACCGGAAGATTCTGGAATATTTTTGACTGCTTTAATGACTGCTATGCTTTTATAGTCGAAGGCAGGTATTTTGCTGAAAAACAGTATCGTTATGGCAAAAATACCAAAGCCCAGGTTTAACCTGAAGGCTCCTAAAAGCAAAAAAGAGACACTCATCTTCCTGGTTTTTCGCTATCGTAGAAAACGACTACTCTATTCTACCGGATTAACGATTAATCCAACTGAATGGGATTTTAAAACTCAGCGTCCTATTGAAAAAGAGATGCGCCCTGCCCTTTGAGCGATCCGTAAAAAATTGGATGATTTAGATCATCATTGCCGATCTATCTATATCGATTCAAATTATGGAGTTATTTCACTTAAAGCATTCAAGGACAAGCTTGATGAACTAACAGGAAGTAAGTCTAAAAACGTTGAGCAGAAAGCATTACCGAATCTTTTTGAGTTCATTATTCAGGAAGTTGAGGAGATGGCTGCTCATGGGATGAAATATAGAAGCTTGCTACCCTATAGAAGGCATGGCAGGTATATAAAAGAATTCGCAGATTACAGAGGTTACTTCGAATTTGAAGATGTTGATTGGAACTTACGATTAGAACTGATTGACTGGCTCACAGAGCGGAATGTACAATTAAGCTATGGTAATAAGACGCTGAGTATTTTACGTCAGTTCATGGAAAGAGCCAGAAGGAAAGACTTACACTCCAATGTAAAATACCAAGGAAATGGTTGGATGGTAGCTAAGAAAAAAGCTACAGGCTATAAAGTGATATTGACTCCATCTGAATTAGAGAAGCTCTATAAGTTAGAGTTGTATGGAATGGAAGCGAAAGCGAGAGATTTATTTCTCATTGGCGCAGGTACAGGCCAGCGATATAGTGACTACAGCCGCTATACTCCAGACAATTTTTACCACACTCTAAATGGTGTACCCCTCCTTTCGATTATTTCTCAAAAAACAGAAATACCTACAAAAGTGCCACTGAATATTTTTCATTGGCTCATTCCTACTCTGGAGAAATATGAATACCACTCTCCAGCATTATCTATGCAGAAATTGAATGTAGCAATAAAGGATATATGCAAAACGGCGGGTATTGACGACAAGATTTTGAAGGTAGAGCAATATATGGGCAGAAAAGCCAGAGTTGAAAAGAGCCATGTCTCTAAATACACTGAAATCGCTTCCCACACCTGCAGGAGGAGCTTTGCAACCAATCTTTACAGAATGGGCTACAAATTAGGACAGATCATGCCCATGACAGGACACGCTACAGAAATACAACTTAAATCAGTACTTGATGTAGAGGTTAGCTGCTTTAAATCCTATAGGAGCAATGAGCCAAAGCCAGTCAATTTACTGACCTGGCTGACTTCCGATAAATATGCTGATCAAATCAAAGCATTGAGAAGCATTGCAGATAAAGGCAAAAGAGATAAAATAAAGAGTAGTCTTCCAGCCATTACAATAAGTGGTAGCTTTTATCCTATCCGAAAAGAAGAACACCTAGTCAAGCATTCGGGCTTATTATGTATTGACATAGACCCTAAAGGAAACGAGCATATCATGAACTTCCCAATGCTCAAAGAGGAGCTGTTTAAAATTCAGAATGTGGCTTATGCGGGCTTATCCGCTTCAGGGAAAGGCTTTTCCTGATTATGCCTATTGCTTACCCTAAACGGCATAGACAGCATTTCCAGGCTATTAAAAACGATTTATTGAGCTATGGGCTGGCTATCGTCTCCGCACCTCAAAATGTAGCTTCTCTTAGGGGGTATTCCTATGATGAAAATGCTTTGTTTCGTCACGATGCAAATCCTTACCGAAAATGGGGAAAGCTTAAGCCATCAAAAACACCTCCCTCATTAACAATCAGCCGCTTTCCAGAAGGCAGCACAAGAGCAAAGGTAGATGCTCTAGTTGAGCAAATTATACAAGATGGCATTGACATCACTGCTTATGAGCCGGACTGGTTTCGCCTGGCCTGCGCTTTTGCCAATGAATTTGGAGGAAAGGGTAGGGGATATTTTCATGCGATTAGTCAGTTCATGATCGCTATGATTATGTAGCAACCGATCAGAAATATGATTATGTGATAAAGAAGCGGTATAATTTCATAAGCATAGGCACTTTTTTTAAGCTTGCGTCTAACAAACTAATACTTTCCTAGACTTCTTTTCTATTAATATTGATTCTTTTTTATATTTGAGATGTAACACAAATCCTTACACTTCACTATGTCGGATTTTGAGACTAATATGAATGTTATCTGTTTGGAGTCAAAAGCTTTTAGAGCTTTGGTAGATGAGGTAGTTACTCAAATTAAAAAAGAGCAGCGAATTAAGGAAAGCCCTTGGATTAGTGAAAAGAGGCTATGCAATTACTTAGAATATCTTCAAAGGTGACTTTTAAAAAATATAGAGATGATGGTGGTATAATAATTAGCCGGATTACTGAAAAGCACTTGATGTACGACCGTAACTCAATCCTTAAATACATAGAATCAAAAGCCTAAAGCATGTCAGAAGAAAAGGAAATACAGGAAGGGTTCAATGCGGGTTATTTGATTGCTAGATACCGGCCTGAATTGATGGAGCAGCTTGGGGATAGTTTGAAAGAGGTGAAATCTTCGTTTGTAGAAGGATTTAGTAAAGGTGGTGTGCAGGCGATGTGGGAGCGCGAGGCTGATCGGTCTAAGGGAATTTTAAAGTTGAAGCAGTTTTCTAAAGTTGAAATTATTAAGCCTACTAAAAGTAGGGGAAAAGATCAGGATAAGGGGATTGAGAAATAAGGCACAGTTTATTTTGAACTTGGAAAAATCTTTTGATCGAAATTTATTACGAACATATGAGTTCAAAATGCTTAAAATTAGTGTTTTGTAAAAAAAAGCTCGATATTTATTATGAAATTTTGTTTCTGCTCTCTGTAGAGAAAAGCAAAATCCTTGAAAAACACGAGAAATGCTGTTGTGGAGGAATTTTCACCTCCGAAATTTAACAATAACCAGTTGGTTGTTAGGTTATTTTTTGTTTTAGGTAATCCTTATGTTAAGACCTTAAGCAGGCTCAAAACTTCACTTTATCTTAAGCAAAAATCACTGCTCATTTCTTTTTCTTTTCCTCATCTATATATTTAGCAATCTCCTTTAACTTTTTTTCTTTTTCCTCAATTTTATGTATTTCATGAACGAATATTTCTTTCAATTCGATATTGAGGATAAGATTAAATACAGGGACATTAGAGTTGCTTTTTATTTTCTTATGATTTGATTTAAGACCATAAAAATATGATTTACTAAATTTTTTTAATTCGTTTTTAAGTTGTTGGTCTATATAATTCATTGCCTCACTATACGACAATGGACTTTCATTTAACTCTTTTATAGTGATTGACTTTTTCTCATGTTTGTCAGGCTTTCCCAAAATCAAATCAGCAGATGCGTGTAATGGATTTTTCGTATTGCCTGCTCCTGAAAGTCTACGATATGTATCTATGCCTAGCTTTGTATCTTTTATTAATTGCAAAAACTTATTCAAAGAAAACATTTCATTTGTACACATTTCTTCAGTATAAATTCTAATACTAGCATCAAACTCTCCTTTTCTTTCTATGACTAAATCAAACTCTTTTGAGAAGGTTAAGTGATTACTTATTTTTTTTATTACATTTTTTGCTAAAATTTCTTCAATATGGTTAAACCGGAACTTTAATACTCTAGTATTGTAGTCAGTCAATTGATATTGCCTCTCAAGGTATTCTAGTGTTGTCTCTTTTGATAAACGTTTAGGACTGTCGGATAGCTTGGGGGCGGAGAACGGTGGTTTAGGAAGTTTCCTGTTTTTGTATTTAATCTTTTTCTTAATCTTTTCTCGCCGTAAGATGTATGGTCTTTTTACGGAAGTAGAAGAGGTAGGAGGAGGGGAGGCATTGGTATTAGGTTTTGATGGAATTGAAGCTAGGGATAAAGAAGGGCGCGTCCTTGATACTTCGCTAGAGAAAGGTAAATTGACCGTAGCTCTAGACATAATAGGCTTACTTGAATGAGTGCTTAGTTCATTTTTTTTAATGCTTTCACTGAAAGCATATAAAAAATGATTTTTTTCGAGTTCGTAAATATGCTGCAACGAATCTATCCCAAAATCCTGAAACCACTTTGCTGCCAACATTTCCCTGGCAATATAGAGGCAGCTATCATTACCAGTTGAATCAACAATAATTTGCTCACACAAATCGCTGGTCCATAAACATACTTCTAGCTTAATAGGCATTATACTACTATCACTACCTAAGCAATTAGAAATACTATATTGAATAGAGTCTAAATGGTTTCGGTTATCAACACAAGAAACATCTACTTTCGCTCCCACATCGCAATTGCTACACAAGTGGAGAAATAAACAATAGTATAAATCTGATTTATTTATGACTTTATCATTAATAACAATTGAATCCAGACTTGGATAATGTGAGTATAATAAGTGCATCAACATATAAAAGTAGCGGCGATTTTCAGTAGTTTCTAAAGCTTTAAGCGATGTATTTCGTATTTGGAAATATTGTTGTAAGGAATCATAATGGATAATACTATTGTAAGCTTCCTCATTTAATAAGTTATAGCTCAATCCTTTTTTGAGATGAGAGAAAAAAGCGTGCTCTTGTTTTTCATTTCCTGCTGTTCTGTCATTATGTAGCCAGACTAAATTTAAAGATAGTAAAGCAATCAATACTAGACAGACGACGATTATTGTTCGCATAAGCAATTATTGTTTTGATAGGTTCTTTCATATTCTAACTGTTTAGGTGCTGCTTCTTGCCTGGCATTAGCAAAAAAATCTCCAAAATCTAGTACGAAAAATACTTTGCGATATGCTCCTCCAATTTCTCGATTGGCTTTGGCACCAATTAATATATCTATGTCACCTCTATACTGGTACAATCGCCACGCAACACCATATGCCCGACAAAAACCTAGTATGAAGTTATTTTTAATTAATCCACCCGATGTAAGGGCAATATGCTGATGCTGTGGTAAAAAACGGATTGCATCAATATTTTCTAATGTGGAGCTTGGCGCATTAGCAAAAACTTTGGAAAAATTGTGACTAATTGACCCTCCGAAATCTCCGTAATATTTAATTCCAGACCTTCTAACCTTTTGCCCATCTGCTTCTCCAAGAACTTTTGCACTCAAAGAGCTGTTCGCAAAAAAATCGGCGTAGTCGGAGTTCTGAAAAAAATCGGTTAAGGCTTCTAACATTAGATCAATGACTTGATATTTATAAGCCCCTGTTTTGATGCCAGATATTTTATTAGCAAACTTTATGTTACTCGCTAATTCTTTATTCTTAGCAGCATCAACCTGATCACTATTTACAAATAGAGCTATACGTAGGCAGTTATCATTATTGTTGCAGTTTTCAATTTTTAAGATATTTCTTATCAGGTATTCTATACCAGCTTGATAACGGTCATCTTCTAATATATACTCAATTATCTTTTCTCTAATTATTTCTGTGTTGACTCCGCCATTAAAAATACAGGATCCATCTTCATGTGTAGCATTGGAGTTATAGTTATCTGCTTCATTATTCATGCAGCCGCATATTTTTTTACAGTTACCATCGTCTTCAATCGCTCTTGGATGATAAGAAGGTGAACACGTATCTGTACATGCAGCATATATGCATAATTCTGGGGCATGCTCATTCACTTCTGGCTTGTAGTATTTCTTATAAAACTCATTTTTTGCATTAAATGATTCATCTAGGGCGTAGTTGACGGCAGCAGAGTCGAGACACCCAATTGATCGCAACGTTTTACAGCTATCAGGAGTAGAAATGATCTGATCTGGAGGGTATTTTTGCATAAACTCTAAAGCCCCCACATATAAGCTATCTGTACAGCCGCAGTATAAGCACAATTCAGGATTATGATCATAAGTAGCAAGTAAAGGTGCCCCATTTATTGCTCTAACATCCTTACAAGTATCTTTCACGGAACAAGCTCGTGCAAGATGGTATCTATATTTTATCCAATTTTTTAATGTATCAGTATTGGTAAGGCTAGGGTGTTTTTGTTCTATTATGCATCTCGAGAATTCATGTTCTGGCTCACAGTACTCATCCATTATCTGCATCGCTATTCTCCAGGCAGGTGCAGCTTGAGAGCAAAGACTAGTTCGCATATTATTTCTTCTTTCCGATTTAGTCCAGGCGCCTGTCAAAGAGAAATACTTTGCATCTAGTAGTAATCCCTTACTCAGTACTTGAATTAAAGTAACCTCTGAAATATTGGGGTCTTGTCCACCTACAATTTTATTAAATCTATCTAAGGTATTTAGTACGGCCATACTATCGACAAAAGTTGGTTTTTGGTAATCGTAGATATACTTTGTTGTCTCTTCAAATAGTTTACTCATGCTTTTCACCTTCACGGGTTGCTTGGTCAAACATAGATTAATGCAGTTGTTGTCATTGGTGCAGTATTTTTGGTCTGTATGAATTAAACTATCGATCCACGGATTGATGTCATCTGAATCGAACCCCAACGCTTTTTCGTGATTATTTAGGAAGTAGATATCTCTTTTAGTTTTCCGTTCATCATATGCTAGCCTCCAGTAGTATTTACTAAGACTACAATAGTCAGCAACCAGACCTTTATTATAAGGGTGAAGTGCTTTCGCAAACTCAAATTGCTTCTGTGCTGCAAGAGCTACTGCCACGCGGTGGGACTTAGGGAGCATTTGCTTTGCTTTTGGAGAAACATTGGACAGTTCTTTTTTAATTATCATATCAAGCATCTCAATGGTATCATCGTTCGGCGGAGCATTTTCTATTTTTCTTAATACTCTATCTAGATCACGGTTGTGTTTATTGAGTTCGGACAATAAGTCTTTAATGAAATCAACGATAGCAGGTATACCAACCGCCTGAGCTTGAACACTTGTCGTAGGAAGATGAAAAAATACAAATACGGCTATAATTGAAAGGTATTTTGTTTTCATAAGAATATAGTTTTGAAAGGGTTCATTTTTTTGCAAAAACCATAGAAGTAGAGTCTGACAGTTTTTCATCTAATCTTAGGTATTGTTTTAGCGTGTATAAATCTTTTTTATCTAGCAATTCAGTATTCATAGTTAACCAGCTTAAGCTGTTCGGTCCTGATAATAGGTCGAGCAATGATGAAATATCAGCTATTGGATTACCTTCACAGCTAAGGTTCTCCAAGAAGTATAGGCGTTCTATTCCTTTAAGTGTTTGTAGATCATTGTTGATGCATGATAGGGTACGAAGTGTTCTGGCTGTTTCAATCCCTGAGAGAGAGGATAAATTTGAACAATCGACATTTAGTATTGTCAATAAAGGCGTATTGCGCAATGAAGATAAATCGGATAAATCATGTCCACTCAGGTACAAATTTTCTAAATAGGGTATATGATTTAGACCTGACAATGATTGCAATGGAGAAGCGAGGAAATCATCAGATGAACTTTTCCCCCCCCCTTTATAGCAAGGATCAGGAGACTGTCCAATCAAAGTAAGTTCTGTTATATTGGTAAGTCTATCTATAATTTGGAAATTGTCACTCGGTAGATTAGGAGCAATGTTTACTCTATATAGGTGTTTAACTACGGATTGCCATGAAAAATCTAGCTGGTCGTATTGATCTGATTGTCTCTTGTTGCCGGCAAAGGATGGCATCAGCCTGTCTTGTATGCGGATTAGTTCATTCATCTTCTGCCGAGCATCTTTCCTATCTGATGAAGACCATGCCCCTCCTTTAAGAATTTTATCGTCTATGCTATTTCGCAAATCACGAATTAAGGCTTTACCTGCTTGGATTGCATTAAAATCAGAAGAGGGACTATTTAATTTGCTTAAAAGAGCATCATATGTATTTTCAATATATTGTAAAATTGGAAGCAGCTCCTCAGGATTACCCGACGATACTATTATATTTATGTTGGTATTAAACTGTACGACGGAGTTTTTTTTGCCCCGAATCACAGAGGAGTTATTTTGCACCCATTCGGGATCAGGTCTTTCAAAAATCTCTTGTCTGCTCTTTTTAAGAGGATCACAGCTTTCAGTTACAACTAGAATGGATATGAATGTTAAAAGCAGGTAATATTTTTTCATAATTAATGTGATTTATGGGGCTTGCTTCAACTGGTTTTCCATTATTTTTTCCAGTTCTTTTAGTCTATTAAGTCGATCAGTAAGTGCCTTTTTATCAGAAGGAGTAGCGTTCTCGTTCTTCTTCATGTTTTCTAGGGTGTTTTTATATTCATTTATATTTTCAGTAAATTCTTCTGGTGGATTACCATTGAATGCAGTATTCCCACGGGCGCTCAAATCTGTGATAATATTGCGTAATTCAGCCCAATTTATATTTACGGAATTATACTGAATTGACTGTTCCTCAGAGTTAATTTGCTCAGTCACATTTTTCTGATTTGTCTTATTATTTTTCCCTTTCGTAATAGCTACGTTTGATTGATTCCTAGATGAATAGGATTTCGGATGTTGGGATTGCCGAGGAGTGCTACAACTCTGTAAAAAAGAGTAGATTATCAAAAGCAGTAGAATGGGTAAGTTCTTCTTCATAATCATATTTATATAGGATTGACGCTTCTTAAATTGTTGTTGAAATAAAAAACGGAATCTGCTATTTGCTGGAATTGCAGACTACAAGGGGATAATAGATCGTTTTGCTTATCTTTTATCCATTGTTCCATAATAGATTCAGATTTGTTGGCTAATGCCATGATTCGTTCCACATTGTTAAGCTTTGCAGTGGTAATAAAATCCAGTTCTTTTTGTAGTTTACTGATGTCATGGAGCATCTCTTTTCCATAACTATCGCAATCTAATGTGACGCTTAATTCTAAGGAATAAGTCTGCCCAAACCAGCTCTTAATCTGGTCTTCCCAACGCGGATAATATGCTGCTTCATGTTTAAGATAAACCCTAGAACTATTGATGCCCAAGCTCACATAAAGAGTATCATCAACGTATATTCGATTAGGTAATTCTGCCATTGTAGATGAATGGATGAGTTTTGAAGCATCAATTTTTGAATGATTGACATACAAGCGAACTATTGCTGAATCATTTACTTCTTGGTATTTATCGAGTCCAATTACTTGTAACGTCACATTTTGGAAACCAAGAGAAAAAGCTATAGATAATCCTATTACTCCTCCAATAATGCTAGATATTAGTAGCATTTTTGCATAAGTGGAATACAGATCAAAAGATATTAATCCTAATTCCAATTTGAATGGTATATTCTTATTATCAGCAGGCTTAAAAAGGAAACTTAGTAAAGCAGGTAAAAAAAAGCTCCCCATTAAGGCTAGAATTATTGGAAATTTAGCCAACCATTTATGTTGTGAAAAGATAATTAATGGTGGGATAGTGATTAGAAAAAATACCACTAAAGAGGAAAGAAATTTATTCATTCTTTAGTTTTAAGGATAAGTAAATCATTTACTACAAATATATGGACTTTGTTACATTGCTCATAATTTTTTCAATTAATAAAAACTGTTGAATGCGCCAGTTTTTCAATTATATTAATTTGTATATTATCTCAATATTGCTGTTGATGTGTTTATCGAACTTTAGAGTTTATTTTTTGTCTACTTTTTTCCTCTTTACAAAATTAATAAACGCCCCATCCACACTATCCGGCTCAAAACCAGTCTTCTCCGCATGCCTTAAAAAATCCTCCTCCAAAGCATACACATCCAAGCGTTTACCAGAAGCGAGAATAAGCTCCCTAGCTGTCTCAATAGTCGTTTCGACTGTTCCTCAAAGCCAGGCAACAGATCCGAAATATGTTTAGCATGATTTAAACTATCACCTTTTTGGGATGAAGTGATAGTTTCCGTTTCTCTTTTTATCCGTGCTTCCCGTCCTAATTTGCTACGTTCCAGTTCTTCCACAGCAGCAATTTGAGAACCAATGTCCGTTTTCTTTTGCCAGGAAAATTTAACGTGAGAGACCGCCCTGCCGGAGCGAATAGGCTCTGCAGTAATTTCATATTCCGTAAGGAAAGAAACTTCTCTTACAGCAGGTTTAAGTGCTTTGTTATTAAAGTGACCAAAGGACTTTAACTTGTTTTTATCTACCCCTAAAAATGCTCTTGCTTCCTCCAGGGTGATTACCTCATTATTGATATATTGTAGGTTCTTCCGTTTTTGTAAAAACTCATATAATGCCAAGCTATACTTGCTGGACAACTCAAACATTACTTTCGTATGCAGTCTAGCAAAGATTTGAGTGTTGCGGATAATCTTAACAAAGTCTTCAGGAAATGAATATTCAATACTGCCACAATGATCTTCCGTTTCATTGGTGCCTAGTAGCTGAATTTGACGTGTGGAAGGATTACGATTTTTGTTGTTTCTAATTTTGATGATAACAATGGCGGACATTAAACGGCGCAGGGAGGCTTTAATATCTTGATTGTTGCTGTCTACATACTTGGTTAGCTCTTGCCTGCTGATGATATGTCGTGCGCGACTTGTGATGTTGTTCCAGGCATGACCTATTAGCAGGTTGTAAATACGTCGATCTTGCAATGTAAGGGGCGTCATTTCCACAATATCCACTAACTCCTCTGGCTTTACAATGGAGGAAAGGTCTTGTGGTACTTTAGGAAAGGTGCTTATCTGTGTGGCTGTATTCATAGATTCTATAATCTTACAAAATCACCCAATGTAAAGTGATTTTGTGATAGTTATTCTATCCCAAAAAGGTGATCTTTTTTCCCAAGAAAGTGATTTTGGGAACCCAAGGAAGTGACCGCTCAGCCCAAAAAGGTGATGATATATCCCAAGGAAGTGATTTTTAGATAGCGAAACTCAATACAGCTTTTGTTTTCAGCCTGCCGAACACAGAACAATAGAACATATATAAGAACACAGAAGAACCTACCCTTTGCTCACATACGTTCGCTCCGCCCCACGCCTTTAGCGTGGCCTAAAATGAGTTCGCTATGCTCACAAGTCAATGAGCGCATACGCGCTATAAGCTTTTGAAAAGAGAATCTTCAAGGGCTAAGGAGCTTGGCCCCTATTGAAACCAAGGCATCAAAACTTATCTTAATTATTGGAAGGTTCCTCCTTTGTAGCCTATTTATGTTTGCCTCACTATATTTTAGCCATGAGGCATGAAGATGAAGATTTATACTCGAACAATAAGAATCAATTTGATCTGATACTGTTGATTTTCAGGTTTATTAGAACAGGTGATCTGAACAGATATTATTTTGATGAGGTGACTCAGTGAATTATGGAATAGAAAATTAGGTATTATAAACGTTGAAAACCGTTTTAATTTTTTAAATTCGTATTGCAATTATTTGCTAGTAGTTTTTTAAGCAGAGATAAAAATCATTTATCTGCAGTCTCAGATATATTAAGCTTTGGACGGTAAAGTAACTATTCAGACATTTGCCTTCTTAACATTTAAAAATAAACCTTAAATCCAAAATTCATGTCTGATAAAATTCATTCATATGAAATAGATGGTAACATTATCTTTATTGAAACAACTAATGTTGAAGTTGAGAAAGATGACGATAATGAAATACTCACAGTAAGCAGAAATAAAGATAAAGGCAACAAAGCTGGAAGAAGTTTTGATAAATTGATGAATACGCTTGAATCTATTTCTAATTCTGTTTCTGAAACTGCCAAATCTCTTGGACCGGATGAGTTCGAAATTGAATTAGGTCTAAGTATTTCAGGTGAAATGGGTATTCCTTTCGTCACAAAAACTGCTTCTGAAGGGACCTTAAAAGTTACTATAAAGTGGAAAAAGGAAAAGAGTAACGGTGATGAACAAAGCAAATAAAATTGACTTACAGGATGCTCTTGTAAGAATCCTTGATGAAGAAGGTGAAACAATTGGTAGTGGATTGTTAATTGATAAAGAAAGAGGTTTAATCGTCACATGTTCTCATGTGATTATTGATAGAGAGGAACAAGAAAAGTCTGAAATAAAGTTACCAGAACAAGTATACTTTACTTTTTTTAAGGAAGAATTGGTTAATACTGATTACGCTGCAGAAAAAGTAATAAGAGTTGCTAGTATTCTAGAGAACTGGTTACCATTTTCTCAAGGAGATGTTATCATTTTAAAATATAGTGAAGAAATCCCTGATATTGTGAAGTCTTACCCGATCGGGAAGTCAAACAACTTATTTCATGAAGAAAAATATGTTTCTCATGGATTTCCAGAGCGAGGATTTTTAACATCGTTGCCAAGCAAAGGTAAAATTTTCCCTAATAAGATTAAGACTAAATTTGGATTTGAAGTTATTCTAATATCTGATGAATCAGAAAATATAATTGGTGGTTTTAGTGGTGCTCCTGTTCTGAACCAAACTACTGGAAATATCATTGGGATTATTTCTTGGATATTTCCCCCAGATAGTAAAACAAGTAAACTAAAGAAAAATGTTGTAATAATACCCAGTGAACTTATTTTAAAGGTCATTCCTGAACCCTATGAATTGAGGCCTGCAGCTCCTACTTTGCTCCAAGAGCCAAGGATAAATCCCGATCTAAAGACTTCTAGTCAAAAAGCAGATTTTATTTACTATAATGATTCACTTGTATCAGAACAAGGTGCATGTTATATCGAATTTAGAATCTTTTCTCTTTTTGATATAAGACCTGAATTACTTTTGGGGAGAACTGCTTGGGATAATTTTTTCCCTGAATTCTATTTTTCTAGACCTAAAATTGATGATGAGCTAAGAGAGCTCGCTGAAAAAAATAAAACGATAGTATTAACTGGACAATCCTTAACTGGGAAATCTCGTACTCTTTATCATTTTCTTAAATCTATAGATACAAATTCGCAAATAGTAATTGCTGATGTCAAACAGTTTGGTAGAAATAGCTCTCATACCCAAAACTCTGTAAGAAATATTAGTCAATTATCACTAAGTGAAATTTTGAATCCAAATCAAGAAAAGATGTATTTCATTTTCAATGATTTAGATAAATTCCTTAGTGTACATGAGGTTGATCAACTATTCGAACAGATAGTTTATTCTCGTCATTCCATGCTTGCCACTTGCCGCGAAGATGAATATGAGATGGTGACTGAGGAGCTGATAGATTTAGTTATTAGTTCCAAATGGAAAACAATTTATGTACCTCGATTAACAACCGAAGAAACAATTCCATTTAGGGCAGAATTAAATAAGTATACAAATCTTAATCCTAATGAAGACGATATAGATGCTACTATTGGAAGTTATTTTCTTAATCTAGATGAAATGAGGAAATATTTCCTGCAATTTGAAAGAGAAAAGTCCATTGAATTGCACATACTTTGGGCATTAAAGATCGAGACAGTTATTCGCAATGCTAGTAGAGGTAAATCGGATTAACTCAAAGAATTTGTTGAGTTGCTTTTAAGTAAAGGACTCTCAGAACCAACAAAGATATCAAATGAAGAATGGAAACGAGGTTTACAAAAGTTAGAAAGGATAGGGTTTGTTTACAAAGAAGATATTGAGGATAACAATGAAGCAGCAGCAGAAGAAGAGAATAATATAGAACGCTACAGAGTTGAGGATGTATACCTTAAGAGAATTGTAGTAAGCAAAGATTATTTATTGAATGAACGAAGAGGTGCGACCGAAGATGCATTGCTTTTACTTCGAGAAAAAGAGCTGTGTAAAGAAGCAGTAAACTGTTATAGCAGGTTTGTGGATGATAACTTTTCACCTGTTTCAGAGCTAAACTTAACCACCGTTTATCATAGGTTAATTGTTCGTTTAAAGACGGAATCACTACGATTGAATATATATAAAGAAATGGTAGGAAAAGGACTATTGCCAGATCTTTATGTGTTAAATCTGATGATTAGAAAAGCTGAATCATTAGAAGAAGCTGAGAATAACTACTTCAACAACATTGTCCTATATGGTTGCACACCAAACAGCCAAACGCTCACTGCTATGGTCGGTCGAAATCGGGATTTACAAGGTGCATTAAAAACGTATAAAGAGCTGATCGAGAATTGTTCTGTTTTTCCTGACAAATATACTTTACGTGTATTCATAAAATTAGCTCGAAAAGGCGACTTTCATTATATCTGGCCAATATTTCTAAAGGTAAAAATGCATGATAAAGATAAAACGATCAAAGACGAGGGCTTATACTACGGGATCATAGAGCTAGTAGAATTATTCTCTGATGCACGGTTAGTTTTTGAAGAATATAGAGATAATGGCGTAGCAAAATCCATACAAGATAAATATATAGCTCAAAACGGAGATGGTGATGGCAGGAAAATGAATATCCAATTTTATGAGTCTGTCATTCATAAAAATGGTGGGGAAATACAAGATGTACTAGAGATTTATGAAATTTTGAAATCAACTGCGAATTTTGGTCAAATAAAAGCTCATACATTTGCTTCATTGATTGACAGAACAACAGAAGATGGATTTGAAATCGCTAAGACTTTTTTACAGGATGCGAAAAACTTCCTGGGACAAAAGATACAGCCTACAGTTTATACAAATCTAATTAAGAAATGTGATTCTTTTTCTCAGGCAGTCTTTTACCTGGAGGACATGTTAAATTTTGGGTTAAATACCATCACCCCGAATCCATTTAACAAGGCACTTTCATTTGCAAAAAAACCAGAAGAAGCAAAAAGGGTTTTTGATTTAATGTCACAATTTGGTGTTCCTGACGATGAAGACACACGACCATTTAGAGTTAGGCATAGTCATTCTGTTGAGGAAGCATTTGATTACATAGATGAGATTTATGAAAATAACAATAGTGATCTAACTCTTAGGATCGTAAATGAGGCACTTTCTTTACTCAGCAAGGAAGATAATTGGGCTAAAAGAGGTGAATGGGCTGAATACTTTTTTATTTATATTGAAACTGAAGAATTGTATGCCGGACATACGCAAAATAAAGTAAATAGATCTTTTAGCCTTCTAATCAGGAATTTTCGAAATACAACTATTCGCCTTGAAAAAATCCGTTATGCACTTGAGTATGGTGCCACTCCTGGTGAGACAAATTATTGGTATTGTATCTTATGGAGTAGAAATTGGGAAGAGATTGAGAATACTTTCAAACTGATGGGAACGGATTCAGTCGTACCTAGAGTTGAAACAGTAGTAGATGCAGTAAGAAAATTAGTAAAGGATAAAAACTATACATTCCTAAAATTCTCAACGTTTGTTAGTTTTCTTAATCAGTCTTTTTCCAACCTTGAAACAGAAGCTTATATGGGGCTTTTTGATGTGTTTGCAAAAACTAATGTTCGTCCAAGTGCTACAGAAGAACTAAAAAAGCTGTATGGGCAATTGAATGGGATGGGAAAAGACATTTCATCTGAAGGCTATGAAATATTACTTTGGAAAGAAATATCAAATCAAAAGGAAAACATTGATCTAAGATTAATTCGTGAAATCTATCGTAGAGATTACAATCAGATCATCAAAATTCCTACAACTTATTTCGAAAACTTTTTTAGACGTTGCAGCAATTATAGGACAATCTCTTTGTTATACGAAGATATGGTTTCTCTAGATGTTCCTAGGCGTGTTCAGACATTTGAAGTGATGATCGACGTAATTACTAAGAAAGGGGCTTACCCTATGTCACAGATTGAAGAAATCATACTTAAAGCAAACGAATGTAACTCTAGTTATCCGGAACTACTTTTTGATGACCTTCTTAAGCGGCCATTTCCTGACAATAAACGAATAAATCTATATGATCGATTGCACAAAAAAGGAATCAAACTCTCTGATCAAGCCAGACAAGACATATTCTGGCTTAAAATAAATAAACATAATCAATCTAAATCCGAAAATGAAAGTCGTCAAGCATTCCTGTTAGAGTCGATTGGTGATAGGAAGGAAATACCTAATTTTTTAAACGATTGCGTGGATTTTGATGATGCAATAATTTTATTGAGACGAGCTGCTGAGAAAAACAAAAGTATTAAAGAGGAGGTGTTTGAAAAAGTAATTTGGCTTGCTACGTCTAAGGATCAAGTTGATGAAGTTGTAGAAAGATTAGCACATAGAAAAATCGAAAGAAGTATCACAGTATTATGTCGACAGATAAAATATGCTGAAGATTTCGAGGAAGCAAGGGAACTCTATAATGAGGGAATTGGTCGTGACCCTAAATTCGCATCCACACTAGCTTATAATGTAATGCGGAGAGCTAATTCCTTCTCAGAAGCTTATAGTTTTTTTCTTGAACATACTGAAGATGAGAAAAGATTCATTCCTGCTTTTCAACATTTATTAGCGCGTCAACTCCGCAATTCCGAAGATGCAGTCATTTACTCTGATTTTTTACGATCACACTCTATTATACTTGAAAATGAAACAAATAAAAAACTGCTTTTTTTATTACCAGGGGATAGAGCTTGGCCCTACTTTGATCTTATAGGAGTACAATTAAAAAACTCACAGAAAAATAGCCTATTTAGACGATTATGGCAGAATTTAACCACTCTTAAGGAACGTCGTACTACTTTCTCATTAAATCAAGCCTTAAAAAAGTCCGATATTTCATTTAAGGAAGTATTGTTTTATCTAAAGATGGCTATGGTCTTAGAAATTAGTCTTAATGAATATACTATTAGAGAAGTAACAAAAAAGAAATATAAACTTAATTCAAAAAAAGCTGATGAGTTATTGAAAGTACTGGAAGGTCAACCTGAAGGACTGTTTATCTCCCCTATTGACGGACCAAGATTAACTGATGAAAAGCCAACTGCTCAAATTGTACCAGTTGTACAAACCAAAAAGTCTCAAAAAACTAATAGGCTACCATTTAAGGATCAATGGGATAGCCTTATGGAAAAATTTGAGACAAAACAGCTCTCATTATTGCCAAAAAGTACAAGTACTTCTCAATTTAATGATGTACTGGACGCCTGCGAAGAATTAGAACAGGTATTATTGATCAAAGCTTTCTTTGAAAACTCTAATGTCCTGTATAGCACCAAGCTCTTTCACAAATTGATCCTATTCACATTTGATGAAGGAAAGTGTGTAAGTTATTTAAATAAGTATTTACAAGAAAAAACAACAGCTATCCCTCACATGATATTCTCTTCTCTTGTAAAAAGCAACCACGATCCAGAGCTTAAGCAAAAGTTGCTAGAAATTGCAATCAATGCTGGTAGGGTTCTGCCGAAAGGTATCATAAACAAGCTGAATAAGAACAATATTGTTAAAACTTCTAGAAAAGGGAAACGATTAAAAACTCATCAATCAAGTTCTTCTTTTCATAGGCAGATCGTACAATCAAAATCTTTTCAGGAGGCTAAGGAAATATACGGTGAGCTAGTTGAACATTATAAGAGAGTAAATAAGAAGGTTAACCAAGATGTTCTATTAGCTTTTTTAAGCCAAGCAAGAACATTTGCTGAAGTCATGGAGGTAAAGCAAGAAATTATTAGACAAAAGTTTCCTATTACCGAAGACATACTAACAAAAGCATTTTGGGCTACAGAAGCATCCTTTGAAGAAACTTATTCTGTATTTGAAGAAATTGAAAATAATGCAGTATATAGAATAACTATTGACCACTATCACCATTTGTTAAAAAAAGAGGGAGGGGATTATAGAATGAGAAAACACTTATATCAAAGTATGAAGGTTAAGGGGCTATTAAAAAAGCCAAATAAAGAATGTATCAAGCAAACATTTCGCTCTATAAAAGATGTCAATAATGCTATTGAATTCTATATAGAAATAACCCTGTATTCTGAATATCGCCCCATAGATATCTATTATTCACTTCCCTTAGATAATGATGAAATAACTTTTTCTGATTCTGTAGATTATTTAAACAGGATAACTGCTGAGGTAGAAAAAATGGATTTTCGGGATTTAAGAGCTAAGAACAAATTGCTACCAGGTCGCATATTCTACGAAAAACTAATCTCCAAACTTTCTGAAAAGGATCATAAGGCAACCCAAGAAGTATTTAATTTACTTAAAAACAACTCAAACGCTCCTAAGCTTTCTGTTGATTATTATAATAAATTGATTAAGCTAGTTAATAATAGGCAAATCGCGATTGAAATTAGTGAAGAAATGAAATCTAAAGGAGTGAGAAAAAATAATTTAACTCATAAGTTACTACAGCAGTACATATTGCCTGGGTGAGTAATAATATAAATTGAAGGAGATATTACAAATTATAAGTTGGGAGCTAGATGAAGTCGTGGCTATTACAAGTTAGATGTAATAGCCACGATTTGATCTGACAGTGCAGGTTAAAAAATATGGTTTAAGTTGTCAGATTCGTATGTTTTTGAAAGGGCTTGTTCATTGAAGCTCCTTCGCCAGCCAAACCCTCGTTTTGGTTGCCTAAGAGGGTCTTGTCCATCGAATGAGCTTCGCTAGCCCGCCAAGGAAGCTCATCAATTTGTTTTTCCAAAGCTAAGTGTTTTGATTGAATAAATGTATCCCAAGGTGTTTTACCGTAGCAATGCTTGCCTGAATGTGTCCGTTCCTTGTTGTACCAGTCTATCCAAACATCTAACTCCATCTGTAATTCTTCGATGGATTGGAAGACCTTTCGGCGAAAGATAATAGCATAAAATTCATCCTGAATCGTACGATGAAAACGCTCACAAATACCATTCGTTTGAGGTGATTTTGCTTTAGTTCTCGTATGATCAATATCTTCTAAATCGAGATATAATTGATAAGGATGGTTCTCTAGTTTACCGCAGTACTCAGTACCTCTATCGGTCAACATTCTTAGCAATCTTACCTCTTGTTCTTCGTACATCGGCAAAACTTTATCATTGAGTAAATCAGCCGCAGTGATAGCATCTTTCGTAGAGTAGAGTTTTGCCTGTGCCACCTTGCAATAGGTGTCAATAAAGGTCTGCTGGTAGATTCTGCCAATCCCTTTTACTGTACCAACATAGTAAGTGTCCTGGCTTCCTAGATAGCCCGGATGATGCGTTTCAATCTCTCCTTTAGCCATTTTCTGTTCCTTGGCTTTTTCCATTGCGTTAAGCTGAGCTTCCGTCAAAATAATACCTTCCTGAGCTACTTTAGCCTCCAATGCTTTTAACCGCTTTTTGAAGGTCTCCAGATCATTACGTAGCCATATGCTGCGAACACCTCCAGGGGATACACTCAAGCCTTTTTTGAGCAGTTCATTGCTAGCTCGTTTTTGGCCATATGCTGGATACTCATAGGCTATCGAAACAACCTGTTCTTCTATATGAGGATCAACTCGATTCTTATGATTTGGCTTACGCTTAGAGATCTCCTGCAAAGCCGCTTCCTCTCCAGTTTCATAGAGTTCTTTGATGCGGTAATAACTATCTCTGGAATAACCCATTGTCCGACAGGCTTGCGATACATTATTCAAATGCGTCGCTAATTTTAGTAACCCTAGCTTAGTTTTGATTATCTTGTCTTGCGTAGTCATGATTTAATCTTGGTTTGTAATTAGTAGTGTGCTTACTCTAATTTATGCAAACTGTCAGATTTTATCGTGACTACTTCAAGTTAGAGTAACCGATATCCACCACTTTTCTTGCATAGTGCAATTAAGTTATCAAAGAACTTTATATTACCGTTGTTACTCTCCACCTCTTCTTTGGTCGAGGATAAGTCTTTTAATATTGTGGAAGAGTCTCCAAAAATGTATAATTTTTTTCGAGCACGGGTCATGGCAACATTCATACGGCGGTATTCTTTTAAAAATCCAATTCTTTTGTTGGCATTACTACGTACTAATGATATATATATAACATCTCTTTCTTGTCCTTGGAAGGAATCAATAGAATCAACATCAATCTTACAGCCAAATTCTTTTCTAACTTCTTTGATTAGCTTCTGGAGATATATTATTTGTCCTTTGTAGGGTGAAATAACTCCTATAGAAAAATCTATTTCTTCCCTGATTTTTCTTTGAAGTAAATGCTTCAAATGCTTTATTATTAAACTGGCTTCATGTGGGTTATAATAGCTGGAAGAATTAGGAAAATGCATTTCATTTCTTTGCTCCGAAAAGGAAGTATCATAAAATAAAACAGCTGGTTCATTCGATTTTTCATTGAATAGACGATGATCTCTGACTTCCTCATAAGCCTCTAAGTCCTGGTAGAAACATTCATTAGGCAATTGCATGATGTCTTCATGCATTCTATATTGGATATTTAACATAATGCTTGCATCTTTTACATTCATTACCTTTTCAAAAAGTGTTAATTCCAAATCATGTGATGCATTTTCAATCTTCGCCTTTACTACAGGTGGAAGCTGAAAATGATCTCCAGCCATAATTACTCGCTTGGCTTTTCGAATTGGAATCCAAACTGCTGGTTCAAGGGCTTGAGCAGCTTCATCAATAAAAACAGTCGTAAACTTGCTATTTAATATCTTATTTTGAGCTCCGACTAAAGTTGTAGAAACAACTTGTACTCCCTTAATAATCTCTTTTATTAAATACTTTTCTAGTTTTTTATAATCCTTGCGATTGTATTTATTAAAGGACTTCAGCTGGGAAACCCTTTTCCCATATGATTTATCTTTGGTTCTACGTTGAGCCACGCGTAATTTTCTCTGTAGTTCACGGAAGATTTCGTATTCTTTTCGGATCTCTTTCCATAATGATGCTTCAGGATGTCTATTTAAGTGAGCTTCTAAAGTATGCTCTGCTGCTATTCCTTTAATTTTAAGAGGATTCCCAATTCTTAATACAGAGATTCCTTTCTCTACTAATTTTTGGGTTAACAAATCTACTGCAGCATTACTTGGTGCTGTAACAAGAACTTGGTTCTCATTTTTCAATACCTGACAAATAGCTTCAATTAATGTAGTAGTTTTACCAGTCCCAGGAGGACCATGAACAAGAAATACATCATTTGTTATCTCTATCTTACGCAATGCCTTTTGTTGCATTTCATTTAAAGTAGAATCGGCACTATTTACAGGTGCAAGTAAATGTTCTGTTTCTTCCCTATTTAAAAGAGGTTTTTGTAAATCAATAAGTGTTGAAAATAACCGTTTGCTATTGGCATCTGGTTTATCGCGCAAACCACGAAGACAATCGCTCATCTTTTTAAAAACTCCAGCACGAAATACTTTTTCTACTCCTATGTTTCCATAGTTCAGCCAATAAAGATCATCAGAATAATCATCTTCATCCACGCTTATTAACATATAGTCGTCCCACATATCTTTGTGTTTGGATGGTAATTTTTCCCGCCAAACGCCTTTTACCCTTCCCGATAAGGATTCACGAAGAGCATTGTTTTGGTTTTGGTGACTGTAAAGTTCTACCGAATTTCCAGTAATAAAGGTATGAGGTAATCCAGGGTTACTAATTCTCTTAATTTCGATAATTTGTTCTCCTGCAACCCCCATCCTAATTTTTCTTACCTTGACTTCATTCCAAACTTCTCCTTTTTCTTCCCTTTTCGTTGTTGAATTAACAATTTTACTCCGTTGGTATTGTTGCTTATCGGCTTCCTCTTCTTCTCGTAACAATTTGAGCAATTTTTCAAAATATGCTTTATGATTGGACATCAGGTATTGTATTTAATACGTTGAATGAAATTACAAAATAAACCTCCAAATTTGATATAATGTTTGGAGCTAAAGAGTTCTTATTAAAAGTAATAATTGGAAATACTATCTCGCTTAAAGATACTTGGAAAACCTCAATTTTTCTATTATTTAGAAAACGAGCTTGAATTTTATAACTATATAAGGTTTCAATCCACCTCATCCCCCCCTAATCCAACAAAGTTTTCCCAAAAAGTAGGATCAGGTACCAAGGGGTAATTGGTGTATTGATACGTACGCTACAGTGTTGGCACTTATCATCCCTTTTTCTTACCCAGCCTGTAATTGTGTTCTCCTCCCTTGTTTTTGCTTCGGCAAGATACGTCCTGTCTCCAGCGGAGTAAAGGGGCGTAAACTCTCCAGACTGATTTTTTCCTTCATTACTTTCCAATAAAAATAAGCCTTCACCCTTGACACCGCCTCTGCCAGTCCGTGATGCTGCCTTTGCAAAAGGGAGGAAACCTCAATTACGCATCGGCGGCTCAGAAAAACTGCCGAAGAGGTATCACCTCCGCTCCCGGATGAAGGGAGATTTCCTTATTAACAATCGGGCTTTAGCCCAAAAACATCAAAACTATGTGTTACAAAATTGATTATGAAGTGGCAGAAATTAAGCTGGTTTATCAAAACAAGGTAAGTGCAAAGGACAGACCACAAATTTGCAGTTCTTTAGATGCCTATCAAATTTTTTTAGCTAACTGGACAGAACAGCTTGGATTTATTGAAGAATTTTTCATTCTCTTACTAGATCGTTCTAATCGGGTAATGGGACATTTTAAAGTTTCACAGGGTAGTATGGCGGGTACTATTGTAGACCCTAAAGTAGTTTTTGCAGCCGCTTTAAAAGCCCGTACCAGTGCCATTATTTTAGCCCATAACCATCCGTCAGGAAATTTATATCCATCCCAAGCAGATAAGGCACTCACTCAAAAACTAAGCAAGGCTGGTAAATTATTAGACTTACCCATTCTTGATCATCTCATTTTATCCCCAGAAGGCGGCTATTATTCTTTTTCAGATGAGGGCTTAATTGAGCATTAACCTAATCAAAATGGGGATAAGCTCCCCCGCAAATCACAAGGGCATCCCAATTTTCCGCACTCCTTACAGTTCGTTTGTGCAAACAGGGTAAAGCATTGACTTTACAAGCCCTTCCCTTGTGCCTGCACCCCCTTTTCTCGCCGAAAGGCAGAAGGTTTTGAACCGTGTTAAAAACCATTCTTACGAATTAATAAAAGCTTTCAAAATGACTAAGCAGAAAGTAAAAACAGATATTTATCAGGAACTCACCGATAGAATTATTAAAAAATTAGAAGCTGGAGTAAAACCTTGGCAACCCAATTGGAGCCGATACGGTCTAGCCTGAAATGCTGCTACCAACCGTGTCTATACAGGAATTAACGCTTTTATACTCAATCTTTTTTGCGAACATCCCATTCCTTACTACATGAGCTTTAAACAAGCAAAGGCGATAGGGGGCAAGATCAAAAAAGGAGCAAAGGCAGAGCGAGTATATTTTTATAGCTCTTATCATAAAGATGAAAGCGGTAAACGGATAAACGAAGAGCAAGCCAAGGCTTTAAATGGTATGGGAGAAGAAACGCAACATATTCGATTCTTGAAATTTTACTATGTCTTTAATATTGCTAATGTAGAATGCATAAAGATTGACCTACCACAAGTAACCCTAAATCAGCATGAGCAAATACAGGCTTGTGAGCAAATTATCAGTAATTACCCTAGTCCTCCAAAATACATCTTTGAGGATGCAGATAGAGCATATTATGCTCCTAGTAATGACAAACTTAATATGCCAAAATTGGAGCAATTCAATACACCCGAAGCCTATTACATAACCTACTTCCATGAATTAACCCATAGTACAGGTCATGCTAGTCGTCTCAATCGGGAAGGCATTGTAAAGCCTGCCCAATTCAAGAGTGAAAGATACAGTCGCGAGGAGCTTGTAGCAGAAATGGGTGCAGCCTTTTTAGCTGGTCATGCTGGAATATGTGGGAATACGGAAATTGAAAATAGTGCCGCCTATCTACAAGGCTGGTTAAAACTGTTACGAGATGATAAAAGGCTGATCTTTAAAGCTGCCGCAGATGCACAGAAAGCAGTGAACTACATTTTAGGTCAGTAAGCACCAATGCAGGAAGTGTAAAAGCTTCCTGTTTTATCTAATCGTTAAAAGACTAATTTCGATGAAATCAATCAATAATAAAACGGCTAACTTCTATTCCATAGAAATGAATAAAACGGGGGAAGAATTAGTAATCTGCTACTGGTGCTTTGATACCCTGAAAGAAGCTAAAGCATTTTTAAATGGCTTAAAAATGGCTGTACTGCTCAAAATGTTACCCTTTCCTTATATGATGCTAAGCAAAATCTTATAGAGGCTTGGGCGATTGGTGATGAGTACCAAGCGTTCTAAACGCTTATAAAACCTAAACCTTTTTATTAACGTTTGACCCGATGTGAGCGAGTATAGCTTTTTATATCATCAAAATAGTGTTATACTTCAAATCAAACGGGTCGCCTAGCGGCGACAAAGCGGTATGCTCCGATGGCTTTACTTGGTTCACTTGTCATTCACTTCCTTGAATCTTCGCATAATTTATATAATAGAAAGAAATATCCTTCTAGGCTTTTACTTTCAAGTTGCAACCGCCAGCATTAATTCAGTTACTCAAATATCACGATCTTATATAATGCTTCTCTCATTTAAGCTTGTAAGCGCATAATTCTTTGCGCCTACCCTCACCTCATCCTATAATGAAATCATTAAAACTTATGTAAGTATATACTCACATAAGTACATAATGAAAGGAGGAAAGCATGATCATCTCTGTAACCAACCTCAAAGGAGGCGTAGGCAAATCCACCCTCTCCCGTAATCTGGCAGTATATTTTGCCATGCAGGGAGAAAAAGTCTGCATCATTGATACAGATATAGAGCAGCGCACCACTTGCGACTGGCGTACTCGCCGGGAAGCAGGAACAGAACCTGTAATTGATGTATTTCCCATGTCAAGTGTGGATGGTTTGGTGCAGGATATTCAGACCCATAAAAATAACGGCTATCGGGTGATTATCATTGATGGTGTGCCACAACTGGAGAAGGTGACTACCAAAATGATTATCCTTTCTGATTTTTTGGTAGTGCCAATCACCCCATCCATTGATGACCTTAAAAGTTTTGAGCGTTTTCTGAAGCGATATGAAGAAGCTAAAATGGTAAAACCTATCATTCCTGCCTTTTTGGTGCTTAATCGTTTTGGTAGAAATGTAGAAGGGGATGAAATGAAACAGGCACTTAATTTATTCGAGCGATTTGGCATAACGGGTTTGAATACGGTGATCACCGAAAGGGTAGCCCATAAAAGAAGCAGCAAATATGGTTTGACTGCTTTGGAATGGGATGACCCAAAAGCAAAATGTGAAGTAGAGAATTTTTTGTCAGGAAATAGAAGAAAAACTAATGAAACAAATGGAGGCAGCCTAATGTCCAAGAGAGATAAAAAGAGCATTGTCGATTTTGTCAACCAACCAACGCCTGATGCTGACCAGGTGGATGAAGCGATAAAACAAATCCATAAGAAGCCAATAGGGCAGGGTGAGAAACTAGTGAGGGTGTCTGTAGATACGCCTGAAAGTCTACATCGTGAGTTAAAAAAGCTGATGATAGACCAAGGTACTGACTTGAAGAGTTTTTATCTGGAAGCTGTGCAGGAGAAGATGAAACGCTTAAATGATGAAACGCTTAAATGAGTATGTCATTTTCAGCTTATATAAGTACATACTCAGATAATGATGTGAGGAAATCAGTAAATGAATATAGATGAAGCCAAAAAACTCTCCCTTCCTGATATTCTTTCCCGTCTTGGACATGAGCCTTTTGAAATCAAAAACGGAGGGCAGGAATATTGGTACCGTTCTCCTTTCCGGCATGAGAAAGAACCATCTTTTCATACTTCTTTTTTAGGTGGCAAGTGGATTTGGAATGACTTTGCCGATAGTGGTGGTACAGTGATTGATTTCATATTGAGGCATGAAAATTATTCAAAAATCAGTGATGCTTTACGCTTTTTGAGAAACCTATATGGTGGTAGTTATACACCTAAACAGCATCCTTCCCTTTTTTCTTTTCAACAGCCAGCGGAGCCAAAGGCGAAGCAACTGGAGTTTTTAGGAGCCAGCGAACTAAAAAATCCAGCTATTCTCAATTACCTCACTCTTCAAAGAAAGATTGAAGAGAACATTGCCAAAATGTATCTCAAGGAGGTACATTATCTCAACAAAGGTAATGGTAAAGAATACTTTGCTTTGGGTATGGAAAACCGTTCTGGAGGCTATGAGATCCGTGTGGCCTCTGATGAATATCCTTTTAAATCTGCATTGATCAAAAGGGATATCAGTCTGATTCCAGGTTTTAAATCTGGATATGGCATTGTCAATGTCTTTGAGGGCATGACGGATTTCCTTTCCCTACTCACCATGATGAAAACGGATAATCTAGCTGGGGATACCATTATCATGCATTCCTTATCTTCTTACAAGCAAACAGTAGCCTACATTCAGGAGCAGGGATATAATAGCATTCATACCTATCTGGATAATAATCATTCCGGGCAGAAAGTTACTAAACAGTTTCAGGAAGACTTTGGCAACCAGGTGAGGAATGAATCGGGGATATTTATGCCGTTGAGGATTTGAATGATTATATAACTTCTACAAGCTAGGTAAAGTAATTTAGTCTACTGCTTTAAGCCTACAAACTTCTGCTCCCCGTTCAAGGCGAAGAGTATTTGCATTTTCAATAATAAATGGAAGCTTGACATTGTATTGATTATTAGGAACTTCTATAGAAATCACATCATCGTCAAGGTGATAAGTCATTGGAACTAAATCAGCATCAGGAGAAAATTTTCCCATTACCATATCATCTGACTTAAACACTAACTCTGTCATTTGACATGCTTCATAATCTTCACTTACATATGTTTTGCCTACGAATTCCAAAATCGGTGTAGTGTTATTATTGGAGTTATTTGTAATGGAATTGAAACCTTCAAGTAAGCCAAAAAATATTGCTATAAGCACTAAGTATCTTATGGCAATTCTTATCGTTTTAGTTCTTTTACTCCATAAATCCTTTAACAAAGCAAATTTTTGTTCTTCAGAAATACCCTCGGATGAAATACCAAACTGGGTTTGTAGCTTAAGTTTAACTAAGTCAGCTCTGTCTTTTTCTGAAGCACTTTCTATCATTTTTCTATCGTTCTTTTGTTTTAGGCGATAAATTCCTAAAGCAATAACGGCTAGAAATGAAATGACAGCGCCTGGGGTAGTATAATTTGTAATTGCTTCAAGCATATGATTGTTTTTTCAGTTGGATTACTTCGATCAATCTAAAAGTTC
Source organism: Chitinophagales bacterium (assembly GCA_022360175.1). Taxonomy (GTDB): domain Bacteria; phylum Bacteroidota; class Bacteroidia; order Chitinophagales; family Saprospiraceae; genus JAKSDI01. The sequence goes on from JAKSDI010000103.1 coordinate 36,847, forward strand.
AACTCTGGTTTCGTATAATCCCTCTAAATGTGCCTCACAACTTCCTTTAGCAATGAAGTTCACGGCCAATTCTATTATACCATCTTGTTCGACAGTAAATTCTTTTTCAATTCCTGCGTACTTCCATTCTTCTTCTAAGTCGAGTTTATAAATTAGGGCTATAAATCTCATGTTAATGTCTATATAACAATCAGAGAAAAATTTAAACCACCCACTTTTCAGACCTTCAGGTCCTGTTACCGTTCCAGTTCCCACGAAAGTAATATTACCTGAAGAGGTGATTTTTACTCTATCTCCTTTGCTAACTTTTGCTTTAGTTAATGTATAGTTACTTACTTTAAAAATAGTATCCTTATTGACACTGTCATTTTTTGTAGCTATCTGATAATTAGAAATACCTCCATTGTTAATTATTTCAAATCCTTCAAGTAAATCAAAAAATATTGCTACGAGAACTAAATATCTAATGATAATTCGAGTTGTTTTGGTTCTCTTGTCCAAAGGTCGCTTAGTAATGAAAACCTTTGTTCTTCAGAAATGCTTTCAGATGAAATACCAAACTGGGTTTGTAGTTTAAGTTTAACTAAGTTGGCTCTGTCTTTTTCTGAAGCACTTTCTATCATTTTTCTATCATTAGTTTGTTTTTGCCTGTAAAGTACCAAGACAATTATAGCTAATAGAGAAGTGACGACACCTGGAGTAGTGAAATTTGTAATTGCTTCAAGCATGAATAACTAGGTTTGGGGATAACCATGAAATACAATGTAAAGATAGGTTTTAATATTTTTCCACAAAAATTATAGCTCATTCATAATTACGAAAGCTTTCGATAATACACCTGTGCTTATTTGTAGATATGATTGTTCTTATGTTTCTTCTTTAAGTTTCAAAAATCCCCTCTTCCTTCTAGCATTCCACATAAATCCACCATAGAAAAAGCGGCTTTCCAAAGGAAGCCTTCCATTTTTTACTCTTTGCAGATTTCTTACTTGAAATGCTCTTGGAGGAGGGTATAAATTTTTAATGAACCCTAAAGGAGAATCAAAATGGCAAATAACAATACAGTAAAACTCGTTGGTAATATCGGCTCAGAAGCTCATATCATCAAAACAGAAGAAAGGACTTTCGCTTCTTTCTCCATCGCTACCACAGATAGCTATAAAGACCAGGATGATAATTGGCTAGAGAAAGATACCATCTGGCACAATTTAGTGGCTTTTAACCCTAAGCTAGTTGAAGCTTTGAAAGCCTTCAAAAAAGGTACAAGGCTGGAAGTCACAGGTTCTTTATCTTATCGTGACTTTCAAATAGAAGATAATGGTAGACCGATAACAAAAAAAGAAGCTTCTATAGTTGCTTATAAAGTGGAGCAAGCTCCATTGACTAAGAAAACCACTTAGTTGTTTTCATGAGGGCTATAAGTTTTAGCCCTCTCTTATATTCCCAGTGTTTTGACAATGAGAAATAAGGTAGTAATAGAAAATGCCATATTAAAGCCCACCATCCATTTGAGTACTGCTAAATCTTGCTCAATTTTATTCAGTCGATTTTCATAAGTAGCTAATTCTTGAGCTGCTTTCATTGCTTTTTCTTCACTTGCTCCTGCTTCTTTGAGGGCGTGGTATAAGTCTACGATCATTATGGACATGGTGTTCTCCTTGGTTAGGGGTATTATAGCATAAATAGCCTATAGAAGACAAGAAAATTGTGTGGAGTGGAAGCCAAGAATGAGATAATCAGAAGTCTCCTTTTTTATCATATTGCAAGCAGGTAATCTCGGTTCAGAAGCTACTATCATTGATAATGATGGCAAAAACTTTGCTGCTTTATAAAGGAAAAAATTATACTGAAAAGTACGAACGGAAAATTTTCTAACATTTTAAATACTTTAGATGGAAATTGTATTATGAAGTATATGGTTAAGTTCTAGTTTGGTACTTTATATGTGGGCCTATTACTCACTCTTAAGAACCTTAGGTACATTGTTAATCTAAATTTATTCAAATTTACTAAATACCCTTATCGACTTACATTAACAAGCTATATAGGGCGTCCCTGTAAATTATTCATCAAGAAGGAATCAGAATAATATTTCGAATAAGATATTATCAAGAAGTGGCTTATTGCGTGTAGCGATAAGCCATTTTTCTTGAAAAAGGATGTTGATAGCCTAGAAGCTTGGTAACGC
>JAKSDI010000269.1 GCA_022360175.1 Chitinophagales bacterium
ATTTTTTTATCGCCTTGTAGCACCACTACAAAGCTCAAAAAAAAGTTCAATGAGTGCAAAAATCTGATCTCAATCGGCTCATCAGACATTCTTAAACAACTTCTATGTGGAATTCGTGCGCCATTCTAAAACTTTACTAGTTCCTGATATACCAAATTGACGGGTAGCCCCATGATATTGGCGTAGGTCCCTTCTATTTTATTGATTTTACACAAGCCTATCCATTCTTGTATTGCATAGGCTCCTGCCTTATCAAATGGTTGACAAGTACGGATATAATATTCAATTTCATTATCAGTCAGTTCATCAAAATAGACAAATGAACTGCCAGCAAATACTCGCTCTTTATAATGATCTTTTAAACATACACCTGTTATCACCTGATGCCTGTTTCCAGATAAGTCTCGCAAAATCCGATGAGCATCCTCAGCATCTTTAGGCTTACCATATATTTTATCATTCAAGATAACTACACTGTCGGCAGTTAATGCAATTTCGCCTTCCTCAATCAAGGGCATTATTGCTTCTGCTTTTTGCCGGGCCAGATAAGGCGCCACTTCTTCAGAAGGCATATCTTCCGGAAAAATTTCATCTATTGGTTTAGTCCTGATTTCGAACTGGAAACCCGCCTGGGATAATAGTTGGCTACGCCTGGGTGATTGAGACGCCAGAATAATCTTTCTGGATAATGCATCCATATTTTTTATGTATTTAATACCATCGCTAATAATACCATCAAACCTCCTAGCATAATTCCCTTTATCCACTGGCTCACATGCCTATATTGACTCGTATTATTAGCTTTCAATAATTTATAAATAGTATATAGCAATGGTAAGCAAACCAACAGGATCATTAGACTCACTGCCAATAATGAAAAGAGATAGGTTTCTTTTAATATCATGATAATGATAAAAACAAGCAGTGCTAAGCCTATTGTCAAAGCAAACACTTTAGCTTTCTTTTCACCATGCACAACCGGAAAAGTGCGATAAGCCGCTTGATCACCATCTAAATCTTCAAGGTCCTTCACAATTTCCCTGTAAAGGGTAGACAAAAAAGCAAATACCATATACCAAATGAAAATCAACTGAATTCTACTCGCTATTTCAGAATTCATTCTCCCTAATTCTTCAATAATCTGCCTTTCGGCAAACCAGACAATACCTGCAACGCCTGCACAAAAAACAGCTATCAGGAGATTTCCCACTAATACCTTTTGCTTAAAAGAAATAGAATAAAAATGTAGAGCCGTTACAGCTATCGGGTAAATAATTACTAACCGGATATTACCTACATGAATCGCCAAATAAACAGATAATAGCAGCCCGATCAATAATATTCCCCAATACAACTGATATCCTTTGAACTTACTAATCACTCTATCTATTACTACTTTTTGCGGACGGTTGATTAAATCAATTTGACAATCTACTATATCATTAATAATATTTCCTCCAGCAGTTATAATAAGTGTAACCAGAACAAATAGAGCAAAATGCCAATCATCCAGCAAAGGAGACAAATTGTGCAAAGAAAGAGCAGGTAAAAGCAGGCTATAGTATATGAAAAACTGAGTAAGCGCCACTATCAATAAATTTGGCAGCCGGACCAGTCGAGCATAAGCACTTAATATGCCTATAGATACTCCATTCATTCTATCACCCAGTCTCCGTTCAACTTCAGCACTTTTTCAATTACGTCTCTGGCACAACCCTCTCCCCCATCTTTTGGAGAAACATATTTTGCGATAGAAAAAAGCTCAGGAGCTGCATTAGCAGGGCAAGTAGGCAAACCTACCTTTGTCATCACAAGATAATCAGGCATATCATCTCCCATATATAAGACATGATCTGTATCCAATTCATTCGTTTCTATATACTCTTCAAAGACCGACATCTTATCACTGATACCAATATAGATATCTTTCACCCCTAAGCCCTCCAGTCTTTTTTTCACCCCTTCCGAACGGCCTCCCGTAATAATACATACGTTATATCCTTTATTGACAGCCAGTTTAATAGCATAACCATCTCTAATACTCATATGACGCAATAAATTACCATCTTCCGTCACAAGCACCTGGCTATTGGTGAGTACTCCATCAACATCAAAAATGAAGGTATCAATAGTTGCAAAAGTTTCCAGTTGGTTCATAGTTTAAGTACAGTATTTTAGAATATTTACTCCCACCAAGTAATGCGGTGCAGCTTAAATAAATATTAGCTTCACAAATGTAGGGTGAGGAAGGATGTATTCCAAACTTGATGGCAGCACTATCTCAATTTTTTGTTTTCTTTGGTGAAGAATAAAACCAGATATATGTTTAACGCATCAACCTACCAGCAACGAAGACAAAAAATACAGGAAAAAGTCGGAAGTGGCCTTTTAGTATTTATGGGTAATGAGGATAGCCCAATGAACTATACTGACAATATCTATCCCTTCCGACAGGATAGCGATTTTTTATATTGTTTTGGCCTGAGCCAACCACATCTGGCTGCTATTATTGATATAGACAAGCAGGAAACCATCCTTTTTGGCGATGACCTCTCAGTAGAATATATAGTATGGATGGGCCCTCAGGCTCCCATTGCTGAAAAAGCGGCAGCTGTTGGTGTAGAAAAAACAGCTCCTTATAGCGACTTATCCCGCCACCTTAAGCAAGCTCAGGAAGCTGGGCAGGAAATTCATTATCTTCCTCCTTATCGTACAGATAATCTTCTAAAATTAAGTGAATACCTGGGCAAGCCTATTGCCCAAATTAGAGAAGAAGCTTCGGTTTCATTCATTAAAGCTATGGTTGATGTAGCTTCTATAAAAGAAGCAGCAGAAATAGTTGAAATGGAGAAAGCATTGGTTGTAAGCCAGCAAATGCATCATAGAGCAATGCAATCAGCAAAGGCAGGCATGTTGGAATCTGAGCTAGTAGGTATCATAGAAGGTATTGCTATTGCGACGGGAGGACGTCTTGCTTACCCTGCCATTTTAACTATTAATGGCCAAACACTGCACAATCACGTTCACAGCAATCGCTTGCAATCAGGCCAAATGGTTTTAGGTGATTTTGGTGCTGAAGCTCCTTCTTCTTATGCCAGCGATATCACCCGCACATTCCCTGTTGATAAACGCTTCACCCAACAACAAAAAGACATTTATAATATCGTTTTAAAAGCTGAAATGGACACGATTGAGGCGTTGAAGCCTGGAGTACCTTTTAAAGATATTCACCTTCTTGCTGCCAGGATCATTGCTGATGGCTTACAACAACTTGGGCTAATGAAAGGAAATGTAGAAGAAGCTGTACAGGCAGGTGCACATGCGCTGTTCTTCCCTCATGGCCTGGGACATATGATCGGCCTGGATGTCCATGATATGGAAGGCCTTGGAGAAAACTATGTGGGTTATGATGAGACCGTAGAACGCAGTGATCAATTTGGTTTAAAATCGCTACGTCTTGCCAAAAAACTCCAAACAGGTTTTGTACTTACCATAGAACCAGGTATCTATTTCATTCCAGAATTAATAGACCAATGGCAATCTGAAAAGAAACATGAAGCTTTCATCAATTATGATGCACTTTCTAATTTCCGCAATTTCAGCGGCATCCGAATTGAAGATAATATCTTGATAACAGAGGATGGACATAAAATATTAGGGCCTCCTATTGCAAAGACAATTCAGGAGGTAGAAGCGATGCGGGGATAAAAGTTCATCTTATTTTCTCATTTAGCAAGAGCTATAACAAACATAGCTCTTGCTAAATATCTAATCTAATCCTCATTGGAGGTTTTATTTTCATATTCCGTTTTCGTCATACGGTACTGAATTACACTTGTATAGTCATTTCCTTTCATGAAGTGTTCTTTTAGCTCTCCCTCTTTTATCATTCCGTTATTCATCATGACTTTTCCCGATGCAGGATTTTCTATTAAGTAGGTCGCATATATTTTATTCAACTTTAGTTCCTTGAATCCAAATACCAGCATCCTCCCTACTGATTCACTTGCATACCCCTGATTCCAATATGGCTCTCCTATCCAGTAACCAAGTTCAGATCGATTAAATCTTTTATTTATTTTCAATCCTACCCCTCCAATAAAAACTCCACTTTCCTTTAATCTAATTGCAAACGTAAACTGAGTTTTATTTAAATACCCCTGATTGGCACTATTTATCCAGAATACAGCATCTTCTTCATTATAGGGATGCGGGATATTCAAGGTATATCTCGCTATTTTAATATTACCTGCGTATTCTACTATTTTCTCTACATCAGATAGTCGTATTCTATTCAATATCAACCTATTTGATTCTAGTTTTGGAAAGTTATTCATGTCTGATTCAGTCTTCTTTAACTGAGCAAACTATTTTTATCAATAGCAAGTTCCAGTTTAGAATCCTTTCTGGATATAATCTTATTCTTCCCCTCCTGAAACTCTATCCAGATTCTTTTTATAAAGATGTAGATTATCGTCTCCGTCTAGTATTTGTGCCAATTCAACGGCTTTTTCATAGCATGATCTAGCCTTTTCAAGATCGTTCTTATTTTCAAATGCTTCCCCCAGGCTGTCGTAGACATTAGGTGATGTGGGGTACCTTTGAGTATTTTCTTCAAATATGCTAATAGCCTGTTTAAATGCTCCCGCTTCTAAAAAAGCATAGCCAATTTGATTGATCAATTGTTCGGGCAGATCATTTGAAGTGAGCAGATTAGACAAAACATAATCATATATATCATCCGTCTTATCTCCCTTCAAGTGCATTTCAATGACTCTGCTCATCGTATATAAGCTGGGCAAAATTGGATATCCAGCTTTTTCTGACAGATTCGCATGATAATTATCAAAGGCTGCCAAACCTCCTTCATATTCAAAATGCTTAAGGTTTCTTAAACTGGGGTGAATGTAGTGCTTGGTACGTTTGCTCTTATTGAGTGCTGACAAGTGTAGCTGATTCATAAATTTAGCCCTCCGCTTCAAAGGCAAGGTGTTAAAGAGACAAATCACAATAACTCCATCATCGTATAGAGCCAACCCACTTCTATAACCCATTATACCACCACCATGATAATACAGCTGTACGTTTTGATCATCGCGTAAAAACTCTTCCGGGTTTCGATATAATCCATAACATACTCCCTTTTTTACCGGACTAAACATTAGGTCCTGATATTTTGGAGATAAAAGCTTTCCATTTTGTAGGGCTCTGGCCCAAATCAAAAGGTCATTTATACTTGAATATATTCCTCCTGCTGCAAAAGAAGTTGACAAATCTCTTTCAGGAACATCATCAAACCTGGAAGATTGTAACAGTTTACCTTTTATGTATTTTTGATCCGGTGCAAACCCATCCACTCCAATTTCTTCACTATATCCAGTATTGGACAGCTTTAATTTTTCTGTTATTCGCGTTTTAAGTGCTTCGCCATATGTTCGACCCGTGACACGTTCAACAATAGCACCAAGCAATACATATCCAAAACTGCTATAGGCATACTCACTTCCTGGTGGATATATGAGCTTCAGTTTTCCTATTAATTCAACATAAGTGTCTACTGAAATCGTATTGTTAAAAAAAGATGCTTTAGTATAGCCATGATTCAATATAGCCGGATAATGGGGCAGGCCTGAAGTGTGCGACAATAATTGATGAATCCTTATTTCATCTCCTTTCTCTTTTGGGAAGTCTGGCAGGTAAACCGATATAGAATCATCCAATTTGAGTAAACCTTCTTCGGCAAGTTGAAGAATCAAACATGCGGTAAACTGCTTGCTAATAGAGCCTATATAAAATTTCGTATCTGCATCAATCGGTTCCGCCCTGTTTACACTCGTTTTTCCTATCACTCCTCCCTTAAAGAGGATGCTATCTCCCCTTGCTATCAAAAAAGCTCCTGATAGAGGACTTCCTAATTCTTTTTCTCCATTCCTGGAATAGTACTTCAATAAATCTGATGTATTATCAGGAAATTCAATGTTTCTATTGCAGCTGATTATGCAAAAGATAAAAGGTAATAATAAGGCTAATAGCGTTTTCATAGAAGATTAGTTTATAACAATAGTTAGAATAACGGATACAAAGCTATTCCTACTCTTGCTATAAATACTTCTATGGCACATGCCATTTATGCGTCATTATATCAGGATAGGTATAGAAGAAAGCAGATTAAACTCACTCTTATTAAGCTTTAAAGCTACGTGCCATGAAACGGCTATATTGATAAAGATAAAAAGCATAAAAGTTGCTAATGAGACAGGAAACTCACCGACCATGGTTTGCCCTGCAATAATATAGGACAGCAAGGGATATAAAAAAATACTCAGAACCAGCAGTACCGTCCAGATCATTTGAAAGCTTATGATTTTTTGGGCAGTAAGATTCGTTGACAAGCCTCTTTTAAAATGACGTAAACATACAAGAACCAATAAATTGACTGGAGGGAAAAATGACAATAAAACAGATATACCATTGATATAGCGGGGCAATGCAAGCTTATTACAAGATTCAGGAGCAGGCTTCTCCTCTATGCAAAAAACAAAATCTTCCTCCAGATCAAACGCCTTTGCCAGTTGCTTTAAGGTGTACACCTGAGGAACAACCTCCTTTTTTTCAATCCGCTGAATGGTTCTTAAAGAAACTCCAGCTTTTTCGGCGAGCTCTTTTTGTGTCAAACCTTTTTGATTGCGAAGTGATTTGATGTCTATCGTAACATTCATTAGATTTCTATTTTAGCTCTTTATCCAGGTAGTCAATGAAATATGTTTCTTTGATTCCTGATTTAACAGACTAGACTGAAAATACGATCCTTATTAGTTACTATATCCTATGATTTCACTAATGTAATTCCTTTAGGGATTTTAAATACATCATTGTCTATTGGTTTCCATTCTATTGATACTGCTTCAAACTCTACTCTAACAAACATTTGTTCAAACTCCCATCGCAAAATATGTGATTTACTCTGAGCGTATACTCTATTCAAATACCCATCTTTAAATCCATCATATGTACCTTCAATTATTTTTTCATCTCCACTGAAAAAGAACTTTTGATGAATATGCTCATTTAGGTTGGGTTCGATTGAATGGATAACTATAGATTCACAATCTTTATCTAAAATTTTCGTCGTTCCATTAACGCTTTCAAACGACTGAAGATCAGTTATGACTTCTCCACAATCATAGTAAAATATCGAATCCATACTCTTCCACTTCGTATAGAATTCATTTTTGTTTTGATCATATATGGCCCATTCATAACCCAATTCACCGCTTCCAATAAATTCTCGCTTCATGTTTCCATTTTGCTTAATTGTAACCCGTAAAGTATCCCCATACTTTTGTGAGAAATATTCATTATACGGATGATTTTTTTTCTTTAGATGAGTATCTACTTTATAGATAATAATCCCTTCAAATGCCTTTTGGGACATTACGCTTGTGCCAAGCAACAATAATATGCTAATAATGATAAATTGAAGTTTCATCTTTTTGCTTTAATGAAATTTTATGTTACACGTAAAATGGAGCTACTATTGATTGTTATTATTGTACTATCTGTTAGAAATGTAGGTAATCCCCTACACATAATCCTCATCCCGCCCCCACTTCTCCTCCAGCCGTTCCAATTCTTTTAATTCCAGGGATTCCGATTGTGATAAATCTTCTAAGGGAAGAGATTGTAATTTTTTTTGCTGATAGAGCCTGATCATTTCCTTTTCGATTTCTTCTTCCTTCCAGTCTTCTGAAAGTGTAACCGTAGAAGGGCTACCAAAAGCAGAAAGGTAAAGGATGGCAAGGACCATCATAAAAACAGGTATCGGCAACATCAACCAAAAAACAATAGCGGGTATATAAAAACTCAAACCCAACAATATGGCAGTCGTAAAAGTAAATACAATCGCACAAACATAAAATCCCATTTTAGCTTGTACTCTTTTCTCTGCCTTTTTACGCAATTCGTTATACATCTGAAAAATAGGGATTGGTGAATAGCTGAAAACAGAAGGTATTCATACTTAAATAAATTAGCCAGGAGATTAGACGGAATATAGAATAAGCTAGACAGATAAATTCTCTAACCTTAAACAAAGATGCCATACGCTCCTCTAAGGCTCACGCATGGCATCAATATCGGGTAATATGACTCACAAGAGATTTTAGTAAAACCTACTTTCCAATAGCCCTAAAATAAGATTGTAGTTCTCTTTTCACCGCCGGAAATAAAAAGAATAAGCCGATCATATTTGGAAAGACCAGGGCTAATATCATCGCATCGGAAAATTTAATAACAGCATCCAGCGTAATCGCAGCGCCCAAAATGGTAAAAAGAAGGAATATAATTTTGTAGGCCAAATCTACCCACACTCCCCTACCAAATAGATATTTCCAGGCTTGCAGCCCATAATAAGACCAGGATAAAATGGTAGAAAAAGCAAATAATAAAACGGCAATAACCAAAAAGTAAGAAAAACCGGGGATCGCATGGTCAAAAGCCATGGAAGTAAGGTTGACTCCCCCTACTCGCTCACCGGTTGCCGTGATTAAGGTTTCATTATTAATCACATCTCCATAAGGAAACGCAGCTTCCATGTTGAAAATAATGATCACCAGAGCAGTGATAGTGCAAATCACTACTGTATCAATAAAGGGTTCTAAAAGTGCCACCAATCCTTCAGAAGCAGGATAACGGGTACTCACCGCAGCATGAGCAATTGCAGCTGATCCAGCACCCGCTTCATTAGAAAAAGCTGCTCGTCGAAAGCCCTGAATCATCACCCCAACAATACCTCCTGTAATACTTGCTCTTGGGGAAAAAGCTTCTCTGAAAATTAAGGAAAAAGCATCGTCTACGACTGAAAAATTAGCGATCAAAATAAATAGAGCTGCGCCCACATAAAGTACTGCCATGAGTGGAACTATTTTCTCCGTCACCTTAGCAATTCTCTTGATGCCACCAATGATAACAATACCTGCCAGTAAAGCAATAAAACAACCAATCAGGGTTCCCATGGCAGTTCCTTCCAAGCCAAATCGTCCGATGATTTGAGCAGCAGCCTGATTAGATTGAAAAGCATTTCCTCCGCCAAAGGAAGCTCCTATACAGAGTATGGCAAAACAAATACTTAATACTTTACCCAATTTAGCAAATCCTACTTCCCGAAGCCCTTTTGATAAATAATACATAGGCCCTCCATATACAACTCCATTCTTGTCTACATCTCTATATCGAACCCCCAATGTGCATTCCACCATTTTAGTAGACATACCTAACAAACCTGCCAGTATCATCCAAAAGGTAGCACCAGGCCCTCCTATAGAAATAGCAACAGCTACCATTGAAATATTACCTAAGCCAACTGTACCAGATACTGCTGTGGCCAATGCCTGAAAGTGATTTACTTCTCCCAAATGGGAGTCACCTTTAGTAGTATCTCCTGATTCTTTGGGGTTTTCATTTTCCAGCTCATCATATTTTCCACGTACTATTCCAATGGATAAGGGCATCTTACGTACGTTCAAAAATTTAAAATACAGCGTAAAAAAGAAAGCTCCACCAAGTAATAAGACTAATACAATTGGAATGGAATAACCGCCAATTGTAACTGCTGTAAATACCAAGCTCTCCCATGCTACAGCAACTGGCATAAAAGCTTCATTGATACGATCATCTATGCCCATCGTATTTTGTGCTGTTACTACTAAAGGTATTCCGATGATCAAAAATAGAGTAGATAATAAAATTTTTAAGCGATGGTGAGTAATGAATAAAAACGACATAAGTTTAGACTGATTTTATATTTAGTAAGGAGTTCCTAAATTCTAAAATCAGCCTTCTCAAAAATTGAGCAGTCGGAAAAAATCTATTTTTGTCAGTAAGTCAGCTACTGACATATATCAAATAAACAACTAACAATCAATACTTTAATAATCAGAAGTCTTATTTTTATGAATGGAGAGATTTGACTATGTTGAGGTCTAAGACAATTAGGTTTTTCCCGCAGATTTTGCAGACATGCGCAGAAAAATCGAGGTATTACTAGTACTTTGTAAAGTGTGGGAAGCGGAAAATGTGGTTTAGATGAAGCCGCTGTATTATTTGTACGACTTCATCCGAAGTCGAAACACTATCTTGAACATCTTCAATAAATTTCTGATTTCTCCGAAGTCTCCACTCGTGTCATTTGATACTTGACATAGTGCTAACATCAATTTAGTGTAAGGCAAGCATGTAGGTGATTTTACTCTTGATTAATAGAAATGTTTTCTGCCGGAACCTTCAGTCGTATTCTACCGTCTCGATTATCTGAGCGTTCAAAAAGAGCTTCTTTTAAAGGAATTTCATGTTGATTCTTACTCCACACTCCTTTCCCATAGGCACCATCCAAAATAGCATGAAGAAGCCGCTTAATTTCATTATAATCATTGATGTCATATTCCTTGGTAGAGCGAGTTTCTGACTTTGGTTTGATAGATAACCAGCCTTCTTCACTTTCTATTTTCCGTTTTAAAAACAGCGCCAGTAATTTGTATTGCGTCGCACTTAGCGTCAATTTTTTAGCTTCTTCATTACCTATGCCATTGAGTAATAATTTGTGCTCCCATCTCCCTTTTGGGGTTTTGTTGCGCTGGAGAGCCAAGGTGATATACTCACTCCTGACTTGTAGACTTTCTGATAATTCTTTTACCCAGCTAAGCGCCAAGGCAAAAAACAACATAATAAGATTAGCTTTAAAAATGGCTGATAGCAAGCTTTGATTTGCCTGAAGATGAGTTAGTTTATATAGTTGAGCAACAAAGGTAATCAGTATACATAAAATGGAGAGATAAGCTAATAATGGCAATCGCCGCTTCTGAAATGTTTCCCATAACACCATTCCCAATAAGGTCAAAGTAAGAATGGAGTAATAGACATCCAGTTCACTCATCATCGCTACACTTTCCCCACTAGCCATCAAACGAATAGTTGGCAATAAAGAAAAGACAAAAGGCAGGCCAACTAATATCTTCCAATTCTTTGACTGTATAGTAGATTGTAGTATTTCTGGCAAATACTTAAACCAGGGAAGTGCTAATAATATAAACAAGCTATTCAATAACGATAGGATACTTCTCCCTCCTTTCAACAAATTAGGGTCAGCAGGCGAAAGTACCTCTAATCCTCCCGAAAAGCTCCAACATAAAATAGATAGGCCTAACCATACCTGGCCATAATCTTTCCGCTTTCGGCCGATATGGTACCAAATAGCCATGAGGGCCAGAAAGGCAAAAAGACATACCGCGAATTGCCACCAACCATAGAATTGTTGTATATGGGTTAAGTTTTGAGTATCCAAACGCTTCTATTTTGGAGCAAAATACTCAAAACTACTAGAAATTTTAGCACTTGTTATCCAATCCCAATTCTAATGGACATCCAATTTTGAAAGAGCGTTTATATAACAGTAGACAAAAATAAGAGCTAATGCCTGCCAGCTCAATGGCCAGCAGGCAATTTTTCATACATGCAAAGTAGGTGCGGTATTTCACAAGAAATTGCACCTACCAGGCAAAGAATAACATTTAACTAACTTTAAGCTGATCTTCATTTGGTTCGCCAATGGAACCACAGAAGGTACTAGGAATACTGATTGTTTCATATGGCTTTACTCTAAATTCGACTGCTTGTGCGCCGCTGCTTACAGGCGGTACAAAAAGCACAAGTCCTGTTCCTTCTGAATTTACGCAAGCCATATTATAAGTTCTGACCTCGCCAGGCATCATATCGCCTTGAAAGATGGCGCGCGTATAGACCGCTGAACCAATAGATAATAAACAAAGTTTATCTCCTACAGCAAAGCCTCTTACTGGGGAACTGCAATCATTTTTAATATTGAAAAATAGGCCGGGATGGGTAGTAGGTGTACTCATTGTTAGATATTTAAGTGTTAATAAAATTACATTTAAAGATACGAAATTTAATTAACAGCCAAAAGACAAGTGCTTTCTTATATACCAGTTGGGTAACGTATTTTTACCTGGTTTATCGGCAAAACACTGTAGTTTACATAATAACTATACCCGTATAAATACCTGTTCTATCCTTTCAGGCGCTCTTTTGTCATATATGATTTGAATTTCTTGAGAAAAATTTAAATATTGATTATTTCGGGATAAAGCTATCCATCAATAGAGTAGATAAACTTAACACTAAACCCATTAATCATGAATATTGAAATTACTTTTATCAATCAATCCTTTGACACCAATAATTCCAGTGTTGTTATATTTTCAAAAAACGTAGCCACAGATTTTGAAGAACTTGCAGTTGCCTGGCGGGTTATTAAAAACTGTGGTAGAAACTGGAGCCATAAGTTTACCTACCCAATGCAAACCCAGGTAGGAGCAAAAGATGCCTGGGGGAATGTATCAAACTTACAAAATGCTATAAATGGTCAAAAGTGGGATATTATTCGTTCGAGTTCTGGTGATATTCTTAGTCTAGATTCCGCCCCTGCATCCAGCCTATCTGAAATAGAAATAGCGAACATGCTTCCTCAAGGTTCTATTGATGCACAGATTTATAAAGATGGAAAATTGTATGCGGCAAAAAACGGTGTTGCTCCTCAGCAAAAGGCTGTCTTTCAATTCAAGCCTACTCTTTGGGTTGGAGTCGTCTCGCAGGTTGACGAAGGACAAATTATGGATTCTGCAATAGTTTCCAGTATTAACACAGAAATATCTCTATTAGGCATCAACACAGCCAATCTTATCATGACTGGTGGTGGTACTGGAACGGATGCACAGCCGTTTGAATTCCACTTGGTACCTACAAATTAATCCTCCTCTACTATGACATAAGAAGGTTCAGCCTTCCTGGGCCTTCTTCCTTTAAAATCTTAGATAATATTTAACAGACGCTCCATTAATATTTTCAAAATCAAAAGTATAAGTCTATTTCTCTAAATTTATTTCAATTTCTAATTCGTTTTTCATTGTAAATTACTCCTGTTAGGTTCTCTGCTTCAATTGATTCTATTTTAGGGTTACTTTACCTGCAAGCAAGCAATCCAACTAACAGTAATAGTATCCCGATTAGGTATTTTATTTTTGATTAGATATACCAGCCTTTTACCCTTTAACAGCTGGAGTTTTCTAAATATATCTTTATTTCTTCTTCAGTTCACAAGCCAATGCCCCTAATCCCAAGGCTCTGCCCAGGTACTTAGGGTTTTGTTGATTCAGGTCAATCTCTACCATCAATATCTCAGTAGGATCAATATTTTTATTGGATAAGCTTTCATGTTCTTTTATAAGCAAGACTACTAGCCTATGGGGTGTTTCCTCCACTTGTTTATACACAAGGGGTTTGAGTTTACCAAAATCATTTTGGATCATAGCATAAAAATCGATGTGTTTCTGCACATCAATTTTATTGTACAGACCAGGTTCATAGGTTTCTTTCACGAAAGTACTAAAAGCATTCGCTGTCCCAGAGTTATTAGCTTCAATAAACTTATTGAGTATAATGGAAGGAGCATTATTTTGTGAATAAGCCAGGGTCGCTCCCAAAACGATCAAAGCTGCAATAAAAAATCTCTTCATCTTAATAATGTTCTTGTTTTAAAACATCAAAGACTTGCAGATTTTATAAATGTTGCAGCTTCAGTCCAGCTGAATTTCCATTATTTCTCTAATCGTTTTAAACTGATTTTTTTCGTAAAAGGCTTTTGCCTGAAGATTGTCGTTCCACACATCCAGTTGAATCTTATTGATACCTCTCTCCTTTGCAATGGTCTTGATATACTCGATTAATTGTTTACCTACACCTCTATTTTGATAAGCTTCTTCTATACTCATTTGATCAATATACAAGGATTCAAAATCCGGAGCGGTAAAAGGATTATTGGCTAAGGCTTTTCTATGAACTATTAAAGCATAACCTATGTATTCTCCTTTATTTTTCACGAATACACATATGGTATTTTTCCCTTTTAGAAATTCTTTAAACCAGGGGCGAAATGTCTCCGCATTAAATGGTTTAAAAACGTTCGGATAAAGTTGGTGATGTCGATTGTGAACCGTTTGATTCAGTCTCAAAAGGTGTTCCAGATTATGCTCTATTGTAAACTCCAGGCTTAGTGCATCTATAGCATCCATTTCATCGTTTTAAAAGCGTTTATCTTTCAGAACTGAAATATCTGCTGGCTAGTTCCTTACCAGGGCAATCCATTCAATTTTATGATCTGGGGACTTAATTTGTCTCCTTTTGATAAAAGCATCGCATTCGCTCTCCACAATTTTTCTCCATCTGGCTGTTCAAAATATATCGGGCAATCTACTTTGTACCAGTTTAAGCGCTGGTAAAAGGGAATCAATTCATCGGCACAGAGTAATACACCCAGACTGCATTTTAAGTCTTCAAAAAGTAAATCTTCCGTTTCTTTTAAAGTCTTTGACGCATAGCCCTTTCCTCTAAATTCTTTTGGTGTAATCACATTATTGACCCCACCTATCTTAATTACTTCATTATCAATTGTGATGGTTCTTTCTACTATATTATAAAATGTTGCTATTGCTCCATCCTGAAAATTAATAATTGTCCAATCTGGAGTAGCCCATTTTGTTTCTCTGACTATAGGAATATGACCAAATTCACTGTCTATAAATGAGTCCAATTGATCTTTTACTGATTGATCAAGTTCGTTGTATTTTTTGATTTGGATCATTCAATGAAGTTTAGGCAGAAGGTATTTAAATTTGCGTTACTATCAAGGTTCGAAATAGGTTTTGGCCTTCGCTTTTCCAGCTTCCGCTAAATCCTTCAGGTAATATAAAAAAATCTCCTGTATAGAAAGTTTGTGCCTGCCCTTTATGGGGTGTAATCGTTACCAGTCCATTTAGTACATGGATAAATTGTTCTTTCTTATTATTTATAATTTCCTTTTGATGAGGCCTTTCTGAGGCTGTAAATACATCTAATTCTACTCCAGAATAAAGTGTATTCCTATAATTAGCAGTATCCAAATTTGAAAGCCCAATACCAGACATCAATGCTCTATCTAGTAGAAATGGTACCTTTGCACCTGAAACAGCGATACTATCAGCTCTTTTATTTGATATGACAGAAAGTTCTAAATGATATTTATTACCACCATTATTTGTCCATTTGCCAGAGAAACCTTTAGGTACAAAAATGTAATCCCCAGCAAAAAAAGATTGTTTTATTTCTTTCCCTGATTCAATATCTGCTCTCCCATTCAGATAATAAACAAATTCATCAATAGGGAAATTTGTAATTTCGTTAATAGCCGTTTCACTTGACAAAATGTATACACTTAAATCTGTTCCTTTATATATTCTTTTTTGGAAATACGCTCTTTCTGGATGTGCTTTTAACTTTAGTGGTGGTATGTCCAATCCAGACAGAACTCTATCTTCTATTTTGAACGGTTCGACAATCGAATCATTATCCATTTTTTGGGACTTCAAATGAATGGTTAGTGATATTAAAACCATTATACAAGCTATGCGAATCATATTTGAAAACAGTTTGTTATTCTCTTACACTATAATCAAACCACCGTCACTAAATACTCCTTTCTTTCTTTCATATACCCTAAAGCATTTAGCTCCATCCCCAGCTTTCTGGCTTCTGTTATAAAAGCAGTCTCCTCTCCTGCTTCAACGGCTACTAATAAGCCACCACTAGTCTGAGGGTCAGCCAATAAAAAGCGTTGATCATCTGGTAATGGAGCTATTTTATGCCCATAGCTACTCCAATTCCGATGGGTACCACCAGGAATGCACTTTTCATTTAGATAATAATCTAAGACATCTTTATCCAGAAAAGGCACCTTGTCAAAGTTGACTATAGCTGTAGTATCACTTGCTTCGCACATTTCCGAAAGGTGGCCTAGCAATCCAAAACCAGTGACATCAGTCATAGCTTTTATGTATGGTAAATTTGCAAAAGCACTTCCTGCCTTATTCAATTTCACCATGCTGTCACGCGCTATCTGACTATGTTCAGGTTTTAATTTTTTCTTTTTCTGAGCGGTAGATAATATGCCAACTCCGATGGGTTTTGTAAGAAACAGCAAATCCCCTGGTGTAGCGCCACCATTTTCTTTCAATTGGTCAATATTTACTCTACCAGTTACAGCCAATCCAAAAATAGGCTCTGGACTATCAATACTATGGCCACCTGCTAATGGAATATTCGCCTCCAGACAAGCCTTACGCCCTCCTTCTATAACCTTGTTGGCTACTTCAGCAGGTATTTTATCAATTGGCCACCCCAGGATGGCGATAGCTACCAAGGGAGTACCTCCCATAGCATAGATATCACTGATTGCATTAACAGCAGCTATCCGTCCAAAATCCTCTGGATCATCAACGATAGGCATAAAAAAATCTGTCGTGCTAACCACTCCTGTACCGTCTCCCAGATCGAACACAGCAGCATCATCTCTTTTATCATTTCCCACCAATAACTGAGGGAAATGAGTACTTATACTATCGTTTTGCAGGATGGTATCCAGTACTTTAGGTGCTATTTTGCAGCCACAGCCAGCGCCATGACTAAATTCAGTCAGTTTAATTCTGTTCATGAAATTATATTAGCGTATAAAATCTGATTTCAATCGACTCATCAGATATTTTTAAACAACTTCAATGCTTTTTTTAAGCAGCATGATCTGATCTGCTATTATTTCTGCCCGATTACTTTCTACTTCTTGTACCCAAATAGGACCTGCATTTTCTTCCCTTTTACTGAAAGTGTGATGCTGATAAGCCTTGTCATAATATTTGAGTGCGATGTCTGTAGCTCTTTCAAAATCATTGTCTTCCAAGGCATCCAGTGCGGCTTTAAGATGTTGGCCACCAAGACGTTTTTTGATCCGGACAAAAGCCTCTTTCAGAATACCTACAGGAAAAGTAGCATATTCACTTACCAGGCGATTAATACGATGATCCAGTGGCACCTGCAAATCAATGAGTGGCGCTTTTTGCATACAACTCCAGATTCCTTTAGGTAGATAGACCCTTCCTATGGATTTGCTTTCGTTTTCAACCCAGGTAATACGACCTACATCTAAGGATTGTAAAGCTTCAAAAAGGATGTTTTCAAAATGTTCAACACTAGGTTGTGGTGCTTCACCTAGCGCTCCAAAAGAAGAACCTTTGTGATTTGCTAAAGCTTCCAGATCCAGAATCTGCTCCCCTTTTTCTTCCAGTGCGTGAAGTATTTCAGTTTTTCCTGATCCTGTTTTTCCTCCTATTACAATCATTGGCATGTCCAGCCCATCAAAATAAGCGTATATATACCTACGATAGGCTTTGTATCCTCCCTTGATAATTTGTACATCAAAACCGGCCATACCAAGAAGCCAGGCAAGACTACCACTTCGTTGTCCCCCTCTCCAACAGTGAACCGCTATTTTTCCACCAGGAGCTATTTCCTGTGCTTCTTCCACCAGGCTACGCATTTTGGGGCCTACAAAATCAAGCCCTCTAAGCAATGCCTTTTCAGGGCTTATCTGCTTATAAATAGTACCTACTTCTACCCTTTCTTCATTAGTAAAGAGCGGAAGATTAAAAGCTCCTGGTATATGGCCTTTTTCAAACTCTGCCGGTGTTCTTACATCAAGCAGAGGGCACTGCTCCCCTGCTAAATAAGCTGCTATGTCAATTCTCTTTATCAAAATCCTCTTTAATCAATTAGCACAAATCAAAAATAGCTTTCTAGGGCTATTTTTGTATATCTTTTTAATTCTTCTCTTCCCAATCCATACTTCTTTGCACCGCTTTTTGCCAACCACGGTACAATTCGCCTCTTTTGTTATCATCCATTGCCGGCACAAAGGCTTCATCTAAATGCCATTTTTCAGCAATTTCTTCTGGCTTCCAATAACCAACAGCCAGTCCTGCCAAATAGGCTGCCCCTAGTGCTGTAGTCTCTACAATTGATGGGCGTTCAACTATTACATTGAGCATATCTGCCTGAAATTGCATTAGTAAATTATTGGTGCTGGCGCCTCCATCTACTCTTAATTTTGTTAAAGGAATCCCCGCATCCTTTTCCATCGCGTCCAAAACGTCTTTTACCTGATAAGCTAAAGACTCCAAAGTAGCCCTTATAATATGTGATTTGGTTGTTCCTCTTGTCAATCCAAAGATAGCACCTCGAGCATACATATCCCAATAAGGAGCACCTAAGCCTGCAAATGCTGGTACAACATATACACCATCTGTATTGGGCACTTTCATGGCATAAAATTCCGAATCGGGAGATTCATCAATAATTTTGAGTCCATCCCTCAGCCACTGGATAGCAGCCCCTGCAATGAAGACACTGCCTTCCAAAGCATACAGAGGAGAGCCATCGATACTACTTGCCAAAGTTGTAAGCAAACCCGATTTGGAAAGCACCATTTCCTTCCCTGTATTTACCAGCATAAAACAACCGGTCCCATAGGTGTTTTTACCAGTACCCGGCTGATGACATGCCTGACCAAAAAGTGCTGCCTGCTGATCTCCTGCAATGCCTGCAATAGGAATGGGCGCCCCAAAAAGAGCAGCATCTGTCTCAGTATATATTTCACTCGATTTTTTCACTTCAGGAAGCATACTCCTGGGGATATCTAATACATCTATTAAATGCTGATCCCACTCCAGTTTCTTTATATTATAGAGCAACGTACGAGATGCATTGGTATAGTCAGTTATATGTTTTTTACCTCCGCTTAACTTCCAAACCAGCCAGGAATCAATAGTGCCAAAGCAAAGATCACCTGCTATCGCTTTTTCACGAACGCCCTCCACCTCATCCAATATCCATTTCACTTTCGTCCCTGAAAAATAGGCATCAGCCAATAAACCCGTGTTTTCTTTAATATATTTCTCCTCTCCTGATTTCTTTAGCTGATCACAGATAGGGGCCGTACGTCGATCTTGCCAAACAATAGCATTGTAGACAGGTTCACCAGTGTTTCGATCCCAGATTACGGTTGTTTCTCTTTGGTTCGTAATACCAATAGCTGCTATCTGCCCTGCATTTATTCCATAGCCTTTTAGCACTTTTTTTGCTACCTTAAATTGTGTATCCCATATCTCATTGGGACTGTGTTCTACCCAAGCTGCCTTGGGATAGATTTGCGTAAACTCCTCCTGCTCTAATGCAACAATTTTTTCACTATGATTAAACAAAATTGCCCGGCAGCTAGTCGTCCCCTGATCAAGTGCTAATATGTATTTCTGCATTTATTTTTAATTCTTGAATAAATTTCCGTTGGTCCAATTATCACTCTACATTTCACCTGTGCCAAAGAGGCATTCTCAAATCTTTCTCCTCAAAAATAAGAATAAGATTTAAACTATTGACCGCTTCATACTCTTACTTAACTGTGAATACAATCGCAGCAAATATTATTACTACACTATGAAAATAGAAATTCTGCCCTTTGATCAAGTACCACAATTTTCCAATCGAGACAAAGCTTATGCTCTTGAAGATGAACGCTTAAAGCCTTTTTACAAATACCGTGCGGATATAAGCGAATTTGAAAGAGTAATAAAAGATAAGAAAAGCGATCCTGTTAATCGCGAAGTATTAGTGGAGACTTTAAAAAGTCAATACGAGATATTGAATGTATCCAGTGCGACTATGGCCAATATCGAAAAACTGGCAGATACAAATACGTTTACTGTTACAACTGCGCACCAGCCCAGCCTTTTCACCGGCCCTTTATATTATATCTATAAGATCATCTCTACTATAAATTTATCGCGCACTTTAAACGAGCAATATACTGATTTTCAGTTTGTTCCTATTTTCATTACAGGTGGAGAAGATCACGACTTTGAAGAGGCTAATCATTTCCAGTTATTCGGCAAACGGGTGGAGTGGCTTAATGAAGAAGGTGGCCCTGTGGGAATGATGTCGACAGATAGCCTGAAAATAGTATTGGAGCAAACCAAAGAAATTCTTGGTGACTCTCCCAAGGCAAAGGAATTAAGCGCTTTATTAGAGTCATCCGTAAACAATAAAAGCAATTATTCTGAGGCCACCCGATATCTTACCAATGAGCTGTTTAAAGAAGATGGGCTTGTCATATTAGATACAAATGATAAAAGGCTTAAACAGCTATTTATTCCGTATATAGAGAAGGAAATACTGGAACAACCTTCGAAATCGCTTGTAGAAGCAACCGTAAAACAATTAGAAAAAGCAGGCTTTTCAGAGCAAGCTTATCCTCGCGAGATTAATTTCTTTTATCTCCAGCCAGGAAAACGCTCCCGAATTGTAGAAGAAAATGGTGAATTTAAAATCCTGGACACCGATATCAGCTTTAGTGCGAAAAGTATAAAAGAAGAGATTCACCAACATCCCGAGCGCTTTAGCCCTAATGTTGTAATGCGGCCTATTTATCAAGAGTTAGTACTTCCCAATCTTGCATACATTGGTGGCGGTGGAGAATTGGCTTACTGGTTAGAACGTCAAAGTCAATTTGCTCATTTTGGCCTAAACTACCCCATGCTCATTCGACGTAATTCTGTTCTTTTTATTGATAAAGGAACTCAAAAACGTCTGGATAAAATTGGACTAAGCATTCATCAATTATTTGGTGATATTGAAGCACTCATCAAAGAATATGTACAAGAGCATACAGAAAATGAATTGAGCTTGATAGCAGAAAAAGAGCAATTACAAGCGATTTTTAATGCTATTGAGGAAAAAGCCGGAAAGATTGACCCTACACTGATCAAAGCTACTGCTGCTGAAGGTGCCCGCCAGCTAAACAGCCTGCAACAACTGGAAGGTAAACTTATGAGAGCTGAAAAACAGCGCCACGACACAGCCATTAATCAGGTACGAAAACTAAAAGATAAGCTCTTTCCTAGCAATGGACTTCAGGAACGCAGTGATAATTTCATGGGTTTTTATCTGAAGTATGGTAAATCCTTTTTTGATATCCTTAAAGATCATTTACACCCACTGAAGAAAGGTTTTGTAATTATAAGTGATCAATGAATAAAGGTTTAGAAGGGTTTAGAGTGGTTTAAGGAGGTTAGAAAGGGTTAGGACATTCATCTAAACTTTCTCTAAACCAACTAAACAATCTTAAACCATGGGAGAATATAGGTTTAGAGTGGTTTAAGAGGGTTAGAAAGGGTTAGGGTTTTCATTTAAACTTTCTAAACCAACTAAACAATCCTAAACCATATGGATAATATAGACTTAGAGTGGTTTAAGAGGGTTAGAAAGGTTTAGGGTTTTCATTTAAACTTTCTAAACCAACTAAACAATCCTAAACTTTACATATCCCTATAATCTTCTCTTACCGGTAGAAAAACATCGATAATATGACAATCGGTAATTGCACGGGCAGAATGAGGAACATTTGAAGGGATTGTAATAACTGTACCTGCTGGACAAATAAGGGTTTGCCCATCTACTGTCATTTCCAGTTCTCCACTAATGATATTGGTAATTTGCCGGTGTGGGTGATGATGCTCAGGTAGTATACTTCCTTGAATCACTCGTACATGAGCAATTGTTTGTTCATCAGTATGCACCATTCTCGCACTAAAGCCAGGCACCAATTCCTTTTCAGGAATTTGATCTATGCTGTAAAAAAAGGTACTCATAGGCTTTATTTAGAAGCTTGTTTGGGCATTTCGCATTGAAATTGATCCCAAACAAGCTTTAATGTTATCCAATTAACTCAAGTAGCCAGATAGCAACTTTTATTAATTACTATTCCCTTTCTCAAAAAAGTATAACAAATCTGAGATCGTTTCTTTTAAATCTTTTCTATCCACAATGAAATCAAGGAAGCCGTGATCTAAAAGGAATTCTGAAGTTTGGAAACCTTCCGGTAAATCCTTTTTGATCGTTTCCTTAATGACACGTGGCCCTGCAAATCCAATCAATGCTTCTGGCTCAGCGAAATTAATATCTCCAAGCATTGCAAAAGAAGCCGTTACACCACCCGTTGTTGGATCAGTGAGGAATGAGAAGTATGGGATTCGGGCTTTTGCCAGCTGAGTAAGTTTAGCTGATGTTTTAGCCATTTGCATTAATGAAAATGCAGATTCCATCATACGTGCACCTCCTGACTTGCCAATCACCATGAAAGGAATACGGTGTTCAATGCAATAATCGATCGCCATAGCTATCTTCTCCCCTACTACGGAGCCCATAGAACCACCAATAAACTTAAAGTCCATGGCAGCTATTACTAGAGGACGTCGATTTACTTTACCATGAGCCACAGAAATTGCATCAGTCAAGCCTGTTTTTTTACGAGCATCGTTCAGGCGTTCTGTATATGGCTTTAAATCTGTAAAGTTGAGAAAATCTTTAGAGGAAAGATTTTCATAAAGCTCTTCATAATTACCATCAAAAATGAGATCGAAGTAGTCGTAAGAGCCAATGCGTACGTGATAATTGCAGTTAGGGCATTTGAAGAAATTCTCTTTAAGCTCTTTTACAGTGCAGGTCTCTTTACACCGCTTGCACTTATACCACAATCCTTCGGGAGCCTCTTTTTTATTTCTGGTAGCGGTTTGGATTCCGTCTTTCAGTCGTTTGAACCAACCCATAAAATTGCTTTTGATTAGTTTTTAGATGATACAGCCAAATACTATGGCAGTAGCGCAACGGTTAGTTGGAGTTAGGGAGAAATATAATATTATTCCAGCCCCCAAAAATAAGGCGCTACTATGGTTTAAAGAAAAATAGGACTAATTATTTTTATATCGATGGGCTTGAACCGCATGAACAAAAGCTTTCACGCTATCAAGGGGAGTGTCCGGATAGACCCCATGTCCAAGATTAGCGATATGCCGTCCACCAAAAGTATTCAACATCTGTTCAGTCAGTTGAGCCACTTTCTCAGGAGCAGAATACAATGCACATGGATCCAGATTACCTTGTAGTACTTTGTCTGTCCCAACCCTCTGTCGTCCTTCAGATGGCACAATGGTCCAGTCCAGTCCGATTACATTACAATCCATTTTTCCAAATTCTTCCAGTGCAAACCAGGCTCCTTTTGCAAAAACAGTGATGGGCACTTCATCAATCGCTTCACAAATTGCCTTGATGTATGGAGCACTAAATCGCTTATAGGAAGCTGGAGATAATATGCCGGCCCACGAATCAAAGATTTGCACCAGATCGGCACCATTCTTTATCTTTTCCTTCAGATAAGCAATGATTGTTTCAGTAAGTTTTTCCAATAATTGGTGAGCCAGTTTCTCCTCTATGTACAAAAAGCGCTTAGCCTTGGAGAAAGTTTTACTGCCACTTCCCTCTAACATATAAGCGAATAAGGTCCACGGGGCACCGGAAAATCCAATTAGAGGAATACGTCCATCTAACAATTTAGTAGTTTCCTGTAAAGCATCGTACACGTATCCTAATTCATTGGCAGCATCGGCTCCACTAAGCAGTCGTTTTATATCTGCTCCGGATTTAATCGTTTCGGGAAATAATGGCCCTCGTTTTTCTACCATCTCATATGGAAGGCCCATTGCTTCTGGTATTACCAGGATGTCCGAAAAGATAATTGCGGCATCTACTCCCAGTTCATCTACTGGCTGTACCGTTACCTCTGCTGCCAGATGAGGCGTTTCCACCAACTCCTTGAATCCGGAGAGGCTCGCTCTCAATGCTCTATACTGAGGAAGAATTCTTCCTGCCTGGCGCATCAGCCATACAGGTGGGCGTTCTACAGATTCGCCCTTTGCTGTTCGTAATAAAAGGTCATTTTTCAAAGCCATGCGGCAAACTTAGCTAATTTTTATATTTTGGGCAGGCAAACTTCAGAAAATGATACTCTAACGGAAAAGTATCTATGAAATGAACTTGATTTTATTTAAGCATAAATTCATACCAGAGAATGCTTAAATAAAATCATGAGAAAGCAAAGCGGTTGCATATGTGCAGGTTTTTTTCTGCAAATTGTTGGCTGCAGAAAAAAATTTAAACACATGAAAAACCTAGCACTTCATTGGAAAATTTTAATTGGCATGGCAGCAGGTGTAATATTTGGCCTGGTAGCTGCTAATGTGGGATGGAATCAATTTGTCATTGATTGGATTAAGCCTTTTGGTACTATATTCATCAATGCTTTAAAATTAATTGCGGTCCCATTGATCATCGCCTCTCTTATCAAGGGGATTAGTGATCTTAAAGATATCTCGCAATTGTCAAAAATGGGTGGGCGTACCATTGGAATATATATGGTCACTACTGTTTTTGCTGTTGCATTGGGTTTATTGATTGTAAATACGATACAGCCGGGTAAACTCATCGAAGAAAGTACCCGTACAGAATTATTAGATACATATGCTGGTGAAGCTGGCAAAAAAATTGAGCAGGCCAAAAGCCAGCAAGATGCAGGCCCTCTTCAAGCACTGGTAGATATTGTACCGAGTAATATTTTCTCTGCTGCAGCCGATAACAAAAATATGCTGCAAGTCATTTTCTTTGTTATCTTTTTTGGTATAGGTATAGTACTCATTCCCGAAGAAAAGGCCAGGCCTGTTAAAAAATTCTTTGATGCCTTTAATGAAGTGATACTCAAGCTTATTGACCTCATTATGCTCAGTGCTCCCTATGGTGTCTTTGCACTCCTGGCAGCACTCGTAGTGGAGTCGCCTACGGCCGACCTTTTCTATGCGCTGATGGGCTATGCTTTATGTGTTGTAATAGGTTTAGCGATATTAGTTTTGGCTGTTTATCCGTTTCTTGTTCGCTTTTTCACTGGCCGTTCGTATCGTTTTTTCATGAAAGGGATATCTCCTGCACAGTTATTAGCTTTTTCTACCAGCTCCAGTGCAGCGACCCTTCCTGTAACCATGGAACGAGTAGAAGAACACCTGGGAGTGGATGAAGATGTTACGAGTTTTGTATTACCTATTGGTGCAACAATCAACATGGATGGCACCTCTCTGTATCAGGCTATAGCAGCTATTTTCATTGCCCAAACTTTCGGTATGGATTTAAGTCTCGGTGCACAATTAGGCATAGTCGTTACAGCATCACTAGCTTCTATTGGCTCTGCTGCTGTACCTAGTGCAGGAATGGTCATGCTGGTAATTGTATTAGGGCAAGCAGGGATTCCTGAAGCTGGTTTAGCATTGATTTTTGCAATCGACCGTCCACTTGATATGTGTCGAACAATTACCAATGTCACTGGTGATGCAACAGTAGCGATGCTGGTAGCCAATTCTTTTGGCAAGTTACAAGAGCCTCAGGAGCGGCACTGGGATGATCACTACCCAAAGACAGAAGCTACAAATGAATAAATATTCAATAAATGTAAAATTACAGTAGATGGAAACATTAGGTATAGGCTCTCGTGTAAGACATCCCGCATTTGGCGATGGGGTTGTTATCCGACTACACAAAGTAGCTTATGAAGTTTGTTTTATGCTCTATGGTATCAAGCAAGTAGGGCGGGACTATGAGAAATGGGAAATAATTGAAGCAATGCCCGCTGCTGAAGGTGTTTCATTTTCGGAAGCAGAGAAATCTCTGATTAAAATTTTACGTTCCTTCTCTGATATCACAGAAGAAGTGCCTTTAGGTAATCGCTGGGAAGGAGGGGTCATGATCCTAAAACCTGGAGATGAAGCCCTGAAAGATAAGGAAATACCTATCGAAACCTTCTTTCACAAAATCGTAATGGTTCGTGATCGCTTGCGTGTCATGGAGCAGCGAATTAATAGTTCTTCCAACTTAGGTGATGAAGAGAAAGTAAACCTTCAACAGTACATTACTCGTATATATGGAAGCCTTACTACTTTTAATGTACTATTCAGGTATAAGGAGGATGGATTCGTCGGAGAGAAGAGCAAGTGATGATATAAAATACAAATGGCGGAGCATTACATCTCCGCCAATAACTTTTTTTTCTTCAGAATTTTAGCTAGGATAATCTGTTGTGTTGTCAGCTACTTGCTTTCCAGATGTATCCAATACAATAACTTTAGTAGAAGTTTCTCCATCTTCTCTTACAAATAAACCGGAACCTATTGTCATAGTACCTCCATCAGATTGCTGTAGATTCATTAATTGTACTGTAAACACTCTTGTAGGCTCTGTATAGGTTTCATTGGTTAAAGCTATAAACTGTTCTTTTGGTACATCTGTTACTGTGATAGAATTGTCATAACTTTTATCCGCTGCAACTAGTAAGGTTAGCTCTTGAGAAACAGTCATAATTTATAGGGTTTTAAGGTAGTTAAAGTAAAAATCTTAACTTCAACTATGATTGATAAAATAATTTCATGGCTAATATAAGTAATCAAATCCTATTATCAGGAATAGTTTTTAATTTCTTATTTTGCAGCTTTCCATTTAATGGCAATGACTAACCATACGATCGCCGTACTCCCATTCCACAACATCAGCTCCAATCCGGAGAATGAATATTTCAGTGATGGTATTACAGAGGAAATTATTAATGCCCTGGCTGGTATTGAAAACCTGAAAGTAACTTCCCGTACCTCTTCTTTCTTTTATAAAAACAAAAAAATTCCTTTAAAACAGCTTGCCAACGAGTTGGGTGTCGCGGTCATATTAGAAGGTAGTGTGAGACGATCTGGTGATATGGTACGCATTACGGCACAATTGATTCAGGCA
Organism: Chitinophagales bacterium; assembly: GCA_022360175.1. Lineage (GTDB taxonomy): Bacteria > Bacteroidota > Bacteroidia > Chitinophagales > Saprospiraceae > JAKSDI01. The sequence goes on from JAKSDI010000269.1 coordinate 26,641, forward strand.
GAAGAAGATTTCCACTTTTGGTCGGATACCTGGGACAGGAAGTTGGAAAACATCTTTGAAATACAAGATGAAATTAGCTTGCTCATTGCGGATAAATTAAGAGAACAATTCGGGCATTTCGAAATTCAGGAACACCTGGTGCAAAAACAAACTGAAAGCCTGGATGCTTATGAATATTCTTTACGAGCCCGTTATCATTTCAATAAATGGAACCCTGAAGATGTGCGTCAGGCTATTGAACTATACAAACAAGCTATTGCTATAGATCCCAATCATACAGAATCCTATTTAGGCTTGGCAGATGCATACGGTTTTTTAGCCACTACGAAGTTCTTGCCTCATGAAGAAGCCTGGCAACTAGCTAGCGAATACACCCAAAAAGCTTTGTCGCTAAATCCAGAAAATGCAGGCGTTCATTATCAGCTAGGAAATTTAGCATTCTTCACTGCCTTTGATTATCAGAAAGCTTTCAAACACGCCGTCAAATCGATAAGCCTAAAGCAAAGTCATCCCGAAGCTCAGCAATTTACAGCCTTTTTATATATGCTTTCAGGAATGATGACTGAAGCAAAAAAGCACCTGGACCTGGCACTGAGCATTGACCCGCTCTCCCAGGAAACACAGTTTTACAAATCGTATTTTCATTATCGCCTAAACGAGTATGATAAGGCATTGGATATACTAAACGATTGCTTGAGGCATAATCCTAAAAACATACCTGCTTATGTAACCAGGTTTTACTGTTTATTGAAAATGGAGCGATATGATGAAGTGCTTCATTATATTGATCAGATGCCAGAGGAAATCATTGTAGAAGGAGACAAAATAGGTATTTTAACACTCACATATATCCTCAAAGGAGATAAACCAAATGCCCATCAATATCTTGAAATATTGCAATCAAGATCACAAACGCCCACTGCTTTTCAGGAACATGCTTACCTTTTCCTGGCTTATGCCAATCTCAAAGACGCAGATCGAGCTTTTGAATGGCTGGAAGAGGTATTGAATTTAAACTCATCTATCCTTTTGTTAGCATATACTGATCCTTTGTGTGATACATTGCATGATGATAAGCGCTATTCTAAGTATAAATCTGCCATATATGGCAAACTAGTTACTCCCAAAGCAAAATCACTAAAGAAAAAAACGGCATTAGTAGATGAGGAAGCGGCTCGAGTATATACCAAGCACCTACTACAATTTTTGAAAGAAGAAATGCCTTATTTAAATCCAACACTTTCGCTACGCTCATTAGCACAATTGGTGCAAATACACCCTAACCAATTGTCATGGATACTCAATCAATCTATTGGCAAAAATTTCAATACTTTCATCAATCATTATCGAATTGAGCATTTTAAAAGCCTGGTTGTAGATCCAGCTAATTCCCATATTTCTCTTATTGGCCTCGCCTTTGAAAGCGGCTTTAACTCCAAAACGGTTTTTAATACTTATTTCAAGAAAGAAACAGGTATAACCCCTAAAGAGTATTTAAAAAACCAGTAGCATTTTAGCTATATGAGCTTATAAAAATTGCTTAAACTGGTAAAACAAACGTTGCAGGAGTCTCAAATCTTCTGTGAGAATTTCGGCCTTTCCAGATAATTCTCGTCGAAATATTATTTCTTTTTGATAGCTAGTTCGCAAGCCTTTGGGTAGAGCTACCTCCACATAATAAAACCCTTCTTTATCGCTACTCAAAGCCATTGATTCTACTGCTCCTTCCAATGAACCAAATTCAGTATAAGGGTATTGATCAAGTTGAATTAATACGTTCTGTCCTTGTTTAATCTTGCCTGCATTATGGCTTGGAGTTCGTAGTTGAGCGATAAAAGTGTTTTTGCTTATTGGCACAATTACAAATAATGTCTCTCCTCGATTAATAGATTCATTGTTTGTCCAGGGCCTTATATAGCTAAGTTCACCCGCGATGTCCGATCTAAGAACATATTTTAATTCCCAGTTTTTAATCGCTGTCTTTAGTTCTATTAATGCCTGAATTAATTGATTTGCCAATATGCTATTTTCCCGTGTCTGCTCTACTGTATTTCTTTGTAAAGACAAGCTGGTTAACTCTAGTTGTTCTTTTGTTTGGGATATATTCAATTCAATATTATTGATATTGCGACGCATCTGTAGCAATGAAAGTTGGCTTTGTTCATATTCCTGCAACGCCATCACTCCTTCATTCAGCAATAAGCTATCTCGTCGAACTTTTTTGCTGGCCAGCGCCAACTCTGAGGAACTAAGTTGCTGCTGCCATTGGAGCTGATGCAGACGAGTTTGCAATTCTTTTAGTGTACTAGCCTGTCCTCGAGCATCCAGTATTAATGGTTGTAGTTGCTGATCCAGTTCATATTGCAAATAACTATTCTTAAAGAGAAGAAAAGCAGGGGTTATTTCACCAAATTCTGTCTGCTCCAATAAGTAAAATGGAAATGAAGCGTGTTGAGATTCTATCTTTATTGTATCTAGCATTGCCTGCAAGCGAAATACATCTCTGAAATTGGCAGAATTTTCAAGAACAGCAAGAGCAGTATGAGCATCTACGAACTGACGATCTGCGATCAGTAATGTTTCAATTTCACCACTTATTGCTGCTTGTATCTGTTGTGGTGGAATACTCGTAGTTACTAGTACTTTAGCTTCTATTACATCTGGGTATTTAATCCAATAACTAACCAATAACAAAAGAATCACCAGCCCAAATACAACTGAATTTCCCCAAAGAATCATCCATTTAGGCACAGCAGTTAGCACTTCCTGTACTTCTTCACTATATAATTCAAGCTGATCAGCAGAATCAATTTGAGGCATAGTTATTATGTTTAGCTTCCTAATTCCAATTGGTTTTTTACTAATTGATAATATCTCCCCCGCCGAAGCACCAGGCCATGATGATCTCCTTTTTCCACTATCCGTCCTTCATCCAACACTACAATTTGGTGGGCATTGCGTACCGTACTCAGTCTATGGGCGATAACTACTACCGTCTTTTCTTTAAAAAAGGTATTGAGTTTATTCATTATACTACGTTCATTATTCGCATCTAAGGCTGATGTTGCTTCATCAAAAAATAACACTCGTGGGTTCTTATAAACGGCACGTGCAATGAGTAAACGTTGTTTTTGTCCTGTACTCAGTCCAATTCCTTCATTACCAATTTTTGTATTATACCCCTTGGGTAGGCTTCTCACAAAATCTGTTATGTTGGCAACATTTGTAGCCTGTATTAATTTTTCCTTATCTACGCGATCTACCCCTACTGCAATATTTTGTGCAATAGTATCATTGAAAATATATCCTTCCTGCATAACTGTTCCACAATGATCTCGCCATTGCCTATGACTAATAGTGCTGATATTCGAATTATTGACAACAATTTCTCCAGTCTCAGGAGTATAAAATCGTAGCAACAATTTCATCAGAGTTGTTTTGCCACTTCCACTGACTCCTACAATTGCAGTTATTTTATTAGCAGGAATGGTTAGCGTAAGCCCCTTAATGACTGGATCAGAGGTACCTGTATAACGGAAAGTAACATCTCTTAAGTCCATATTGATGCGAGATGGCAATTCGAGAAGCCTTTGCTGGTCAATAGGTTCTTCTTCATCTTTTCGTTCGTGAATCTCACTTAATCGGCTAAGTGAAATCTTGGCATCTTGTAAATCCCTTAAGAACTGAATGAGCTGGGTAATAGGTGCATTTAACTGCCCAATAATATAGGTGGTGGCAAGCATCATCCCTAGCGTCATAGTGCCATCAATCACACCTTTAGCTGCCAAAACAGTAATCAGGAGGTTTTTGAACTCATTGATAAAATTAGAGCCTACGCGCTGAGCTTGCTCCAGGCTCAGATTCTGTGTAGCAATTTTAAATAATCGCACCTGCAAATATTCCCATTTCCAACGCATCGGACGTTCTGCATTATGCAACTTGATTTCCTGCATGCCATTGATTAATTCGATCACTTTGCTCTGCTCAGCACTGACCTCTGAAAACCTTTTATAATCTAATTCTTTTCTTTTCTTGAAAAAGAACAGCACCCAGCTGAAATACAAAATACTCCCTAATAAAAATATTCCAAGAATCAATAAACTGTAATACCCTAGTACCAGACTAAAAACGACGAAATTAATCATTGAAAACAGGGTACTTAAAGAGGAGGTGGTCAGTATTCTTTCAATCCGTTTATGATCATTGATCCGCTGTAATAAATCTCCTGTCATACGGGCATCAAAAAAAGATATAGGAAGCTTCATCAGCTTAATGAAGAAATCCGAAATGATTGAAATATTGATTCTGGTGCTAAGATGGAGGAGAATCCATCCGCGAATGATCTCCAGAGTAGTACTCCCAATAAACAATGAAAACTGTGCGAATAAGATCAGGAGGATAAAGCTAAGATCAAGATTTTTTATCCCAACATCAACAATACTCTGTGTAAGAAAAGGAATTAGCAGTTGCAATATGCTTCCAGTCAGCAATCCTATTATCAATTGAAAAAGAAACCGCTTGTATCGAAAGATATAAGCAGACAATAAACGAAAACCAAGAGGAGGGTTTGTATCAAACTCCTCCTGATAGAAATCTGGAGTAGGTTCTAATAATAAGGCAATACCTTCTACTGAATGGGCATCTGCATGCCGGCCAATCCAATGTTCAATAAATTGCTCTTTTGAATAGGTTAATAAGCCATGTGCCGGATCAGAAATAAAAAACTTATTCCTTTTTATTTTATACACCACAACATAGTGGTTTTGATCCCAGTGTACAATGCAAGGCAAAGGAGCTTTTCTCAAGTGCTCTGTTGAAACTTTTAGCGCAAGTGAGCGAAAGCCTATTTTTTCGACTGCTTCGCTTAACTTCAAAAGATTGCTCCCTTGCCGAGTTGTTTCGCTGAGTTGGCGCAACTGCTGGGTGTTAATCAGTTCACCATAGTATTTGGCGATTATCTTTATACATGTGGGGCCACAGTCTTTTACTTCTGCCTGTTGGTAATGAGGGAATTTTCGCATATATAAAAGCTTAAAGGCATTGCCTACCTATGAGTAAGCAATACCTCTTTAAACACGCTCTAAGAACGGCTTAAGGCCTATGGCAGTATGAATTATTACCTAATTCAAGGCAGGTGCCACAACAGTAAGAACCATCATTACAGTAGACTCCCGGAGCACCTCCACAATCATAACCATTCCCATGAATTGATTGCTGTTCATCTTTACTGAGTTGCTTTGCGCCCTGAAGTTTTAAAATCTTGCTTAACATAATTTAAAGTTTTGAATTAAGAAATAGTAAATCAAGGGCTGAACAAGGAGTCTCATTCAGCTTATCTTCATATGCCAGTATCTTGTTTGAAAGGAAGTAACTGGTGCTATTATTAATCCGCTATTTGAACATTTACATTTTCTGGTTTAAAGGCCTGTAAGTGTTCATATAAATCATCAATGAAATACTGCAGATCAGTTCGTTTGTATGCTTTTGGAAATAATCTGCCGTTGAGGTAGAATGCAGGGGTGAAATTGATATTATGGCGAGTACACCAGCTACGTTGAGTACTTAGAATGCTTTCCGTCCACTTTGTGTCAAATTGAAAAGGA
>JAKSDI010000113.1 GCA_022360175.1 Chitinophagales bacterium
AAAAATATCTTTTTCCCCTCCTTTTCATTTTTTTATCGTTCCGTAGCACCACTACCGTAGTTCTCCGGCACAGGTACGAAACTCAAAAAAAATCAATGAGTGAAAAAATTTGATCTCAATCGACTCATCAGACATTCTTAAACAACTTCTATACCTATGAACCAGAAGATCTTCCTTTTCATCGCACTATCACTTCCTTTCTTTATGAAGGCTCAATCTTATGATACCGCTATGGGCCTACGCCTGGGTACAGATTGGGGCCTGAGCCTGAAACAGAGAGTGGCTAAAAAGACTACTGTAGAAGCTATCTTTCAGAGTAGTTTTGCCAGAGAAGAAAGTATGATTTCTATACTAGGCGCTCAACATATGCCCTTTATAACTCGTCGATTTAACATGTATACAGGAGGAGGGATTCATAAAGGCTGGAGCAATAGGGTAGAGTCTGATTATAAAGGGCCTTTTGGCTTAAGCCTCATCGCCGGACTGGAATTATCACTGGGAAATCTGAATCTCTCTTATGACATCAAACCTGCGATCAATTTTACAGGAGGAGATCAGGTGCTTTACGTGCAAACGGGCTTAACGATACGCTATGTACTCTTGGAAAGGAACTTCCTGCTTGATGACAAAGAAGCCAAACGCCGTAAACGCAAGCGCAGGCGAAAAAAGAAAAATGACGACTGGAAGTTCTGGAAAGACTAATCAAACTATAAAACCATTATAATTCGAGCAATTCGTGAACAGCAATCAAAAGAATGATTAGAATTACTCAAGCCTCTAGTGTTTTGTTAACACTGAAAAAATGGATTGAGACTTCAGAGAAACCCGAAGTTTATTAAAAGGATTATGCTGAAAATTTCGACTCTACCTGGCAGAAGACAGGTTTGGATGAAGTCGCATGTTATATCATTGGAGCGACTTCATTCTAATCTGTTTGTCACAAGAAGCTATTCGGTGGGAATACTATCATCTCCCGGCTGGATTTTATGAAGCTTGAGTGCCTCCTCACCTGTAAGGATTAAATCGATGCCTCCATTTTCAGTTTCAATAAATTCGCCACTGTAGGTATCAGAGATAAATTGCAAGCTTGGAAATTGTACCTCAAAATTATTCATCGTATCCGGTTCCATTGTAGCCATCAATAGATTGAGCTGGTCAACAGGAGGTAATGTCTCTTCTGTTTGAAAATATTCAGCAGCAAGCCCATTGTCTTTTAGGCCTACAAAAATAAGATGAGAGCCACTTTCCTTACTAAGGACATATGCACCTGGTAAATCCTCCATTCTTAGTGGTAAACGAAGGTCAAATTTGCCATCTATGTATTTACCTAATTGTAAGGTTTTTAGCTCTTTTATACTGCCATCGGAAGCCTTGTGAAGATGCTTTTGGAAGAAAGAAAGATACTGGCCTTCAAAAGCAGCATATATAACAGTTCCTTCTTCTTTATGCCAACCACCTACCGCTTCAAATGCGTTATTGGGAATATTATATTTCTCATAATCTTGTTTAGCAATACTATCGCAAGCGGTTGAGGAAGCTATTTTTACTTTGTTATAATTTACCACTACATAAACTGCATATATAGGAGGATTGGCATTTGCATCAATTGTTTGACAATTGAGTTGAAATAATAGGCCTTCGGAATCGTCGATAGGCTCATCTTCCCGACAGGCAAATAATAATAAAGAAATGGCAAGTATTGGGAGCAATATTTTAAAAGATGACATATAGACGTTTTTTGTTAAAGGAAGTTGTCTGAAACTTTCTCGCTAAGCTACCAAAAGTGTAACCTCAAAACCAAATGTACACTAATGCGGATAAAGACAATTGAAAAATTGCTTATTTTTTCATGATTTTTTTCCCCTTTTTCGGAACTTATTATATATTTGCAACGCTTTATTAAAAAGCATGGCTTAATAGTCACAAATGGTGGTTGTAGCTCAGTTGGTTAGAGCGCTGGATTGTGGTTCCAGAGGTCGCCGGTTCAAATCCGGTCAGTCACCCAAAGCGATTTACGGTTAATACTGTAAGTCGCTTTTTTCTTTTCCAGGAGTGTGCGCTTTATCCCACGAAAGATGTTTCATATTGATTGTATAAAATAAGCATGTGGCATCGCGGGTACAACCCGCGACGAACATAGGGTTGTGTTTTTAAGGTGATTCAAATTCGGTAAGTCGGAATTGTTATTATTTATTCTTAATCTATCTCATCTCTTTCTTTTTATTAGTTTCATATTATTGGACCATCCTCTGGAATGATAAGTTTCTATTAATCGTATTTCTTTAGGCCTGTTGCGAACTTTATATTTTATGATTCCATAGAGGTAAGAATGATGTCCAGTTTTTGAAATATCAGATATGTTTATGCTTGTAGACTTTTCTTTATCTAAATGTATAATACCATGTTTATGATAATAAATTTCTTCTTCATGTTTCGCTCCTAGTGATATAATAATGTACGGTTGGTTAATAGTCAAAGGGTATTGCCATTTATATTCTTTACCCACTTCAGTAATCTTGATCTCTTCGGCTAGGTGTTTATGATTTATATAACCACTAAACTGGATTTTAATATGATCAATTACTTTTCTTTCAAAAAGCTGATTATCTGAAATTTTAACTCTATATACTACAGAATCGGATGCTTCATTTAGAGCTAAACCAGAAGATGAAATCTCATTTATTTCAACACCTTTTGGTTCAAAAAAAAGTGTTAGCTCATTTTTGTCTAATTTGTATTTTCCTATTCCTGTGTCTGCAGTAGAGCTAGTAACACATAAATTTGTCTCTTCATATAAAAAAGTATCAGCTGTAATATGAAGTTGTGCATCTGTAAATCCATTATAAGGTATATGATAATGGCCCGATAATTTTTCATTATTGATATAACAACTCATAAGGCTAACTACCATGAATATATAGGCTATATATTTGGATGTTTTCATAAGGAAGAGACTCTAATCGTAATCATGTAATGCAAATTATGTTAAGGGCTTATGAATCACTAGCTGTAATGTGTGGAAGGAGATTTTGATTTATTGAATCTTTTAATGGATTGCATTCCTATTGCGGTGGCTTTAGCTGTCGAGTGGAAAAGTTTATTGGCGGCTAAAGCCACCACAACTGTTGGTTGTATAAAATAAGCATATGGCATCGCGGGTACAACCCGCGACGAACATAGGGTATAGTGTTCGATTTAAAAGAGGTTATTAAATGATAACCCCTTTACTCCCTCTAAATTAGCATGTGAAAAATCCGTTTCTATATGTTTTGCATCTTCGAAATTAGCACTTTTTCGAAATTAGCACTTTTTAGATTCGCTTCTCTAAGATTAGAATAATAAAAGTTTGTCTTTAAGAGATTCGCATTTTCGAGGTTTACTTTCTCAAGATCTGCTGCTTCAAAATTTGCTCTCTTCGCGTTTACCCCAGAAAGATTAGCCCCGGATATTATTGCATCAGTAAAATTAATATCGGTAAGGACTGCATCCTCAAAGTTTGCATTAGAAATATTTGCATTAGAAAAGTCAGCATTTGAAAGATTAGCTCTGGAAAAATTTGAACCAGAAAGATTCACATTAGAGAGATTTACCCCGGAAAGGTTCGCTCCAGAAAAATTTGCTCCAGTAAGGTCAATAGAAGTAAAAGGATTTTCTAATCTCCATTGGTGCCAAGCCTGTACCCCTTCTCTAAGTTTAGCTTCATGATCTAAATTCGGCATAATTACTAGGTTTTATACTTTTACGGAAAGAAAAATTCACTTACATAAAAAATAACATGATCAGATAAGAGATCAAATCTAAGCTCTATTTTAAGATTATGCTTAAAAACATTCCAATGAAACAAATCTTCGTTTTCAGCTTATTATTATTCATGATATGCTCTAGTCAGGCACAGGTTTTAGAAGTTAGCAGTCAAATAGAATCTGTTACGGTCTACCCTCAATTGGCTCAAATTACCAGAACTGCTGAGGTGGAACTTCCTAAAGGTAGTTCTGAACTAATTTTAATCCAGCTCTCGCCTAATATTATAAATAAAAGCCTAAAACTAAGTCTCGGTACCAATAATGCCAGTATTCAGGAAATAAGCTATCGCAATGATTTCCTAAATACAACTAGTCTGGACGAACAAAAAATCGATCTGCATAAACAATTAGATAGTGTGTTACAAGCTGAAAAATGGGCTATTAATGAAAAAGAAATTATTAAAGGCGAGGAAAGTATACTCAATGCTAATCAGCGTGTTTATAGCAATGAAGAAGGTGTAAATGTCGAAGCACTTCGGGAATTATCAGAATATTACCGTACTCGCCTGACCGAATTACGCCAAAAACAAATGGAAATAGATATTCGTTTGACTGATCTGAATAAACAAAAGCAGGCGATTCAAAATCAAATCAGTAGTCTTTTTTCTGGAAATCAGAAAGTGACAGGAGAAGTTGTGGTTAGAATACAAACTCAACAAGCTATACAAACAAGTATTAAAATCTCTTATCTGGTCAATAATGCTGGATGGTCTCCTGGCTATGATATACGAGCTACTTCTAAAACAGATCCTTTAGATGTTATCTTCCATGCAACTATCTATCAAAATACAGGACAGGATTGGAATGGAATCAAACTCTCCCTCTCTAATGCTGACCCAATAATAGACAATACACATCCAGAACAGAGGCCTCTGTATGCCCGGAAAATGTTTGGTTCTTTTGATACAATAGCCACTTTCTCACCAGAAACTTATGAAGAAACCTATCAAGTAGTTCATAATGAACCAGAACCTGAAAAATGGAGTGATACAGAGCATAAGCTTACTAGTACTTTATTCAACATCACCCAAATTAATCATATTCCCAGCAATGGGAAAAATCAAATAATTACCGTTTGGAAAAAACAGATTCCGGCTAATTTGCAGTATCTATGTATTCCGCGAGAAGCTCCTTTTGTTTACCTCATCGCCGAAATAGTTGATTATGGCCAATATCAATTGCAGGCGGGCAATGCCAATGTCTTTAATGAGGATACTTTTATAGGTACCGTCAACATAGCTTCAGGAAGGGTGGCCGACACTTTGCAAATCTCCCTGGGAATCGACCAATCTATCTCTGTTGAGCGAGTAGGGCGAGACTTTAGCGAAAAAAAATGGCTGGGTACTGATCTCAAAGAAAGGTATGAATTTGACATCAACCTTCGTAATAATAAATCAGAAGTTATAGATGTAGTCTTGTTAGATCAAATACCTATTTCTACTGATAAAGATATTGAAGTAAAGTTATTAAAAAAGGATGGTGCTCAAGTAAATACCCGTACAGGCAGCCTTAAGTGGATCGTTAAATGCGAACCCGATGAAGTAGAGCATAGGAGCTTTACCTATAGCATAAAATATTCTAAAGAGACAAAAATAAGCGGTCGGTGGTAGCATCGCCTCTAATGCTCAACGTAGTTTCCTGATTAGTGCTTTGTAACATTAAAAAGCTGAGTTGGGTTGGAGTATTGATTTCGGAGAAATCATATCTTTTTTGCCTAGGCAAAAAAGCTTTCGACTTCGGATGAAGTCGTACAAATAACAGAATATGCGACTTCATACGAAGTCGAAACTTTCATCATAAGCCTTTTTAATAAACTTCCGACTTCCCGAAGTCAATACCGGTCTTTTCAGTATTAACAAAGCACTATGATATTATACGCTCATTTGGGTAAGCATAAAGTTCGTCGATGCGGAAGTCAAACGACTTGTAGAAAGGCATCGACGAACTCAAAGGGCATTATTTAATAACAACCTTTTCTACGTTTAGATAATTTTCTCCTAGTATTTGTAAGAAATAAATTCCGGGTAGAAAACCATTCAGATGTATACTCGTTGTGTTTTCTTCTTGCTTTAGTACTTGTCCATTAATGTTTGACAAAGTGATCTGAAATTGCTCTCCCAGTTGTCCTTCAATTCGCAGAATGTCAGAGCAAGGATTTGGCGAAATTTTTACCGTTTTATTAGGAGGAAGCTCAAGCTCTTCTGTTTCTGTAAAGGGATTTGGTAACAATTTTCTTATTGTTTCATTTGTCCAATCTGATACTAATAAAGATTGATCCTGAAAACATATTACATTAACGGCTCTTCCTATTAAATTGCCTGTTGAATATTCACCATCAAGATAACCGGATATTCCAGGGGTTCCGGCAATTGTACTTACTACTCCTTCTGTATCAATTTTTCGGACAACAAAATTTAAACGATCTGCCACATATACATTTCCAGCTGAATCTACGGTTAAACCTTTAGGGCCGTTAAATTTAGCTTGTTCGCCAGGGCCATCTGCAAAACCTGCTCCTCCATTTCCAGCCAGGGTCGTTACTACTTGATCAGGGGTTATTTTGCGAATAGCATTATTGTTTCTATCACCAACATATATGTTATTATCCTGATCAATGGCAATTCCTTGCGGTAAAAAAAAGCTGGCACTCGTACCAACTCCATCTTGTAAGGCCTGAATGCCACTACCTGCAAAAGTAGAAACGGTTTGTGTAGACAGATCAATCTTTCTTATTCGGTTGTCATTATTGCCAGCCAGGTAAAGGTTGTTGAACTCGTCAATGCAAATATAAGTTGGCTGGTTAAACATAGCCGACTCAACAGAGCCATCTGCATATCCTGCCTGGCCTGATCCCGCTACCCATTCAACCATGCCATTTGGCCGAATCACCTTTATTTTGTTATTGTTTTTATCAACAACGTAAAGGTTGCCGCTATCGTCGAAAGTAATTCCTGAAGGCTTGTAGAATTGTGCAGTTTCTTTTTGCCCTAGTTGATCGCCTTCAATTCCAGAACCTGCGAATGTGGTTACCTCTCCATTCAGATCAATCTTTCTGATCACGTGATTAAACAAATCACAAACATATACATTGCCTTCCTGATCAACTGCAGTTTGTTCGGGGCCGGAGAATCTAGCCTCATCTGCAGGGCCATTTAGTAAACCAGGTATACCCGTTCCGGCAAATGTTTCTAGTGTTTGGGCGAAATTAAGAATTGGAGAAAAGAATAGAATAGTCCAAATTAAATATCTCATACTGAAAAAATTTTAGAGTTTGTTCAAAAACTGGGATGCATATTTCAATCCAAATACAGATTTTAGCTCTGTGAAAAGTTTATTTATGACTCAAAACTTGATGAATTTAAAAGGCAATTCATTTTCTACGACTAAAAAGTAAACACCTGATTCAAGATGCTCAATTCCAATTGCCTGATTTGGAGATGAATAGTGCTCTGCTACTTTGAGGCCTTCAATATTGTATATTCTTATAATAGAATTGCTTTCCAGGTTTTGAATGTTTATGTAATCCTGAGCGGGATTAGGAAAAACTTTTAATGAAGGCTTGTTGATATCAGTGCTTAAATTGGTGGTGTTTAGCGCGTATTTTGAGATTTTATTGAGGCTATATTGGCCAAATATTAGTTGGTTGTTTGCTATAAGAATACCTGTTGGGGTAGCCAAATCAGTCAAAACATCTTCAAGTGGAGGGATAGGAGTACTTGTGGAAATACCGAGCCTTTTAATTTTTCCGTTTCCGTATTCGCTGAAGTATAAATAATCGCCATCTATGGATAAGTGATTGGGGTAATGGAAGCCAGATGCTATTATCTGAATATCAGGGGAGGGGTCATCCAGGTCAATTTTATATATATGTCCTAGCTGTGTATCAGCAATGAATAGAGCATTTTCTTTTAACACAATGCCAGTCGGGTCTGTCATTCCTATCACTACACCTTTTACTACTGGATTGGGTTCTGTAAGATTAATTTTTGAAATTCTTCCCGGAGGATAGCTGTCTGTGAAGTATAGATAATCATCTATAATAAGCATGTCAGATGGAATGATGGCTCCAGAGACTACAACTTCAGCGTTTGAACCCGTGGCAATGTTCATTCTTAAAATCCGATTATTGTCGCGATCAGCTACATATAACATATCCTGGTGTATATGTAATCCAAATGGATGATTCAGATTTTCTATTACATTGATGATAGTTGGTTCAGATTCACTAATGTCTACTTTTGAAACAACCCCCATATCATATTGAGAGAAATAAAGATCATTACCATTGATAGATAAGCCAGATGGTCCTTGTACTCCAGTTACAATATCTTCAATTTGGGCAAAGCCAATCGTCCCTAAACAGCTTAAAAACAGTACGAGAACCTGTGTTTTTAGTAAAGAGAGAAGAATGAAATGCTTTTCGATTGATTTAAGAAGCATGTTGGTCACAATTAACTTGTATTAGAAGTGAGAAAATATCCTAGAGCATGTTTGGAGTAGCGCATACTACTAGACAGTGTCATTTATAGAATGTACTTTGGAGAAAAAAATGTGACTACTAAACTGAAAAATATTTTATTTCGTAATTATTCATCTCTCTCCAGGCATAGCAAAGCAGGCTTGTAGCCTGAAGTAGGCAAGCTTGATTGCCGACTTCTCAATCCATGTTCATCTCTATTATTGTATCGTATTATCATTTCACGTATATATTGTGGTTGAAATTTTGTACTAAGCAGGCATTGGCTTAAATTCATAGCCAAATAAAATATTTCCAGGTATGAAAAAACTCTTACTTTTCTCTGCGTTAGCTTCCATGATCATTATCACTGCTTGTAACAAACAAGAAGTTGTAGATATAGGGCCTGATTTACCTACATCAACAAAGCTTTATAAGCAAGACAATATGGATACTGAAATAAGCGCTCTTACAGCAGATTTTACTATCGATAATGAGCATAGTCAGGTAAATGAGGCAGAAGCTTTATTGCTTACTAATAAGTCCATCAATGCAGTGTCCTACGAATGGGATTTTGGTAATGGTGACAGATCAACAGAAGCCAATCCTTCTTACGAGTACGATATGCATGGCTATTTTACCATCACACTTACGACTACGGATGCATTGGGTAATTCTCAACAGTCTAGTCAAAGTGTTGAAGTACTTTGCATCTTTGGCGGAGGAAGTCACGACGAATAAACTGATGGCTGGGATCGCTTTTGTTTTATGCTTCTTTTGATAAAAGGGGAGTAAAACATCAACCATTAACTGAACTTTTAGAGATTACTGATTTAAATCTAATCAGTTACACAAAATAAAGAAGGGAGCAATTTTGCTCCCTTTTTGCTTTAGAAACTCTTTTTTCGTACTCCCTTTATCCTTATTTTTTTGATTTTGTACTTACCCTTTTCATTTGTAATGATGGCAAGCATCTTTTTTCCTTTTGCAGTAGTAAATTGAAAAATACGATCACTATATAAGGAAGATTCGAAATCAATATCATTATATTTTTGAGAGCTTATTACATTGCCATTTAAATCAAATAGATCATATTGATTATTCTTCTTTACCCTCAAATATTTAGAATAGAAAAGTTCAATCGTATCGTATTCTATAGGAACGATTAGTTCTGTATTTTTATCAATAACTCCCATTTTGTTGTTATGAGTAATGAAGAAGAGGTGGCTTGTTTGCTTATATCTGTCACGAGTTGCTCTCATTTTGATATCTGAATATTTAGGCGGCACTATTATCTCACATTTAAAATTGTAAACTCCCTGCAAGTGCTCTTTTGTAACTATAAGATATCCTTTGCTGTATGGCCTGATCATATCATAAATAAATGGTAGAAGTGTTTCGTTTTTATAATTGATAATTCCATATTTCCCATTTTTGACAGCACAGATCAATTCCTTCCCCAGTAATTGAAGTTTGTCATATTTATGCTCTTCATTGAGCCAATAGCCCCCTTTTTTATCTCTTGTAATAAGTTTTGTTGCACCACAAGCAGTGCATAAATCAAATCTCTGGACTTTCGGATTAGGAGAAGGGTTACGTCCCATGGAGATGTGAGGGTAAGGTGGAATGAATGAAATGTTGGTTTTTGAACCATTTTCTTCATTGTATTCATAAAAATTTTCCAACCGTTCTTTGCATGGTATTGGTTCCTGATCAACTAATAGTATATTTTTAGCTTTCAATAACCCACAATCATAAACTAAATCTAGCTGCATCTGAAAAAAGACTTTATTGCTTGTCATATCAGTATATGTAGCATAAAAAGAGAGAGGAGAAATATCTGGATCAATGAAATTTAAGTGCCTTATTCTAGGGGGGGCAAATTTAATCTGACCGGTTTGATATAAAATATTAAGGGAATCTAAATACTTATCTAATCTAATATCATAATAGGTGCTATCATCTATGAATTTACTTTTTTCTAAAGCATCCAGACAATGGAAAGATATACACCTGAATGCTTGATTGGCTATTTTTTTTTCAAAAGGATAACCGTTTCCAAAAGTGTAAGCGTCTATTTCTTGGCAGCTAGAAGTGGAATACATTCCTAAGTGCAACATGATAATGCAAAGTGTTTTTATTTTCATAGAGAGAAATAATTTTGAATATTAAGCAGGCAAGGTATAGAATGTGTTATTGCATAATAAGCTATACTTCGTAAGCATACCTTTTGATTGATTGAATCAGTTAAAAACAAGCAGGTAACACTCAACTTGCACATTCCAAGAGTCAGAATAATCTTAACTCTCCCATATAGGTATTAGAGTAATACCCTCTAAGAAATACCATCCCTCCCTGGTATTTCCCCTAGCTAAATCCTAGTTTCTTACAAACTAGGGTCACTTTTCTTGTTTCCTGCTTCTGCATCCTGCAATTTTACCATCGTAATCACAAGGGATCAAGTACGCAAGGCATCCAGGCTTATGTGCAGCATGCATAAGAATGGAAGCTACTGCCCAATATGTAATAACACCTTTGGCACTTAAAACCTTATATCATGAAAAACCTAACATTTGTATTAATTGGCTTTTTAGGATACTGTATGCAGCTTTCAGCGCAGTCACCTGAAAGACTGGCTGTTTATTATGGCTGGCCATTAACCGTAAATGAGAGTAATTATGACAGCACAAAAATTATAGATGCCTTTGATGAATACGACCTCATTGTTTTTGGTGGAGGGCTTATTGATAATCTGAGCGGGACAGACAAAACACTATTCGAAAACGTTATCTCTGGCTTGGATAATGGTCAAAGAAAAGTTTTTGGATATGTTACCATAAGTCCTAATACCTATAATAAAGTAAGCAAAATTGAAACCCGTGTACAAGCCTGGAAGGCGATGGGACTGGATGGTATCTTTCTGGACGAAGCAGGCATAGATTATGGTACAAAAAGATCAAGGCAGGATTCTGTAGTGAAATACATTCATGGAGAAGGAATGCCTGTTATGCTAAATGCATGGAATCCTGAAGATGCTTTGAGTGGTACTCCTAAATTGGGCCACAACTCAGCTATCAGAGATTATTTTATGCTGGAAAGTTTTATGATTAGCTCGAGTGCAAAACATGGCTTTGTAGATTTTGGGGCTAATGATGCAGAAACGGGAGCTAGATATCAGGCTGCTTTAAATGCTAAAAACTCCTTTCCAAATCTGGGGGTTGTGACTCTTACCACTACTAAAATTACGAGCTTCTATGAATGTCAATTTCAAAATGCATGGTGGGCTACAATGGCTTATGGTTTTGATGCAATGGGGTGGGGAGAGATTAATTTCTCTGCCGGAAATGCTGCGCTAAACATGGCAAACCGTCTGCCTTATCGCAATCGTCCTATCCACAATCCAACACTTACTGGATCACCTTCTGTTAGTAATACTTCTATTAGTAGAAACACTAATCAAGCTGGATCAATCACTGTTAATCCTCAGAACCATCATATCACCTTCACGGAGAATGGAAATACAGTTTTTAGCATTGATAACCTTGTAGAAGATTGTGGTGAAGTTTATTATATCGATCCAAATAAGATGGCTGACAGATGTGTACCAACCGGATTGGGGAGCTCTCAATTTGGGATTTATGTGAAATCAGATGCACCAGCTCCTGGTGTAGGCACCACTTATGGTAACAATGGTCAGTATGTGAGTGATTGTGAATGTTATAATCAGGTGAGTGGGACGGCCAATATGTCGATTCTCAAAAGTAATGGACGTTGGGTGTTCTTATTCGCTCCAAATTGTGTGTGGAATAATGTAGGCTCAGCAGATATAGCTCCTGCAATTAGCTGTAACCCAGGTAATGACCTTCAGTGTATTGAAATTAAGTAGACAGTAAATTCATATTATAAGTGCCAAGACAAAATTGTGTTACCATTATATTGAGAAGAATTTTCATTCTAGACAAGGCAACTTTTCTCACGAGGCCTGACCGAGTAAAAAACATAGGCGAAGTGGTACTTCGACGTCCCGACCGCTATCGCATACGCGTCAACTTATGTAGAAAAGTAAATAAAAAATGCTGCTTAAGTTTGTTCAAGCAACATTTAGAACACTT
>JAKSDI010000142.1 GCA_022360175.1 Chitinophagales bacterium
ACAAAGAATAGATATTTAATCAGCGTTTGTTAATCCAACTACCCTACTTTGTGTGAGGGCAGTTCGATCAACAATCTCAGTTTCTTTGGCTAATGAAAAAATGAAATCGTATAATCAGACACAGTTTAATGAACTATCCCAAACTACCTACCCCACCACCCTATCACTACATCAACTTAATTCCTGCTCCCCTCCCTCTAGCTATATAACTACATAGCCATATGGCCACATCACTACATCACCTCTCACTTCTCACCACTAATATACCCTAACACATTCTCCTCAATCCTTTTCTCTATCGTTTCCGTATCAGCTTTTACAAAGTGCTGTCCGGTTACTCGTTCATATAATTCGATATAACGCTCAGAAATCTGCTCTACAAAGGTATCGGGCATTACAGGCATTAATTGCCCTTCCAGTCCCTGGAAGCCATGTTCCATCAACCATTCTCTTACGAATTCCTTACTCAGTTGTTTCTGGCGTTCTCCTTTAGCCTGGCGTTCTTCATAACCATCTTTATAAAAGTAGCGGGAAGAATCCGGGGTATGAATCTCATCTATCAGTATAATCTTGCCGTCCTTCTTGCCAAATTCGTATTTGGTATCTACCAAGATCAGTCCTTGCCTGGCAGCCATTTCGGTACCACGCTGAAACAAGGCTCGCGTATATTGTTCTAATTGAATGTAATCCTCTTCAGAAACAATTCCCTGAGCGATAATTTCTTCGCGAGAAATATCTTCATCATGTCCTTCTTCAGCCTTAGTGGCTGGTGTAATTATAGGCTCTGGGAAAGGATCACTTTCTTTCATTCCTTCGGGCATAGGCACACCGCAAATAGTTTTTTTGCCAGCCTTATATTCTCGCCATGAGTGCCCCACCAGGTATCCCCGGATAACCATTTCTACTTTAAACGGCTCACAAGCCACTCCTATTGCTACATTAGGATCGGGTGTAGAAGAGAGCCAATTAGGTGCAATATCTTCTGTTGCCTTCAAAAAATAGGCTGCAATTTGGTTGAGTACCTGCCCTTTGAATGGAATTGCTCTAGGCAAAACATGATCAAAGGCTGAAATACGATCAGAAGCGACCATTACCAGTTTATCATCTATCGTATAAACATCTCTTACCTTTCCTCTATAAAAATTAGTCTGTCCCGGAAATTCAAAACGGGTTTCCATTATAGCATCTGCTAATTTTGCCATATATCGTTTACTTGACAAGTTTGAGTTAAGAAATGACCTAAAAACGACCTTATTGTTTTAGAAAAGTTATAAGGCTATTTTCCGATCAATACTAAGAGGGGTAAAGTTAATAATACATCTGTAAAAGAGCTTACTCTTTTTTAATGGCTGTTAGAAGCCCTCCCTCTGTTAAACCTCTATCTTTAGTGTTGAATTCTATATACATCAACTAATAATGGATAAATATGAAAAGAATACCCATCATTTTATTACTGGCAATGCTCATCGTCAGTACGCTTTCTCTTTCTGCTCAGGAAGTTTCTTATCCGGCTACTACAGCAAAGACACAATTCCTTGGCAAAAGCCGCCCTTTAACTGAATTGAAAAAAGATATCACTTATAAGGCCTCAAAAGAAAAAGCTCGTAAAGCAGTTCCCAAAGGAGTACCTAACTTCACTGACAAGTATTCGATGCCTTCTCCTTTTGCTGACCAGGCACATCCAAAGTATGGAGACCCTCTAGTGCAAAATACGCATAATCAAACGCTGCAGGTTCTCCCCGAAATTGTTTTTGACGGGCTTGATGAGAGCCGAACCAATGGCGTGTTTCCTCCGGATCCAAACGGAGTGATTGGAAATGATTATTACATGCAAGTGACTAATACTGTTGGTGGAACTCAAATGGTTATTTTCGACCTCCTGGGTAACGAGGTATTCAGCTTTGCCAATCTAAATGACCTTTGGACAGAGTTTAATGCTATGGGACTGGGTGACCCTGTGGTACTATGGGATCACGGTGCCAGTCGTTGGGTATTGACAGAATTTCAGGATTTCTCTTCTTCAGCTTTGTTGATTGCGATCTCTGAATCAAGTGACCCAACAGGAAGCTGGTATGTATATCGCTTTGAAACACCTACATTTCCTGACTACCCCAAGTATGGTATCTGGCACAATGCCTATCTAGTCACAACGAACGAATTTGGAGAAGATGACCCTGTGTATGCCTTAGATCGCCAGGCGATGCTCAATGGTGAAGATGCAGATATGCTTACTTTCGGAATCCCTAAATTTGTAGATACTGATGCCTTTCAGGTAGCTACCCCTATTACCTGGGATGGTTTTAATGCACCTTCTGAAGACAGCCCCGCTTATGCGGTAAGAATGTATGATGATGCCTGGGGAGGTGGACAAGATAAAATTGAGCTATGGGAATTGGACATCAATTGGGATGATCCAGATGGCTCTTCCATTACAGGGCCTTTTGAATTCTTTACAACTCCTTTTGAATCCGACTTATGCAATGGTGGCGATATCTTTAATTGTATCAGCCAGCCAAACGGGCAAACAGTAAGTGCATTACAACACGTTATCATGCACCGTGCTCCTTATAATCGGTTTAGTGGCCATGAGTCAATTGCCTTCCAGTTTTCGGTAGATGTTGATGGCAATGACCGTGCAGGTATTCGCTGGATGGAATTGCGTAGATCTGGAAATGAAGCCTGGCAGCTTTATCAGGAAGGTACCCATGCACCTGATGATGCTCACAATAGATTTATGGGAAGCCTTGCGCTGGACCACAAGGGCAATATGCTATTGGCATACACTTTAGGGGGTCCAGAAAAAGAATTTTCCCTGGCATATACCGGCCGACTGGCCAATGATCCACTGGGAGTACTTACTATTGATGAATACGAATTTGCAACAGGCCTGAGTTCTTCCAACAACCAACGATGGGGTGATTATTCGGCCATGACAGTTAGTCCTCAAAATGGAACTGATTTCTGGTTTACCGGAGAATACATGAAAGCAAATCAATGGGGCACCAAAATAATGA
Organism: Chitinophagales bacterium; assembly: GCA_022360175.1. GTDB lineage: Bacteria > Bacteroidota > Bacteroidia > Chitinophagales > Saprospiraceae > JAKSDI01. The sequence goes on from JAKSDI010000142.1 coordinate 3,015, forward strand.
GTACCAGAATTACACGTGATTCTAATGATGTAGGCCCACAAGCCATTATCACTCCTCAAAACTCCGGTTATCTAACGGATGCAGAGGTAGTAGAAGTTGCCGTGCGAAACTATGGTTATAAACCTCAGCATGATATAGGGATCAGTTATACTGTAAACGGTGGCAATCCTGTAAATGAAATTATCACCGATACGATCCAACCTGATTCTACCTATTATCATACTTTTGGTACCACGGTAGATATGGAAGCCATTGGTGCTTATGACTTCAAAATATACACCACCCTTGCCAGTGATACCCTTTTCTTTAATGATACGCTTACAAGAACAGTTTATCAACTACCTCGAAACGATGTAGCAGCTTACAACATTGATGGGATCAATCCTATTATCTGTGATTCAATTCTTACAATAGAAGTTGGAATCAGAAATGCAGGAGTAGATACGCTGTATTCAGCAGCTATTAGTATTCAACTTAATGCCGATACTCCTATTGAATTAGAATGGGAAGGTGCATTGCCTCCAGGAGGCATTGAATATATAACAGTAACAATAGGCCCCTTCCAGGAAGGTGCTAATACACTTACTGTTACAACCAGCTTACCAAATGGAGTACCCGATGAAGAGCCCAATAATGATAGTCGCAGCACGAATTTCGAAACGGTATTTAACACAGAAGGAATCACTATGCTGCTTACGACAGATACCTGGCCTAGTGAAACTACCTGGGAATTATCAGATGAATCAGGAACGGTACTATTAGAGGGAGGGCCTTATGCTGATGAAGTGACTACCTACGAACACAATTGGTGTCTGCCTGAAGCTTGCTATACCCTTACAGTAAATGATGCTTATGGCGATGGAATGGTAGGGCCTCCTCCTGGTAATATATTGATCCAGGATGATGAAGGCAATATACTCGCTATTCTAGATGGTTCGGATAACTTTGGAAACCAGGCGGTTCTCGACTTCTGTAGTGGATTTGTATGTATGCTGGAAGCTTCCGCAGAAATTGTTCCGGAATCTGCACCAGGAGCCAATGATGGCCGCATCATCTTCAGCTTGGAAAATGGTACCCCTAGTTACTCCTACAGTATCGATGGAGGTCAAAACTTCCAGGCATCACCGGTATTCTTTAATTTATCTGCAGGTACATATGACCTGGTGGCTTTGGATGGAAATCAATGTGAGGCAACACTTACTGTTGAAATAACTACCTGTGCTCTAAATGTTAGTGCAGAAATCCTGAACGCAACGGAAGGACAAGCAGATGGATCAGTTGCTATTTTTGTAGATGGTGGCCTGGCTCCTTACACCTATAGCATTGATGGGAACAACTTCCAGATAAGTAATGTCTTCTCCAATTTACCAGCTGGTGACTATACCGTCGTTATACGGGATGAACAAGGTTGTGAAATAGCTTATGATGTTGAAATTGGAACTACTTCAGATGTAGGAGGCCCAATACATACAGGTATTTCAGTAAAACTATTCCCTAATCCTACAGAACATTTTGTCAGAATAGAGATAGAAGGATTGACACTAAACACCAGTTTGCCAATCAAAGTTTTTGATGCTGGTGGTAAAGTTATTCGCAGGCATAACATCGGTAAATTTGGCAGCGCACACAAAGGAATTCTTTCCTTATACGATTTGCCTAATGGTACCTATTACCTAAGGTTTGTCGACGATGAATTGCCTTATTTACATACTGTTATAAAGCAGTAAAAGTAAATCACTAAATAAAAATCAGTCCACTAATTTCATTGATTATATAAACAACAATTCATATAATTTTTGAAATTAGTGGACCTTAGTTACTTTACAAACTCTACCTGCCATACGTCAAGCACAAACCATTTCAATTTAATAGAATTGTTCCCTCCCTTACCCTTTTTTAGTAAAAGCGTGCTGAGTCCTACTTG
>JAKSDI010000088.1 GCA_022360175.1 Chitinophagales bacterium
CGTTTCAGTTAGGTGGTTTTAATTCTGACATCAAATTCCTGACAACTAACCAATACGCTACTGCACCAATGACGATCAGTAATGCCAATCAAAGTGTAGGAATTGGTACGAATGCTCCAAACCGTAAACTTACGGTTGAAGCAAATACATCTTCTGATGGGGTAATGACTGTACGGAATGCTAGTACTGCCGGTTTTGCAGGCACTTATTTTGAATCAGGAGATACTTGGGATGGCTATGTAGGTTATGTGGGTAGCGGAAATTGGGTAGAACCAAATTCTTTTCAGGTAGGAGCCAACAATAGAGATATCAAGTTTGTCACTACCAACTCCACTCTTACCGCTGCAATGACGATCAAAACCTCAAATCAAAGTGTAGGAATTGGTAATTCCAACCCGGATTATAAGCTATCTGTTTATCACGGTAGTAAAGGAGTCGAAATTAGGAATACGAATGCGGGGGCTAATTCCTGGGAATTTTACCATGATTCTGGTACAAATCAACTCCAATTACGTACAGCGACAGGTACTTCAGTTGGGCATTTTGATTACAATAGTGGAGCATACATGGCTACTTCAGATCGTAAGCTGAAGCGCGATATTCAACCTATTGCTACTATCTTGCCAAGTATTATGAGATTGATGCCTGTCAATTACCATTATGATACTGATGAAGATCAGAAAAAACATATTGGTTTTATTGCCCAGGAAGTAGAAGATATATTTCCTGAATTGATAAGCGCACCTGCTGAAAATGCAGATAAAGATGCTATCTATCGCATGAACTATACTGGTTTTGGCGTAATTGCGATCAAAGCCATCCAAGAACAGCAAAATATTATCGAGAAGCAACAAGAAATTATTGAGAAACAACAGGCTAAATTAGACGCTATTGAAAAAGCACTGAATAAAGCAGGTATCTATCTAGAAGAATAAGCAGGAGATAGTTTACAATATAAACTATGAAGTTGTTTAGTTCAGGAGTGGATAGTACTGTCCACTCCTGTTGCTTTGTGCAAAATATCCTACATTTGGGAAATGAAATCGTATTCTTTTCCGCTTGCTATTTTACGTAGAGTAGGATACGTCAGTATGTTCATGCTGGTAGTCCTCTCTGTTGTTTTCTATCAGGAACGGGCCTTTCTACTAGATATCGCTTTTCAGACCTTTCTAATGATTAATGAAGGAACTGTACAGGTGATGGTCAATCGATTTGGTTCTGCCATCGTACAATTACTTCCTCTTTTAGCCATCAAGTCGGGAGCTCCGATATGGACAATATCTCTCCTTTACTCTATGTCATTTCCTTTGTTGTTCCTGCTGATATATTTTCTTATTGTAAGGGTTTTTAAAAATGATTTGCTAGGGTGGGCACTTGTCTTTTTATTTACACTCATTGTATACGATGCGTTTTATTGGGCTACGTCTGAACAGCAGCAAGGGCTAGCAGTATTATTACTCTTTTATGCTTATCTGTTGCGTTTTCCAAAGCTAAATCAATGGTGGCATTGGCCAGTCAATTTTTTAGGTATAAGCTTGCTTGCTTTTTATCATCCACTCATTTTCATACCTTTTTATTTTTTATGGGCATTTTTCCTTTTGCATCAACCTAAACAGTTTTTACACTGGCGTTATCTGATGCTAGCATTGATGATGGCTGTTGTTTTAGTTGTCAAATCCAAGTATTTTTCCAATTGGTACGATAATGGAAAAATGAATACCTTTCAGAGTAATCTTGATAAATATTTTCCAAATTATTTTGATTTACCTGCTCATGGCAAATTTTTAAAGAACTGCCTCTATTATTGGTATCTCTTTCCGGTTTTCTTTGCAGTTGACATCATTTACTATCTCTTCAGGAAGTATTGGTTGAAAGCAATATTAGTAAGTGGATTCTGCTTTGCTTACCTCATGTTATTGCATATTGCTTCTCCTGAATCTGATCATCGCTTTTATGTAGAAGTAAACTATATGGCGCTCAGCATCTTTGTGATGGTACCCTTTCTTTTTGACATTGCTCCTCAACTAAGAGCTCAAAAGTTGCTCCTGCTATTTGCGACCATAGTTTTACTACGCCTGCTTACCATTGCTTGGCATCATCAACCATATACTGCCAGGATTGAATGGATACGCCAAACTATGGAACAAGGAATAGAACAAGAACCAACAGCTACTCGTTTTTATCTTCCGGCTAGTGATACTCCTATGGATACATTGCTGATGCCCTGGGGGCTACCTTATGAGAGCTTACTCATTTCTACATACGATGGCCATCTACCTCGGCGTACACTTTTTGTTCATCAAAACATAGGCCAGTTTCAAGATACATTACAAATAGATACTGCTTTTGTGACCGAGTTTAAAGTTTATGGTTTAAAGGAACTTAACCCTACCTATTTCCCTTTAGATACTAATGCTTATCACAAAGTGATTTTACAGGGGAATTAACAAGAGTTGCGATGTTTCCAATTTGAATTTAATAGGCAAGAATCGAGCATTCTTTTCCTAATAGAAGTATGGATAGATGATGAGAACGCTTCAATTATGAGGGAAAGCCAGCTTATTAGTAGCATTAACTGAACAAAAAGTAGGAAAAGAAGGATGATTTTGGGCATTAGGAGTAGTTTTTAGAGAAGTTCTTACTTATTTTTGCAGCCTTGTAGCAATGGCTATTAATAGTATTAAATATTTCTCTTGAAAAACTGTTAGGTCACAACAGTATAATGATAGAGAGCATAAACAAATTATAATGTATCGGACACACACCTGCGGCGAATTGCGTATTTCAGATGTTGGTAAAGAAGTTACCCTTAGCGGCTGGGTACAAACAGTAAGAGATAAAGGATTTATGATGTGGATAGACCTGCGTGACCGTTATGGTGTCACTCAGTTAATATTCAATGAGGAAGTATCTTCTACTGATCTGTTGGAACAAGCCCGTTCAGTAGGCCGTGAATTTGTCATTATGGTCACCGGTAAAGTGATTGAGCGTATCTCAAAGAATGATAAAATACCTACTGGTGATGTTGAAATCGAAGTAAGTGAGTTTACCGTACTAAATGCTGCCAAACTACCTCCATTTACAATTGATGATGATACTGATGGTGGTGACGACCTGCGTATGAAGTATCGTTACCTGGACTTGCGCCGTGGCCCGGTACAACGCAATATGATGTTTCGTAGTAATCTGGCTATTGAAACACGCAAGTATTTGGCAGACCAGGGCTTTCTTGAAATAGAAACGCCATTCCTGATCAAGAGTACGCCAGAAGGAGCTCGTGACTTTGTGGTACCTTCTCGTATGAATCCAGGGCAATTTTATGCACTGCCACAGTCGCCACAAACTTTCAAGCAAATTCTAATGGTGGCGGGTATGGATAAGTATTTCCAAATAGTGAAGTGCTTCCGCGATGAAGATTTACGTGCAGACCGCCAGCCGGAATTTACCCAAATAGACTGCGAGATGGCCTTCATTACACAGGAGCAAATCCTGAATACATTTGAAGGCTTAACGAAATACTTGTTTAAAACGGTTAGCAATATCGAGCTGCCTGATTTTCCACGTATGCAGTACGATGAAGCTATGCGCCGTTTTGGTTCAGACAAACCAGACCTACGCTTTGGTATGGAGTTCGCTGAATTAAATGATGTAGCGCAGAATAAAGGTTTCAAGGTATTCGATAGTGTAGAATTGGTAGTAGGTATTTGTGCAGAAGGTTGTGCTGCTTATACCCGCAAGCAAGTAGATGAACTGACCAAATGGGTACAGCGCCCTCAAATTGGTGCCAAAGGACTTGTTTACGTTAAGTACAATGAGGATGGTAGCTTCAAATCTTCAGTAGACAAATTTTTCTCTGCAGAAGACTTAAAAGCCTGGGCAGATAAGATGGGTGCAAAGCCTGGTGACCTGATGTTGGTGCTAGCTGGTGAAACAGATAAAACGCGTAAGCAACTGAACGAACTACGCCTTGAAATGGGACGCCGCCTTGGACTCATGAAGGAAGGAGATTTCAAACCATTGTGGGTAATTGATTTCCCTCTATTAGAATGGGATGAAGAAACTGAACGTTTCTATGCTATGCACCACCCATTCACTTCGCCAAAGAAAGAGGATGTAGATCGTATGCTAAATGGGGATCATGAAACGATGAAAAGCCTACGTGCCGACGCTTATGACCTTGTGATTAATGGTGTAGAAATTGGTGGTGGGTCTATCAGGATTCACGATCGCGGGCTTCAGGAGAAGAACTTCCAATTGTTGGGCTTTACAGAAGAAGAAGCAGAAGCTCAATTTGGATTCCTACTGGGAGCGTTCGAATATGGCGCCCCTCCTCACGGTGGTATCGCCTTTGGTTTCGATCGCCTTTGTGCTGTTATGAATGGCCAAAACTCCATTCGCGACTTCATTGCTTTCCCTAAAAATAATATGGGACGTGATATGATGATCGATGCACCATCTCCAGTACATGGGGAGCAACTGGAAGAACTGAATCTCGAATTAAAAGAGATCAAGAAAGAAGAATAAAAAGTATTAATCTTTTCATAAAGAAGCCAGGTATTTGTAGAAGTGCCTGGCTTTTCTGTCTTTAGGAATAAGCCTCCATTTTACATTCACCCATAATATCGACTCCATTCACATTTTGCAAAAGCCCTGAATGCTCGTACCTTCGCTTTCCTAATTGACTTAAACCTTTGATAAAAGTGTGAGAAATCTTTACACTTTTGTCAAAGAAGTACTACAACTTATGAGTAACATACTATACAATGTGACAGTGAAGGTAGAACTGGCAACTCATCAGGAATGGCTGGAGTGGATGAAAAGCATACATATACCAGATGTGATGGCAACCGGCTTATTTTTAGAACACAAAATCTGTCGTTTGCTGGGAGTGGATGAACAGGATGGCATTACTTACGCCATACAATACCTTTGCCCGAATATGGAAACCTTTCAACAGTATCAGGCAGAACATGCGCTACGATTGCAAAAAGACCATCAGCAGCGATATGAAGGGAAATATGTAGCATTCCGAACTTTAATGAAAGTGGTATAACATATGCTGACGAAACTGGTACTCATCAACTCTTGCGCCTATAAGATGTCGGAAATAGGCTTTGAGCATGGCCATTCATTGCAACTCGTCGGCCCTAATAATGTAGGTAAGAGTTCTTTGATCTATGCGCTCAACTTCTTATTTCTGGTCAATAAAAAGCTGATGAACTTCAGTGGGCAACGCATGGCAGACAAAGAGACACTGGCCCACTATTTCCCCAGCCCTGAACGGAGCTATATTCTTTTTGAAATAGAAAAAAGAGGGAAGCGTTATTGTATGTTAGTACATCGCAACGGGGAAGGGAACCTATTGTATACACGCCTGGAAAACAGATATAATAGAAGCCTGTTTTTTGAAACTACAGCAGAAGGGCAAAAGCTCAGAGCTTATAAAACACTACTAAAACATCTGGTACAGGAACGCATTCCTATCAAGAAATTTGATCAGGTACAGGAAATTCTTAAACACATTTATCAGCTAGGGAATAAAAATGATGCCGCAGTATGGCTTACGGATAAATGTAAAATCAGTGGCACTTATAATAGCTTTAATAAGGTATACCGTTATCTGATTAATTCTAAATTGATAGACAACAGAGCTTTAAAGGATATACTTCTGATTGCAGATAATCGCGACCAGGATGAACTGAGCTATAGCAGGCAAAATATACAGCAAATTGATAAGTTAAGGTACCAAAGCCAACAAATTGCAATACTCAAAAATATCAAGACAGAGTTTAATCAGTTTAAAGTATTGGTATCAGAGGTTGAAGGGATTTATGGGGCTCTTTGCCAACAGGCAGCTACTTTCCAGGCAAGTGCGCGCCTGCAACGTGGCCACCTGCTGGAACGCATGCATAAGAAACGGGAGGAAGCAGAGCAGCTTCAAGCGCAGGTAATCCAAAAAAATCGTGAAAATGATGATGCCAATCAGCAAAAAGGGAGATTAACCTTTGAACGAGAGCAATTAAATAAAAGCATTCAATCTTATCAACAAACAATAGAGCATATTCTTACATTGCCCGCCGAGGCACTTCTTAAGCAACAATTGCAAAATAAAGAAGAAGAACTGGACCGCTTATGGTTTAAGCTACAGCAATATACCAGTACTACTCAGCAACCTACGCAACTAGAAAGCCGCATTGCCCGACTAGATCGTGAAATCGCTCAAAAAGAAACCCAAAAATCAGATATTGATAATTGGCTGGTAGCTCACCTGGGTACGACGGATGAAGCTCGCAGATTGCTTAATACCATTTTAAGTCCGGAAATTGCTCGTTTACCAAAAGAACAAATCGAAAAGCAAGTAGAAAATGCTTCTGACTTGATTGCTATTTTTGATGGCCTGCTACGATTGCCGGATGGTTTTCCACTGAAGGAATTGGATGCTCCTGAACAACTGGCAGAAGAAATTTCAGAATTAAAACAGGAACGACAACGTTTCGCCGAATTACTAGATACTGCTCGTAACTATAAGCAGCTTCAAGAAGAATTAGAAAAAGTAAAAACAGATAAAAAACTACTGGAAAATCAGTTGCAGGAGGTGGTCAAACTTGCGGATTTGTCTGCTCAGCTCAAAAAACTCCAGGTGGAATCCCGGCAATTAGGAAAAAAACTGGAAGAGCAGGAATCTAATTGTCGATTGTTGCAAGAAGAAATGGAGCGCCTGCGTACAGGTTTAGAGCAACTGCAAAAAAACATCCAGGAAGATGAAAAAATATATCAGGATATAGAACGAGATCAACGAGAGGTGGAAGAAATGGAACTGCCTCTTACAAGTGATGATATACAAGAGCTCGCTCATACGGCCGATGCACTAAAAGTGATGATGGTCAACCTCAAGCAACAACGCAAGGAGTTACAGCAAAAACGGGAGGCAAAGGGGCGTTTGTTTCAACAACTCCGAGATAAGACCCAGCATGGACTGGCTGATGAGCAACAGTTTATTCGCCAATTGGAGCAAGAGGTGCTTTCCGTCAAAGATAAAGAGCGGAGTATAGAAGGCTTGCTAGAAAGCATTGCAGTGCAGTTTGCCAATCCAGCTCAACGATTTCTGGATGCATATGAAGAATTCAAGGCTTTTGTCCATAATGAGTTCAACCGGACGATGAGTGAGATTCATATCTCGAATATAGAATCTCTTAGTGTGGTATTGGAAGCCAATGAGCGCCTTCAGAATGACCTTCGATCTATTGCCGAGTTATCACTTACAACGGAAGGTTTATTCCGAATGCCAGGGCATACTGCCAAGCGATTGGATATTTTAAGGGAGTATCTTGAGAAAGGGCAAGCCATTGCTTTCAGTGATCTTTTCCATTTGCAGTTGAAACTAACAATCAATGGGCGGGTGCGTTCAGTAAATCTGGGCCGCCAGGTAGAATCAGATGGTACCGATCGTATGTTGCGCCTTATTATTGTAATGGCCGTAATCAGTCGCTTGTCAGATCGTAGCCCGGATAATCGCATTGTGCTCTTTATTGATGAAATTGCAACCATTGATGGTAAGAACCGTCCTCAATTAGTAGATTTCTGTAAAGAACATCATTTTTATCCCATTTTTGCTGCGCCTGATATAGTCGACGGTTTTGATCAATATGTGCTGATTCAAAGACAGGAAGGAGGTCTGGTGATAGACGAAAATAAACACGTAATACAGGTAGAGCGGCCAGAAATGGCTCCGGCAGAATAAAAAAGGTATTAAAGGAAGGGTGAAAAAGTAAGTGAATGATTTTAAAAGCAGATCCGGATAAGGTACTTCGTTTTTTGGAGGACAATTTCGAATTGCTCAGTGCGCTGTACCGTGTGCAACTGGAACACAACCTTATTCTACAGGAGCAATTTGATGAAATGATGGCTTCCAAAGCTAATGTAGTAGCAAGGCGTTTGTTTGACTACAAATTGATCACTGCACAAGCAAATGGTTTTCGCCTGAATGAACCGGTTCGTTCTTTTATGGGCTTTCTGCTTAATGAGTTTAAACCACTTTTACCAGAAGAATTAAAAAAATATTACGGAGGTTTTAATGGACTGTATGAACGCATCAGGGAATCTAGCGATGGAGATATTTTAATTTTGGCCGAAAGGCTGGATGCTATCTATATGGAAGTTCAACAGTTTTTGGAAAATGTAGAAAGTAATACCGGCCAATTACTTAGAGCAAGCCAACATTTAAAAGCTAATAAAGCTGATTATGCTTATAGCGAACGTATACGGCGTGCCCGCCACCTGATTGAATATTACATAGAGCCATTAAACCGTATTCTTGATGTGCAAAAAGAAAATTCTATTGCAAACCTGTTGAATACAGTTTCGAGCTTTGTGAACATACAGCGCTTTCAGCATCCACACACAGGCATACGTACTCGATTTGCCCGATTACATGAGTTGTTACGTGATGTAGATCGACAGGTTCTTCGTCAATCACATATCATTACTCGTGAATTGTTGCCGCTTATAGAGCGCCTGCAAACGGAATCTGAAATTTTGACTGGCTGGCTATATTTTTTAGAGCGCCCCTTACTGAACGAGGTGCCACCGATGCCTGCACGTCGTAAATTTTCCATTACGGGGAGTAATATTGGCGCGAGCCTGCATCTCTTCCTACAGCAGTTTGAACGTCGGCCCAAAGAAATTGTATTTAACGAGGCGGAAACAAAGAGTATCAATCGACAACATCTATACTTTGATCGCAAACGCTACCAAAAACAACTTCAAGCAGCTTTACCTGTTAGTAATTATTTTTCCTGGTGCCTTGACATTATGCATCAATATGAACAGATGCCCGATACAGAACGGTTTTTGAAAATTAGTAGCCTGGTATTCGAAAATGGCGAACAGTATGAAATGGTATTTTCCGATGAACGTATAGAGTTAGAAATGGAAGATGCAGTGTTTGACCTGCCAGTAATCGAACTGAAAGCACGTAGTACGAGTGTAGCAGAATCATCAATAAATAGTGACCATGCAGTATCCCGATAATCATCAGGAAGTAGTGAATGCCCTGCTTGTTGATGGGCGTTTTCTACTAGAAGGAGAAGCAGAGTTTATGACTCTCAAGCAGCATTTGGATTTTTACGAATCTTTTTTTGTTCATTCTTTTGGTACCAATTTGCAATTTTTTGGAGACTATGCCTTCCTTCAAAGCGATCGTGATACAGATCCATTTTCACGAGATGTTTGCATTTTTATGGGCGTACTCTGCTACGAATTAGATAGAGAAGGTTACAATTTAATTGAGCAGCTCTCATTTCATACCTTAGAATTTGATCAGGTTGAACAAATGTTGGAAATCTCTTCCTTCCGTGAAGTGATGGAAGCTACTTCCAATTTGCAGGATACAGCTTCTCGTCGTAATTTTTATAATAGACTCCAGCGCCGGCATATTATAGAAAAACTGGACGATAACACTTTCCGGTTTACCCCTGCTCATAAATATTTTCTAGAGTTTGCAAAAAATATTGCTCGAAGCAGGAAGGAAGAAGAAGAGTGATTGGTGAGTATAACTTGAGAAAGAATGATATGAAATTTTATTCCTGCATAATAGTATCCTTGTTATTTCCGATTTTATTGATTGCTCAGGATTACCATGTGGCAGCTTATTACTATCCCTGGTATGGCAAGCGGCATTGGAATGCGGGTTATTGGCGCCAGCAGCTACAACCTCCGCAGGCTCCTTTATTAGGTGAGTATAGTAGTAAGAGTAAAAAAGTGATACAGCAGCACCTGGAGTGGTCTGCCGAATATGGCATTGACAGCTGGATATGTAGTTGGTGGGGACAGGGAAAATATACAGATCGCGTACTTAAACGCAAAGTGCTACCAGAAATGGAAAAAACATCCACTAAGATGGCACTGTTTTATGAGTCTGAAGGTATTCTTGGAATGGAGCGGGGGCGTATCATGCTTGATTCTGTAGCGATACATCAATTGGGAGAAGACATACGATATATGTCAAAGCACTACTTCCCTTCTAAAAGCTATCTAAAAATAGGAAATCGGCCAGTTCTTTTCTTTTACCTTACCAGGGCATTTGTAGGGCGAATAGATGAAACTTTTAAGCATATTCGGCAAGTGGCAAAAGAAGAAGGATACGATATATTTTTAGTAGGTGATGAAGTATTTTGGCAACGTCCAAATATTCATCATATACGCTTACTAGATGCAGTTACTCCTTATAATATGCATGGCCCAGGGCAATATGCGGGTTATCCAGCTCAAACTGGATTTTTAGACGATGTACGCAAGCAGTACTATAAGTATGAATATGTTGCAAAAAGATATAACAGAGCATTTATCCCTAATGCTTTTCCAGGTTTCAATGATCAAGGAGTACGTCCTGAAGCCAGGCATTATGCGATTCCTCCTAAACTGAGCGTGGATGATGAAATCGGTTCCACCTTTCGGGCATATTTAGAACTAAGCTCAGAGTTTGCTGATTCACAGCTGAACATGATTACTATTACTTCTTTTAACGAGTGGCATGAGGATACTCAAATAGAACCTTCAATGCAAATTGATAGCAAAGAAAAGACATCCTCCTCCTCTAGCCAAATGACCACTTCAACTCATAGCATTCCTCCTTTTTATCCCTCCTATGGATTTATATATCTCGACCTGATCAAGGCTGTGTTTTAGTCCGCGTCCTTACATTAATGTTTAAACGCCATATCGAAATAATCTTTTGGGTTTTGTGTTAATTTGCATCAAAAATTTCACAAGAAAACATTGCGGCTGCATTATGTTTTGAAGATTAGATGTGTTAGTTTTAAATATTAAATAATAGTATTACTATTTTTTGCGAAAGTTTTAATTTTTATTTAAAATTGTAAAACCATTATACGCTTGATGTGTTTTGAAAACAGTATTTTGCGGAGGTTTTCTTAATCTAATTTCATGTTGTATACAGATAAAAATACTATTGTTTCCCGTTCTTGCCAACTTTTGTTGCAGGTTACGATAGTAATACTATCACTAAATGCAGCAAACACCTCATTATTAGCAATTTCTGATGACTTTCCGCTTGTAGAGGTTGAGGAAGAAGTGGAAGAATCTCGTTTTTATGGATTAGGAGCAGTTGAAGTAGAAAAGCTCAACGATACAATTACTTCTTACTCGAACAACAGAGAAGCAGAAGATCAGAAAGGCCAGTATATTATAGATGAATTTTTAAAATTAAATCCCTGTTTGGAGATTCATTCTCCTCCTCCGGAAGCATAGGGCCACACTCCTTTTCACAGGCTGCATTTTCTTGATACTCAATTGCAATACATGCCAATTGAGCGTGGCTATTATTACTTCTAAATATTGAACATTCAAAACAAACAATCATGAGTCCAACTCCTGAAAATAATGGTTTCTTTGGGAACCTAAAATATGACATTCCTTCTAGTATTATAGTATTTCTTGTTGCATTGCCTCTTTGTTTAGGTATTGCTCTTGCATCCGGTGCACCACTTTTTTCTGGGATAATTGCGGGTATTGTTGGTGGTATCGTTGTAGGCGTACTTAGTGGCTCACAGGTGGGTGTGAGTGGCCCGGCTGCAGGTTTGGCAGTAATTGTACTTACTGCTATTCAAGATTTTGGTGCATTTGATATTTTTCTATTAGCGGTAGCTATAGCGGGATTGATGCAATTGGCATTAGGATTTGCGAAAGCGGGTATCATTGGCTATTACTTCCCATCTTCTGTTATTAAGGGGATGCTTTCTGGCATTGGTATCATTATCATTCTAAAACAGATTCCTCATGCTTTCGGGTATGATAAAGACTATGAAGGAAGCTTATCTTTTGCACAGCCAGATGGGCACAATACCTTTTCAGAGCTTTATTATATGTTTGAAGCCATTAGCCCGGGAGCAGTAATTATTGCAGTTGTTTCTATGGCAATACTTGTTCTTTGGGAACAAGCTTTCATGAAAAAAATTAAGGTATTCCAGATTGTTCAGGGGCCATTGGTAGTAGTAGTGGTAGGTGTTTTGCTAAACCTTTTATTTATGGGCAATGAGAGCCTGGCGTTAAAAGGAGATCAAATTGTTAGCTTACCTGTAGCAGATAGTTTTGCTGGCTTCTTCAACTTTTTCACTTTCCCTGATTTTACCCAAATCACTAATCCGCAGGTATATATAACTGCAATTACAATTGCTGTTGTGGCTAGCCTTGAAACACTTCTATGTGTAGAAGCAACGGATAAATTAGATGTTTACAAACGAGTGACTCCTACCAATCGCGAATTAAAAGCTCAAGGTATAGGTAACTTTATTTCTGGACTTATTGGAGGGCTTCCTGTAACACAGGTTATTGTACGTAGTTCTGCCAATATTCAATCAGGAGGCCGTAGTAAGGCATCTGCTGTTATACACGGCTTTTTATTATTGATTTGTGCAATGTCTATTCCATATATTTTGAATCTGATCCCACTTTCCAGCTTGGCTGCTATTCTGTTTTTAGTAGGATATAAGTTGGCAAAGCCTGCACTGTTCAAGCAAATGTTGAAGCAGGGTAAATCTCAGTTTGTTCCATTTATAGTAACGATTCTGGGGATTGTATTTACTGATTTACTGATCGGGATTGGATTAGGACTAACTGTTGCCGTTTTCCATATTCTGTATAAGAACTACAAGAAGCCTTATTTCTTCCATCCGGAAAAGCATAAAGATGGAGAGCCTATTGTATTAGAATTGAGCGAGGACGTAACATTCTTGAATAAAGCTAGTATTCTTCAAACATTAAACCATCTTCCTTCTAATTCCAGAGTAATTATTGATGCTACGAATACAATGGATATAGACCTGGATGTCATTGAGATAATTGATGATTTCAAGGAAAATGCTAAGTATAAGAACATCAACCTGGAAGTAAAAGGGCTGCATGATAACGCAAAAATCGCACCAGTTAAAGCGGAGGAATTGACAGAATTTATTTCTAAGAAAGAGCCCGCTTTAGTCTGATAGTACGATTATAAGATTAAGTTTCACATAATTATTGTTGCTGCCCTGAATGTATTTTTCGGGGCAGCTTTTTTTATTTAGAGTCTGTTTTGTTCGCCTGGAAAAACAACCATAGGCTCAAACTTCTTAGCTGCTTCTATTTCCATCCAGGCGTAGGCAATGATAATAACCACATCTCCTACCTGTGCTCTTCGAGCCGCGGCACCATTTAGACATACAACTCCAGAACCGCGTTCTCCTGCAATTGTATAAGTTTCCAGGCGCTCACCATTATTATTATTTACAACCTGTACTCTTTCTCCTTCTATCAATCCTGCAGCATCCAATAAATCTTGGTCTATCGTGATACTGCCCACGTAGTTGAGGTTAGCTTCCGTAATGGTTGCTCGATGTATTTTTGATTTAAACCTTTGAATTAGCATGTCAATTGGATAGTATTTTATTCTGGAAAATTCCTATTATTAAGATGTAATTCGTTATAAAAGTCACGAATAAAACTGTTAAGCAAAACATAATTCTTTTTGCTTTGCGGTCGCAAATATACAACAAGCAAGGAGAATAGAAGTTGTAGAGCGTATTTTTTGGAACGTTTAAGGAAGGAAGCTTTAATGAGTTTAATATGGTTTAGGTAGTTCAGAGTTAAACTTTTTAAACCACCTAAACATGCTAAACCTCTATATTTAAATAATCATATTATCTATTAATCGCACATCTCCTGCCCAGGCTGCTACACATGCAACAATCTGCTTGGCATCATTTTGATCTGCGATTAATTCTAGTGTTTGGGCATTGGCCAACTGGAAATACTCTGGGCGGAGGCCTTCTGCTTCCAATTGACTGAGTGCTTTCTGACTCAATTCATCTATAGAAACAGCCTGAATCCAGTTTTTTGCATCCTGAAGGGTTTTATAGATAATAGGAGCTTTAGCTCGATAATCAGGTGTAAGCCTAATATTACGAGAGCTCATCGCCAAACCGTCTTTCTCTCTTATAATGGGGCACATTTCAACACTAATTGGCATTTTAAAGGTTTCAACAAGCTTGCGTACAATCAAAACTTGCTGATAATCTTTTTGCCCCATATATAAATGGGTAGGCTGTACTATTTCGAGCAATCGTTTAACTACTTCTGCAACGCCTTCAAAGTGACCAGGGCGGTGAGCGCCCTCCATTACACTTCCCAGCTTGCTGAAATCTATTTCAACTTTGGTATTCAATCCAGAAGGGTATACTTCCTCAACAGAAGGCATAAGCACTGCCTGGCAGCCCGCTTTAGCTAGTTTTATGAGGTCCTCAGCCGGTGTTCGCGGGTATTTTTCCAAATCACTGGACTCATTAAATTGAGTAGGATTGACAAATATACTCGCAATGGTACAGACATTATTAGCAACCTTGGAAGAGGTGCGCACCAAAGAAAGGTGCCCATCATGTAATGCTCCCATGGTAGGAATGAAGCCTATTGGCCTGTTTTTGTCATAAAAAGGCTGTAGGAAGGCTTGTAAATCACGGACTCGCTTAAAAAGATACATTGGCAGTAGGATAAAACAATGCGCAAATATAGACGTTTTTATTTAGTTGGCCCCAGATACGAAAAAATAGCCAATTTTTTGCTAAATTTGCAGCCTTGTTCATTGAACCCAAGGTGCGTAATAAATTAATTTACATATGAGTAAAAAGAAAGTGCTGATTGTCACGCAGGAGATGCAGCCATACACCGCGCTTACCGAAGTATCAAAGATAGCTCGTAGCCTTCCCCAGTATGTTCAGGAGAATGGTATGGAAATTCGAGTGTTAATGCCCCGATTCGGTAATATAAATGAGCGGAGGCATCGACTTCACGAGGTAGTCCGCCTATCTGGGATGAACATTATAGTTGATGACGATGACTTTCCATTAATAATAAAGGTTGCTTCTTTACCAGAAGCTCGCATGCAGGTATATTTTCTTGATAATGAGGATTTCTTCAAGCGCAAATTCATCTTTAAAGATGCTGATGACAATCCTTTTGACGATAATCCTGACCGCATGGTATTCTTCTGTAAAGGGGTTATTGAAACTGTTAAGAAATTTGGATGGGCACCAGATATTGTACACTGTCACGGATGGATGACTAGCCTCATTCCTCTTTATTTAAAGACAGCATATAAGAATGAGCCATTATTCCAAAATGCTAAGGTAGTTTATTCTATCTATAGCGATACCTTGTCAGACAACTTTACTGATCAGTTCATTTCAAAGGCTTCTATTAATAACCTTACGGAAGAAGATTTGAATGCCTATAAGAATGGAGAGGGGGTTACCTTACACCAAGGGGCTATCACTTATTCTGATGCTATAATACATGGCAGCGAATCCCTGACTGAATCCGTTACTAAGGAATTAGAAGGTGCTGAAAAGCCTGTTTTGGAGTATCAAGGAGATGAGGGCTTTGAGCCAACTTATGTAGAGTTTTATAATACCCTTACTCCTAAAGAGGTAGAAGAAGAAAGTTAAAATATATAAATAATAAACGGGCGGTGCTTCCAGCACTGCCTGTTTATATATACTTGACCCGACAAAATTTCACTTCCCTTTGTTTGTCAATGGACAGACGTATTTAAGCCATCAGGTATAATCTAGGTTTGAAAAGTATGTGCTCTTCTGAATATTTACAAGCCTAAATTTTTTTTCCTGCCAACCATTTACCCTTATAGTTTCTCCCTAGTAAGGAACGATAATGCGTTTTAATGGACGGTGCGAATGTGACCGTTTTACCTATGGCAAAAGAATTAATTATGAAGTTGATTAGAACCTTACTGATTTTATTAGTTGTAAGTATCTATTTTACTGCGTGTAGTGATCCTACAGCAGTTGGAGCGGAGCTGCTGCAAGATGATCGTGCAGATATTGGATATACAGACACTTTTACTGTGCAGGCAGCTTATACGGCACTGGGAAAGCCTCAAAAGATTTATTCTGGTTTTAGCTCTGGGCGAAGCCTCACAAACTATCTACTCGGAAACTTCAATGACCCTGTATTTGGTAGATCTCAATCTATTCTTAACCTTCAGTTGTTGTCTTTTTCTGGTAGCCCAGGCTTTATTAATAATAATAGCATTGACTCTGCTATTTTATTGTTACCATATAGTTTTCTGACAGATTATGGTATTGTAGATGAAACATATGGTTTTGATGTTCACCAGTTGGATGAAATTCTTGATGAAGATGAGTCTTATTACTCTGATTATGAAGCGATGTTCATGCCAGAAACAATAGGTGCTTATTCTGCAGTTCCCAATACAGATACCACTGCTTTCATTCGCTATAATGGTACAGAGGCTGATACAATTAATATTCCGCATTTAAGAGTGCCTATTGAATTATCTGTAATAGAGGAATTTTTGACACAGTATGAGCAAGATTCTACCTTCTTCTCTAATGATAGTTTATTCCTGGCCAATTTCAGTGGAATACAGTTGCGTCCAACAACAGAAAACAACGGTTTGCTGAGTTTTGATTTCTTTAATAGTGATGTAGCAGCCGTTGTAGCAGGACTCTATGTTTTTTATCAGGATACGGCCAGTGAGGTTCGTAGTTCTCAATTTATATTTTCCAGTCAGGAAACTGCACGTTTTCCACAATATCAGCATAACTATTCGGGTTCTTTAGCAGAGCCTTATATACGCGATTTATCTGCTGATGCTCCGGATAGCCTTTTGTTTGTGCAGGGTATGTCAGGTACAGAAGTACGAGTACAGCTTCCCGAGATGGAAGAGATAAAAGGATTTGCTATTAATAAAGCAGAATTAGAATTTTATGTCAGAGAGTTTCCTGAGGATTCTAATTATGCTCCGGTAAATATATTAGCTGCAGCTACTAAGGATAGTGATGAATCTTTAATCGTTATTGATGACCTTCAAATTCCTTTAGATAGAGGCCTTAGCGTAGGAGCTGTGTATGGTGGTACACCGATCAAGCAAAATGATGGTACCCAAAAATATATTATCAATGTAACCGAACATCTTCAACAGGTACTGGACGGTGAAATAGATAATGAAATTACGTTGATTCCTTTTGGGAAAATTTCCAATGCTCAGCGTATTGTATTGTATGGCGCAAATCACCCAGATTACAGCATTCAACTTAGAGTCACTTACACTAGGTTGTAATGTCTTTATTGTAATCCATTTCATAATTTCATAAAGACCAAAAAACAAAAAGTTATGTGTGGTATTGTAGCTTATGTTGGCCCTAGACAAGCCTACCCTCTACTTATTAAAGGCCTTAAACGTCTTGAATACAGAGGTTATGATAGTGCTGGAATAGCTGTCGCTAGTGGAGATATTAAGGTGTTTAAGAAAAAAGGTAAAGTTAGTGAACTTGAAAAATCGGCCCTTAATCATCCTAAAGATAGCAATATAGGTATAGGCCACACACGATGGGCTACACATGGAGCACCTGATGATATTAATGCACATCCTCACAAATCAGGTAATGGCCGTTTGACCTTGGTTCATAATGGAATTATAGAAAATTATGCTTTGTTGCGTACTGCTCTTGAAAAAGAAGGTCATGAATTTATTAGTGAAACAGATACGGAAGTATTAGTCCATCTAATAGAAGAGGTACAAAAGCGTGATAATCTTCCTTTGGAAGAAGCTGTTCGAGTTGCACTGACACGTGTGATCGGTGCTTATGCAATTGTTGTAATGGACCGCGATGAACCAGGGAAGTTAGTTGGTGCCCGTAAAGCCAGCCCTCTGGTTATTGGTATTGGAGAAAATGAATACTTCATGGCCTCAGATGCAACTCCTATCATAGAATACACCAAACGAGTGGTATATCTCAATGATGAGGAAATAGTTACTGTAACCAGAGATGGAGATATTCAAATAAAGACGATAGGTGATGAGCTACAGACTCCTTTTATCCATGAACTGGATATGGAAATCGAGATGCTGGAGAAAGGAGGCTATGATTACTTTATGCTGAAGGAAATCCATGAACAACCTAGTACTATTGCTGATTGTATGCGGGGACGTATCAATCTAGAGCCTGCTAGTATCCGTTTGGGAGGAGTAGAAGAACATACCAACAGGATTACGCGTGCTAATAGAATTATTATGGCTGCCTGTGGTACTTCATGGCATGCAGCATTAATTGGTGAATATCTTTTTGAAGATTTAGCAAGAATCCCTGTTGAAGTTGAATATGCTTCAGAACTTCGTTACCGAAATCCAATAATCACCGAAGAGGATGTAGTTATTGCTTTATCTCAGTCTGGTGAAACAGCAGATACATTGGCAGCACTTGAAATGGCTAAAAGTAAAGGGGCAATGATCTATGGGATTGTAAATATGGTTGGCTCTTCTATTGCCCGTATGACCGATGCTGGTTCATATATTCATGCAGGGCCAGAAATAGGGGTAGCATCTACAAAGGCATTTACAGGCCAAGTGAGCTTGTTAAGTATGATGGCATTGAGCCTGGCACAAAAAAGAGGAACTATTTCTCAATCGCGTTTCCAACAGCTTGTCAATGAATTGGCACTCATACCCGAGAAAGTCGCTAAAGTGCTGGAATACGAAGAACAAATTAAGTATATTGCAGGAGAGATAAAAGATAGCCATAATGCACTATACCTGGGACGTGGATATAATTTCCCTGTAGCTCTGGAAGGAGCATTAAAATTGAAGGAAATTTCTTACATCCATGCAGAAGGTTATCCTGCCGCTGAAATGAAGCACGGGCCAATCGCTTTGATTGATGAACAAATGCCTGTCATTGTAATTGCGACCAATAAGAGTGCTTACGAAAAAATAGCCAGCAACATTCAAGAGGTAAAAGCCCGTAAAGGAATGGTTATTGCTGTTGTTACTGAAGGAGATACAATCATCAGCAAGTTGGCAGATTATACTATTGAAATCCCTGACACTGAAGAACCATTTACTCCCCTATTATCGGTGATCCCTCTGCAAATGTTATCTTATCATATTGCAGTTATGCGCGGATGCGATGTGGATCAACCAAGAAATTTAGCAAAATCTGTTACTGTAGAATAAATTTAGAAGAATGAGCGAAGATACCCAGAACAGAGGCATGGATTACAACTCTAATCGAGAGTTTTTAACTATTCCTGAATATGGCCGTAATGTTCAAAAACTGATCAAGCACGCCAAAACAATAGAGGACAAAGAATTCCGTCAGGCATTTATAGAAAGAATAGTTAGCCTGATGCAACAAATGCATCCTCAAAATGGAAATTTGGAAGATTATCGTGAAAAGTTGTGGAAGCATGTTTTCAAGATAGCAGATTACGAATTAGACGTAGACCCACCGGGTGGAGAAAAGCCAACACGCGAAGAAAGCGATAGAAGGCCAGATGGAATCCCCTATCCGGTAGTTGAGGCAAAATATCGTCATTATGGCCATAATGTACAGCAGCTAATCAAAAAAGCGCTAAGCATGCCAGAAGGGCCTAAACGGGAAGGGTTTACTCAAGCGATTGCATCTTATATGAAGCTTGCATATAAAACCTGGAATAAAGAACACTATGTGAGTGATGAAATTGTAAAGGCTGATATAGTATCTTTATCTAATGGCGAATTACATATCGCAGAGGATAAAAATATCAACCTATTGACAAATTCTAATAGAAAACGAAAGCGCCCTACTAATAATAGTGGCGGTGGTGGTGGTCACAAACGGGGAAGAGGAGGATATCGCCGCAAAAAATAGTTTGTGCTACCTACGAAAATTGAAAAAGCCAGTGAGTTATTGACTACACTGGCTTTTTTGTTAGAATATGATGTTGTTATGATAAAATTCTAAGAATTTTTCATATTCTGTATTTTATTAAGCAAAAGGGCTGCTTTCATGAGGAAATCTTCATGATGATTGCGATACTCATTATGTACCATTAGTAACCTTGCAGCATCATAAGCTGCTGACTTTGGTACAATTTGACGATCTGCAATTGGGTGCAACCAATGTTCTTCATTATTAGAACGAAGATAGCTTCGATCGTGCTCAAATCCGGTAACTACAGCTAGTTTATTCAATGAGAATAAATAATCTGTTTCTTTGTTAAGCTCTTTTTGAAGATCGACAATATTGTAGCGCTCAAAATTAACGCCTGAACGTTCACAGAGAAATAAATCCCGACGACCATCAAAAGTCACTAGGTCGCGGAAGCGGTATTTTCTCATGTTCTTCAACAAAAAGCTTTTAATAGGCATCCTTGTAGGACGAAGTTGCTGGAAAGAATATTGTAATTGTCTGTCATCAAGACGATACTCTTCATCAAAAGGTTTGCGTCGATGAGTTCTTAGATTAATAACTTCTTTAACACGCCCAACGGTGTGTCCTAGTTCATTTACTTTTGAGTAAACACTCACTATATCAATATTAGCGCTATTGATCCAGCTTTCGATAAAGATTCGATTCGAGCCAGGTTCGAAAACAAGGAGACAAATTTCACTTATCGCATAGAAGTTGGGGTACCCACCGTAAATGTTGCCATACTTTAATTCTAGAAATGCAATGTTATTGTCCACGGTTTAAGGAGATTAAGTTGTGTGTTTAATTAATGTTTCCTTCAAAATATGATTGTTAAGTGTCGTTCTATAGTTTTCGTTCATTTGTTTCGAGGCGATTCGGCATTTCTTTAATGCAAGGTATAGAAAAAAAAACTCTATATGCTAATATAGACCGTACAAATTACAATTCCGCTGCTTTATTAGCAAGTTTAAACTGAAATACCAGTTTAATAGAAAAAACCTAATTCACAAACAAAAAACGCCCATTTTCATAAATTTTTTCATCATCAGCATAGATTGTGCCTTCATTAGACATATCTGTAATCATATCCCAATGCACAGCACTTTCATTTTTTCCTCCAGCCTGCAAATAAGATTGCCCAATTGCCATATGAACAGTACCTCCTATCTTTTCATCAAAGAGGATATTTTTAGTTAAACGGTTAATTCTGTAGTTTGTTCCTATTGCAGCCTCTCCAAAACGACGAGCTCCTTCTAATTGAAATATTTCATCCAGAAAACCTTTGCCGTGACGTGCTTCCCATTTCTCTATATAGCCATCTTTTACATATAGCGTTACTCCCTCTACTTCATGTCCCATGTAGATAGCGGGATAAGAAAAATGAATTACGCCATTTACAGAATCTTCGACAGGTGAAGTGTAGACTTCACCCGATGGCATATTAGTACGCCCATCAGAATTAATCCAGGTGCGCCCTTCCGTACTAAAACTGATATCTATTCCATCTCCCTGATAGCGCACTTTTGTACGGCTGTTAAGCAAATCCACGATTTGCTGCTGCTCGCGACGTACTTCTTTCCAACTCTCAATGGGATTTTCATCATAAAGGCGACAAGCATTAAAAACGAACTCCTGATATTCCTCCAATGACATTCCTGCTTCCTGTGCATTAGCTTGAGTAGGGTATTGACACAAACTTCGACGCAAATCCAGTGTTGCTGTTCGCTTGAAATAAGTGTTCATTACCGGCTGGAATGCTTGTTGTCTAATTTTACGTTTCCCAGCATCTACATTTTGATCTTCTCGTAAATTAAAAGGAGCACGTATATATAAATAGGTATCAAACTCTTCCATTGCCATCTTATAGAGGGGGGAGACATATTTGAGTTGAGCTTCTTTACCTTCTTCTAATAAGATGCGCCCTTTTTCTCTGAAGTCAAGATTAACTTCTACGATCGCTCCTGCACGAGTAGCTTCCCTGTATACTTCGCGGACTAGTGGTTCCGCAAGGGTAGTACTTTTAAGATAAAAACGGTCACCTTCCTTTATGCTCAGGCAATAGTGAACAAGTAGATTAGCGTATTTTTTCAGTATATCCATTTTACCAATGTTTCACTTGATAAGGGTATCTTATTTGATATTGCTCTTTTACGATCTTCTCCAGCTTCTGCCGGAAAAGAGGCATATTTTCTTTAGTTTGAGCAGAGACTAACACAAGCTCATTATCGAAAGTATGACGAAGGCTATCCTTCAAGCCTTCTTCTACCTCTTGTTGGGCTTCTTTATCTAGAAGATCATCATAATAGCGCTCTCGATACAAATCTATTTTGTTAAAGACAAGCAAGGTAGGTTTATCCAGCGCATCCAGGTCTTTAAGTGTTTGATTGACAGTTTTAATGTGATCCTCGTGCTGTGGGTGAGCAATATCTACCACATGAAGCAGTATATCACTTTCACGAACTTCATCCAATGTAGATTTAAAACTTTCAATCAAGTGGTGAGGAAGCTTGCGAATAAACCCTACTGTATCAGATAATAGAAAAGGCATTCTGTCAAATACCACTTTCCTAACGGTTGTATCTAAGGTTGCGAAAAGTTTATTCTCTGCAAATACTTCTGATTTACTGAGTGAGTTCATCAGGGTAGACTTGCCCACATTCGTATAACCAACCAAAGCAACCCTTATCATTGCTCCTCGTTGCTTACGCTGTGTGACATTTTGCTTGTCTATCTTATCCAGTTTTTTCTTGAGTAGAGATATTTTATCTCTCACAATACGGCGGTCTGTCTCAATTTCTTTTTCACCAGGCCCTCTCATTCCAATACCACCCCGTTGTCTTTCAAGGTGGGTCCAGAGCCCTCTCAATCGGGGCAGTAGATACTGCATTTGTGCCAGCTCTACCTGAGTTTTTGCCTGAGCAGTTTGAGCCCGACTAGCGAAAATATCCAGAATGAGTGTACTTCGATCAATGATTTTTATTTTAAGTGTTTCTTCCAGTATGCTTACCTGTTTTCCGGTGAGGTCATCATCAAAAATGATCATGCTAATGTCTTCATCATTTTCGATATACTCTTTGATCTCTTCCAGTTTACCTTTTCCCACAAATGTGCGAGAATCAGGATGAGTAAGCTTTTGGATAAAACGCCTTTTAGTTTTTGCACCAGCGGTAAGTGCTAGAAACTCCAGTTCATCAAGATATTCTTCAACTTGCTCTTCTGTCTGCAATCGATAGACCAATCCAACCAGGACGGCATATTCAGTTTTTCGTTTTATGCCTTTCCTCTCTTTTTCTCCTAAGTTCCAATCGTTCGCCATGGAATGTTATTTGTTCAAAAATCCCAACAGCTTTTTATCCTTTATTGTTCCTTTACCCAATAAACAGGATTAAGCCGTTTTTTACCTTGCCACACTTCAAAGTGTACTTCAGGCTTTTTACTCCCCAACTTGCCAATTGCTTCTCCTGGTCCAACAGCATCTCCTCTCTTTACATTAATTTGTTCAAGATTAGAGTATGCGGTATAGTAATTTCCGTGCTTGACAATTACTGTATTCAGATAGCCAGGGATAAATTGAGTACCAGCAATAGTACCTTCAAATACAGGGTAAACTTTAGCTCCTGCTTCTGATCGAATATCGATACCATTATTAGTAATCTGAATACTTCTTACTTGAGGGTGGGGTTGTTTGCCGAATTTACGAGTGATATATCCTTTTTTTACAGGCCAGGGTAATTGCCCTTTATTATTACTGAAATTATTAGAAAGTGGAGTATCACTTTCAGGAGTTGCAGCAATAACATCAGTATTATCTGAGGAATTATTGCCAGATGTAGTAGGGCGGCTTGCTTTAGCTCTGCTAGCCATTTCTTTGCGAATAATAGATTCAATAGCACTATTGAGTTGGTCGTGCGCCTTTTGCTGTTTATCTAGTTCTGCCACCAATCGCCCTTCACTTGTATTAAGTTCTTTGAGGATTCTATTCTTTTCGTTTAGATCCTGAGCAAGAATCCTTGTTTGTTCTTCTTGAGAAACCAATAATTGCTCTTTTTCTATTTTTTGCTTTTCTAATTGTGCACTTTCAGCAGTCAACTGCTCTTGTGTAGTGACAATATCCTGAGCCTGTCGTTTCCGATTACTATCATATTGGCGTAAGTATTGCCATCGGCGATAAGCATCATCAAAACTATCTGCTGAGAACAAGAAGAGAAGAAAGCTATTGTTTAGTCTAAGGCGATAAGCTTGTTGTATCGTGTGAGCGTATTCCTCTTTTAGGCGAGCGAGCTCATTATTAAGTAATTCTAATTGTTGATGAGCTTCTTCAATAGCTACATTGGCAATTCCTATTTCTTCTTTTAGGGTACGGACCAGTGCCTTGCGCTTTTGTATCTGACTTTGTAAAGCCAGGTATTGATCTAAGGTTACTGCTTTTGTTTTCTTAGTCTGCTGTAAATCCTGTTCCGTTTGTTTTATTTCTCGTATAAGCCGTTGTCGCTGGCTTTCCAAATCGGAACGATCCTGGGCATATATGCCATGACTAAAGAGCAGTAGTATGCCCAGAATCGATAAAGAAAATTTTATATTAATCTGCGCGGGTATATTTACTAGGTATATCAAATTTTATATCCTTTGGGACGTCTATCTCTACTTTGGAAAATTTTAGCCCTATACTTGTGTTTCCAAGGGCTTTACCTTTCGCATCAAGTGTACGAAGGTAGGAAAAATTATCCTGATTACCTATCGATCCAAACTCTTCAAGTAGTACGTTTACCTGTTGTTCATTTGCTTTATCATCAAAAGCCATCTTGTGAACAAAAAATGAGCTTGCATCAATCCAATATTCACTTTTAAATTGATCATCTACAGCGGAAAGTTTGTAAGTAGGCCCTAGAGCTTCTACTTCCATTTCTGGTTTGCCGAAGACAACAGCATTGCCTAAAAGAAAATCTTGTAGGCCAATTAAGCTAGCAGGCAATCCATAAGATGAAGCCAGGTATTCTAAACCTTCTACTATATACTCATTATTGATTCGGTCTAGCACGTAAACAGAATCATTAGTAACTTGTACTCTCGCTAACTCCAAACCAAATTTCTTAACACTTAACCACACTATACTGTCTTTTTTCATTCTTAGTGTAGCAGTACCAGATACATTGGTGTTGCCATCGTCGTATTCTACTCTAATGCGGGAGCTAAACCAGTCAGCATCTATTTTATGCTTATTTAGTTGATTTAGGAGATAAGTACTGTTGAGTTCTTTTTTGCTTCCTTTGCCCAGTTTTTTACTGGAAGAACATGAAGATACCATGAAGCTAGCAAGAAGGAGGCTGGTAAAAACAAAAAGCGTGTGTTTCATAGAGGTGATTTTATTTATTAACACTTTCCCTAACGGTCAAAATGCCTGTTAAAGTACTAAGAGCCTGTTGGGAAATTATATTTTATACTATAAATTCCCATATATAGAACCTGATTTCATGATTTTACCCCACCATAGCTCTGCTACCGTAGTTCTCCGGCACAGCTATGCAGTTCAAAAATCATTTCTTCAGAATCCATATCTGAAAATGCTCATAAATAAAATCAAAATCCCAAGAGGCTCTAATCAAATAACAAAATCTTAAACACACTCTATTAATTGCTATGTGTTGCTATTTTTTTGTCTAACTCCTTACTGACACGGCCTTTGTCTTTAGCCTTCTTCCAATATTGAATGGCCATATTGGTATCACCAGTTTCAAAAAGGATATCGCCATACTCCTCTAGAAAAATAGGCGCTTCTGCACCTTCCAGTGTTATAGCTGACTGCATTAGCTCTTTGGCTTTGTTATGATTCTTTTCTTTAAATGCAATCATAGCCTGTGCCTGGATAGGAAGAGCATGAGCACCAAGCATTTTGGATGCTTGCTCTGCCATTTTTGTTGCTTCCCTTAATTGTTGTCCACGTAGGGCTAACATATAGGCATACCCTGCCAATAAAAAAGGGTTACTATCATCTTCTTCCATCATACCGGTAAATGCTTCATCTGCCTGTTCATAATTTTCAAGCTGATTTGAAGCAAGGCCGTAAAGGATCTGAATATCATGCTTTATTGGCAAATTTCTACCTGCCATCAATTTTGCCTGGGGCAAAATCGAAACTGCTTCTTCCGCATCACCCAGTTGGAAAGCTGCTTTAGCATAGAAGTAATAAGCAATCGCCTGGTTTGGGAAAAAATCCATAGCCTTTTCACTAAAAGGAAGGAGTTCTGTATAACCGCCCTGGCTATCCATTATTCTCATAGATTGTTCCCATAGAAGGAATATTGTATCATCCAAAGCCAGTGCTTGTTTGTATTTTTCAAGCGCAGCCTCTTTATCACCTGCGTAATATAATAAGTCAGCACTTGCAGCATAGGACTTAGCATCAGAAGGATGTACCTCTTCCAGAATAGAAGTTAATTCCAGAAGGGCTCTGGTTAATTGCTCATCTTCAGTATCAACTGCTTTCTGAATAATAGGGATTATTCTTGCCAGTTTCATGTCTATGCTAACATCAGGCTGTTTGAATACAGGTTTCAGTGTAGATATGAATTGTTCCTCATCGGTAGCTCCTCCTGGTTTGCCAGAAAGTGCTAATTGTGCTTTGACATTATCAGGATCGATTTTGAGAATTTCTTCGTATACCTTTTGCGCTTTTGTTTTTTCATTTATTTGTTCATAAAAACTAGCAAGTAAATGCCGGTAATCGACATCTTTAGGAAAAGTATTTATAAGGCGTTCGAGTTCTGAAGCGGCCTTTTTATAGTCTCCAATCCCTAGATAAAGAGAGTGTTTACGACGGACAATTTCCTCATTGATTCCCGAGCGTTCCTCTAGTTGGTCATATACTTTTACTGCTTTTTTGACATCTCCAGCTCTTACCAAAAAATAGGCCCAACGGTAGTAGTTAAAATCGTCACCAGGTTCAAGCTTGACAATTGTTTCAGCAACGGCAGCAGCTTCATCATTTTTATTTAGCTGCTGATAAAGGTCAAGTAACAAGCGCTGATACCATATATTATCTGGTGCGGCAGCAACTGATTTTTGAGCAGTTTCTACTGCTCCTTGCAAGTTATTCACTTCAGCATAAACACGTGACAACTCATAAGCTGCAGCAGCATTATTATCATCCTCTTTTAACACATCTTTTAATAATGCAATGGCTGCATCATAATTGCCCAGCATTTTTTCACGGCTGGCATCAATCATAAGTTTTTGCTGATTCACATCCTTTTCTGTCAACCTACCAGGTTGAGCGAAGACAGTAGGAGCTTGGAATAGGAGGCTCACTACAAAAAGGGAAGCTAAAATTGTTTGGTTCATGATGTCAAATCTACTCTGTGTGCCACAACACCTGCCTACTATGATCCCATTGAGGAATAGTCGCCAATACTGATTGAAGAATGCCGGCCTTCGTAATCTACTTCGTTTCCCAGCATGGAGTCTTGTAAATTCGCAAACCGTACTTTAGTGTTGTGTTGAATAAGGCTATTGCTTATAACGGATTGTTCTACAATCGAATTGTTACCTATAGATACGTATGGCCCCACCACACTGTTGCGTAGGCATACATTTTCTCCTATATAACAAGGTGGAATAATAACAGAATTTTCCAATTGCACAGAATCATCTACCAATTTTTCGCTGCCTTTTTTTATTTCAAGCATGCGCTGATTGGTAGCTACTACATTTTCTTTATTGCCACAATCCAGCCATTCATCAATTTGTGAAGGTAGAAACTTAGTACCAGATTCCTTCATCAATTCCAGTGCTGTAGTTAATTGATATTCTCCTTTCTCTTTGATATCCTCATTGACAATCTTATTAAGCGTAGCCTTTAGTTTATTGCCATCGTTAAAATAATAGATACCAACAATTGCTTTATCAGAAACGAATTCGGTAGGTTTTTCTACGAAATCAGCAATATAGCCATCATTATTAGTGGTAATTACACCAAAAGAAGAGGGATTGTCTACCTGCTGTACCCAAATAATTCCATCTGTATTTATATCAAAGTTAAAGTTTGCTTTGAAGAGTGTATCTGCAAATGCTACCAGGCAGTGTCCCTCCAAACTTGGAGCAGCACACAATACCGCATGTCCAGGCCCCAGTGGTTCTTCCTGATGATAAATAGAACATTTCGCTCCAATTCCAGCAGCAATTTCCTGGAGCTGCTCTTCGGCTTCTTTTCCAAAATCGCCAATGATAAAAGCTACTTCGTCTACTGGCTCATCGAGAGCATTGCTAAGGTCTTCAACTATACGCTGTACAATAGGCTTGCCAGCTATGGATACCAGAGGCTTGGGAATGGTTAGTGTATGCGGGCGTAAACGAGAGCCTCTACCGGCCATAGGGATAATAATCTTCATACAAAGGTTTTAGCTTTTTATAGGATAAAATGCCCTCTAAACAAGTTTTCTCCTCATTAAAATAAGGAGGAAAATTGTTTAGAATTTATAATAATAGGCTATCCTTTAGTTTAATAGCCGCAAAAATAAATGAAAAAACTGCCTTCTTTGATAAATCTATTAGAAAATACTGTAGTTGGAAGGAATGCGACCAAAGCCACCTGTTTGTGTTAGTAGTAATCTCGTCTGTTATATAGATTTAATAAAGATCAATAACTGATGGTTTTATTAATCTACCATTGTTATTTTCATCATATTCGTACGATGCCGACGGTGCAAAGGCATGCTTCCTGTATTAATTAACAGGTCTCCTGACTTAACTCTACCACCTTGCTTCAGGATTAAAGCTACATCTTCAATCGTTTCATCTGTTGTCGTAAATCGGTCATAATAATAACATCTTACTCCCCACACCAAATTGAGCGTAGAAAGCATGTGCATGCGATCAGAAAAAATATAGATATCTGTATTTGGGCGATAGCTAGATACTTTAAATGCGGTATAGCCAGAACTAGTCATACCAATGATAGCTTTTGCTTTAACCTCTTCTGCCGTTTTTCCTGCATTAAAACATACTACATCAGAAAGGAAGGTACGTGAGCGCTTACTTGGTTTTGGACGGCGTCCTTCAAAGTTGTAGTGGGTTTCTACCTCTTCTATAATTTTATTCATTGCTTCTACTACTTTCACGGGATGTTTACCCACTGAAGTTTCACCGCTCAGCATTACTGCATCAGCACCATCTAATACCGCATTGGCTACATCTGTAATTTCTGCTCGTGTAGGGCTTGGATTAGTAATCATACTATCCATCATTTGAGTAGCAACAATTACAGGGCGAGCACGTTGCATACATTTAGCAATGATATCTTTCTGTATAAGAGGCAATCTCTCCATCGGTACTTCTATCCCTAAATCACCTCTTGCTACCATAATGCCATTGGAGTGCTTTATGATTTTGTCAATATTCTCTATCGCTTCAGGTTTCTCAATTTTAGCCAGAATTTTAGCTGGGTGATTTTTGGCTTCTATTCGCTTACGCAAATCTTTCATATCCTTACTAGTACGTACAAAAGAAAGAGCAATCCAATTGACTGGTTGTGTAAGGATATAATCCAGATCCTTTAGATCTTTTTCTGTAAGGCAAGGCAGAGATATTTTTGTCTTGGGCAGGTTTACACCTTTATTAGAAGATAAAGTACCTCCAAATAACGTTTTTAACTTAACAGTATCTTGCTTATTTGTTTCCGTCACTTCAAATACTAGCTTGCCATCATCTACTAATACCTTTTCCCCAACCTCTACATCCTGAGCGAATTGTTGGTAACTCATATATATCTTCTCCATCGTTCCCAAGCAAGGTTCATTTACCAATGTAATGATATCCCCTTCTTTCAATTCCAACGCATTATTCTCAATTTTGCCTACCCGTAGTTTAGGACCTTGTAAATCTGCCAGGATGCCAATATGTAGATTATACTTCTCATTGATGTAGCTTACATGATTGATTACCTGCTGGTGGTCTTCATGTGTACCATGAGAAAAGTTAAGGCGAAAAACATCTACTCCTGCTTGTACTAACTCAAGCAATTTGGAGTACGAATTGCAGGCAGGCCCTACTGTCGCAACAATTTTTGTATTCTGATGGTCAACGATCTTCATGTCCGAAATGGTTTTGACGGTGCTTCAATCCAAAGCTTCCGTAGTGTAAGATGACTTTAGGCTTAAATGTTATCTGAGCTCACACAGCTAAGTGTAAAAAATACAATAATCTATCTAGTGTAAAAGTACAGTAATCTCAAAAATAATCAAACATCAGTGCGCAAAAGCTAGATTTTTAATAAAAACTTTGGTTATCAATACAGTTCTATGTTTCTTTGCAGGGCTTTTATAAACCATTTAAAGTGTATTCACTATGTCTAGCATTGCAGAAAGAGTAACCAAGATCATCGTCGACAAGCTTGGCGTTGAGGAAAAAGAGGTAACCCCTGAGGCCAGCTTTACTAATGACCTGGGTGCCGACTCTCTGGACACCGTGGAATTAATCATGGAGTTCGAAAAAGAATTTGATATTGCTATTCCAGACGAAGAAGCTGAAAACATTCAGACTGTAGGACACGCTGTTGAGTATCTGTCAGCTAATTCTGAAGGAGAATAAAACGCCTTAGCGTTTAATAAGTAAGTTAGAAGCAGTGCATTCGCATTCTCAATCTGCTTCTAACTTGCCTACTTAACGTGCTTAATGCACGTTCTCTCCCCAAAGACAAACGGAAAATACCACTACCATAATCAGCCTTTAAGCCTAAATATCATACCATCCTACTCTTTGCTTAAAAGGCTATATCAAAAATATCCACTCGTACGAACGAGTGTCGTGCAAGACAAAAACCTATTAATGCATGAAAAGGGTTGTCGTAACAGGACTTGGAGCTGTAACGCCTATTGGTAACAATAAGGATGCATATCTTGAAGGATTGCAAAAAGGCATCAGCGGAGCTAATATTATTACCCACTTTGACGCATCAAACTTTAAAACGAAATTCGCCTGTGAAGTAACAGACCTGGATACTTCATCTATCCATCGTCGGGAAATTCGCAGAATGGATTTATTTGCAGTATATGGTACCCTGAGTACTGATGAAGCAATTCAAGATGCAGGGCTGGATCCTGAAAAACTGGACCTGGATAAGGTTGGTGTAATTTGGGGATCTGGTATTGGAGGACTTCGTTCTCTGGAAAAAGAAATTGAAGATTTTGAAGCTGGAGACGGAACGCCTCGGTACAATCCATTTATGATACCCAAAATGATATCTGATATCGTATCAGGTTTGGTATCTATCAAATATGGTTTCCGTGGAGCCAATTTCGCTACAGTTTCTGCCTGCGCTTCTGCATCTCATGCCATCTCTACTGCTTTTGATTACATTCGTTTAGGTAGAAACAATATCGTTGTTACTGGTGGTTCAGAGGCTCCTATTTGTAAAGCAAGTATGGGAGGCTTCAACGCTATGAAAGCGCTTTCCACCCGTAATGATGAATTCGAAACTGCTTCTCGCCCGTTTGATCTTGATCGCGATGGTTTTGTGATGGGAGAAGGGTCAGGAGCAATTATACTGGAAGAGCTGGAACATGCTAAAAAGCGTGGTGCTACTATCTATGCTGAAATAGTAGGCGTAGGTGCTACGGCTGATGCTCATCACATTACTGCACCGCACCCTGAAGGATTGGGCGCAAGTAATGTAATGAGAATTGCTCTGGAAGATGCTGGTATGAATACTAGTGAAATTGATTACATTAATGTGCATGGTACTTCTACTCCGCTGGGAGATATAGCAGAAACCAAGGCTATTAAACAAGTATTTGGTGATCATACCTACGATCTTAATATCAGTTCTACTAAGTCTATGACAGGACACTTATTAGGAGCTGCGGGAGCCGTAGAAGCTATCGCCTCAATACTTGCAATAAAACATAATTTCGTTCCACCAACAATTAATCACTTTACGGATGATCCAGAATTGGATGCCCGTCTTAACCTGACATTCAACGAAGCTCAGGAACGGGAAGTAAATGCCGTACTAAGTAATACATTTGGTTTTGGTGGCCATAATTCTTCTCTTATATTTAAAAAGTATTAAAGAGAAGTCTTAATTAATAAGAGGATAATATGTTGGCATTACTTAGGCCGATATTTAGAATTTACAATCGATATTTATCCAAGGATAAAGAATTTGCTCGTAGAATCCGGCAGCTTATTGGATTTACCCCTTCGAATTTAGGAATATTCAAGCTTGCTTTTTCACATAAATCTACATCCTCAGATAAATCTTATGCTATTCAAAACAATGAGCGCCTGGAGTATCTAGGTGATGCGGTATTGGGTACTGTTGTAGCCGAGTACTTGTTTAAGAAGTATCCTAATAGCAATGAAGGTTTTCTGACTAAAATGCGTTCTAAAATTGTAAAGCGCAAATCACTGAATAAGATTGGTGATAAAATGGGACTGGATATGCTACTTTCTGAGTACAATCCTACCCGATTGAGTCGTTCTATGTTGGGAAATGCAGTAGAAGCATTAGTGGGGGCAGTATATCTTGAAAAAGGTTATTCCGGTACTAAATATTTCGTGATCCAGAAGATTTTGCGAAATTATGTAAATGTGCATGAACTGGAAAGCTACGATGATAACTATAAAAGCCAGTTATTAGAGTGGTGCCAGAAAAATGGACAGACTGTAAGCTATAAATTACTAGCTCGTTATAAATTCGAAAAAAGAGATCGCTTTAAGGTAGCTGTAATGGTCAACGGACAAAAAGTAGCTACCGCTGATGATTTTAATAAAAAAAGTGCTGAGCAAACTGCTTCTGAAAAAGCAATGCTTTCTTTGGGCATCTTGGAAAGTGAAGAATAGAGTTCTCTTTTAAATTTCCAAAATTTGTCCTTCTTTGACAACTTCTCCCTCGAAGTGCATTATGCCTTGTTTCGTGAGAGAAGTTGTCAAAGAACCAATTTTATATTGATATAATAGTGGAGTGGACACGCCATCAGATCACCGAATTGGCTCCTAATAATCTGATCTTAGAAAGAGCTAAATCCCTTTCTTCCAAAGCATCTTGGGAAATAAAAGGTAGTAATGGTTTTTTTTTATGGGGAGAATGTAAAAGTAGTGGCCTAAGACTTTATCAGGTAGCTATAGATTTCCGTAATAAAAAATTCAGGTGTAATTGTCAATCACCTTATAACCCCTGTCGACATGCTCTCGCTCTCCTTATCTTTCTTCAAAAGCATGTTGATGATATGCCAATGGAAGAAACACCTCCTGATTGGGTTATGGACTTATTAAGCCAGCCTATTCCAAAACCTCCGACAGCAGAAGAGCAAATTTTACGCAAGGAAAATCAAGAGAAAAGATTTGGAAAAAGGCTGATAGAAATGCAGTCTGGTGTTGAAGAATTGGAATTGTGGTTATTGGACATGATTCAGCATGGCCTGTCAGAAATTAGCCACCAGGATTCCAATTACTGGGAATTATTTGCAGCTAAAATGCAAGATGCTAAACTAGGGGGGATTGCTCGTCGAATTCGGAGAATGCCAGCTTTATTGAAGGAAGAAAACTGGCATGAGCGTTTATTGGAAAAAATATCCCAATTATACCTCTTTGTTCAATCCTACAAGCAGTTTCCTAGCTTACCAGAGTTAATACAAGAAGAAATATTAACAGTAGCAGGAGTAAATAGAAAACGAACAGAATTATTAGAGCAAGACGGAGTAAAAGATCAATGGCTTGTGCTTTCAGTAAGCCTCGAAGCAGAGGATAAACTATTTTCCAGGAAGACATATATGCTGGGAAGCAAGAGTAAGCAGATCGCGCTTGTATTGGATTATAATTACGGTATTCCAAAATTCGATCTCAATTGGCAGGTAGGGAGTGCTTTTGAGGCAGAGCTAATTTTTTATCCCTCACCTTATCCCTTACGTGCTCTGGTTAAAAAACATTTATCCTCTTCAGCTCCCCTGGATACAATAGCTCAATATACAGACATAGAAACATTTGCTTATGCTTATGCTAAGGCAATTGCTTCTAATCCATGGTTGTTATCTTTTCCTTGTCTGTTAGCAGATGTTCATATTGTAAAAAAAGAGCAGCTTTTATTGTTAGCGGATTCTAAGGGATATAGTATTCCTTTACTGATGGAAGGCAGCGCAGCCTGGGGGCTATTAGCAATCAGTGTGGGGCAAACATTCACTGTGTTTGGTGAATGGGATGATCACTATTTCAGGCCTATGGCGATTCTAAAAAGTGGTCGAGTTATCTCTCTTTTAACCCAGGGGGCGGAAATTGAAGATGATATTGATACTATTTAACCTTTTAGTTGTTACATATATAGAGAAAATACGTCTAAACAAAAGAATCAAACATACTGCCATGCGTTCGTTTGCTTTATTCATTTTAACGGCCCTATATATTCCTCTTTTTTCACAAGCAGGGACAGCTACTCTACTACCTACGGTGATTAATTCTCCCTACACCGAATATCAACCTTTGATTTCTGCTGATGGACAAAGCTTTTATTTTACCCGTAAAGGGCATCCTCGCAATATTGGCAGGAATAATAGTATGGATGTATGGGTATCAATGAAAAATAATGAAGGCGAATGGACAAAAGCTATTAATGCAGGTGCTCCACTAAATAGTACTGAGGATGATGTGGCAATAGGGTTAAGTACGGATGGGCGCAAGCTATATGTTTTCCGAAAGGATATAAAAAAATTATTAAAGAGCTTGAAACTAGGACGCTCGTGGCAATCTCCTCAAGAAGAATCAGTTGCCTTGCTGGATGCCAACCCACGGGACTTTTCAATGCATCTCAGCTTTGATGGCCGCATACTCATTATATCTATGCCAGAACCAGATGGAAAAGCAGGTAATAATTTATACATGAGCGAATACCTGGATGATGAGAATAGGTGGACTACTCCCCAGGATTGTGGCCTTATGCTCAATTCTGATTATGATGAATTATATCCGTTTCTGGCTGCCGATAATAAAACTTTATATTTTGCTTCTAACCGCCCAAATGGATACGGCGGACTAGATATCTACTATAGTAAACGAAAAGATGAGACCTGGTGCAACTGGGCACCTCCTCGTCCTTTAGATGCCACTGTAAATACTGAAGCAGATGAATTTTCATTGACAATGGCTGCAGAGGGAACACAGGCTTATTTTATTAGAAAAATTGATGATGCTTCTGATATTTATCAAGTTTCTCTGGATTTCGAATTCCGCCCATCACCCGTTATTCTCCTTAAAGGACAGATTAAAAATGGAGCTTCAGGAATGGCAGTTCCAGGTACGATAGAGATTCGTTCACCTGAATTTCAAATGGCTATCCAGGCACTAGAAGCAGATGAAGAAGGAAATTATCAAACAATACTACCTTATGGTTCTCCCCTGTCATTATCTGCCTGGGAGAATGGATACATGCCCGTTAGAGAGCCTTTACCTACAACGGAACAAGAGGTTGAACTAGTAGATAAAGAAGATCAATATTGGATGGCATCAGTCCAGGCAAATGCAGCTTACGCGGAAAGAGATGAAAAAATAAACAACTTGCAACGTCACCTTCGCAAACTGGATGATGAAGTTTTAGAATTACAGAAAGAACGAAAAGTATACCTGGAATCCTTAAAAAATAGAGAGGGTTATATAGTTGATAAATCTATACTTACTGATCCAGAACTAGATGCTTTACGCCATCGATATAGCCAGTATAAATATGCAGAAGCACTAGAGCAGGAAATTGATACGATACCCATACCTGAGGCTTATGATCAACAGGAAATGACTCAAAAAGATGTCGAAGACATGAAAACACGCTATATGCGTTTCTACGAATATGAATCTAATTTACAGCAAGCGGTACAGGATGATGCAGAAGAAAAAAACTATATATGGAATGAATACGAAGACAATGTAGAGGCTATAGAAATAGAAGCGGTTGAAGAGTTAGAAGAAGGACTAAGCCCTGTTGTCAGACAACAACTTCGAAGAGAATTAGCCCCTGGAGTAGTAGAAGAAGTAAAAGCATCTCTGAATCCTATAGAACAGCAGTATTTCAATCTGGAAACAGAAACACTACAAAGACAAATCAATAAAGGGTTTTCGAATGATTCAAATAAAAGCTGGACCGCTAAAGGGCAAACCAATGAAGCTGCATGGGAAAAGGCATTGAAGCAAGATGTTAAGAATGAGCTCAGGCCGCAGGTCGAAATTCAGCTAAGGTCACAATTGGAAGAAGAGGTAAAAGGAGAATTGAAAAATAATATCACTTACTTAGCAAAAAAAGAAACGCAATCCCAAATGCAGCAGGAATTGCAATTGACTTTGCAACAGCAAATGCTGCTAGAATCACAAAACCAAATCAGTAAAAAAAATGAATCGGATGCTGTCCAGCCACTGATTCCTCTACCTGAAAGTATATCTAAAACTCCTATTGGTTATCAGGAAGTAGAAAAGAATTTATTGTTGGTTCCTGTTGAACCAGGTATGCAGATAGAACTAAAAACGGTGGGTTTTACTCCAAATACAGCACAATTACTGCCTACTGCCTATCCCGAATTGAGCCAATTACTCGTTTTCTTACAAGAGAATTCATCTTTGATAGTTGAAATAGGAGCGCATACTAGTAGTCAGCTCTCTCATACTAATGCTCAGACCTTATCAGGAGATCGAGCACAGCAAATTCGGGCTTTCCTCCTGGCAAATGGCATCCCGGAAGAAAGGGTAGTGGCCAGAGGGTATGGAAAATCACTCCCATTGGTAAATGGTAATACTCCAAATGCCTCTCTGATTAATCAACGAATAGAGATGAGAATATTGGAATAAATCGGGAGTTAGAGTTTTCGGCTTCCATTAAATTCCTTTTCTCGCTACTTTATTATGGAGTTCGTTTACTTTCATTAAAGCAGCAGAACCATACCAGGGACGTAATTCCATTTCCAGCCTTCCTGCTTGTATGGCAGGGTCTGTGGCTGTTAATTTTTCTGCTTCTTCAATTGTCTTTACATCAAAAATATAAATCCCTCTTACGGTCCCATCATCCATAAAAGGGCCAGCTAATACCAGGCTGCCCCCTTCTGCCATACGAGTTATATTATCAAGGTGGGCTCTTTGTAGGCGGGCTGCTTCCAATGAATCCTGACTCCGGTTAGGGCCTGCTTTTAGAAAAGCCATTACGTATTGTCTCATCCCATAATCATCTGCTCCTACTTCTTGAGCAAGTGCATCATCAAACCCCATACTTTCTTCAGAAGTTGCTGTCGACTCTGTAGGTGTTTCTTCTGTAGATGTAGGTGCTTCACAAGCGATGAGGGCCAGGAGTAGGGCTAAAAATGTGTATTTCATAAAAAATATCTTTGCAATTTTTATTCTTGGAGAATGAAAAAACTAAGTAGAAACCTAACATTATATTCCCTCGTATAAGAAAAAGATGTTTAAATTTAACAGAAGTTGACCTTAAATCCTAAAATCCGAGGTATGACGCTAATTGATAATAAGATGATACACTGCCTGTTCAACATTGCGCAGTATCTTAATAAATTTAATAGTGGTGAGACTATCCAGGCAGATGTCAAGGAGTCGTTACAAGAACCATTGGCAACTTATCATCAGCAAAAAGATGATTATCAAAAAGTATTAGCAGATAACAGTGGTGATGAACCGGTTACGAAACCTGACCACTTGGCTCTTGCACAGAAAGCATTAAAAGATATCAAAATCAATGCTATACTAGACCAACCTAAAGTAGTAGATTGTGTAAATGATTTAAACACTTTTTTGAAAGACCAACTAGCAGATGATAGTGATCCTGTTATAGCAGACGATGGTGAAAACGGAGGAGATATAGAAGACCCAACTGATTCAGATTCTGACGATAACACTTAAGCCCAAGAAATTATGAAGTTTTATCCTTTCTCCAGCAGGAAAAGGCCTGTTATTCTATCTTTGATAATAGGAGGCCTATTTTTATTAGTGCCAACTGCTGAGACAGTCGCCCAAATGAAAATCTATGAACTGGCAAAGGGATTAGAGGAAGCATTGGACGAGCAACCTCAGCCTATGGTAAGCCTTAGTAAATCGGGCTCTACACTCCCAATTTATCAGGCTCCTAGTGCGGCTACTTATGGTAAGGACTCTGTGTTGTATGGCCGGTTGATTCCTGGATATGCTCGCCCATTGCCTTTGATTCCACAAGGCTTATACAAAGTACACGAAGCACCAGCTGATGATTTTACTACTAAAGAACTAGAGGTGTATTATGGTTCAGATACACTTACTGTCACTGCCAGCCTGTTAGACACTTTTCTTATAGACTATCAGCCCAACTATCTGAGAGTTTCTACTCAAAGCGATAGCCTTGTCAAGGATACTTTATTGCATAATCTTTCTTTTGTAAAAGCCTATGCTTTATTGGGGACTTATATCCCTGGCCTGGCAGAGAATCCAGACAGGAGTAATTTTTTTGAATTGAGAGATGCCTTTTTACCTTTTGAAGAAAATCCATTCATCGGGAGATTGCTAACCGATGATCGCTTCTCTTCTCTTCCATATCCTAGTGATCAAACAGAAGCCACTATTAAGGCTATTTTGGCATTGATGGATTCGACAGTCCATCAGTATACCCGACAAATAGTCCCTGTCGATTCAGAATCTGCAGTAGCTGATGCTTTATCTATACAAGCAATTGAGGTTAGTTACCGAAGCCCTATTACTACCTCTACCTCGGCTTTAAAAGAGGTGACACAAAGAGTGAGTATCAATCAAAAAGCAGCACCCACAAGTTTTGATGCAGATGCTATTATTACAGGTCTATCTGATTTTGTGGTAGAACGAGCAGAAGAGGAATTTAACATTGCTTTCATGGAGCGCTTCCGTGAAAAATTAATGAGTAAGCAATACAAAGAATTAAGAATATTATTCCCGGCAACTACTCGGTTTTTTACAGAACAATTGGATATTATTCAATACAAAACTTTACTACCTCTTGCCAAACAGGCTTTTATACATGATATGGAGAATCTAGGTGTTAACTTTGCTAACATGCTAGAGCAGGATGATTTCAAAAAACTGGAAAATGAACCCAACATATATAACATAGCATTATTTTATGAAATTGCCAGTCTAGCATATCAAGGAGTAAGCATAGATACTATTCTCCAGAATACTTATCAGCGATTGGATAAACGACAGTTAGACCTGTTCCGAAAAGGCAATTTACGGTTGGCAAAGAATCCTAATGCCCGCTCCACTATCAATCAGCTAGATGCTGGAGTAAGTAATTTGACCGG
Organism: Chitinophagales bacterium; assembly: GCA_022360175.1. Taxonomy (GTDB): domain Bacteria; phylum Bacteroidota; class Bacteroidia; order Chitinophagales; family Saprospiraceae; genus JAKSDI01. Next base: position 39,032 of record JAKSDI010000088.1, read on the forward strand.
ATCGCTAGATACGCTTAGTCGACGTATTGATAGTCTGTTGTTTAAACTGGAAACTGATTTTTTTGCACTGCAAAGTCTTGCAGATTCTGTTGGGCAAGGAACGAAAGTAGGGCAAATGTATCAACGATATTATGAGCGAAGTAGTCGTCAGGCAGATCGTTTTTACCAGTGGAGAGGTAGAGAAAAGGTTGATCAGCTAGAACGAATCAGTTATAATTTGGAAGGAACTCGTGATTATAAACGCCTACTGGAAGATCAGCCTCAAATAGATAAGTATCCTCTTTATTTTAGTAATCCTCCTGATAGTGTACAACTAGTAGCAGCGGGAATAGATCTAAGCCGTAAGCTCGCTGCGGAGCAAGATCGCAGAAAAAATATAGTAGATTTTCTAATCGATTTTTCTGATTTCTTGCAAGACACTGAAATTGCTGTTGCCAATCTGACTGCTACCTTAAGAGCAAGTACTCAATCGGCTTTAGAGTGGAATATCCAACAATTCGAAAAGAAAAAAAGCAATCTTAAAGATAGCCTGGATGCAGAAATAGATTTATGGAAAAAGAATGCACCAGGGAAATATAGAGAACAAATCGGTGCATTGGAATATCTTTCCAGTGCGCTGGAACCTGCCAATGATCCTTCATGGATAATTGAAGCGGATTCATCCAATGCACGACAGCAACTACATGATGCTCGTAAAAAGTATCATACAGCTCTAATCTATGTAAGTAACCAATTAGAAGCTTTGGATACATTGAGTAAAACAAAAAGTTCATTGCTTACTCAGGTGAAACTAGAAATACAGCGTCCTCTAATAGTAATTGATACTACTGATATTACCGATTCCTTGGCAACCCTGATAGATGAAGAGGTAGCAGTAGTAAATAGCGTACTTTTCAAACTGGATAACACTTATAATGAGCAATTACTACGAGCGGAACGCAATGCTGCATTTTTCAAAAAGATAGTAGAACTAGCAGCTAATCTATTGTACTGTATAGAGGCACCAACTCAATATGATAGCCTGGGTAATGTAATAGATACAACTCGGTGGCTAACCAGAGATCAGTTTAGGTCTATTCTAAAAACTCCTGAAAGTAGAGATCTTTATCTAGGCCTTATCTATAATCAATTAAACGATGTTGCCGGAACTACAAACTTATCCAGTGAAGGTGTCGCAACAATTACTACCAACTTTATAGACATCATCAATGAAGCAGTTATTTATAGAGATAGCCTGGAGCTGAACAAGAAGAATGAAAAATTAAAGTTTGTAGATTATTTCCCTTTTGTTCGACTTTCAATGGATTTACTCAATACGCTCATTACTACTCCTTTAGTTGATGAAAAACCGCTGTTTCCGGGCTTGAAAGAAATACCTATTATTACGGATCAAGCACTTTCACTCTTTGAGAATATTTATAATGATCAATATAGTTATGCCATTTATAATGCGGTGGAATTGTACAAAACAATTACTGCTGATCTAGCAGGAGATACTACTCATGCAGGTGAAATTCGAGATAATATTATACTATATGGTTCTTTTGTAGCTAATGTAGCCGCGGCAAAGAATGCCGAGGATATGAAAGGTGCATTAGTGGCAGCGGCATTACCTCCTGGAAGTTCCCGCATCAAGCGGCAAAATCGTACAAATGTTTCTGTAAATGCATATATGGGACTTGGTGCAGGTGGTGAACAAATCAATGATAATGTAGCAGGGCTTGCCAATGATTGGGGCTTTTTGGCGGCATTATCAGTACCTATCGGTTTGTCTTATAGCATTAGGCCTAAGATTGATAGCAAATTATCCTATACCTTTTTTGTACCTATATTAGATCTTGGAGGAGTAACTAGCTTCAGAATAGACAACAATGAGAATACCAGTAGCCTACCAGAGTTGAGCTTCCAGAATGTGATTGCACCAGGGGGTTATTTATTGGCCAATATCAATAACTCTCCTTTTAGTTTTGGAGCAGGAGTGCAATATGGGCCTCAATTACGTACAGTCATGGATAGTAATGGGGTTGAGCTAGAAGCTAGTGCATGGCGTACTATGTTCTTATTTGCGGTTGATGTACCTGTATTTAACCTCTTTACCCGAAAGGAAAGAAGGAAGTAAGTGCTATTTATTGATCAAAATCCTTGAGATACTGAATACAAGCGTTATCCTCAGCATCTCGCTCACCAACAGGTTGTAGCCAGGCGTCTATTATTTCTTTGGCTACAGCCTCAGATACGAGGCGTAAGCTCATAGCAAGTACATTAGCATCGTTCCAGGTACGAGCACCACGAGCCGTTTCTGCATCTGTGCAGAGGGCGGCTCTGATGCCTTTTATTTTATTTGCGGCAATACTGATTCCTGTGCCAGTCCAGCAGAATAAAATGGCTTGGTCAGCATTACCTGTGGCTACGGCAGTAGCAGCCTCAATAGCTACTTTAGGCCAGGGGGCTGGTGGGCCTGTTATTGCACCATATTCATGTACCTCGTGCCCTAGTTTTTTTAAATAATCAACTACTACATCTGTTGTATGACTGTGCATGTCGCTCCCAATAGCAATCTTCATTTTGATTATATCGTTTTTTACAATATAGTTTAAGCGAACAACTTATCGTCGGATTTTACCCACTTTTATGATGTTATCAAACCTGTTGGAAATAATGAAAAAGATAATCGTTCTTTCACCAGTAGATATTATTGAACTAGAGAACCAATGCGATTTGATAGAATTAATCTTAGAGAAAGGAAAATACAGAATAAGAATGACTAATAGAAGGTCTGAAATAGAGATTTATGAAATAGAAGTCAAATAAGAGGAGAGAAATAGTGAAGAAATCCATAAAAAATATATAAATATTGTAACCCTTTTTGATGTGCTTCGTAAACTTATAGCGATGAAACTACTGATGATGAGCTTAAATAAATTAAGCTATCTATTTCGAAATGTGGCTAAAAGAATGTATCTTTGGTCCTGAATAAAGAAAAGCCGGTCAGCTGCAACTAACCGGCTTCCAAAAGCTTTGAGAGGCTATCTACATACCAATTTTTCGGATATCCTTTGATATCCATAATATCTGCATTCGTGGGATTAATTCCTTCGTTAGAAATGTGCAGGTGCTGAATTCAGTATCTGCACATTTTATTTTGCCCGGATTTTCTTTTCGCTTTCGATTAAGTTTTTTGCCCGAGCTTTCAATTTGTTAGTAGTAAGTCGTTCTTCACTTTCTTTCTTCCTCAATACCTTTCCGATCACTTACAATACAAATGTCGCCCAATATTTGGCTCCGCGGAAGTACATTTTTCAATTTTACTGGATTTGATAATCAATGTGCTGTATTTTTAATTGTCTGTTAATCAGCGTTTTATTGTGTTTGTGTGTTAGTTTGTCTCTTTGGGACTAGATTATAACTATTACTATGTGAGGTCTTTTTTTTTAAAAAAGTGACAAAAAAAGAGTGAAAATCTATCAAAAGATTGATCAAAACAGATGATTTTGTAATTATGAGACTTCATTCTTCGTGCTATATTTACGGCAAATCGTCAAAATTTAGATTATGACTACTATCATTTCATATAATATTAATGGTATACGGGCCGCACTTAAAAAAGGCTTAGCAGAATGGATGAAGGAAACAGATCCTTCTATATTATGTGTACAGGAAACAAAAGCTCATCCAGAACAAGTAAGCGATCGCCATGTCTTTGAGAGTATGGGCTACCATCAATACTGGCATTCTGCTGAGAAAAAAGGCTATAGTGGGGTAGCTATTTTTACAAAAGAAAAGCCTGATCAGATTATTGAGGGGTGTGGCAATCCACTTTATGATTCAGAAGGGCGTATCATTCGTGCGGACTATGGCGACTGGACACTGCTTAATTGCTATTTCCCTTCTGGAACTTCTGGAGATGTCCGACAAGATTTTAAGATGGGGTTCCTGGATTTTTTCCAAAACTGGATAAATGAACTTAAAAAGGAGCGTCCAAATCTTATAATAGTAGGAGATTATAATATTGCCCATACCGAAATAGATATTCACGATCCTGTAAGAAATAAGAAAAACTCTGGCTTCCTGCCCGAAGAACGAGAATGGATGACAAAGTGGTTTGAAAGCGGCTTTACAGATGCGTATCGCCATCTAAATCCTGAAAAAGTAGAATACAGTTGGTGGAGTTATCGTGCACAAGCAAGAGCCAGAAATAAAGGCTGGAGAATTGATTATCAATCCGTGTCTGATACATTAAAGGATAAGTTGCAGGATTCATTTCAAATGAATCAAGCAGTTCACTCTGATCACTGTCCAGTTTATGTGAAAATTGCTCTATAATGAAATTGGATATACGAGAATGTTCGATTGCAGAAGCAGTAGTCATTTCTAATCAAATACCAGAGCTCAAGAATCCTTATCCTGCAGAAGAATATGAAAAGAGGTTTGCTACCGCTTCCCATCTGATTTTGGCAGCTTATATAGACGGCAAAGCAGCTGGATTTAAAGCGGGATATGAACGAGAAAGCTTTTTTTATTCCTGGATGGGAGGTGTCTTGCCTCAGTATCGTCAATTAGGAATTGCAAAACAGTTGGCAGATCATCAGGAAAGATGGGCAAAAGGCCAAGGATATAATAGCATCACTTTCAAAACGAGAAATGTACACAAAGGGATGCTTATATTTGCGCTGAAAAATGGCTTTAATATCATAGATGTTGAATCTAGAGCAGATGTTGGAGCCAACCGAATATGGCTTAAAAAAGTCTTATAAATTAAGAAAGTAAATTCTCTCAATAAGTGATGAGGGGATATTATTTAAATCCCTGACTATAACTTTAAACATTTACCAGACATGCAAAAAAGAACCATATTTTCCCTTTTATTTACTCTGCTTACTTTATGCGTATTTGCACAGGAATTTTCTGCCGGTTTTCGAGCAGGCCTAAATTTCTCAACTATTGATGGGCCTAGTGAAATGGATGCCAATGGCAATGAATTGGAGACTTATGAACTAAGTACGGGCTTTCATGTAGGAGGAATGGCTAATCTGAAATTCACAGATATTTTTTCTGTGCGAGGCGAATTATTGTACTCTCAAAAAGGAGTAGATTATAACTTCAATGGTGATTCTTTCTGGATTTTTGATGTGCAGAATAGTGAGCAAAAAGTATATGCAACAGGTGATCGTTCTACGATATTATCTGTTACAAACTCCTATATAGAGCTGCCTTTTATGGCAGTAGGACGTTTTGGGCGTATCGAAGTTTCTGGTGGTATGAGTGTAGGCTTTTTGGTTTCTTCCAGAGGATCTGGTGAATTAAATTTTAATGGAACTACAAGTACAGGCAGTGCAGTAGATCCTTTCACAATAGCACTTGATTATAATTATTTTAAAAAGCGTTCTGATGTAAACGATGTAGAAATTCGTCAGATCGGTAATCGTTCTGTAGAAATCCCTAAAACTTTAGGAGCCTATTATGAATTACTGGACGAAGACGATCGCTTATTCAATCCGGTTGATCTGGGTTTAATAGGTGGAGTAGCATTTTTTGTTAATCAGGGTTTATTCTTAGGAATACGTGCTCAATATGGTTTAAACGACCTAACACAGAACAGCCGAGATATTTCTCGCTCAAGCCTTGATGCAGATAATAACTATATCTTACTGGACGATACGGATCGCAATCTGACCATTCAGGCTTCAGTAGGATTCAGCTTCTAAAAAAGGATCAGAATAAAATGGATTATCCCGACAATATCTATTAGGCATTGTCGGGATGATTCTATACCTTACTGCCCACTGCCCACTGCCCACTGTTGAGTAAAACGAAATCCGTAGGACCCACTGAAATCTACTCAAACAACTCTTTCAATTTAGCTTCTAATGCAGGGCCTCTTAAGTTGGTTGCAACGATCTTACCTTCACGGTTTAATAAAAATGTACTAGGTATAGAGCGAACACCGTATTCATTTGCTACTGCATTTTGCCATCCTTTAAGATCGCTGACGTGATTCCATTCTAACCCATCGGTTTCTATTGCTTTTAGCCACTTGTCTTTAGTGCGATCCAGGCTTACGCCTAATACGTCAAATCCCTGATCATGGTATTTCTTATACATTTTAACCACATTAGGATTTTCACGCCTGCAAGGGCCACACCAACTAGCCCAAAAGTCTAATAAAACTACTTTTCCCTTTAAATCGCTTAAACTAAAATCTTCTCCTTCAGGGGTTTTTTGAGTGAAATCAGGTGCTTGCCCACCCACTGTAAAGTTTTTAGACTTTTCTAGTTCAGCTTCTATACTGGCTACTGCTGCTGGGTCAGTATCCTTAAATGTAGTAATGAATTGTTTTGCAAAATATGGAAACAAAGGATCTCTTTTCTGGCTCAAGGCTGTTGCAACACCTGATAAGGCAAGTTGATGAGCACCACTTCCTTTAGGTGTCAATGCAAGGGCATTTTCCATATAAGCCTGTTTAGCTTCAGGGCGTATACGTTGCCCCATAAGTGTACTTGTATAATTTTTGAAAGCTTCAAAAACCCAGGGCAAATGATTGTAAACGGGCTGTGAGAAATCAACAAAATGGAAGTATTCGTTAGCGAAATGATCCAATGGGTTGGAATAATTTCCAGCATTATTCTGATAGCTCAAATAAGTATTGATGGCTACTATACTGGCAAAAAAATCATTAGTCATTTTAAGAGAATCAAGCAATGCTAGTTTTTTATCATCTACCGTTTTCATTTGTGCTTCTATTGCTTCCCGGTCTGCACCAAAAGCCCGGCCGTGTTTGCGCACTAGATTACTAGATTCTTTTCTTAACTGATTTAGTTCTTTTTTTAAACGGGTGTAATCATTATTAAGCTTAGATGCTGTAAAACGTGCACCACGTATACTACCACAAGGCCCTTTTAATACCACTTTTTCTTCAGAACCTAAGATAAGAGGAATCATGTTTTTGGTATTCGTCCCAGCATAATAAAAACGAGGAGTAGAGGCCTCTACCTTAAATTCAAAGGCTGTATCTTCTCCTTGATTTGATTGTTGGACAGGGACAAAGGCACCGCCTCTAAATTGATAAAGTGTCAAGACATCTTCTACACAATTACTGAGTTCGCAGCGTAGTGTTACGGTTTTATCCTGAGCATTGAGGCTAGCTGTTATAAGTAATAAGGATATCCATAAAATAGACCTGGCCATATTTCTATATATTTATAGTTTCAAACAAAATTATGGGTTTCAATATCATTACCCAAAGTTTTAGAACGTGAACTGGTTTAAACATGTTCTTGATCTAAGAACCTCTCTTTACTCATCGGCCCTTTTCATATTCCGGTCTAAGGACTAAGAGTTTGAAGGAACAATTATGTAATTTAGAAGTTCTTAATGTAAAAGCTGCTTTCGATTGAAAGCATTAACAATATATATAAGATAGATTATGCGATACCGCACAGAGTTTAATAGCAATTCCAACCCTTTCAATTCGATTTTTAGTATCCTGATGGTGATACTAGTTATGCTAGGCTTATTTTTTGTTGCTCGCTTTATCTTTACCATCCTATACTACCTTTCTCCCATTATGCTGATTGCTGCCTTGATCATTGATCATAAAGTAGTGACGGGGTATGTACAATGGGTTATTAATCTATTAAAGAATAATGTACTAATGGGTATTGGTACAGTATTATTGACGGTGATAGGATTTCCGGTAGTTACTGCTTTTTTGCTTGGTCGTGCGCTGTTTAGAAAGAAAATCAAAGAAGCAAAAGAAGATATAGAGCGCCAGCAAAAGGGTCATTATATTGAATACGAAGAAGTAGACAGCGAGCCCTTGGATTTACCGCAACTAGAGGAAAAAGTAAAAAAAGAGAAGCCCCGTCAAAGCGAGTATGATGATTTTTTTAAAGAATAGCATTCATATTCTATAGGGTATATAAGCAGCATGGGGGGATTATCATTTTTATCTGTATTTGCGCTAGTACTAATATTGAGTTATGCCCTCATCATTCAATTAAGCCTAAAACATTGGTTCTCGATTCCTTTATTTACTGTCTCTGAAAATTACAAGCCAGGAGTTTTCATAAGCGTCATAATACCTGCTCGTAATGAAGAAGAACAAATCGGAGCTTGCCTGAAATCATTGCAACAACAGGAATACCCTCAATCACTTTATGAAGTCATTGTGATTGATGATCATTCTGAGGATGCAACGGCTCGAATAGTTGAGCAATTAGCCATTCCCAATGTTCGTCTGTTAAGATTAGCCGATTATGTAAAGGATGAGGAAGCCATTTCTTCTTATAAAAAAAAGAGTATCGAGCTAGGCTTGTCATTGGCTGTTGGTTCTTTGATAGCTACCACTGATGCAGATTGCATAATACCTCCCATTTGGTTGCATACTATAGGCTATGCTCATGAGTGTAAAGGAGCAGAACTAATAGCTGGCCCTGTCCTTTTTCATAAAGAAAAAAATACATTAGAGTATTTCCAGTCTCTGGATTTTTCAGGAATGATGCTACTGACAGCAGTTGGCTTATCTACAAATCGTTGGGCTTTGGCCAATGGAGCCAATCTTGCTTATACAAAAGCATTGTTTGAAAAAGTAAATGGCTTTGAGGGCAATCATCAAATTGCTTCTGGCGATGATATTTTTATAGTAGAAAAAGTAATGCAGCAGTGCCCGGATAAAATTCTGTTCACCAAACATCCCTACGCTAATTTGACGACGGCTAAACCGAACTGGCCCAGTTTTTTCCAGCAACGATTACGATGGGGGACAAAAAATGCAAAAGCTCATCCAATCAGTAAGATGGTGATGGGGATTCCTTTCTTGCTTAGTTGCTTAATTATTTTTTCAATACTCGCTATTCCTTTTAATCCAATCTACTTCCTGGTACTATTATTAAGCACTTTTGTAGGGAAGAGCATTTGTGATTATTTCTTGCTACATAGTGCAAGCTCTTTTTTTCATCGTGAAGACTTGATGAAGTACTTCCTGCAATCAGAAGTTTTACATATTCTATATCTTGTCACTGTGGGCATGTCTTCTCTATTTATTAAGCAATACACCTGGAAAGGAAGGAAAAGTCAGTAGGTGTTGATTGTTTTGTATAGAGGTTGCACGGAATAATGTTTTAAAAAATAAACAAATATCAAATTTTATCAATTTAAAAAATAAAATATGTGAATTATTTTATGGTATTTATACTATTTGTCGATTAGAGACCGTTACTAGTCCATATATATCTATTTGTTAAAACTTTCTCATACGAAATCAAGGGATATGGAGTAATACTACTTTCATTTTAATTGTACATACTCTAAAAAGCGTGCACCTAAATACGCTACAAACCCTTGAAACTATGCAAAATCCCAGTTTGATCTTATTTGCTGTAGTTGTATTCTTGATGGTGTATTTATTTGTTTACATCATTAACTACAACAATCGCATTAATCGTCAGCAGCAGCAGAAACAAGCTGCTACTCCTCAGTTTTATCTGGTTCCTCAGGCTTATCCTCCGCAACGACAAGCATCAAAAGGGCCAATAAAAACACTTTCCACAGTAATGATGCTCTTGTTTACAGCAGCAGTGATATATCTATTTCAGGTATACGATGGCAAGCCTCTGGATTTTCAGAAAACTCATTCTGTATCTGTAGAGTCAGGTCTTGACTTGTATGAAGACATCTATACTTCTTCATCAATGCATAATGCCAGTACAAATTTATTGCAAGTAGAAGTTAGCCAGGCAGCCCAGCAATTACACAAAGGAAGTAAGATAATTGGGCAGATATTTTCTCAACAGGCAGCTACCATACATCAGCCATTAGTATATAAAAACAAATGGGCGATACAATTAGTAGCTAAAGAAACATCTACACAGTGGATGGATGCATTTAAGGCTGGCATTCAGGCATATTGCCAAAATGGCCGTTACCTAATGGAAAGCACTACAGAAATAGAAAACGGAGTAGAATTATATCGCTTTTACATAGGGCCTTTCCCAAACAAAGAAGCAGCTCAGCTTTTAATTAGAGAACTAGAACACTTATCTTCTGATGCTCGGGTAATCAATTTGAATGAAGTACCTGATATAAGGCCATATACATCGGCTTAAGTAATTACTTAGCTTGTGAATAATGAATGATAAGAAGTATAGCAAGTAGCTACAATCTAGTCGATTGCAAAAGATGATCAAGCTTCTTTATTTTATTTTTAACAAAGGCAATGATTTGCTGCTCTAGCTTCAGTGTTGGGGTAGCTGATCATTGCCTCACTTTTTTGATCATGCTTTCCGATACCTGGGTAAATTCTGCTACCTGCTTGCTGGTAAAACTTAGTTCTTGTAAAAGCTTTCCAGCATGTGATTTTTCTTGCATTTTGACAGAGTGATAGTATAAAACCAAGAAGCGGAGAGCTACTCCACTTTGTTGGTTGCTTAGCTAACATTAAAAATAACGATAGTCAAAGAGCTATAGTTAAGAATGAAATATTTTACATTGATAGCCTTCTAGAGATAAGTGGGTTCAATTCAGTATTGAAAGAACAAAAAGGGGTATTGTTATCGGATTTATTGACATTAGACATTTCTTCTGAATCTATAATTTCTAATTACAAGTCAGGTTTACTATCCAATTTGCAGAGTATAATAGCCGTAAATCAGCAAATAGTCACAACACAAGTATATGAAAGTAATGAAAAAACGGTTAACGATATATTTTTAAATGCAATAGTTAACCAAAATGGTGTTTTTACAGCCCAACAGCTCCAGGACTTATTAAATATAGCACTTCAATGCCCTCAAACAGGAGGAATGGCTGTCTACAGGGCCAGAGGGTTACTACCTTCGTGTATTCATATTGAACACGAAGAAACATTTGATAATTGTTTTCCTGATTCCACCGAAGGATTTTCTAGTAGTAATCTACTATCAAATACATTTGATGAAATCGATGATGACAAAATTCATATTTATCCAAATCCAGCTTCTGGAGAGATTAATATACGGTTTAACAAAAACTCAAGCGGAACAGTGATAATTTCTGATCCTTTTAGACGAAAAATGATGCAAAGAAATATTTTTGAAAATGAAAACTTTGTTTCTTTAGAATTAAATCTCCTTCGTGGGATTTATCAATGTACAATCTTGTGGGATGATGGTTCAATGCAAACAGAATCCTTAATAATCGAATAGTGTATGATAGATACTTTGCAGATAAGCACAAAGCTTGTCTGTAAAATATTTTTAATTTTTTTTATGAGAGTGTTATTTTTTTTAGTCTTTGTTCTTTTGCATTCTACAAAAGGCAATACACAACATCAATACGATGCTCATTGGATTCTGGGGCAAGATGCTGAGATTAAAATGGATTTCAATTCCGAACCAGTGAATATTTCTTTAGGAGAAGATGTAAGCTCGTTCTCTATGGCTGGTTCAAATATTAGCATGAGTGATTCTTCGGGAAATCTCCTTTTTTATTCTAATGGCTGTGAAATAAGAGATCGAACCAATTCAATTATGCTAAATGGTGATATGATTAATCCTGGGGCAGTGGAACAATGGTATTGTAATTCAGGAGGAAGTGATAGTCCTATTCCCCAGGGAATAGTTTGTTTACCCTTACCTGAACACTCGGATATATACTATTTATTTTATTTAGACCTTGATGAAGTTAATTATCATGATACCCTCTTTACCTTTGATCCCAAGAGATTATATTACAGTATTGTTGATATGGGCTTAAATGAAGGTTTAGGAGGAGTAAACCTTAAAAGTGAAATTGCGATTGAAGATACGCTTGCATTAGCCAGAGGGCAGTTGACGGCTGTTAAACATGGTAACGGACGGGATTGGTGGGTGATTATACCAAAAGCTTTATCAAATTGTTACTATCTCCTACAATTATCTCCTGAAGGAATAATAGAGAATAAGCTAGAGTGTGTGGGTGAAGAATGGGAGCAGAGACATGGGATAGGGCAAGCAGTATTTTCTCCTAATGGAGAAAAGTTCGCACGCTTCAATCCATGGAATGGCCTACATATTTTTGACTTTGATAGATGCGAAGGTGTATTATCAAACCCTGTATCAATAGATTTTCCAGAAGATACATTTAGTGCAGCTGGCTTATCTATTTCCCCAAATTCAAGATTCTTGTATACAGCTACAACAGAAAAACTATACCAATTTGATTTGAATGCTGACCCCATACTCGATAGTAGATTGCTGATTGACACTATTGATGCTATTAATTTTCCTACATTTGGTGCTGTATTTTATCTATCCCAATTAGCTCCTGATGGTAAGATTTATATAGCTGGAATAAGTAGTCATTTTTTTCTGCATGTTATTAATGAACCTGATAGTATGGGTACTGCTTGTAATTTTATCCAGCAGGGAGTAGATCTTCCTGCACTCAACTTTGCAAGTATTCCTAATTTCCCTAATTATAGGCTCAATACGGTGTTAGAGGAGTGTGATACAATAGTGTCAAGCAGTGAATATTTTTCTGTTCAAGAGTTTTTAGAACTTAATATTTTCCCCAATCCAACATCAAATTTTCTTAATCTTGAATTCTCGGGTGACCTGAAACCAAAATCTGGACAAGTTCATATTTTTGATAACTTAGGCCGATTGGTCAAACAGATACCTTCTGAGCAACTGAGAGGCTCAATTTCAATATCTATCAAGGAATGGGAGAGTGGAATATACTGGCTGCAATACTTAGAAAATGGTATAACAATTATTTCAAAGAGTTTTTTAGTAGAATAAGTCCGGTGGGATATTGAGTCTTGAGATTTTACCCCTTCAAAAAATATTAGTAAGACAAGAGCTACTCCATCTTTTTGTGATAACTAATTTGTATTTGTGTCTATAATGGATTGTCGTTTTCTGAAAAAGCGATTATACTTCGTGGAAATTTACCGAAGGGTAAAAGTGAGTTTCGTTTTGAAATAGGGCAGTTGTCAGCAGGGCTGTATTTTTATATGATAATGGTAGGAAGAGAGCAGATTGAAGTAGGAAAGATGATGATAACCCGATGAATGACCATAGGTTATTGAAAACTAGAGTTACATAAAACGGTCGTTTCTTGTAACTATCACTGTCATATCTATAAGAATATCTATCTATAGGAAAACTATACATAATCCTGTTGCCATAATCAAAGTGTTATTTACCTTCGAATAGACCTTTTAATGTAACTATTCGCCATGAAAATTGGATATGCTCGTGTCCACACAAAAAACAGTTGCTCAGTCTTTGGGAAGGTACACTCAAAGAAATTGGCTGTAAAAACCTACAGTGAATACATCATCTACTAAGTAGAAGTTGATCGCCCCAACTAAACAAAATGATAAATCAATCCTGTAAAAGGACGTTGTTATAGTATAAAGGCTTGTCCTTAAAGGAACCTAATTAAAAGAATAGCAAACTTAGTCGAAAATAGATAGCTATTTACTCTGCATCCTGATCCTGCCCAAAGTTTAGCTGGAAACCAATACGTTGATTCGGCTCGTTATCATCATCGTCATAATCTTCCCAGGTAGTAATATCATATACAAACTCTTCAAGGTGGCGCACAAAGTAAGGGCCACGCAGTTCTTCCGGACGATAAATTGCAACCGTCTTTGGAGGACGAGGCTGGCCATAATTTTCTATGAATGGAAAATTAATCACTACAACGATCTTGCCATTAAAAAGCTGTTGGTATACCAATGAACCATTATGCTTAAGTAGGTGGCGTTGTACTTCGTCATTTACTTTTTGGTACATACCACTCTTTGACTGCCCCATAGAAAGCACTACAGCTTCCAGGTTTTCCAGTTCAGAGCGCATTTCTATAGTGGCATCCAGCCCTACAGCCGCAGTCAATTCTGTAAGTGTATCGCGGATTTCCCGGCACTTACTTTCTTTCCATACAGTACGGTAATCTTGTGTATTAGCCAGTACTTCTTTGTATTGATTAACTTTGCGTTTCAGATTGAAAAGTTGACTATCGTTTTCTAACATTTGGTGAATTTATTTGGTAACGCGATATTTGAATAACATTTGCAGAAGCAATTGGTTTTTTCCAAACCTATTTATGCTTAAGTACTAGGAAATAAATACTTTATATGCTGCTAGCAATTGATATTGGCAACACTAATGTGACCATGGGACTTTCAGTAAATGATGAATGGCAGCATATCTGGCGCTTGCCTACTATCACAGATGGAGAAGCCCTCATGTATTACGAAGTTCAAATTAGCAATTTATTCCTTGAAAATGAAGTAGATGGGCATGCTATTGAAAGTGTGGTACTAAGTACAGTTGTTCCAGCCTTGAAAGAGGTTTTTGAAAACCTGTCTTTGCACTTTTTTAAAGTATCAGCTCTTGTGGTTGGCTCTCATATATATGACCAATTGCCTGTCAAAGTAATCAACCCTACGGAGCTAGGTACTGATTTATATGCAAATGCCATTGCTGCATATCACCGCTTTCCAGACGGCTGTATTGTTGCAGATTTTGGGACGGCCCTTACCTTTACCGTTGTAGGGCAAGATGGTCATATGAAAGGCGTTTTAATCACTCCCGGCCTGAAAACTGCTATTGCTGCTTTATTTAGCAAAACTGCTCAGTTGCCAGAAGTGCCATTAGAATTGCCAGACACAGTACTCGGCCAGAATACGGTTCATGCTATCCAGAGTGGAGTGCTGAATGGTTATATAGGCCTTGTACGCCATACACTGGCAGCTATACGTGCAGAAGCTGGAGCTTCGTTGGCGGCAATTGCTACTGGCGGCCTTTCATCTATTCTTACTCCGCTTAAAACTAGTTTTGACAGTATTGATTCCACGCTTACGTTGGAAGGGCTTAAATTAATAGGCCTTAAGTATTCACCAACTGCACAATAAAGCTTTTGATAAAGCGTGTGGTTTGAATATTAAATTTATTCTAAACCTATAAGCAAAACCATTGTTGTTAGCCTATATTTTAAACTTTTTCAGCCATGATTTCTAATCAAAATCTACCTGCTTTAGTAGGTATAGATGATATTGCAGCAAGCATTCCCAAATTAATGCTGCCAATCGAAGATTTAGCAAAAGCAAGAAATCTTGAATATGCTAAATTAAATAAAGGCCTTGGTTTGGAAGCCATGTCTATTAGTGATGCTCATGAAGATGTTGCGACGCTGGCTGCCAATGCTATTCTTAGTCTGTTGTTAAGAAATGGATTGCAACCCCAGCAAATTGGTCGTATATATATGGGTACAGAAAGTGCAGTGGATGGTGCGAAACCTACTGCTTCTTATGTGCTGGATATGCTCACTCAATATTTTGAGAAAGATTATGGCAAAGACTGCCTGCTTAATTGTGATGTGGTAGATATGACGTTTGCATGTATCGGTGCAGTAGATGCTTTACAAAATACACTGGATTGGGTAAGAGCGGGCAGAGATAGAATTGGGATCGTAGTGGGATCAGATATTGCAAAGTACGAACTGGGGTCTGGAGGAGAATATACTCAGGGGGCAGGTGCTGTTGCTTTGCTAATTAGAGAAAACCCTCGTTTAATGGCAATTCCAGATAATTTTGGAGTTGCAACTCGTAGCGTGCACGATTTTTTCAAACCGCTCCGTACGGTCAGCAAAGCGCAGTTAATAGAAGAAGTACTTAAATTGGCAAAAGAAAGTACGCTAACAACAGAAGAAATTCTTTCTCGTGTTGATGATAAACTGGAAGAAGAAGGAGTGCTTAATAGCCAGGATGCCCTGATTACGCTACATAAGGACACTCCAGTTTTTGATGGGCCTTATTCCAACCTATGCTATCGCAACCGCATATGGGAGGCTTTGCAAAACCTGGCGGCTAAAAGTGGCCTGAATGATAACGAGCCGATTACTGATGACTGGTATCGATTGATATTCCACTTGCCTTATGCGTTTCAGGCAAGAAGGATGTTTTCCGAAGTATTTATGATTGAAAGCAAACGCAGAGGTGATTGGAATGAGCTCCAGACAGAACTCAAGCTGGAGCGACCTATGCGGAATCATTTCGAAACAGATGCTGAATACGAAAAAGCATATAATGGTTTTCTAAGAGCAATATCCAAAACGGCTCGCTATCGAAAATTTGTGGCGGAAAAAATAGAAAAAGGAGAAAGGGCTTCTTCATTGGTAGGCAATCTCTATACTTCGTCTATTCTGCTTTCGCTAATGAGTACACTTGAATTAGCGTTAAATGAAGACAGAGATTTGACCGATACTACTTTTGGCTTTTTCTCTTATGGTAGTGGCTCTAAATCAAAAGTTTTCACGGGGATTCTACAAGATGGCTGGAGAGAAATCAGCCAACGATTTAATCTTTTTGAGCAACTCAGCCAGCGAACTGCTATTGATTATGAAACTTACGAACAATTGCATCGCAAACAGAAACAACTAAGCGTTATTGCACCAAATGGAGAGTTCTACCTTGCAGATATATGTAAAGAGCGTAGCGTATTGGAAGGTGCTCGTACCTACAAGTGGAAAGAAAGTGCTGATAAATTGGTCGATGCCAAGAGATAATTTAAGACAACACTTTAGAAGCGAAAATCACAATAAAGGGTAACTACCTAAAAGGCTGTCTCGTAAGTAATGCTTCTACCAGCCTGGTAAATGCATCATCCTGTAATAGAAGCGCATTATCTGCGAGAGAAAAACATCGGACTTACGAGACAGTTCCTTTTATAAAAGAAGTAATTTAAGTCGCATACCCTGATGTAAGCTTATTTTAATTTGGTGAATACATCACCATCAGATATGAGTCCGCTTAAAGTTTCTCCATCATAAAGAAACTCGATTACATCACCAGAGCCAGGTGCCAATTCTACTCTAATCGTTTCAGGCCTTTTGAAAGGAGTGGCTGTACAGTGCATATTGCCCATACTTACTTTTATGGCCTTGTCTGCGCCATCTACATAAATGGTACCATAAATGTCATTGTGGTATACTCCTGAGTAATCTTCAAAAGACTGTTTTAATTGCCATTCTCTCTTTGCTCTTTTAGCCCTGTCTTCAGCAATTCGTTTACTCATATTGTCAAAGCGATTGACCATACCGGCTAAGCTTTCCTGATATTTTTCATCTATTTTTCCATTATCCATCCACCAATCGTAGGTATAAGTTGCCAAAAGATGCATCAATCGGTATCCCATAATACCTTCATTGACCATCACCGCTACTCCAATATTTTGATCTGGTAAAAAGGAAATATGGGTGAAATAGCCAGGAAAACCTCCAAAGTGAGCAACGGCTTTTTCTCCTCTATATTCATTGATGAGCCACCCCATCCCATAGCCTTTTTCCTCAAAAGGATCATTTCGTGGCTCCTCTATTTTTGCAAGCAACTTCTGTGATTGCTGAATCAGCTTCTTAGGGAAAATTTGCTGGCCATTCAATTGCCCTTCTGACATTTGTACCTGGAGCCATTTACCTATGTCTTCACCTGTAGTGATCAGGCCTCCTGCTGATTGCATGGTATTATCCTTTTTTAGTAGATAAACAGCTTCAATATTGTCAGAAGCATAACCAATATAAGGGAGCGCTAAGGGCCAGTTATTGATAGTTGCTCTTGATGCATAAGCTGTAGTACGATTCATCCCAAGAGGAGTGAAGATTTCTTCTTCTAAGCAGTCCTGTCAGGATTTGCCTAGGTGTTCCTGTAGGATCAATGCATAGATATTATACCCTGTATTAGTATATTGAAACTTGCCATGGCCTGCCTTATTGGGCTTACAATGATCCATCAATTGCATTAATTTTTCATGATGATGATCGCCAGAGTAGGCAACACGGAAGGAGATGCCGCCATTTTCAATACCAGAAGTGTGTGTCAGTAGATCGCGTACTTTGACTTGATCAGCATTTAGCTCTGGTTTGAAGTTAACATTGGGGAAGTATTTTGTGATAGGAGCATCCAGTTTTATAATATTTCTACTATCGTAAATGCTAGCTAATAAGGCTGTGAAAGATTTTGTGCAGGATGCAATATAAAAGCTTGTGCCAGCATGCATTTTCTCTTTCTTTTGCCTGTTGGCATATCCAAAGCCTTTAGCATAAATGGTTTTGCCATCTTTCACAACTGTTACAATCGCACCAGGAATGGTAGGCAAATCTTCTAATGCTTTTGTAATATACATATCGGCATCTTTTGTAAATGTATTCTGAATAGCCTGTTGTCCGTAAACACTTGGAATAAGGAATAGTAAAAGCATAGGCAGGGTGATGAAAGCCCATCTGTCAGTAGTAAGGTGATTCATATCCTATTGATTTTGTTTGCTGCAAATCTACAGGGCTATGAATCAAAAATCTTGAACAAATGAAACCTACTCCATAATAGTTTGCACCATTTTATTAAAACGTTTGGGTGTGCTCCGGATTTTTGATTTGAAAAGCCTATTGAGATGGCTTTGATCGGCAAAACCACAGTCATAGGCAATTTCAGAAATAGATTGTTTGCCAGCGGATAAGGCATCTAGGACTTTTCGCATTCTAACGTTGTGGAGGTATTCCTTTACCGAGCATCCGAAATGTTGGCGAAAAACCCTGGCTAAATATACAGGATGTACTTGCACACTTTTTGCAAGGTCTTTTACTCTGAGACTTTGATCATATTCATCCTGGATGCAATTAGTGATGTGTTTTAACCAGGGAGGGGGCGCTTTGGATATTGAGTGAGGCGCTTTGAAAAGAGTGGAGGTCAATTCCATGATGCTTTCTTCTACTGCACTCATTTGTATAGATGTGTCTAAAGCGTGGAGAAACTGTATACCCTGTGAGGTGTGAATAGGATTGTGAAACCAAACCCAGTCTTGCTTATCGTCAAAATGGGTAGGAGCTAATAGAGGTGTACGTTTATATATAATAGATATAATCCTGGCTCCTTTTGGCCCAAAAGTGTTGCAGTGTTCTACTCCTTCGGGTTTATAGACGATGCTGCTCGTGGTGGCATACTCATTTTGGCGGCTTACTTTTTCTGTTAAATCACCTTGCAATACAATGCTGATTCTAGCGGGGCCATCATGATGTAAATCATATTTAAAATTGGGCGAATAGGTAGAGTCTATAATAACAAAATCCTTATAATTTAGACATTTATAGTTGGGGTGTGAAATAATAACTGGTTCTTCCATGGCACTCGTTTTCTATCCGTATCAAAGATTATAAAGAAAGTCAATGCTTCCTTCTTTTATCTCTCAACGCACGTTTTTTTTAGATTAAAAATCAATAGACAATTATCTTGTAGGATGGTTGTAAGGTGCTAGCAAGATAATTTCCCGAAAAGGAACAATCCTCACTAGCTAACCGTATATATTTGTAAAAACAAATCACTATGCGGGGATTATTTTTTCTATTAGCGTTTAGTTTACTTTTTATACAATGCAATAATAATGATGATGATCAGAGCAACTGTACTAATTATACGATTGGCTGGTCTACTCAAGAAAATGAAATGGCAGAAACGAAGTGGCTGGTTTTAACAGATGAAACCGGGACGCTTATTGCTTCCGTAAAAGAAGATGAGATAAATGATTTAACAGTAGATGTTGAAAACTGTGGAGTAAGAGTAGATGTTACCGCTTTTTCTTTTGAACATCGCTCGTTTATGGTTGATGGGCAATCAACAGAGATACCGGTTTATTATTTACGCACTTTTTTAGATGTTCCTTCCGGATTTGAAATAAAAGACCAGGAAAAAACAATGGCCAGTAATCGTGCAATTGCTGTAGAAGGAGTGAATACATTGGAGGAATTGATATGGCCTGCTACTAATAATATTGATTTTGATGGCACTGCTTTTATTGATCCAGAAGCCAGCTTATTGAGTTTTCAAATTGAAGTACCTGAAAGACATCCTGCATTTGTGCGTATACGAGCAAATGGTGAAGCACAGAGTAGATATATCTGGATAGATAGCGTGCTACAAGCTGATTACACCTTAAGTTATGGAGAATTGCCATTATTACAGCCGCAAGGCCCCGTGATACTTCCTAATGATGCTTTGTGGAACTACAATATATATGGTCAAAATACTTTGTTTGAAACCCGAATTGCAAATCCTATTGCCCCTGCTTTGGTAATGGATGAATTTGGAGTATTACTGCCTCAAAACCAGGATATATCTACACTTAGAACGGAAGCTTTCCAGACAGCTTTTGCTTCGGATGGCAGGAGTTACAATGCTTATTATTATAGTGAAAACCATTCAGGGCTCCCGAGCATGATCACTACTATTGAACCAAATTTTGTTATAGAACGTGCTAATGAAGGGATGTCCATTAATGTTAGCGGGGAAAGCCTGACGGCATTAGAAATATCTCTTCAGGAGCAAAACTCTACAGATACTCGTTTGATATGGACCATATATGGGAAAGCAGAACACTTCGAGGATTTCACCTGGCCAGCCTGGCCTGAAAGCTTGTCCAGTGAAAGATTCAGTCATTTAACGAAAAATTCAGCTACTCCTATTATCGTCAACGCATTGCAGTATGGAAGTAGCCCTGTTTATGAAGATTTTCTAAGAGCAAAGGGTCAAAGTGATAACATTTGGGAAACGGAGCAAGGAATAAGGGCAAGAGCAAAGGAGTTTTAAATCAAGTCGTACTAAAAAAAGCAGCTATATTCCTGTTCCCTTCTCTATTTTTACGATCTTTGCGGCTTAATTTAAAATGGCATTAGCTGCCGTTAGGTAGAATCAAGAAGAAAATATTATGGCACAGATAGACTTTAAGGCGCTGATTGCCCACTGTAAGGAATACGGATTCATTTATCAGTCGAGTGAAGTATATGACGGACTGAGTGCGGTATATGACTACGGCCCTTATGGTTCTGAATTGAAGAATAATCTCAAGGAATATTGGTGGCGTAGTATGGTGCATATGCACGATAATATTGTGGGGATTGATGCGGCCATTTTTATGCATCCTCTTACCTGGAAAGCTTCTGGCCACGTAGATGCATTTAATGACCCTCTGATTGACAATAAGGATAGCAAGCGTCGTTACCGTGCAGATGTGCTAGTAGAAGATTACATGGATAAAGTGATGGCTAAAGCGAATAAAGAGCTGGATAAGGCAGCTAAGCGTTTTGGCGATGACTTCGACAGAGAGTTGTACAAAACAACCAACCCTAGAGTAAAAGGCTATCTCGATAAGTATAACGATATCAAAGAGCGTCTTGGTAATGCTATGAGTGCTGGTGATTTGGAAGGACTAAAGGGTTTGATTGATGAGTTGGAAATAGCTGATCCTGATACAGGCTCTCGCAACTGGACTGATGTGCGACAGTTTAACCTGATGTTCTCTACTCAGCTTGGAAATATAGCCGGAGAAGAAGGTAAATTGTATTTGCGCCCAGAAACAGCACAGGGTATATTTGTCAACTTCCTAAATGTACAGAAAACTACTCGTCAGAAGATTCCTTTTGGTATTGCACAGATCGGTAAGGCTTTCCGTAATGAAATTGTAGCTCGCCAGTTTATTTTCCGTATGCGTGAATTTGAGCAAATGGAAATGCAGTTTTTCATTAAACCAGGTACCCAGAAGGAGTGGTACGAACATTGGAAAGAAGCTCGCATGAAGTGGCATCTTGCATTGGGTACACCTCAAGAAAAGCTACAATTCCATGATCATGATGCATTGGCACACTATGCTGATGCTGCTGTTGATATCCAATTCCAATTTCCATTTGGCTTTAAAGAATTGGAAGGTATCCACAGCCGTACAGATTTTGACCTAAGTAGCCACCAGGAATTGTCAGGTAAGAAAATGCAATATTTTGACCCTGAATTGCAGGAGAGTTATGTGCCATATGTAGTAGAAACTTCCATTGGCTGCGACCGTATGTTTCTGGCTACTATGAGCAATGCACTACAAACGGAAACAGTGGTTGGTGCGAATGGTAAGGAAAGTACCCGTGATGTATTGAAGCTACACCCAGCTCTTGCTCCTGTAAAATGTGCTATTTTGCCTCTTAAGCGCAATGAAGAACGACTGGTAAAAATGGCTAAGGATATCTTCAATGATCTTCGTCTTTCTTTCAATGTACAGTATGATGATACGGGTAGCATTGGTAAGCTTTATCGCCGTCAGGATGCGATTGGTACACCATTCTGTATTACGGTAGATTTTGAAGCACTGGATGATAATACAGTTACCGTTCGCGATCGTGATACACTGGAACAAGAGCGTGTTCCAATCGAAAAACTGGAAAGCCTGATTCGCGACAAAGTAGATATGAAGCAGTTATTTGTATAAAAAGGGCGGGAACACCCGCTGATAGATAAATTAAAAATCCCAGGTACTGTATCACAGGCTTGGGGTTTTTGTTTGTAGGATCAGACGTTTTTGATTGGTGAGTGTATTGAATCGAAGAAGGAACTCTCAGCTATCAATATGATTGGCCTAATGCTTGAAAAGGAAAGGGGGAAACAAGAAAAGCTTTTTCCAAACCATACTGAAGCAGGACTCGTCTTATAAAGAAAATGCCTTTCCCATGTTAAAAACGCTTTATCTAATTGCTCTCCTGGTGCTTTCTTTAAATTTATTTGGACAGCATTCAAAGGATTTTTTCTCTATAGGAATTACGCCTACCTATCTGCTAGACCCGATCACGCCTTCTATTGGCTTCTCTTTGGAAAAGAAAATAACAAGGGATGTACATCTGGAATTAATGTACGGGTTTGACCCCGACTGGAAATTTTTGAACTGGCACCCTGATCCTACCTCAACCCACCACGAATATAAGCTGGCTTTCAAGTATTTATTCAATCAGAAAGAAAATAAGGATTATTACATTTATATAGGCGGCGACTTTTTTGGGAACTACAATGAATATGAACGAAAGAGGAATACTTACCAGGAAAATGGCAAGCACTATTCTTTTGACAGAGCAAGGATAATCAGGTCAGTTTATGGTGTACGGATAGATTATGGTATTAAAACGAAATTTATCAAAAGATTCTGGCTGGAAATATATAATGGAGTAGGTGGGAGACATCGTATTCTCCGGTATTTCCCTGAGGGAAAAGCAGTGGATGAATCCCCTCCCTTTGATGAATGGATTGTCCCTTTTGATAGAAATGCTGGTAGAAGATGGACGCTGGCATTTATCATTGGACTGAAAATGGAGTATAGAATTTTTTAATGAGCTATAAAATCAATACGCAAAAGTTAAAGGTAGGGGGAGGATTGGTTTGGAAAAATGGTGAAAGCCAATTGATCAGGAAAATTATAAAGCAGTGATTCTGGATTCCAGGTAAAATAAAAAATCCCAGACTTTGGAAATTGCCAGTGTCCGGGATTTTTTATTTGTAGTATGAATAATCTACATTGTCATAGTCTGTGTATTAGTTCGACTCCTCAAGGAATGAATTAACAGACCCTACTACATTTGCTAGCTTATCATAATCGATGCTATAGTGAATATACTTGCCATCACGTTGTGTGATAACTAAACCAGCTAATCGTAGAATACGTAAATGTTGAGACGTGATTGACTGTTCAAGATTTAGTGTATTGTAAATCTTGTTTACATTGATCTCATCATTTTTGTCAATAAATTCGAGAATTTTCATTCTCAGAGGATGTGCTACTGCGCGGAGTACCTCAGCAGAGGCTTCTAAGCGCTCATTGCTGATGCTTACTTTAGTTTTTCTCATAGAAACTGTTGTTTTTGTATAGTATGTTGTGGAGGGTTAACAGGTTGACATCAACCAGTAACACCCGTTTTCCATCCAAAATTTAAGTATAAATCGTTATTAAATTCAGTTTTCTTATATATGTACGCTGTAGAAACGATTTATATTTTAGCAAATATGCATTTTTTATTTATTTTTTCCAAAACTATAGATAACCCCTTGGATTTCTTTAACAACAAAAAGTGCTATAGCAGACATTGAACCGCTATAGCACTTTTTGCAATATTCTGTAAATGTTCGTTTTCCTTACACAGCTAATTCATCGATCAGTCTGGATATTTGTGCCAAACGATCACGATCTAAAGAATAGTTGATGAATTTACCTTGTCTTTCTGTAGTCACCACACCGGCACGGCGCAGTATAGCCAGATGCTGAGAAGCGACAGATTGTTCCAATCGCAATTTGATGTATATATCCGTTACAGTCATATTATCGGATTCCTCCAAAAGATCGATAATACGCTGACGAAGTTTGTGGTTGATAGCACGTAACACCAATACCGCTTTACGCAAATCGGCATAATCTAGTTCAATGTTTCCTTCTCCTTTTTTTAGGGTAACAGATTCGTTTTTTTGTTTTCTCATATCTACGTTTTTTCACATTAGGTAGTGATTGAAAAACAAAATTGACTTTCTGAATGAACGAAATTAGGATGTGCAATTCACTGCATTAAGTGGTTTGTTACTTTACCCCGCATCCACGTCGATTTCATTTTTCAAATTAAGATTTTTTCTCATAACTTAATCCAAATACCGTGCCAATTTTGGGTGAGTATGAGAAAACGTAAACCCTGTATTTCAGGATTTACAGAACAAAAATATAAAAATATTTACATAAATGAAATGTGTTTGTGATAAGGAACCCTCTATTTTTGAGGGATATTCAAATATTAAACATCTTTTATATCAAAAAAGCAGGCATATTCTGATGATCTTTATAACAGGCGTTTTTTTGATTTTGTAATGTTAGGAGGCTTGAGATAAATCGGACTGAAGTAAGCGATATCTTCAAAGTCTTCTTTTGCGTATTGGATGAGAGCAAATGGAAGTAAGTGAGCAGCAGAACAAGTAACATCTGTATAAATAATATGCTCTTTCGGTAATACTTTTTTACACTTTTCTGCACCATCTCCACATAGCACGATCTGGTGGCCCTTTGATAATTGTTCAGAGAAAGTATTTTCGTCTACAATGATAGAAGAGCGTTCGGCTATACATTCATTTGTAGCATCGTAACCAGCAGTATATACTTCCATACGCCGGGCATCAATCATTGGATAGTATAATGCTTCTTCTCGGGTAGATTTAAGCGCGGCCAATGCCAAAGCTTGTAAGGTATCTACTACTATTAGCGGTTTGTCAAGGCTATAGCAGATTCCTTTGGCTGTTGCAGCGCCTACTCTTAGTGAAGTATAAGAGCCTGGGCCACTACTGAGTACAACTCCATCCAACTCATTGAGCGAAAACGGAGCAGATTCCATTACAGACTGAATGAGTAAGGTAATTCGAGATGCGTGTTGGTATGCTTCCTCTGTTTGGCGCAAAGCCAGCAACTGATTACCCTGGCTTACCCCAATCGAACAAATGCCTGTTGATGTTTCTATCAATAATAAATTTGCCATTCTTCTTAGTGCTAATCAAAAAACTCAGGTTATAAATTTGTTTTTTGATCATTTCTTGCTTGAATTATGGCTGCGAAGATAGCCCTAATCGGGTGAAAAGATAAAGCGGCGAACGAATAATTAGGTTTATATGTTTCCGCATTTGGTTGAGAGTGTTAATTTTGAAGCTTCTTAGAGGCTGTTTGAATTAAGAGCATGTTTGGGAATTTGTTCTTTGAGACGATTTTGCCACTAATTGACTTAAATGAGACATGAACGAGCAAACTCGTAGAGTAAAAGTCTTGAAGACTTTTGAGCGAGTGAACCGCTAGCGGATGGGCTGCTTATTTTAGCCTAAGCTAAATGAGTGTTCTTCCAACAAAATATAAGCCGATTAGTGACGAAATAAGTCCGATTAATAAATCTCAAACATGCTCTAATCCTTCGATTTTGTTATGCCTCTTAAGGCTTTGTGCCTACTAAAATTACAACTAAGATGTTAGATAAACTGGAAGCGATTAAGGAAAGATACATATATCTGGAAGAGCAAATGGCAGACCCTTCTGTGATAAGTGATATGTCGCGCTATAAAAAAATAAGCAAGGAGTATAAAGATCTTAAGCCTATAGTAGCGGCTTATGAGGAATACAGCGAAATCATCGGGA
This sequence comes from Chitinophagales bacterium, assembly GCA_022360175.1. Classification (GTDB taxonomy): domain Bacteria; phylum Bacteroidota; class Bacteroidia; order Chitinophagales; family Saprospiraceae; genus JAKSDI01. The sequence continues at coordinate 64,999 of JAKSDI010000088.1, forward strand.
ATATTGAAACCAGCCGGGAAATGTTGAGTGAAAGTGATCCTGATATGCAGGAAATGGCTCAAATGGAGCTAGATGAACTGCTCCCTCGACAAGAAGAAATGGAGGAGCAGATCAAAATGCTGCTTATCCCTAAAGACCCGGAAGATTCCAAGGATGTTCTTTTTGAAATTCGCTCAGGTACTGGTGGTGATGAAGCAAGCCTTTTTGCTGGCGATTTATACCGCATGTATACCCGATATTTTGAAAGCCAGGGCTGGAAGGTTGAAACGGTTGATGTTAATGAAGGAACAGTAGGGGGCTACAATAAACTCGTATTGGAGATTTCTGGTGAAGATGTTTATGGTAAGCTGAAATTTGAATCCGGTGCCCACCGTGTACAGCGTGTACCAAAAACAGAGTCTCAGGGTAGGGTCCATACTTCAGCTGCTACAGTGGTAGTAATGCCTAAACTTGAGATGGAAGATGTGGATATCAATAAAGTTGATCTCAAAATTGACACCTTCCGGGCAAGTGGAGCTGGTGGGCAGCACGTTAACAAAACAGAATCGGCTGTTCGTATTACGCATATACCTACAGGCATTGTTTCAGAAAGCCAGGATGGCCGTTCTCAGATTAAGAATAGAGAAATTGCCCTGCAAAGGCTTTATGTGAAAATAATGGAAGTACAACGTGCTCAATATGAATCTGAGCAGGCAGCCAAAAGGCGTTCTCTGGTAGGGACAGGTGACCGCTCCGGAAAAATACGTACCTACAACTACCCTCAAAACCGGGTAACAGACCACCGCCTCGAAGGAGATATCAAAAACTTTAACCTCCAACAAGTAGTGGAAGGGGAACTGGAGCCGATCCTCGAAACTCTACAGATGGTAGAAAATGCTGAAAAAATGAAGGCTGGAACGGAAAACTAGAAGGCCAGTCTTATTTGAAGATTTTGGACATGTTGATATGTAAATAAGCGTAAGGCAAGGGCTTACCCAAAAGTTAATTTTGATTTAATACCCAGATTGTTACTATTTAGTTTTACGGCTACATATCTTTCAAATCCAAAACCTTGTTTATGACGTACAAGTACTCATTTACTTTCTCTATGTGTATGTTGCTCACGCTATTTTCGTGGGGGCAACAGGAATTTTCACAGGGCTTTGAAGGCGCTGTTCAAGACAACTGGAACTTTACGCCTGTCCCTGCTGCTTACGATCTTAATGATAATACCTGGGGAGTAGCCTCTATAACCTCGGAAATTGTACCTGCAACAGGAGGTAACTTCTGGTATATGCATAACTTGGACAATTCCAATGGCGGTATTGATGGTTTCCATACACTTGATTTTGATGAAGTAGATGTATCCGGATATCCTCACAATATCCTGGTCTTTAAATACTATACCGTAGCTTATGAGCAGGATGACTCTATAGGGTATATTCTGGAATTTGATACGGATACTGGTTTTGACATGGCCAACTATGTTGACCTGAATCGAAATACAGAAGCCTGGACTACCGTCTTTGTAAATATCCCCTCTGGTACGTCTACTGTCCGCTTGCGTTTGATGACAAAGCAAAATAGTGATTTAGCTTACGCTGGTTTTGATGATATTGTTCTATCTAGCTCGGATTTTGACTTTTTTGCTCCATCTGTTTTAAGTGCAGAATTGATGGATGCTTCTACCATTCGTGTATACTATAATGAATCGATGAACGAGGCAAGTGTGGAGAACCCTAATAACTATACAATTGGAGCAATAATAGACAATATTACTTATACAGAGCCTGGAGACAATACTTATTATGTAGATATAGCATTTGCATCTCCTTTCACTAATGGTACGTTTTACAGCCTGGTAGTTGGCCAGGTAGCAGATGTCGCGGGCAATGTATACATAGGCGGCCATACTTATGATTTTGTTTACAATGATGGGCAACCACAACTTGTCATTACTGAAATCATGTACAACAATCCTGGTAGTGATGATTATGAGTTTGTTGAGATATACAATGCAGATGAAGCAACGGTAGCTTTAGCTGGTTTAACATTTAACGGCCCGGATGTTTTTGCGCTTCCAGCTATTGATCTTGCACCTGGCGAGTTTTTATTACTTGCTGCGGATGAAACGGCTGCCGAAACATTTTATGGCATGGATTTCTATGGTTGGGGAGGTACTTCTCTTCCAAATAATACCAGCTCTTTATCTATCACGAATGTGTTTGACTATGTGATTGATGAAGTTACTTATGATGATGATACGCCCTGGCCTTTGGAAGCAAATGGAGGTGGCCCTTCTTTAGAATTGATCGCACCAGAACTGGATAATAGCCTTGCTGCTAACTGGAGAGCCAACTCAAATCAATTTGAAGAAACAGAAATATTTGCCAACCCAGGTAGCCTTAGCGAAGTAGCTCCTCCTCTTATTTCTTTTGTGGAAAAAAATGTTCAATTGAATGAAGCCAGTGGTATCTATAATATTAGTCTGAGTATTAATAATCCGAGTGATATGGAAGTTAGTGCCATAATTACTGTTGTTAGCGCTTCTACTGCTGTTAATGGTGTAGATTATACGCTTGCTTCGACAAGCATTGATTTTGCTGCTAATGATACTAGCGACCAATCGATTGAGCTCAATATTTTAGATAATGATGTACTTGGCGGTAGGTATTTAATCCTGGAGATCGATCAGGAACAAAGTACGGTTGGTGTGGGTGAAAATGCTCGTTTCATCCTTTTGATTCAGGATAATGATGATTTGGCTCCTGCTGCTGCTATTGATCCGTATGTTCAATTAAACCACCTTAGTAGTTTTGACCTTGGCGGAGATAAGATAGCAGAGATTATTGCTCATGATGGTGCTAGCCATCGTCTTTTTTCTAGCAGTGCTGAGCTTAATACTCTAGAAATAGTCAGCTATGCTGATCCTGCCAATCTTAGCCTGGTAAACACTATCGATCTGTCTTCTTATGGTGGAGGTGTCAACTCTGTAGCTGTTCAAAATGGGATAGTGGCTGTAGCTGTTGAAGGTAATAATGTTGATGATAATGGGGTAGTCGCTTTCTTCGATACAGATGGTACCTTCCTTAATTCTGTACCGACAGGAGTACTACCTGATATGGTAGTTTTCACTCCTGATGGTTCTAAATTGCTTACCGCAAATGAAGGAGAACCTGATGATGACTACATCGTTGATCCAGAAGGTAGCATTACTATCATAGATATCAGTGATGGCATTGCAGCTGCTACCGCAAATACGATTGGATTTCAGAATTTCAATAATCAACAGGCTGAATTGGAAGCGCAAGGTATCAGAATCTTTGGTCCGGGAGCAACAGTAGCCCAAGACCTGGAGCCAGAAAGCATTGCTATTTCTGATGATGGTACTTTTGCTTATGTTACTTGCCAGGAAAATAATGCAGTCGCTGTAATAGATATCAATCAAGAAGCTGTAAATAATCTGGTGCCACTAGGTTTTAAAGATTGGACAGCAAATGGTGTTACAATGGATGCTTCTAATAGTTCGGGTGACATCTTTTTTGCAAACTGGCCAGTAAGAGGTATCTATCAGCCTGATGCTATCAGTTATTTCAATGCTGATGGAGTTGGTTATCTAATCACTGCCAATGAAGGAGATGCTCGTGACTACGATGGTTATAGAGAAGAATACAGCGTACAAGATGATGAGATTATTTTAGATGAAACTGCTTTTCCTAATGCAGCATATCTAAAAGAAGAAGCCTTATTGGGTTCTCTGAAGGTAACGAATGCAAATGGTGATACGGATGGAGATGGTGACCTTGATGAGATATATGTTTATGGTGGCCGTTCTTTCTCTATCTGGAATGCAACTACAGGTGAGTTGGTATATGATAGTGGCAATGATTTAGAACAAATCACCGCTGCTGATCCTGTATTTGGAGCACTTTTCAACTCAGATAATGAGGAAAATGATTTCAAAAACCGTTCTGGTGATAAGGGGCCAGAACCAGAAACTGTGATTACTGCTGAAATAGATGGTAGCCAGTTTGCATTTATTAGCCTGGAGCGAATCGGTGGAGTAATGGTTTATAATGTGACGGACCCAACCGCACCTCAATACGTTCAGTATATCAACACCCGTACCGTAGATGCATTAGGAGGCGATTTAAGTCCTGAAGGGCTTAATTTCATTCCGGCAGAAGATAGTCCAAATGGAAAGCCTATGCTAAGCGTAGCTTATGAGGTGAGCGGTTCTATTGCATTGTTCGAATTGGAACTCAACTGTCCAATTATTTCTATTCCTGCTAACCTGGCCTTATGTGAAAGTGATGCTATTATATTGGAAGTATCAGGACAATATGCTGATATAGAATGGTCTACTGGTGATTCTACTACTACTATTACCGTGACAGATGCAGGTACATACACTGTCGTAGCTACTACTGCTGCGGGCTGTACAGCATCTGATACTTCAGAAGTAACAATTCTGCCTCTACCAGTTATTGAACTAGGTGAAAATGTTGTTGCCTGTGAGGGGGAAACGGTTAGCCTTGAAGCAGAAGATGGTTTTGAATTGTATGAATGGAGTAATGGGGAAGAGATCAGTACAATAGAAGTTAGTGATCCTGCTACTTACTCTATTACTGTAGTAGATAGCAATGGTTGTGAAGCATTTGATGAGGTAGGCGTGAGCTTCAATCCTCTACCTGAAATTAACTTCCCGCTTGATACGATGTTGTGTGTGGAAAATCCATTTATATTTGATCCAGGTATGGGTAATAGCTTCATCATCAATGGTGAGGTAGTGGAAAGTTTCTCAACAGAGGGATTGGAAGTAGGTTCGTATGATTTGCCAGTTACGGTCATCAATGATTTTGATTGTACTATAGAAGTCAACCTGGCATTTACGATAGATGTTTGTGCTGGTGTTAATGATCAAACATTATCAGCTATTGTTGACCTTTATCCAAACCCAACATCAGGTATAAGTACTATCCGAATTAGCGAATTGGAAATTTCAGCCTTCACATTGGATATGATCAATGCTACCGGAGAGGTACTGGAACGTTATCAAGTAGATCAAGCGATGTCAGAGTTTCAGCAGGAGCTTAAGTTAACTGATAAGCCTGCTGGCTTATATTTCATTAGAATATATAGTCAGGAAGGCACTTTAGTACGTCGATTGATCGTTGAATAATAGGAGTCAAAGGCTAATAAGAACAAATTAGTTTTTGATTAGTACTATAAAGTATTAAACTTCTTTATTGTCAAGTGAGCCATCCTCTCCGAGAGGGTGGCTTTTTTAATACAGGGCAATGCTAAAAAGACTATCTTAGCATTTGTCAAAACGAACCATAGCCGATGAAAAAGTTTCTGAAACGCCTGTCTGTTATTTTACTCATCTTTTTTGTAGTTATTATTTTAGCACTAGTCATTATAGCTGGTTTATTTGAAGGAAAAGTAGGCAAGAAAATTACTAGCGAAATCAATAAGCAACTCACTTCAGAGTTGGTTATACAGGACTTTGATTTATCGGTTATTCGCACCTTTCCTAATATAGGTGCTAACTTTCAAGGGGTAAGATTGCGAGATAGCCGAGATGGTAATTTGCTGGAAGCAGAAGAAATATCATTTCGTTTTGGTGTCTGGAGCTTGCTCTCTTCTAATATTAAGGTAAGGTCAGTGGTGATCAGTAATGGAGCTCTTAATGTTCAAATAGATAAGAAAGGAAACCCTAACTACGATATTTTTAAATCATCAGGAGAAGAAGGAACTGAAAGTGGTGAAAGCTCCTCCACTGCCATTTCTCTGGAACAAGCCAGCCTTGAAAATATAGAACTGATCTACGAAGATGCCAGCGCAAAACAGGAAATTGCAGCTCTGGTAGAATCTGCTAACTTTTCTGGCAAATTTTCTAGCGATCAATTTACCTTGAAGAGTGATGCAGAAATTAGCACCCGTTTTGCTGACCTGGAAGGGATTCGTTATCTCCCCGGCAAAAAACTTAATTATGATGCAAGCATAGCGATCAATTTGAAAGAAGGAATTTATGAACTTGAAGAGGTCCTTCTCGATATTGAAGGAAACGCATTCAGGTTAGATGGTAATATTGAAAGCTGGGATAGTGGTACTTATTTTGACCTGTTTGTTACGAATGATAATGGACAGTTAGAAGGAGTTATTAACTTGCTACCTGCTGCTTATCTTGAAGGGGCTGAAGGAATAGAATCAACAGGGCAATTTGCTTTAAATGGTTTGGTAAAAGGCCAATATAATCAAAAACAAAATCCGGAAGTTAGAGTAGAGTTTAGTTTGGATGAAGGGCGCCTGTCTCTCCCTCAGCTCAATAATCCACTCAAGGATGTAAGTTTCAATGCTGTTTTTTCAAATGGAAAATACAGAGATAATAGTTCAACATCCTTTACTATAGAACAATTCAAAGCTTATTTCAATAGAGAACTGGTAGAGATGCGCTTGCAGGTGAATAATTTTGATGATCCTCGCATTGATTTTTTCCTGGATGGTGTTGTTCCTCTTAACTCTGCTTACGGTCTATTTGGCAATCCTGGTATTACCGATGGGAGTGGAGAAATCGAAATCAAACGCCTGGTCATAAATGGAGATTATGAAGATATGATCAACCCTAGCCGAATTGCTCAGGTGAAAGCTTCGGGGGCATTGGAATTTGATGATGCAGGCCTAAAGATCAATGAAGAAGAAATGCTGATAGATCGTGGAGTGCTTACCTTGGAAGGGAATCGCCTTGCAATTGATGGCCTTCGTTTGGAAGGAGCGGGGAGTGATATTAGTTTCAAGGGGTATGCTTTTAATGTTCTGCCTGTCCTATTTGCAGATTCTCTCAACTCTCGCCATGTAGAACTGGAATTTGACGCCAGCCTCACAGCAGATAAATTGGATATCGATCGTCTAATTGGTCTTTCTACTTTAAGTGAAAGTGAAGAAGATGCTCCGGAAGTAGTACAGGACTCTCTTAAAGAAGCTAATGTTCAAAGTCGGGCAAGAATTACCAGTTTCTTGAACGGTAGTTTTAATGCAGATATTGAAGAATTTAATTTTAATAAGATAGTAGGTGAATCGTTTAGAGGAACACTGGAATTTAATAACAGTACGATGGAAATCAAAGGGTCTGTAAATGCTTTTGATGGCAATATAGACCTGGATGGTACAGCTCTTTTTGATGAAAAACCTAGCCTGAAAGCTCGGATGACCTGTAAGCAATTAAATGTTACAAAACTGTTTAATCAGGCTGAAAATTTTGGCCAGGATGTACTGATGGGTAAAAATCTTGAAGGAGACCTCAATGCGAAGGTCGCGATTTTCAGTTATTGGGATGAAAAAGGCAACTTTTTGATGGATAAGTTGCGAGTACTATCAGGCGTCAAAATAGAAGAAGGAGAATTGGAGGATTTTAAGATGCTGGAAGACTTTTCAACTTTTGTTAATATTAAAGATTTGCGCCGTATTAAGTTTGTAGATCTACAAAACTTCATGGAAATTCGCAACGAGCGTTTCTACCTGCCTGCTATGTTTATCCGGAGTAATGCTCTGAATTTGACCATTAGTGGCGAGCATTCTTTCGAACACGAAATAAAATATAATATCCAGGTTAATGCTGGGCAGGTTATGGCAGATCGCTTTAAGCGCCATGATCCCAAGCTTGCGCCAAAACCAGCCAAAAAGAATGGCTGGTTCAACCTATATTATTCAGTGCTGGGCACTTTGGATGACTACAATATCAAGTCTGCCAAGCGTCGGGTAAAGTCTGATTTTGAGTTGAGTGAAATTCGCAAAAGGGATATTCGCAAAGCGCTTCAGCAGGAATTTGGTGCTATTGATCTCGTTGATGAGCCAGTAGAATGGCGCGATGATTACAGCAGTAGCCCCGAAGAAGAAGAATACCTGGATTTTGATATGGATGGTGGGGAGTAAATCACTCACTCATTGCTTCCTCTCCTTAATACCTCTGAAAGGTCTTGCCCTTCTAGAAAACCATTGTATTGGAATATGATCTCATACTTTGGGTTTAGGATAACAAAAGCAGGGTAGGCCAATACTCCATTTACTGTTCCCAGAGCAGTAGCCAGTTGGTGGGCGCCCGAATTTCGTCCGTTTGGTATGTAGTCAAACCTATGCTTATTAAAGACTACCTTTTCTTTTTGTTCTCCATCAAAAGAAATGAAGTAATACTTTTCATTAAGTAGATGTATGACACGTTCATTTTGGAAAGTGGTCTGCTCCATATTCTTACAAAACTTACACCATTCAGCGTGCAAAAAAACAGCGACGGGGCGTTGTTCTACAGTCATCAAACTGTCCAGTTGAGAAAACGAAAACTGTTGAAGCTTTAGTGATGAAGCAGTGGGCGTACTCAACTTCCCTGATGTCGAAGCACAACCCACTACTACCAATAAATATGAACCCATTAATAGGTATATACCGATTCTCATTTTATATCTATTGAATAGAATATCGAATCCCCAGAAATCCTCGAATGCCTTGATTGGGAGCATAAACATAGGACGGGTCAAAGGTCAATGCATTAGGATTATTTGGTCCTGCCAGTACCTCGCCATTGGCATCAAACTCAACCTCACGGTCAAAAGGATCAAAACTACGAGCAATGATAGGTTCATCCTGATTTTTCCATGGCGTCCAGTTTAACAGGTTTTTTACCCCACCATAAAACTCGAAATTCTTTAGGCCTTTATAGGTCAATTGTATGTTTTGGATGCTCCACCAGGGGGATTCTTCCGGGCGTGGGTCAAGTTCTCCCAACAGCGGTAAGCGCATTGGTCCGTAAACATTTCCAGTGTAATCCACCGACCATTTATTGCCCCAAAACTTATAAGAAATGGACCAGGTCCCTGTAAAGCGTTCTGTCAAAATTTGTCGTTCCGTCACATCATCTTCTGTAGTGGAAACATCCATTAGCGTACCTCCTAGTAAAAAGGAAAAACCATTTGGCAGTGTCAAATCCGCATTGAGGCTTATCCCTTTCGTAACCGACGAACCGTCTAGGTTGTCATAGATGATTTGATTGGTGTTGGTTTCATAATCAGGGAGTATGACATTCGTAAAGTAAGTGTACCAGCCAGATAGATCAATGCTTCCTGAGCCACCATTGTCCATATACATCTTCTTGATGTAATTGAGATTGATATTGTAAGATTGTTCAGGGTCAAGTGCTTCGGCAATGACTACTTCTCTGGCACCTGTGAGAGCAGCATGATCTTCAGTGAAAAGATTGACTACCCGGAAACCTGTACCTGCATTCAGGCGGAAAATATCATTCTTGGAAATGGACCATTTATAAGCTAGCCTGGGTGTGAAAATATTGCCATGTACATCGTTATAATCATAACGCAAACCCAGCAACATTTTATGTTTTTCATTAAGTGCAATCTCATCCTGTACAAAAATGCCAGGCAACCAAATTTCATCGGGATTATTGATTTCGCTATTATTAGCTTCAGCCGTGGCAGGTGTATTGTCATCGTAATAGGTATAGCGTAGAGCGGCACCAAGGAGTAAATCATGTTTGTTAACTGTTTTGTCCCAGGTCAATTGTCCAAATCCAATTTTCTGGTCGGCAATGTAAGGCGTATCACCATAAACAGAATTCTGATCGTGACTATTGAAAGAAAACGAAAACATCATATTCTCCACAGTAGGTAATTGGTACTGTCCCAACAATTCCCAGCGCTCTGTAGTGATGGCTTCCCCATATATTTCATCTCCTCCTCTGAAAGCAGGTGTCCAATCCAGTTCTCCACCCCAGCGATCTTCCCAGTAATAACGCCCTGCAAGTGTAAACAAGCGATTATTCTTTCTTTGAAAGCGCCATTTTTGAAATACAGATATCCGTTCCTGAATGGTGACATCTGTAAAATTGTCATCATTATTGTCAATGACATTATCATAATTGTAATAGTTGACTCCCGTAAGGACAGAAGCCTTTTTTCCTAAATTAAAGCGTACGCCTAAATCGGCATTAAATTCTGCCCAGCTTGTTCCCATAACATCAGCACTAAAAAGAGGGGCTTTCACAGGGTTCTTGGTAATAATATTGATTAATCCGCCGATGGCTTCGCTGCCATACAAAGAAGAAGCAGGACCTTTCACTATTTCCATTCGCTCTACTAAGGAATTAGGAATTCCTGACAATCCATAGACGGTAGCCAAACTGCTGACAATTGGCATGCCATCTATGAGTACCATGGTATATGGGCCTTCCAGTCCGTTAATATGGATATCTCCTGTATTACAAACCTGACAGTTTAGCTGCGGCCGGACACCATTCACGTTTTGCAAAGCTTCATATATATTTGGTGTTGGGTTTTTCTTGAAAAATACAGGATTGTAAACTTCAACAGGTACAGGGCTTTCGAGCCGGTTGACTTCTTTCATAGTACCAGTTACCACCACTTCATCCAGCGCAATTTGACTAGCTTCCATTTTAATATCTATATGAAGGCTTGATTGCTCTGCTGTTAATGAAACGGTTTCCGTTTTTAATTCATATCCAACAGCCGATACCTCTATTATATGTGTACCAGAGGGAAGTCCTTCTAACTTAAAGAAGCCATCTACGCTGGCAACCGTTCCCAATTCACTCCCTGAGATTCGGATAGTAGCTAGAGGAACTGCTTCTCCCTTCGCTTCTATATTTCCCGTAAGGGTAGCAGTTTGCTGGGCTTGAAGTTGGAGAAACAAGCATGCAAAGAATAGGGTTAATATGTTTTTCACGATGTTTTGTTTTTAAATTATACTCACAAAGATATAGTTTTAGATTGGTCTAAAAAAATAAAACAGGTCAACTTTGAAAAATATTTTAACATTATCATTGAAAGTGCTTCATTGTATCATGGGAAAGCATAGTTGTGCCATTAAAATTGGAGGATAGAAGTAGCAATCTATCAACTAAAAAATCATCCTATTTCCTATGGACAATTTTTAAGAATTATTATTGTATTATTTTATATTTAAATTATAATTATTTTTTACATTAGGGCCCTTCTAAGAAATCGTTTTTCCCTTTAGCAAAGGATATAAAATCCATCCTAAAACCTTAACTAAAATGAATATTGAAAAAGAAGATGTAAACGTTCTAAAAGCTGCTGCTAGAAGATGGGATAATGCTAGAAATACCCATTTTGCATCTAAGTTTTTTAAAGAGAATATAACATTCCATGTTACTTATGAGGAATATGAGCCGTGGATACAATCCCAGTCATCAGAAGAACAAGAAAGCTGCTATGTATATATAGGCCTACATGAACAAGAAATTCAATTTTATTTATGTTTAGAACCTTTATGGCTTATACAAGAAACAGAGAGTTCCAAAATCATAAACTGTTCTATAATTAAAGATCATCATGCTCGTATCCCTTCTGAAGAAGCTGTAAAAAGAATAGATCGATGGAAAGATAACAAGGAAGATTGGTTTAATAAGATGCAAAAAATAGGACAAGTTGTTGAATATTTTTCTATTCCTTTAGGTGATATAAAAGAGTTATTTAAAGGACAAAAAGGAGAGGCTTATTTTTGCTTCGGACTTACTACATTTTTGAAAAAAGAGACTGTTGAATATGTAGAATTAATAATTACGGATCTAACTATAGATGCCCAAACATATTACGACGTTACTAAACCAAGGCCTCCATTCTAAATAGATTTAAATGCCATTGTATGATCAAGCATTATATATCGCAATAGACATTCTGGTTTATATCTCTGCTGCAATTTGTTTTTTTGGAGCATTTACTTCTACTGGTTTATGGGTTAAATTATTTTTTTTTCTTCTAACCATATGTGAGCTAATCGGGCTTTTTATAACAGAGAATCATTTTTTGTTGCCCATTACTTATGCTTCTCATCTTATTCTTTTAACCGCTTGGTTAAATCCCTTTGAGACAAAACAGGTGGCTCCTAAACTCGTATTGCGGCTACTTCTATTGTTCTTACTTTTTAGTTTTTTGTTTGATCTCACAATAGGCAGAACGGTTGTTTCATTGTTTATTATGCTATTGAGTTTGTATACTTTTTTGCGTATTTATGCTCATCCCGAACAGACTCATTTGCTTCATCTGAATATTGCCATTTTTCTCTTCTTCGGGATAGACTTTTTTTTAGCTGCAACTGGAGATTTTTTGTACAAAGAGAATTTAAAGATAGTAGCCTGGTTTTGGTTTTTCAGAGCGCTATTTCTCCAGTATTATTACATTAATGTCATACGTTTTAGTAAAAAGGTGGTACATTTTTAATAGATATGTATTAGAGATGTTATGTTAGCATTTTTAATATAACCTAAAACCATATTCTAGAATGGATTGGCGAACACCCACTGGCTTTGCAATAATTATAGCTATCCTGGGTACTGGTATCCTGTCGTTTATGCTGATTGTAATATGGCAAGTAAAAAAATACGTCACAACAGTTCAGCAGGAAACGGCAAAGCGTCATATATTAGAGGTACAGCATCAGCAACAACTAGCGGCAGCTACCATAGAATCTATGGAGGCTGAGAGAAAGAGAATAGCTGCAGATATTCACGATGGCCTTATTGGCTCATTGCGATTTATGATGTTGAATAATGACGATCCTGAATTCACGGCTTCGCTACAAAATACAATCACTACCGCCAGAAATATTTCCCATGACCTAATGCCTCCCCTGATTGATCGCCTGCCATTGGAGGAATTACTTACTCTATTTCTGGCACCACTCAAACAAACCCATGCAGTAGAGGTCAATATCACGAATGATAGTACCACTATTGCAACCAATAAAAAACTTCACCTTTACAGAATCGTTCAGGAGCTTGTCAATAATACTATTGTACATGCCCAGGCTTCCTCTATCGGTATACATATCCGTAATAGCACTAAACGCTTTGCCTTAATTTATACCGATAATGGTTGTGGTTTATCTGATCAAGGACAAGAAGGCCTGGGCATGAAAAATATAGCAATGCGGTGCACCATTATCGAAGCACAACACAAATTTAAAAGCCATAGCCCCCATGGTTTGAAAATGATCTTAACAACTACCCTATGAAAAGTACTCCAGGTATACAGCTATTAATAGTTGATGACGATAAATTGATCGCCCAGCTACTTCGGGATTTTCTTTCCTCTCAGGAGCAGCTAATAGTAAAAGAAATGCTCCACAGTGGTAATCAATTACTGGACCATCTAAAACAAGCGGAAGGACTTCCTGATATTATTATTCTTGATCTTAAAATGGAAAATGGTTCAGGCATGGAAGCTATGGAAGTTATCCAGCAAGAATACCCTACCATTAAGGTGATTGCCTTATCCAGTTTGTTTCAGCCTTCTTATACTGGTTATATGATGAGAGCTGGTTTTCACGCTTTTCTCCCCAAGGAAACCAATAAAAATCAGCTACTGGAAGTCATCCACATTGTACACCAAAAAGGTTGTTATTTATCACCAGATCAAATAGAGGCTCTACGCCAACAAATATCTAATAAAGCTCCTAAAGTAGCCACCCATAGCAAACAATCCCTCACCAATCGAGAGCTAGAAGTACTAAAGCTCCTCTGTGAGCAATTGAGTGCCAAAGAAATTGCTCAAAAATTATACATCAGCACCAAAACAGCCGAAGCTCATAAGAGCAACCTGTTACTCAAAACGGGCACCAAAAATACCGCTGGATTGATCGTATACGCTATCCAGAATGGTATTATTAATCCGGATGAAGTGATGCTGATGTCTTGAAGAGCCTTTACTTATTTTTCGTTTCAAGGCCTTTCATGACATCAGCAAGCAGCAATTTTTTAAGACAACTCAGTATTTTAGGTTTTATGACTGATGATATGCCTCGTTGCTATGTTTCATATTTTGGGCAATGCGATGTACATAAGATACTCCGCTACATGAGATAAAAGATTTTCACTGAAAGAAAAACAAATCTTATGTTACCTTTATATGTCTCGGACAGTTCAAAAAACGAGATGATTAGTAGTTACTTTTGATAAGATTTAACATAGCAAAAATTGCTAATAGAAGATTCATTTTTAATCATTTGTCAATTATGATAGATGAATCATTTTCAGGACTTATTTAGAGAAGGTAGCTAGTTGAGGAATAGGATTTTTTTCCAATTCTTTCCAACTATCTATTACAGGTTGTACATTGTATTTAAAATCATTTTCCTGTTCAGTCTTTAACTTTTGTATTAAAGAGTTTCTTTCTTCCTCAAGGATATGTTTTATCTGCAGTACGTTATCTTTATTAAAATGTATATAATACTCTTTACCTGTGAAATTATCTGTAAAAATCCAATATGGACTATAACTACATTTTTGTTCTATTTTGGTTATAAAACTTAGCCTATAATCTATCATGGTATTTCGCAATTTTTTAGCATAACCTATATAATCCTTTGCAAGTGATATAATCATCTCTATATAAGGAATTGCTTCTGTTTCACTTATCCTTTTATATTGTAATGCTATTTCTTGCTTTAATGCAATATGAAGATTAGCTCCAAGCAGAAAACTACTAATACAATCAATAGCTAATTCTGCTTCCTTAGGAAGATCTCTAATAAACACATTTGTTGTTATTGTGAAAAAATCTTTATTATAAGGTCTCAATGCATCAATACATTCCTGAGGGTTCTTCCCTGAATCTCTAATGTGTTTGTATTCAATATTATTGAATCTAACATAGCCTCTAAGTTGAATAATGGCTTCATTAACTAGGTTTTGTGCTAATTCTTTTTTTACTATTTGCTTTATTTCTTTATACGCTTTTCTCCATTCATTTTCAGCTGTATCACTATCTGGCCAAATTAATCCAATTAATTTCGATGCAATTTTGTCATATGGAGAAGGAGCTTTTCCTGCTAGTCCATTAGCTAGTTTTCTGGCTATTTTAGAAAAATCAATTTCAGCTCCATTTAATAAAGCATTTTTTTCTTGTAAAAGATGCGAGCTTAATGCCTTCAATTCATATGTATCTATATGAATTGAGGTACTATTGTCAATGAACAATAACTCAGATAAATTAGTTTTCACTTTTAATGCTAAACAATATGAAGGACGTAAGTCCGTAGAGTAAGGTAAGAAGCCTAATTCTTCTTCTTCTATTATCTCATCTTGAAGAAGAGGAAAAGATTTGGAAATATTGTTTACTAAATCAGCTCTATAGCTTTCGAGTTTTTCAATTTTATGTTTTGGAGCATATGTCTCATTTATACTAAAAAAAATCTTTTTATTAGAAATTTGATCAAAATAACATAAGTAATTTCTAGTCATTCGATCTAATTCACTTTTTTCTACTTTCTCTCCCTTTTCATTTAAATTATATACAGATACACTTATTCTATTTCTTATATAATTTTCTTTATCAGGATGTGAAATACTCAAAGGGTATACTAAAATATTCATATTCTATCTTTTTTGGTGTGAAAAAATAATTAAGACAACTACATCATAATTAGATAATAGATGACAGAAGAAGCCTAGCATCAAATACCTTCATTATGATCTGATGTATCAGACATGTGATTGCTTTAATGCTCGTACTTGCTTTACTTCCTGTAGTGTATATTATTTGTAGAAAAGCAAGCCCTTGAAGTTGATTCTAACTCCAAGGGCTTTAAGACAGCCTTGCCAGTTTTATTTTAGTAGGCCAACTCCAGTATATACTTCTTTGGTTATTGTGTCTACAAAGATGTATGTTCCCTTATGATCACTGTTGAAAATATAACATGGATTGCTTTTGACAGCACCTAAAGGATTACGAAGAGTAACTGCGTTATAAGGAGCTTTATACCCAGCAGCTTCTTTTAGTTGATTAGCTTCTGTTAAGTCCATTTTTACAGGCCATTGGATGACAACATCTCCTACCCATATTTGAGGAATTAATTCTGGTTCTCCAAATTCTCCCCAACTAGTTGATTTGATAATAACGGTTGTGTTATTACTGTTGTGAAAAACGACCCTTAATTGATCAATCTTTAAAGGATCGGTAGTTGAGCCTGTTGAAGATACTCCATTTACTTCGTACAACTGAGCGTCAGGATATTTCTCTGTTACAATGCGGACTGCGATGTTGACGCGTCCAAGAAAATTTAAAATTGCCATGATTGATAGGTTTTAGTTGTTATACAATAATGATTTTCGGATTTCAGCCTCCTACCTGGATGGTGAGCATCAATGCTTAATTTGGAATACGATCTGAATATTCCATAAACAAATCAAGTAGCTTTCCATCCGTTGGTTTTGCCTCTGAGTGTGGTACCACATACAAGACTGAATCCATTACAAATGTCAGATAATACGACTGTTTCTTTTAGAGGGGAAATACCTATTTCGGATAAATAGAGAAAATTACTAAGTTGATGTGAGAGGGGGGATTTTGGTTTAAAATTAGATGCTTACACGCAAAGAGAGTAGCGTATGAAGAGAGGGCAAGCTTCAAGGAGATATTATGATAATTATGTGTTATCGTGGTTTGCTTTATCCACCTATAGTAGACATTGACTCACTCACAGGGCTGCCAAAGTTTCTGTTGCGCTCTGCCTCCCAGCCATCTTTGGCTCTGTGGTTGAGGGCATCCAGAAAGGCATCTCGCATTTGTTCATTGGTAGCTCCTGCACGCATGAGGCTTCTTACATTAAAAATGCCTTCATCATATAGGCAGGTTTTTAGCATACCCTGAGGAGTGATGCGAATACGATTGCAAGTACCGCAGAAGGTGCGGCTAAATGCAGCGATAATGCCTATTTTTCCCTTGAATCCTGGTACCCGGTAATTGGCAGAGGTAGAAGAAGGTGGATCAGGCAGTCGTTCTATTTCAGGATAGTGCTGACGAAGATGATCTAGTATGTGACGATGGTTCCAGGCTAATACAGGGTAGTGGCTTCCGGCTCCATTAAAAGGCATTTCTTCTATAAAACGCACATCAATAGGTTGATGCCTTGCCAGTTCAGCCAGAGGGATAAGGTCTTCTGTATTTTTATTTTCCATCACCACCGCATTGACCTTGGTTTTGATGCCATACCTGAGCAATTCGTCCATCGTGTGCATCACCTTATCAAATTCGTTTCGCCTGGTAATCTCATAAAAGCGATCCTTGTCTAATGTATCCAGGCTGAGGTTGATGGAATGAATACCCAGTTTTTTCAATTCTGGAACTAATGGAGCGGTCAGTGTACCATTGGTAGTGATATTAATCTGTTCCAGGCCTAATTTGCTAACGGCAGCCAGAAAATCCATAATGTCTCTTCTGATGAAAGGTTCTCCTCCAGTAAGGCGTAGCTTTGTAATGCCCATTTGCGAAAGCACCTGCATTAGGCGGTGCATTTCTTCATAAGACAGTAATTCCTTGCGAGGAACATAATCAATACCTTCTGCGGGCATACAGTAAAAACAACGCAGATTGCAGCGATCTGTGACCGCCATCCTCACATAATTGATCTCTCTGCCATGATTGTCGTATAATTTCGCTGCCATCGACTGCTACTTGAGTAAGAGTGTGTTTGGAAATTTGTTCTTTGAGGCGGTTTTGCCACTAATTAGGCTTAGATGAGACGGAAGGTTACGATTTTAGCCTAAGCTAAATGAGTGTTCTTCCAACAAAATATAAGCTGATTAGTGACGAAATAAGCCCGATTAATAAATTCCAAACATGCTCTAAGTTTATCTTATATATTTAAAGGCTTTGCAACTGTAATTGTTTCGTTAGAAATATGAATATAGTTCAATCCTTTTGAATTTGTATGGCAATGCAAAAGAAATCTACCTGTTTGTCAAAAGAGTACAAGACGGAATTGCCTCTAAGCCTTCTCAATACTTACTTCTACCCATTTTGAACTCGGAGTCTTACTCCCTTTAGCATAAGAATTGATTGGTACCAATACATTTGCTTCTGGAAAATAAGTAGCAATAAAACCACTAGGGATGTCGTAGGCTATTATTATAAAAGAGCGGGCTATCCGTTTTTCTCCTTTATAATGGCTGGTCAGATGGATTACATCTCCTGAGCTTAGGTTTTCTTTTTTGATATCCTTCTTATTCATTAGCACCACTCTACGTTCATTATAAATGCCTCTGTAGCGATCATCCAGGCCATAAATGGTCGTATTATGCTGATCGTGGCTACGAATAGTCATCATGATGTAATGTCCTTCTGTTATTGTATTTTCAGGTACTTCATTGACTGTGAAGTGAGCTTTTCCTGAAGGCGTATTGAATTCTTGCTTGCGTGCGCCATTGGGTAGATAAAAACCACCAGGTTCGCGTACCCGACGATTAAAATCTTCAAAACCGGGTATGATATTTTCGATCGCGTCTCGAACACGGTCATAATCATTTGCCATCTCTTCCCATTCTACTTTCGAGCTACTTCCTAGTGTAGCTTGCGCAAGTCTTGCTATAATCGCAGGTTCGCTCAAAAGATGTTTTGAAGGAGGATTCAGCACTCCCTGAGAACTATGCACTACCCCCATAGAATTTTCAACACTAACAAACTGCTCTCCGCTCTTCTGAAAATCTATATCAGTACGTCCAAGACAGGGAAGTATTAAAGCTTGTTGTCCATGTACCAGGTGGCTCCGATTAAGTTTTGTAGAAACATGAACAGTAAGTTGGCAGTTGCTGAGCGCCTGAGCGGTATATTCGGTATCTGGTGAAGCAGAAAGGAAGTTGCCTCCCATTGCAAAGAAAACCTTTGCTTTTTCTTCATACATTGCCTTGATGGCATCAATTACAGCGTATCCATGTTTACGAGGTGGTTCGAAACCATAAGTCGCTTTTAATTTATTTAAAAATTCAGGCTTGGGATTTTCCCAAATTCCCATTGTGCGATCTCCCTGTACATTGCTGTGGCCCCTCACTGGACAAGTACCTGCACCTGGTTTTCCAATGCTTCCTTTAAGCAAGAGAAGATTTACGACTTCCTGTATATTGGCAACTCCAAATTTGTGCTGTGTAAGCCCCATCGCCCAGCATACTATGATTTTTTGATTGCGCTTTATCAAGTCGACGGCTTCCAGGATTTTACTCCTTTCTACCCCAGATGCTTTCGCCAATTCATTAAAATCGTGTTTGCTTAAATGAGTGATGAAGGATTCGTAGCCTTCTGTTTTTTCGTGAATAAAATCCCAGTCAAAGATCGTATCGTCCTTTCCTTGTTTTTCATCATGCCACAACCGCAGCATAATAGCTTTTAGCAGTGCGATATCTCCTCCTACTTTGACCTGCATAAACAAATCGGTGAGTGAAGTACCTCCCTTTAAGACTTTGCCTGGCCGCTGTGGATTCACAAATTTCATTAAACCTGCTTCTGGTAGTGGATTCACAGAAATAATCTTTCCTCCATTTTCCTTACATCTTTCCAGTGCAGATAGCATTCTGGGGTGATTGGTCCCAGGGTTTTGTCCTATGAGCATTACTACTTCTGCCTCGTACAAATCAGTTAAAGTGACAGAACCTTTGCCAAT
The DNA here is from genome assembly GCA_022360175.1 of Chitinophagales bacterium. Taxonomy (GTDB): domain Bacteria; phylum Bacteroidota; class Bacteroidia; order Chitinophagales; family Saprospiraceae; genus JAKSDI01. Next base: position 84,457 of record JAKSDI010000088.1, read on the forward strand.
ACCTAATGTGGAAGATAGCCCTTCACCACTAGATTCGTGGCACATATTGGAGCAATCTGGTAAATTATTTGTACCGAATTCTCTGACGAAAAGCTGATATAAAAATGCAGCCTCATTACTCGTACGGCCAGAGGTATAAAAAATAGCCTGGTCAGGATTGTTTAATGCTTTTAACTCCTGGGCAATCAGTTCAAAGGAAGCCTCCCAGCTGATCGTTTCATAATGATCTGCTCCTTTGCGTAATATCATCGGTTCTGCAAGGCGCCCCTGCTTTCCTATTTCAAAGTCGCTCCATTGCAGCATCTCACTGATGCTATGATTGGCAAAGAAATCTCGTCCTATGGTTTTCTTTTGTGCCTCCTCGGAGATTGCTTTAATGCCATTTTCACAGTATTCTCCTAATTTGGAGCGTTCATCGTCTGGATCTGGCCAGGCACAGCCAGGGCAATCAAATCCTCCTTTCTGATTGACACGAAACATCGTCTTTACAGCTCGGCCTGTAGACATATATTTGCCTGTATGCCTCAAGGCAGTAGTGATGCCTGGGACACCAGCTGCTGATTTTTTAGCCTTTTTAAGTTTAATTCCTGTAAATGTTTCTGGCGATTGCGCTTTAGATGCTTCTTTCTGAAGCTTATCATTTTCCTTCATTCTTCGTTCTACTTATTGGGAGGTATTATATAAGTTTAAATTGGCTGGAATATATCGTTTATTTAAAGCTTAGCATTCTTTGTCTCCTAATTCCTGAAAAAAATCTGCTTTATTTTCATTTTTCCTGTCTTTACAGGTAAAATCTTTTTCTATAAGAATATTGAGGGGCTCACTTTCACCGCTTAATTGATTAGTTTTTAGGCTGATTTCATCAGAATGTATCCACTCATTCGCAATAAAATCTGGTAAGTTAATTGCAACTATATTTCCATTACAATGAGCATTAATATGCTCTACATTTGGATCTGTTTTTAAAATAATGGCTAGTACACTACCCGGGCCAAAAGTAACTAACTCTTCAACTCTTCTTTCTTTTGCTAGTTGATCAATTTCAGAACGGCGTAATCGTAATCTGATGCTGTTTTTAGTACATCTAAACTTCATATATTTTTTATCCTTTCTTGTCCGCAATATACATTAAATCGCTCTCCTCGAAGAAAGCCTACAAGTGTCATTCCATAATCGTCGGCCAGTTCTACTGCAAGGCTTGATGGAGCTCCCACAGCAGCGAGTATTGGTACCCCTGCCATTAGTGCTTTCTGAACCAACTCGAATCCTGCTCTGCCACTCAACAATACAATATGTTCCCGCAAAGGTAGCATTCCCTGCATTAAAGCAGCACCCAGTAATTTGTCAAGGGCATTATGCCTTCCTACATCTTCCCGTATGAGTAATAATTCTCCTTTTGTATTAAAAAGAGCTGCTGCATGGATGCCCCCTGTAAATTCGAATATTGATTGAGTAGGACGAAGCATAGGAGGCAGGCTATACAAGAATGATGAACTGATAACTGGATGTTGTTTTCGTGGATAATAACAGCTTGTGGAACGTACCATTTCAATAGAAGTTTTACCACAAACACCACAAGAAGAAGAGGTGTAAAAATGCCGACTTAGTTTATCAAAATCAAGCTGAAGCTCAGGAGATAATTCTACCTGAATAATATTATCTTTTGCATCCGGATGCAATGCCTGTCCTACATGCTGGATAGCAATAATATCATCCTGCTTTCCAATCAAGCCTTCTGTAAACAGAAACCCAGCAGCTAGTTCGTTGTCTTGCCCGGGAGTACGCATCGTGACTGCCAGGCTTCGCGATTCACGATTGGTTAGGGGGCCTGTAAGGAGCTTGATTTCCAGAGGCTCTTCAACTACGACCATATCTTCTGCCATGAGAAATTGTCCTTTCTCATTTTTAGTGATCTTTAATTGACTAGTTGGCCCAGGCATATGAATTTCCTTTTTTGATAAAGAAGTTGTTTAAAAATACCTCAATGGTCGTTAGAAATATCTTTTTACCCTCCTCTTCGTTTTTTTATCGCTCCATAGCTCCACTATGAAGCTCAAAAAAAAGCTCAATGAGTATAAAAATCTTATTCCTATCAACTCATCAGACATTTTGAAACAACTTCAAAGAAGTAATTGTAATATATACGATTACCTACCAAAGAAGTTGACTTGCCTAGTCTTCTTTCTTCATCAGTAGCATATTGCTGCCAAACTGTTTTTCCAACTTATAAGAAGGATGCAACTTGCCTTTATCTTGTGCATCAATATAAAAGTAGTCGTAATCAGTACTGTTATTTACCTCTTGTTTTCTGTCTGGCCCCTGAAAATGATTGTATGCTCTTGCCTGTTTATAATATTCCATGGTTAAAGCATAAAGCCATTTCCCTCCTATTGTGACGGAATCATTAGGATGTTGACTTATTACATATTCAACAACATCTTCTGTAAAACGATCATACCACCACTCTCTTACATATTTAAAATTGGCGGTATAATACAAATGAAGACATATTGCGATGGTAAAGATTAAGCGAAATGGCCAGGGGGAATATTTCAGTCCATAACTCCATATCAATGCAAGTATTGGCCAATAGATAAGACTGGTTCGATTGATGAGAAAGCGGGTTCCTAATAGGTAATGCTGTAGTATACTACCTAATATCATTATCGATAATAACAAACTCCAATTGAGGTGTGCGCTTATTTTTTTGTGCTGTACTGCTTTCCAGATACTGATAGCAAGAGATACAAATGTTAGAGCTAAAAAAATGTAAAGAACCCACTGTTTAATGTCCATGCCAAAATACCAACGGCCATATAATCCGTTTTCAATAAGACTATAAAAGCTATCTTTAAAAAAGCCTTTTTTTCCCCCATAATACAAGGCTTGGTTTTTTATTAAAGCGGATAAGGGAACCCATATCAATCCTGCTAAAACAATGGTTGAAGTAAATAAACTAAATAGGGTAGGCCGAATCGTTTTCCATAAAGGCTTATCAGATTTTACAGCTACTATAATTAAAATGAGCGCCCCTATTGCCAGATAATAGTTTAGCATTGTGAAATTGCTGTAAGTTGCTAATATGGCGAGTGCTAATGCCCATCTTAATTTTTTTTGATGCAAGCTTTCGCTGAATAAGTGCCAGGTGTACATGCTTGCCATCATAAAGCCTAAGGACAAACCATAACCTCTGCCAAGGGAAAAAAAGTCAAGCAGGTAAGGATTGACGGAAAGTAAAATGAATGCCATAACAGAAATACTCGCTTTATTAAACAGGTGGTGTGTAAGTTTTGAGGCACTATATAGATAAAGAATCAATGCTAATAAATTGGGAAGCCGTACCCAGAAAGGAGTATCTTCTATCAGTATAAATAGCTTAATGAGCAGTGTATTTAAAATATGGTTGTTGGCACTGGCATATTCATTTGTAAGAATGAAAGAAAGTGGGCGGTATACAAAATCAAGTACAGTAGCAGATTCATCATAGGTCATGGATAAACTATATACTCGCATAGTACAATAGGCGAGTAAAATCAAACTAATAAGCCCTTTTAAGGTCTTTTGATTCAGCCATTTGAGTGTTTTTCCGCCATTCATTTTGATTAAGATGTGTTTAATAAAAGAAAAATTGTAATTTTGGTGTATATTGCCGAACAAAAGTATTCAAATTTACTTCTGGCATTTACCTACCCGACAAAAAAAATACCCTTTTCAAGGGTTATATTACACGTTCTATCATCGTTTTATCAAACTAATGTGAATCGCATTTTTCTTGCGCTTCAGTCATTTTTGCGCGTCATCATAATTTTTTTTCGAAATTGGATTAGTATGAAAAACCGAGGCTTCCCAAGACTGAAGGGGAGCCTTTTTTCTTTGCAGCACTACACATTATCTAGTGGAATCATTTTTAATCCTGGTGGCCAATCGATCTCTTCTAATGCTTGTGGCGTATACCCCAAGATGAATCCGCCGCCACCAGCGCCACATAATTTCAAAGAGTAATTATTGCTACTCAACCCATTTTCCCATAAAGTAATAAATGCATTTGGTATCATTGCACGAAAGTGTTGTAATTGAAAACGTGAAATAGCTTTCATGGCAATTGCTAATGCCGTACGCTTTCCTTGCAGATAATCATCAATAGCTTGTTCATTATAAGGAATAAGGTCACTAGCTAGTAGTTTAACGAAATCAGGATTTTTACATTTCTTCATAAAGGTTTCTACTAAAGGAGCAGTTTTTCTGCTTATCCCAGTATCAATGAGAAAAAAGGTGCCTTTTTGTTTTGCATTATCTGAGAGTACAGGCACAGATATTTGCCCAGAAGGTTGTAATAAAGCTGGTTTGTTGAGATAACAAATCAAGGGATCAGTGCCTGAACTGGAACCATGAAAATAGCTTTCCAGCTGAGCCAGCATTTTTTTCAAAGCCTCATAATGAGCTGAATCATCTGCATGAAGTGGTGCATAGGCATAACGCTCGTAAACTGCTGCACATAAAGCTCCAGAACTTCCAACTCCATAGCCAATCGGTATATTAGATTCAAAGTAGAGACCATTATCTGTTTCTTTTCGGAAGCGATTAATATCTATTTCGATACCCCAGCTATTGGCTTCTATATAGTTGATAAAATCTATAAGAGAAGGAATCTCTTTATCAGTAGTTTGTGCCTGTTTCCACTGCCCTTTAAATGATGCCAGTGGTATAGCTAGTGCTTTTGATCCTCGTATGGTGGTGTACTCTCCGAAGAGCAATAACTTGCCTGAATAAGATTTTGAACCTGAATCTATCATTCATCGAATATAATATAATCTGTTGGAACGCGATCTGTTAGTCAGAAGATTGTCGCGGAATGTTTTCGCGGTACAATATGAATATGCTTATCATGGATGAAGTCGCATATTCAAAAGATGTGATTTCTGATTTAAAAAATCTTTCTCTCAAAAAAGCATATTGTATCGAGGCTGCAAGCCTCGACAAACAGATATGTCAACTAGAAGATTGTTGCGGAATGTTTCCGCGATATAATACGCTTATCATGGATAGAGGGAGTTGTTTGTTAAGTATTCAGGTTAAAGCCATTTGTACCCCCTCGTTGCTCTTAAATCCAGTACCTCAATGGGTAGCAATCCGTTCTCACCTGAATACTGCCGGGCACTACTATAGATATATGCCTTGGGTTCATCTACCCACCCCGCACGAACAGGATTAAGGTGTATATAATCTAGTTTTTGCAAAATCCATTTAGGGCTGGCTAACTCAATAGGATGATTGCTTTTCTGCCAGAATTGATACATTTCGTTATCGTTATTATATTTCGCAAAATACTTGAAGAGCCTTAACATCCATTCACTTCTGCTTTCTTCTGGCTTACTTAGTATATCCTTAGTTATTGTTCTAGATGTAAACCTTTTAAAATCACGGATTATATTGGAAAGTTGATAACCATCTCTTGCATATCCAATTAAATGCAAATGATTAGACATTATTACATATGCATTAATGACTAGGCCTTTTTCTTTTTGACAATAACTGAGACTTTTAATTATAGTGTCACGGTAAGCTTGCCTTGTAAATACATCTAGCCAG